>NZ_CP026304.1:2583415-3229269 GCF_003054555.1 Streptomyces lunaelactis | reverse complement strand
GCGACCAGTCCCGCCAGTCCTCGCCGCTGATCACGTCCAGCATCAGCGCGGCGTCCGCGGCGTCCCTGGTCATCGGGCCGACATGGGACAGCGTTCCGAAGGGGCTGGAGGGGTACAGCGGCACGCGTCCGTACGTCGGCTTCAGCGCGAAGATCCCGCAGAAGGACGCCGGGATCCGGACCGAGCCGCCACCGTCCGTGCCGATCGACAGCGGACCGGCGCCCAGCGCCACGGCCGCCGCGCTGCCGCCGCTGGACCCGCCCGACGTGCGGCCCAGGTCGTGCGGATTGCGCGTCACCCCGTTCAGCGGGGAGTCGGTGACCCCCTTCCAGCCGAACTCGGGCGTCGTCGTTTTGCCGAGGAAGACCGCGCCGTGCGCGCGCAGCCGGGCGATGGACGGCGCGTCCTCGTCCCAACTGCCGCTCGTGCCAACGGTCTTGGAGCCGCGCAGGGTCGGGGCGCCGCGCTGCAGCAGGACGTCCTTCACCGTCACGGGCACCCCGTCGAGCAGCCCCTGCGGTTCTCTCCTGTGCCACCGCTCGGCGGATGCCGTCGCCTGGGCGAGTGCCTGCTCGGCATCGACCCGTACGAAGGCGTTGACCAGCGGTTGCACCGTCTCGATCCGGTCCAGCGCCGCTCTGGTCGCGTCGAGGGGGGTGAAGTCGCCCTTCTCGTAGCCGGTCAGCAGTTGGCGTGCGGTCAGGTCAGTCAGCGGAGACGTCATGCATGGGGACGTACCCACGTTTCTTGTCCACCACGTTCGGGAACGGCTTTCCGGCCTCCCATAGTTCGTACAAATCGACGAACTGCTCACCCAGACGGTCCCGCCAGCCGACCGTGTCGCCGCTCATGTGCGGCGAGACGATCAGCCCCGGAACGTCCCACAGCGCACTGTCGGGCGCGAGCGGCTCGGAGACGAAGACATCGAGGGCCGCACCCGCGATCCACCGCTTGTTCAGCGCGGCGACGAGATCGTCCTCGAGCACCAGCGGGCCCCGCCCCACATTGATGAAGCGGGCTGACGGCTGCATCAGACCGAAGCGCCGCGCGTCGAACATCCCGCGTGTCGCGTCGGTGAGCGGCGCGGCGCACACGACCCAGTCGGCGCGGGCGAGCAGCGGATCGAGATCCTGCGCGCCATGGATTCCGGGGCGCTCGGTGCGGCCCACGACCGCCACGGTGACACCGAGCGCCTCCAGCGTGCCGGCCACGGCCCGGCCGATCGGGCCCGCGCCCACCACCGTCGCCCGGGTGCCGGCCACCCGCAGTCCCTCGCGGTGGCGCCAGCGCCGCTGCCGCTGGAGCTCCATGGTCCCGGGGAGGTCCTTCGCCATGGCGAGCACCAGCCCCGCCACGTACTCGGCGATCGGTTCCTCGAAGACACCCCGGGCATTGGTGAGCACCGTGTCGGAAGCGACCAGCTCGGGGCAGAGCAGCCGGTCCACTCCCGCGCTCGGGGTGTGCACCCAGCGGGGTCTCGGACCCTCGCCAGGCCAGGCGAGACGGACCGCGTCGGAGGTGAAGTCCCACACCAACAGGACGTCTGCGTACGGGAGTCGAGAGGCGAGTGACTGCTCGTCGGCGTACTGGACGCGGACCCGTCCGGTCAGTTTGCCGAGGCGCGGCGGGGGGTCCGCCGCCAGCACGAGAAGGGTGGGTTCAGACATCAAGCGGAAGCCGTTCCGATGGGGGCACCTCCCGTGCCCGAAGGGCATACGGGGGAGTCTGACATGTACGGATTGACCACGCTCGCACCCGAACCTACCGTCGTCAACAACACGTCAGGTCGAGCCCGGCACGATCGACCGGACAGGACCTGAGGGGGCCTGCGATGGATGTCTCCTTTCTCGGCGGACCACAGCCGCAGCGCGGTGTCGGAGTGGTCGCCCCGTTCGATTTCGCTCTGGACCGGGAGCTGTGGCGCTGGGTCCCCGACGATGTCTCGCTGCGTCTGACCCGTACGCCTTACGTGCCCGTCGAGGTCTCCCTGGACCTGGCCCGCCTGGTGAGCGAGCACGAGACGCTGCGCGAGGCGGTACGGGCCCTGGGCGCCTCCGAGCCCGAGGTGGTCGCCTACGCCTGCACCTCGGGCAGTTTCGTCGGCGGTCTGGCCGGGGAGCGGGCCATGTGCGAGGCGATGAGCTCGGCGGGGGACGTGCCTTCCCTGACCACGTCCGGCGCCCTGCTCGAAGCGCTCGACGAGCTGGGCGCCGGCCGGATCGCGCTGGTCACGCCCTATACGGAGTCGGTGACCCAGGCATTGGAGGAGTATCTGGGAGAAGCTGGGGTAACGGTCACGGGCCGCGCTTTTCTCGGGCTGACCCGGCACATCTGGAAGGTGCCGTACCGGTCGGTCGTGGACATGGCCAGGCAGGCGGTGGTGGGCGCGGCGGACGCGCTCTTCATCAGCTGCACGAATCTGCCGACATACGACGCGATCCCCCAGCTGGAGGCCGAACTGAGGATGCCGGTGCTCTCGGCGAACCAGGTGACGATGTGGGCGGCGCTGCGCGGGATCGGGGTGCACGCGGTCGGCCCGTACCAGGGGCTGCTGCTGCAGCCGGAGGCCGCGGTGGTCGCGGAGCACGAAGCGACGTCGGTTCCGCCCGCCCAGCAGGCCCAGGCGGCTCAGCAGGCTCAGCCCGAAGAACCGGAAGGCTGGACATGACGACGGTCGGACTTCTCTACCCCGGACATTCCGCCGAGGGCGACTACCCGCGGTGTGAGGTGCTGCTCGACAGCGACATCAGACTGCCCGTCTTCCACACCGACATCGGCGAGGACGCGCACCGCGTCGACGCACTGCTGCGGATGGGTTCGGCGGAGCGGCTCGCCGCGGGCGTGGAGGAGCTGCGGCTGGCGGGAGCGGAGTCGGTGGTGTGGGCGTGCACCAGCGGGAGTTTTGTGTACGGCTGGGAGGGCGCGCACGAGCAGATCCGCGGGCTCGCGCGGGCGGCGGGACTGCCCGCGTCGAGCACGTCGTTCGCGTTCGCACATGCCGTACGGGAGCTGGGCGCGGTTCGGGTCGCGGTCGCCGCGACCTACCCGGACGACATCACGGCCCTGTTCACCGCCTTTCTCAAGGCGTCCGGGGCCGACGTCGTCGCGGGCCGGGCGGCCGGGATCGTGACGGCGGCGGAGGTCGGCACCTGGGGCCGGGCGGAGGTGCTGGAACTGGCGCGCGCGGGCGACCACCCGGACGCGGAGGTGGTGCTGCTGCCGGACACGGCCCTGCACACCGTGGCGTACCTCCAAGAGCTGGAGGAGATGCTGGGCAAGCCGGTCCTCACCGCGAACCAGGTGACGGTGTGGGAGGGGCTGCGGCTGGCGGAGCGCAGGGCGTGGCTGTACGGGCCGAAGCTGGGGACGCTGTTCCAGAAGCGCGAATGACCACGCGCGGGCGGGCGGCGCGGGAATAAAGCGGAGAGAGCCTCCTGTTTGCCTGTGCTGTACGTATCTTCATGCGCGGGAGGCATCGGTGGACGACGCGAAGCAGGGCGACGCGATTCGGGGCACGGCGATCGGGACCGCACCCGTACCCCTGTCCGTACTGGATCTGGTCACGGTCGGCAGCGGGCGCACCGCAACCGACGCCCTGCGCACCAGCGTCGACATCGCCCGGCTCGCCGAGAGCCGCGGGTTTCACCGCCACTGGGTGGCCGAGCACCACTCCATGCCGGGCGTCGCCTCGTCCTCGCCGGCCGTGATCCTCGCCCACCTCGCCGCGCACACCGAGCGCATCCGCCTCGGCTCCGGCGGCGTGATGCTCCCGAACCACGCACCGCTGGTGATCGCCGAGCAGTTCGGCACGCTCGAGGCGCTCGCCCCGGGCCGGGTCGACCTGGGCCTCGGCCGTGCGCCCGGCACCGACGGCGCGACGGCCGCCGCCTTGCGGCGCACGGACAGGCTCAACGAGGGCGCGGACGACTTCCCGCAGCAGCTCGCCGAACTGACCCGCTTCCTGGACGACGACTTCCCCGACGGGCATGCCTACGCCCGTATCCACGCCGTCCCCGGCCCGGTCCAGGGTCCCTCGGCCCGCCCGCCGGTCTGGCTGCTCGGCTCCTCCGGCTTCAGCGCCCGGCTGGCCGGTGTGCTCGGGCTGCCGTTCGCATTCGCACACCACTTCTCGGCGCAGAACACCATCCCGGCCCTCGACCTCTACCGCGACTCCTTCCGCCCCTCGGGGATCCTGGACGCCCCGTACGCGGTGATCGGTGTCTCCGCGCTCGCCTGTGACGACGAGAAGGAGGCCCGCCGCCAGGTGCTGACGGGCGCGCTGTCGATGGTCCGGCTCCGCACGGGCCGTCCCGGTCTCATCCCCACGCCCGAGGAGGCGGCGGCGTACGAATTCAGCTCCATGGAGCAGGAGTTCGTGGACAGCTGGCTGTCGAATGTCATCCATGGCACCCCGGACGCGGTGCGTACGGGTCTGGACGACCTCCAGAAGCGCACCGGCGCCGACGAGTTGATGATCACGGCCAATGCGCACGGCGGCGGTGAACGGCTGCGCTCGTACGAACTGATCGCCGACGCGTACGAACTGCCGGGTGGAGTGGTTCATTCCTGAACTGCCTGTCCGGGAGCCCTTAAAGGGGTCTTAAACCGCTCGTCACCGATGGTGGCGAGCGGTTCTGCATGCCGGGGTGTGCGTCTGACAAGCGGTTTCTTGTCAGAATTGGTCTAGTCCTTCTTTGGATCAGACCATTGACGCGGAAGTGGCCGGATCGCTATCTCTACTCCAACTCCCGTTAAGCACACCCCCCTCGGAGGCAGCACGTGCGCTCCCGCAGACCCTTGCTCGCGGCCCTGACGACCGCGGCGCTCGCCGCCGGCGCCCTGGCCGGATTCGCAGGCCTCGGCACGGCCGCCGGCCCGGCCGACGACCTCACCACCGCAGCCGCCTCCACCGGCGGGGTGAAGATCGCGTACTACGACCAGTGGAGCGTGTACGGCAACGCGTTCTACCCCAAGCACCTGGACACCCGGGGCATCGCGGGCAAGGTCGACGTCATCAACTACTCGTTCGGCAATATCCACCCCACCGACCTGACCTGCTTCGAGGCGAACAAGGCCGCGGGCGACGACGCCAACCCCAACGCGGGTGACGGCGCGGGCGATTCGTACGCCGACTACCAGAAGTCCTTCGTGGCGGCGGACAGCGTCGACGGCGTCGCCGACACCTGGAACCAGCCGATCGTGGGCGTCTTCAACCAGTTCAAGGAGCTGAAGGCGAAGTACCCCCAGCTGAAGATCAATATCTCGCTGGGCGGCTGGACCTACTCGAAGTTCTTCCACGACGCCGCGAAGACGGACGCGAGCCGCAAGAAGCTGGTCGCCTCCTGCGTCAAGCAGTACATCCAGGGCGACCTGCCGGTCGAGGGCGGCTACGGAGGCGCGGGCGCGGCCGCCGGGATCTTCGACGGAATCGACATCGACTGGGAGTACCCCGGCTCGGCGAACGGCCACCTCGGCAATCACTACGGACCCGAGGACAAGGCCAACTTCACCCTTCTGCTGGCCGAGTTCCGCAAGCAGCTGGATGAGTACGGCACCGCGCACGGCGGCAAGAAGTACCTGCTGACGGCGGCGCTCCCGGCCGGCCAGGACAAGATCAAGTACATCGAGACGGACAAGATCGGCGCGTACCTCGACTACGCGAACATCATGACGTACGACATGCACGGCGCCTGGGACGCGGACGGCCCGACGTACCACCAGTCGCCGCTGTACTCGCCCGCCTCCGACCCGACGGACCCGATCGCGCCCGGCACCCAGAAGTACTCGATCGACAACGCCATCGACGCCTGGCTCGACGGCAACGCTGCGTACGGCATCGCGGGCGGCTTCCCCGCGAACAAGCTGACGCTGGGGTACGAGTTCTACTACCGCGGCTGGAAGGGCGTCCCGGCCGGCGCGAGGAACGGCCTCGCCCAGTCCGCCACCGGCGCCTCGGCCGCCCGCCCGGTCAGCCAGCAGGCGGGTATCGCGCACTACAAGGAGCTCGGCGGGATCGTCGACAACGCGGCGACGACGTTCTGGGACGACGAGGCGAAGGCGGCGTACTTCTACAAGGACGGGGAGTTCTTCACCGGCCTCGACAAGCGGGCGATCCAGGCCCGTGCGGACTACGCGCACAACCGGGGGCTGGCGGGCGCGATGATGTACTCGCTGTTGGGGCTGGACGCGAACGCGACGCTGTTCAACGACATTGTGACGGCGGTGGGCAGCTCGCCCAACCCGGACCCGACGCCGACTCCGACGCCGTCCCCGTCGAACCCGACACCGTCGCCGTCCCCGTCGAACCCGACGCCGTCCCCGTCCGACCCGCCGTCGGGCTGCTCGGCGGCGGCCTGGTCCAGCACCGCGGTCTACACGGGCGGCGGACTGGTCTCCCACAAGGGCCACACCTGGAAGGCGCAGTGGTGGACCCAGGGCGAGGAGCCGGGCACGACGGGCGAATGGGGCGTGTGGCTGGACCAGGGCGCGTGCTGACCTGACCCGGGGCGCCGCCCCGGCCCCCGCGCCTCAATCGCCGGCGAGGCTTGAGTTGCCTGCCGCAGCCGGCAACTCAAGCCCGTCCGGCGATTGAGGACACGGCCGAAGGCCGTACGATCAGCTCCGCGATCCGCTCCGGCGCCACCGCCCGCGAGTACAGCCAGCCCTGCCCCGTATCGCATCCGATCCGCCGCAGCCGCGACGCCTGTCCCGCCGTTTCCACGCACTCCGCCGTGACCGTCAGGCCCAGCCGGTGCGCCAGTTCGACCATCGCCTGCACGATCGTCTCGTCCGCCGGGTTCGGGTGCGCCTCGTCCTGGAAGCCGCGGACAAACGATCCGTCGAGCTTCAGCACGGATACCGGCAGCCGGCTCAGATACGCCAGGTTCGAGTACCCGGTCCCGAAGTCGTCGATCGCGATCCGCACACCCATGTCGCTCAGCTCCTGGAGTGCCTGGAGCGGGCGGCCCGCCGAGCCCATCACCGCGGACTCGGTGAGCTCCAACTGCAGCAGACGCGGCGCGAGACCCGTCTCCGCCAGGATCCCGGCCACATCCGCCACCAGGTCGGAGTCCCAGACCTGCCGTACGGCGACGTTGACGCTCACGAACAGCGGCGGGGCGTCCGGGTGGTCCTTCTGCCACTGGCGGGCCTGGCGGCACGCCGTACGCAGCACCCACCGCCCGAGCTGCACGATCGAGCCGTCCTCCTCCGCGATCGCGATGAACCGATTCGGCGCGAGCGTGCCGAACTGCGGGTGGTTCCAGCGCACCAGCGCCTCAACGCCCCGCGTGACCCCGTCCGCCATCCCCACCAGCGGCTGGTACTCCAGCGCGAACTCCCCGCGATCCACGGCGGGGCGGAGCGTGGAGGACAGCGCCTGACGGGTCATCCGGTGCGCGTTGCGCTCGGGGTCGAACAGGGTCCAGCGGGCCTTGCCGTCCGCCTTCGCCCAGTACAGCGTGGTGTCCGCGGCCTGCATCAGCCCCGTCGCGCTCGTCCCGGCGACGGCCCGCTCCACGACCCCGATCGACGCCGAGACCGAAAGCCGCTGCCCGGCCAGGTCGAACGGCTGCTGGAGCGCGGCAAGTACGGACCTGGCGAGATCGGCGAGCTGTTCCGTACCGGTGGAGTCCTCGACCAGGATCGCGAACTCGTCGCCGCCGAGCCTGGCGACCAGATGGCCGCCGCTGCGCGTGTGGCCGTCGCTGTCGGCGCACTCGGTCAGCCGGGTGGCGACGGCGGCGAGCAGCCGGTCGCCGACCCGGTGCCCGAGGGTGTCGTTGACCGCCTTGAAGCCGTCGAGATCCAGGTAGCAGAGGCCGATCCGCCCGGTGGAGCCATGGTCGTACGCCGATGACTCCAGCGCCGCCGAGAGCCGCTCGAAGAAGAGCGTGCGGTTGGGCAGCCGCGTCACCGGGTCGTGCATCTGCAGATGCCGCAGCCGCGCGTGCAGTTCGCGGCGGTCACTGATGTCCGCGATGGAGAGCATCACATTGCGGCTGTCCGGCACGGGCGCGACGGTGACCTCCGCCCACAGCGTGCGCCCGTCCGGGTGCTTGAGCCGCCGTGTGCAGCGGAACCGGGAGCGGCGGCCGCGCAGCACTTCGCGGTACGCGTGCCAGGTGCGGCCGTCCGATGCGAGGTCGACGAGATCGGCCGCGTGCTGATCCAGCAGGGCCACCGGCTCGGTGCCGAGCAGCGTCGCGAAGGCCTCGTTGGCTGTGACCACGACGCCCTCGTGGTCGACGACGGCCATCGCGAGATGCGCGGCGCTGAACGCGGCCCGGTAGTCGCGCAGTTCGGCGACGGACCGGCCGACGTCGTGACGCTCTGTGACCGGCGGCCGCGTGCTACCGGGGACTGCGACTCCCGCCGGCCCTGTTCCTTCGGAGGTTCCACTCACCGCTCGCTCCCGCAGTGCAGTTGTGTGTCGTACAGGGTCGTACAGATGTGGTCGGGAAGAGGTCGGACAAGAAAGTCGGGGAAAGTGAGCCGATCATAGGGGCAGGCGCGTGGGCCGTTCCAGCGACGCCGTCACGAGGCAGGCCATCCGCGGGCCACGGCCGATCGTTTCTGCACAGGTCTTGGCGGGGGTCGACTCCGCCCTGACCGAATGTGACGTTCCGTGAGCCATCGGAGTGTCGGCGGGTCTCGGGTCGGTGTCGGCCCGGTGTCGGGTCGGTCACCCGACTGGGGCAGTCGGACAGGGCGTACCACCCCAAAGCAACACAGGGTGGGTGAGATGTCCCGCATTCCGCAGCCGGAGGTCCACGTGGAGGGTCAGCACTCACCCGAGGGAACACCCGTGGGAGTGGCCGGGGGAGTGGAACGTGCGCGCCTGCGCAGCGCCGCGGCCGCCCTCACCTCCCTCGTGGCGCTCGCCGCCACGGGCCTCGTGGCCGGCCCCGCGGTCGCGTCGACATCGGCGGGTCCCTGCGCGCTGCCCCGCACCCCCGCCCACCACTCCCTGGGCGTCGACTCCTGGAACTCCGCCTACCCGCGCCCGGACCGGAACCTGGACGCGGTGATGATCTTCCTGTCGTTCCCGGACTCCGTACCGAGGAACTCGCCGGACGAGCTCGCGGCCGACCACTTCCCCGCCACCAGCCGGTTCTTCGAGCGCGCCTCGTACGGAAAGTTCGCGCTGCGCCCGCATCCCCAGCGCCAGTGGGTGCCGATGCCCAAGGCCTCCACCGCGTACGGGATAAGGCGGGACTGGGACTCCGCGCGGCGCGGCGCGTATCTGCGCGACGCGGTCACCGCGGCCGACCCGGCGGTCGACTTCTCCCGCTACGACATCGTCTATCTGGTCGCCGACCCGGACGCGTCCGGCGTCGACGCGGATGCGACGAAGGTCGTCAACCTCGACCGGCCGCTGACGGCCGACGGCACCGACATCAAACGGGTCGTCACCGTCTTCGAGCGCCATCCGCCGGACCGCAATGTGCTCGCCCACGAGACCGGGCATGTCTTCGACCTGGCGGACCTCTACCACCGGCCGGCGGACGGCAAGGGCGACTGGGACACCTACGTCGGGGACTGGGATGTGATGGGCAGCCAGTTCGGGCTCTCGCCCGATCTCTTCGCCTGGCACAAGTGGAAGCTGGGCTGGCTGGACCGGGCGGCTGTGCGCTGCGTGCAGAAGACGGAGCTGATCACCCTGGAGCCGGTGGCGGCGGCGCCCTCGCCCGGCGGGAGCCTCGGCACGCGGCTGGCGGTCGTCAGGACCGGGGAGGACACGGCTCTCGCGATCGAGGCGCGTGCTTCGACCGGCAACGACGAGTCGACCTGTACGGAGGGTGTGCTGCTGTACCGCGTCCGGGCCGAGACGGCATCGGGCAGCGGCCCGATCGAGGTGTTGGACACCCACCCCGACAGTGAGGCGTGCTGGGACGAGTCGGTGTACCCGCCGCTCGCGGACGCGCCGCTGGTGGTCGGCGAGACGTTCACGACGCCGGGGGCGCCGGGGGAGCGGACGAGGGTGGAGGTGCGGGACCGGACGCGGACGGGCGCGTGGACGGTGAAGATCACCACCGCGTAGGGCGGCGGTGCGGTCCGGTGCGGTCCGGTGCCGTGCGGTGCGGTCCGGCGTACGAAAGTGCGGGCGCACGAAAAGGCCCCTCGCTCTCACGAGGGGCCTTTTCCGTCTGTGCGCCGCCAGGGACTCGAACCCCGGACCCGCTGATTAAGAGTCAGCTGCTCTAACCAACTGAGCTAGCGGCGCCTGCTGACGTCGTAGACCTTAGCATCCTGATCGGCGGGAGGAAAAATCGATATACGGACACTGGGAGAGGCGGCCGAACGGGCCGCGCGCACGCACGCCCAGATCAGCACCTCGGGCCCCGGCAGCCAGGGATGCCGGGTGTCCGGGGCCACCAGCCAGCGCGGCCCGGAGGGGGCGTCGCCCTGGGCCAGCGGCGGAATGGTGACCGCGTCGCCGATGCCGTGACAGAGCATCGGCGGTACGGCGTCGCCCCACTCCTCCCAGTCGAGCAGGGACGGGAGGCGCCGCGCGCTGCCGGGGGCGGTGAAGAGCATCATCCGGCCGCGGTACATCGCGACGGGCCCGGATCCGGGCCCCTCCTCCCACAGCCGGTCGAGCATCCGCCGGCCGAAGATCGCGGGCACATTCACGACGTCGAAGACGGACCCGCAGGGCAGCACGACGGGGGCGCTGGGGCAGGTCTCCCAGTGAGCGAGCATCGAGCGGGGATACACGCCTGCGGACGCGAGCCAACGGGCGCCGGGCGCGGTGACCTGCGCGACGTGATGGCGGCCCTCCCCCCGGAGCAGGGCGAAGATGTCCGTACGGCGCTCGTTGTCACCGGCGCCGGAATCCAGCAGGGAGTCGTCTCGCGGCCATGCGCTCATGACACAAGATCTACCCGGAGTGACGCTTCGGTTTCCGAGGGTTGCCGAAAACCGGGACAGGGTGGGGCGGTGAGGGGTATCTTGCACCCCGGCATATGCCAGTCGCGATGGTGACCTGGGTGTGCCCTTGGGGCGGGCCGCCTACGGGGTGTTGTTGCGGAGGAGGTCGCGGCCGAACTCGATCATCTTCTTCGCGTAGTCCTCGGTCCACTCCGCCCGCTGGGCGATATCCGCGGGCGTGAGCCGGTCGAACCGCCGCGGGTCCGCGAGCTGGGCGGCCGCAGCCGCCTGGAACTCCACCGCGCGGTCGGTCGCCGCGCGGAACGCCAGGGTCAGTTCCGTGGCGCGCGCCAGCAGCTCCCGGGGGTCCTCGATGGACTCCAGGTCGAAGAAGTGCTCGGGGTCGGCGGCAGCCTCCGACGGCTCGAAGAGCAGCGGCGCGGGTCGCAGCCTTCGCTCGGTCCGCTCGGGATCCGCCATGTGGTTCTCCTCCTCGCACAGATGCGGCCGCTGATCGGGTCCGCCGTTCGTCGCTCGCGCTGCTGGCCGGGGCCCTGCCCGGAGCCCGTGGCCACCGTCCATCGACCTCTTCCCGTGGCCACCCTCGCACTGCTTCGCAGGCTTCGGGCGGCCGGCCGGACTCCGTCCGACGGCCGTGGCCACCGTCCATTCTCCCGGTCCCCGCAAGAGGGCCTGCTTTCCAGCCCGTGGCGGTCTCCCCGGACGACGTCCGGGGAAGATTGAGAGCCGGGGTCCGGGGCGGAGCTCCAGCAAGGGCCGGGCGGGCATGCGGGGGCCGGACTCACGGGCGCCAGGCCACCCGGTGCTCGGCCAGATGTGCCAGAACCGCGTGGTTCGCCTCCCAGCCGTCCGGGAACTTCACCGCGACGCCCAGTTGGACCGGCTCCGTCGAGGGGTGTTCGTCCAGCAGGTCCGTGACGCCCGCCCGGCACACCACGATGCATGCCTGCCGGTGACGCGAGGCCAGCACGCACAGGCGGCCCGTCTCCAGGTGGAACGCCGTCGCGTCCGGGCGGCCCGACAGCGGGTGGAGCACCACCGTGACGTCGAACTCCCGGCCCTGGAGCCGGTTCGCCGTGTCCACCGTGACATCCGCGACGCCCACCTCCGCCAGCGCCGCCCGCACCGCCGCCGCCTGGTCCCGGTGGGCCGTGCCGACCGCGATCCGGTCGGCGGTCACCGGGACCGGGTGCGGCGAGCGCTCCGAGACCGCCGCGCCGCCGCGGTCCAGCAGCCGGCGGACCACCAGGGCCACCGCCCGAACCGCCTCCGGGTCCGTACGGGGCGTGTGGCGGGCGGGCAGCTCCAGCAGCCCCCACCCCGAATCCGCCGCCTCGTCCAGCACCCGGTCCGGCCCCGAGCCGTCCGACGGCACCCCGAAGGTGAGCCGACGGTCGGCCGGGCCCGTACCGCTGCGGAAGGGCGTGTACGGGTAGAACGCGTCCGAGACCAGCGGCGCGGCCGACGCCGGGAGCCGCCACGAGACCGGCAGCCGGTGCTGCGGCAGCTCCGGGTTGTGCGCGAGCAGCGTCGAGACCGCGCTCGCGGACGGGTCGTACGAAAGCCCCGCCCACTGGTCCGCGCCCACGATCGAGAACGGGTCCAGCTGGCCCGGGTCGCCCACGAACAGTGCCCGTTCGAAGAGCCCGGCGACGGCGAGCAGCGCGTCGGACCGCATCTGGTACGCCTCGTCGACGATGGCGTGCCGCCACGGCTCCACGCCCTGCACATGCGCCCACTTCGCGGCCGTCGAGATGACGATGTCCAGGCCCGCGAGATCCCCGGCCTTCGCGGACTTGCGTACGTTGTCGAGCTCGTCGAGCGCCTTGTCGTACGGGTCGGAGTCGTTGCTGTGCAGCCGCCCGACCGGCAGGTCGGGCTCCTTCTCGGCGAGCCGGACCACGAGGTCGTCGACCTGCGCGTTGGTCTGTGCGATGACCATCAACGGCCGCCCGGCCGCGGCCAGTTCACGGGCCGCGTGCACCACGAGTGTGGACTTGCCCGCGCCGGGCGGCGAGTCCACGACGACACCGCGGTGCGTCCCGTGCAGCGTGTCGGCGAGGATCGCGTCGGTGGCCCGCGCGGCCTCGGCGGACGGGTCGAAGGCGGGCCCGCTCACAGAATGTCCTCCGGGGTCACGGGGTCCGGGCTCTCCGCGGCCGCGCCCGGGGGGCCGCCGTGGGTCCAGGGGGTTTCCTCCGGGTCCGGCAGCTTCGGGCCGCCCCGCTGGTCGTGCTCGAAGAGGGTCCACGCGATCCGCTCGCCCTTGTCCGGTACGGAGCCTTCCGCCGGGTCCCTGGACCGGCCCATGCGGTCGGTGAGCCGCAGCACCAGCACGCCGTCCGACTCGTACCGTACGAACTCAGCCGTCTGCGGCTTGCCGTCCAGCGAGCGGTACACCTTCGCCCGCTCGCCCAGATGCGGGCGGTCGTCCGTGCGGACGGTCACCAGGGGGCGGGGGCTCGGCCGCTTCGAGTCGGACCAGGCCATCACGACCTCGGCCACCTCACTCGTGAACGCCTCGCCCGCGAGCCTGCGTCCCGCAAGCACCAGCGGATCGTCCAGCGCCTCCTGGGCCTCGAGCTGCGTCTGGGCCGTCTCGCGGGACGCGAGCTTCTGCGCGGCCGTCACCGCGTCGTCCCGGCGGGGCTGCGGCGGCTCCCCGGCCCGTACGCGATCGCGGTGCGCGGTGAACGACCAGCGGTCGCGCGTCCAGCGGTCGGCCGCCCGGGAACCCTCCGGCAGCGACCTCATCAGCTCCAGGCTCCGCCACACCGCGTGCCAGGTGGGCTGCATCTGGGTCAGCAGCAGCCGGCGGATCTCCCGCTCCGCGACGGTCAGTTCACCCAGCCGCGCGTCCGCCGTCGCCCCGTCCTCGGCGGCCGACAGGGCCTGGCGGGCCCGGTCGTAGCGCTCGACGGCCGGGGCCAGCAGCCTGTTGTCGAAGGCCGGGTCGGTGGCGGGACCGGCCGGCGGGCAGAGCAGCTGCCCGGCCCGGTCCCGCGCCAGCTCCGCCCGTAGCGCCGCCTCCGCGCCCGACTCTCCCTCGGGGGGAGCGATCCAGGCGAGCAGGGCCCCCAAATGCTGGTCCTCCAGCGAGGACTGGCCGCTCGCCCAGTGCCGGCCCAGCAGATCGGTCGCGGCGAGCAGCAGCGAGGAGCCGGGCACGCGGGCGCGCTCGCCGTAGTGCGTCAGCCAGCGGCCGAGCAGCGGGACGCGCGGCGGCGCGGGGTAGGGCGTGTCCGGGTCCTGCTCGGCCGTACGGCGGAACCGCATGGACCGGCCGAGGAGCCGTACGAAGTCGATGCCCGCCCGCCCCGGCACGATCAACTGCGGGGCGTCCGCGCACAGTTCGACCTCGACCTTGACCCGCTTGCCGGTCTCCGGGTCGGTCTCGTTGCGCTCGGCGGGCTCGACATCGTCGGCATACGCGTCCAGGTGCGGCAGCACGGCATCGGCCAGCTCCGCCAGGAAGGTGAACCGCAGATCGCGGTCGCGCGGCTGCGCCACGACCAGCAGCCGCGGCTCCTTCTCGTCGGTGCCGACCAGCGCGCCCAGCGGCGCCCCGGCCTCACCGGCCGTCGTCAGCGGTACGAGGACCAGCGGCCGCTCGGACAGATGCCGGTGCCGCACGGTCGCCAGCGGTGTCGCGCGCCCCGACTCCACGGCCTCCAGCCGGGCGAGGGTGGAGATCAGCGACATCCGGCCCCCTCCAGCGCCTCGGCCCGCAGTGCCGAGGCCCGGCGCAGGGCGGCGACCGCCGGATCGTCCGGATCACCCGCCGCGCCGCGCGCTGCCGCCAGGACTTCGCCGATCGTCGTCAGCCCGCCCAACTCGCCGCGCACGCCCCGGCCCAGCGCCTCCACCGCGCCCGCGTCGCGAGCCCGCTCCCGGCAGTGGAAGGCCAGCTCGCAAGCGGCAAGGCACTCGGGGGCGTACGCCGCGGACACCGATTCGACCGCCGCCGTCAGCTCATCGGCCGGGCGCTCCAGATCGAAGGTCGTGCCCTCGGGCAGCGCGGCGGCGATGTCCTCGATCCGGGTCAGCCGGGTCAGCTGGCGGCGGGTCACTGACAACTGCTTGCGTACGTCCACGACGGACGCGGTCGGCAGATTCGAGAAGTCCTTGGGGCAGACCAGCAGGATGCTGTGCGCCACCTCCGCGCCGTCCGTCAGCGCGGCGACCCGCTCCAGCGCCAGCACGTACACCCCGGCCTGGCGGGCGGCCGCGCCCACCTTCGCCGCGTCCGCCGAGGCGTCGATCATCGGGAAGGACTTGATCTCGACGACCGTCCACCGGCCGTCGGGGTGCACGACGACCGCGTCGGGCTCCAGATAGGCGGGGGAGCCCGCGACCTCCAGCGCCAGCATCGGGTGGTCGAGCAGCGTCCAGGCTCCGGCCGCTGTCGCGTCCCGCAGCGCCAGCGCCGTACGAGCCGCGCGGCCCTCGGGACCGGCCGCGCTCAGATCCGGGACCCGGACCTGCGCGGACGTCTCCACACCCAGCAGCCGCAGCAGCTCCGTACCGCCGTCGGCCTTGACCTTCGCCTCGAAGGCATTGCCCCGTATGAACGCGAACTGCGACTGCCCGAACGCCGCCGCAGACCCCAGCGCGGACGCCAGCCCGGCCTTGTTCACCCCGGCGCCGTCCAGCAGCGCGCGCCGCTCGCAGCCCGGGTTGGCGGCGAGAGCGGCCAGCGCGCGGGCGTCGAGCGGATGGGGCTGGGCGGCAGGTCCGCGCAGCTCAGCGAGCCGCTGCCGGAGTGCTGTCGTCGGCGCCTGCGGAGGTGGTCCGCTGTCCAGGGATTCGCTCACCCGCGGAAGTCTCGCATCCGGCACTGACAATCGGGGACTTCGAGCCGGAAGGGGCGGATGTGAAGCGAGTACGCACACGGTCGGCGAGGCGCATCGCGGGCCGCGTCAGCAGCGCGCCGAGACCCATCACGGCCACGCCGGCGACCGCGTCCAGGAAGTAGTGGTTCGCGGTGCCCATCACGACGAGCGTGGTGAGCAGCGGGTAGGTGATGGCGAGGGCCTTCATCAGCGGCGTACGGCCGTGGCGCCACAGCATCACGCCGCACCACAGGGCCCAGCCGACGTGGAGGCTCGGCATCGCCGCGTACTGATTGGTCATCCCGCCGAGCCCGCGCGGCGCGCTCGCCTCGCCGCCCCACCAGCCGTACGAGCTGTACTGCGCCATCGTGTCGACGAAGCCGTACCCCGCGTCCAGCAGCCGCGGCGGGCAGGTCGGCATCAGCGTGAAGCCGACGAGTCCGAGGAGGGTGGAGAGCATCAGCCAGGTGCGGGCGGCCCGGTAGCCGGCGGGGCGGCGCCGGAAGAGCCAGACCAGGATGACCGGGGTGAGCAGATAGTGCAGGGAGGCGTACGCGAAGTCGGCGGGTATGCCGAGGGCCGGGGTGTCGCTGAAGAGCCGGTTGAGCGGGTGCTCGGCGTTGAGGAATAGTGCCTTCTCGGCCCGGAGTATCGCCGTGCCGTGGTCGACCGCGGTCGTCACATCGCCGCGCGCGAGGAGCCGTCCGGCCGAGTACGCGGCGTAGACCACAGCGATCAGCGTCAGCTCGGTCCACCAGCGGGGCCGATGGAGGGGCGCGGTGTACGGCATCCGAACGTTTCTCCATGTGGGTTCAGGCAGCCATCGGCCACCGGTCAACCGTACGGTGTATGGGAAGGCGCCCTGTCGGCGGGTCCCGGCCCTGTACGAGGACGCTGAGATCGTCCCGGAGGTTGCCCCGCGTTCAGCTGCGCGATGGCCTCCGGCGGTGTGCCGTGCGCTGTGGTGCGGGGTCTTGTCCGGTGCGGGTTCCGGTGCCCCTCCGGGCCGACCCTGCACGGCCCCGGACCGGGCTCGGCAAGACCCGCGCTCTGGGGTGCCCTGTCTTGCGCGTGCGGGTCCCCGGTTCGCCGGTGGAAACCACCCACGGACAGCAACCACCAACGCCCCCCGGCCCACGCAGACCACATGACCGGGTGAGTACGTGCTACGCCCTTCGGACTGCGCCCGCGTAGCGGTCCAGGAAGAACGCCACGCCGCCCGCCCTCCGCTGCGGCAGCAGCACCCTCGCCGTGTCCGACAGCATCAGCTGGATGCGCGACGACTGGACCCCCGTCAGCAGGTCCAGCACCTGGTGGCCCGCCTCCGCCGCCTCGTCCGGGGCTCCCGCTCGGGCCAGGTTCGCCGCCAGTTCAGCCTGGTACAGCGCCAGGTTCCGGGCGAAGCGCCCGTCCTGGAGCACCGTCGCCCTCCGCGCGTGCCGCGCCGCCCGCGGCCATTCCCCCAGCGCCGCCCAGCACTGCGCCTGCAGCGCCTCCAGCTCCGGCTCCCCGAAGAACGACATCCACTCCGGGTCCGCATCCACCGCACCCCGGTCGAAGTACGCATGCGCCCGCCCGAGCGACTGCTCGCAGCTCGTACGGTCCCCCAGCCCCGCCCACCCGCCGGCCTCCCGCAGCGTGAGCAGTGACAGCAGCCGCGGCGAGCCCAGCCGGCGCGCCGCCCGCAGTCCCGCCTGCGCCGAGCGCACCGCCTCCCGGTGCCGCCCCGCGTCCCGCGCCAGGAACGACGTATTGCAGAACGCGTGCGCCTCCAGCGCCGGGTCACCCGCCACCCGCGCCGTCGCCAGCGCCTCCGCGTAGTGCGAGCGCGCATCGTCGAAGCGGCCCGAGTCGTGCGCCAGCCAGCCCACGGAGATGGCGAGTTCACCCGCCCCCGCGTGCAGCCGGTCCGCGGTCGAGGCGCGGGCCGTGGTCCCCGCGTCGAGCAGTGCGTACGCCGCCCGCAACGGCTGCGCGGCCCGCTGGTAGAGCCCGTCGGCGCCGTGCCGGTCGTCGAGCAGCCGGATCCGCCGTACCGCCTCCTCGACGGCGCTCACCTCGGCTTCGCCGACTCGCCGCTGTGCGGGCACGGTTCCGGGCCCGGAACCGGGCACAGAGCCGAGCCCCAGCCCGAAGGACGCGGCCGCCACCGTGGCTGAGCCGCTCGTCATGAATGCGCGACGCAGCACGTCGCTCTCCTCGTTGCTGTCGGTGGTGCTGTCGAACTCGTAGAAAGGACCCGCCGGTTCGGGCAACCCCACCCGACCGCCCCGCACCCGCTCCCGCGCCGTGAACCCCAGGTCCGACAGCGTCAGGCCGGGGAACATGTGCAGGAACACGCGCTCGTACGCGTAGTTCGGACAGCGGATCTCGCCGGCCTCGACGCGCCCGATGTAGCGGGCG
Organism: Streptomyces lunaelactis; assembly: GCF_003054555.1. Lineage (NCBI taxonomy): Bacteria > Bacillati > Actinomycetota > Actinomycetes > Kitasatosporales > Streptomycetaceae > Streptomyces > Streptomyces lunaelactis. The sequence goes on along the minus strand of NZ_CP026304.1, from coordinate 3,211,141 downwards.
TCGCACGAGACCTGCTCGCCGATCTCTCGAGCGGCCTTGCGTACCGCCGCCGCGAACTCCCCCGGCGAGCGCTGCCCGCGCAGCCCGCGGAAGGCGAGGTTGGGAACTGCCCGTGATGCCTGTGACGACGACGCCATGGCCGTGCCCTCTCTTGGTGCAGCCGTGTTCCGGCGGAGCAAGAACGTACCTGCTGTGACGGTCCGCGTACGCAGGGTTTGGCTACAAAAGGGATAACTCCCCCTTGATCTGCCATGAACTGCCATCCTTTGCGGCGGCGTGCCGCCGTAGCCCTTGACGCCGACGGGCGTTGAACCATTCGGAGGCCCGCTACGTGTCTCCACTCGAGCGAGGAGGGGATCCCCTTGTTGGAGACCGGCATGGAGACCAGCGTCGACGGCAGCTCACCAACGACCGCGACGACTGCTCGGCACAGGCCCACCCCGGACGGCAGCGCCCCACCCGGTCAGGCCGCCGCCGAGCCCTGTGACCTGGTGACCGTCCCCGCCCGGCAGGGCCTCGAGGCGGTGGACATCCTGCGCCGGGCCGACGCCCCCGCCGTAGGCCCGGTTCTGCACGACGGCGCCTGCGACACTCTCGGCTTCCTTGTGCCGCCCGGCACCGCCGACGGCTGGGACATGCCGGGCAGTGCCTGTACGCAGACCTCGGGACGAGGTCTGCGCATTCCCGCCGAGCCCCCCGTCAGCGGCTCCGGCTGGCTGCTGCCGCCGGACGACGGCGACCCGGTCACCGATCCGGCGGTCCTGCGGGAGGCGCTCGGCGAGGCGGCCCGCCTCATCGAGGCCGCCGACAACCGCTGCTGAGCTGCCGCGGAGCCCTGCGCGGGCACCCGACGCCGAACGGTGCCGATAATGGGCTGATGGCAAAGAGCAAGCGGCGCGGCCGTACGGGCGGGGGCGGCAGCCCCGAACCCGTCGTCGAGCAGGTGGACGGCGGGTGCGCCGAGCTGATACCCGACCGCGAGCGCCCTCGCGCCTGGACGCTGCTGCTCGACGGCGCCCCGCAGTCCCATGTCGACCTCGACGACCCCATGTATCTCTCCTTCGAGTACCAGCGCCGCCTCGGCCACATCGCCGATCTCGCCGCCCCGCCCGGCCGCCCCCTCCAGGTCGTCCATCTCGGCGGCGGCGCCTTCACTCTCGCCCGCTATGTCGCCGCCACCCGGCCCCGATCCACCCAGCAGATCGTCGAGTTGGACGCCGCACTGGTCCAATTGGTGCGCAAGCACCTCCCGTTGGATCCCACCGCTCGGATACGAGTCCGGTCCGGCGACGCCCGCGACGGGCTCGGCAAGATCCCGGACGGCTGGGCGGACCTGCTGATCGCCGATGTGTTCGGCGGCGCCCGTACCCCCGCGCATCTGACCAGTACGGAGTTCCTCGCCGAGGTGCGCAGGGTCCTCAAGCCGGGCGGCTTCTACGCGGGCAACCTCGCCGACGGCCCGCCGCTCGCCCATCTCCGCGCCCAGGTCGCCACGGCGGCCGTCGTCTTCCCCGAGCTCGCGCTCGCCGCCGACCCGACCGTGCTGCGCGCCCGCCGCTTCGGCAACGCGGTGCTGCTCGCATCGGACGTCCCGCTGCCCGTCGCCGAACTGACCCGCCGCGTCGCGAGCGACCCGCACCCGGGCCGGGTCGAACACGGGCGGGAGCTGGCCGACTTCACGGGCGGCGCGGCGCCGGTCACCGACGCGAGCGCGAAGCCCTCACCCGCACCGCCGCCTGCCGTCTTCCGCTAGCGGTCAAGCGGCCGGCGGTCCTAGCGCTCGTCGAACTGGACCATCGGCGGGTGGCCGTTCCACGTGCAGAACACCGAGACCTCGTGGCCGTCCTGCGTGAACGTCACCCGGATCCACTGCGGTTGCTTCCACACCTGCATCTGCCAGCCCGCGTCCGGCGTCGCCGAGACCAGCTCCGCCGACGTCTTGCCCATGTCGAAGACGACCCGGCCGCCGTCGACCGTATAGCCCTTCACATTTCCGGACGAGGGCGTCGGTGAGGCGGGCCTGGCCTTGTCCGGCTTCCCGCTCCCTGCGGACGGCGTCGCCGACGGCTTGCTGCCGGCCGGTGTGCCCGGCTTCGCCGACGGGCTCTGCGCCCGCCGGGTGGAGGCGACCTGCGGCTTCGACCCCTGCGTGGTGGCGCTGTCCGCGCTGATCGGCAGCGCGCGCGGACGGTCGTACGCCGTCCCGGACATGACGGTGTGGACGCCCCACCAGGACAGCGTGACCGCCGCGCCGGTGGACAGCGACCACGCCATGGCATGTACGAGTCCTCTTCGCATCCGGCCCATACTGCACCACGCGCCCCACGTCTGTCCCCAGCCCGGGCATCGGACAGCTGAACGGCCAAGGCCTGCCACAGCGTGCGGGGGAACCGCAGGCGCTCCCGCACACTCTCGTAACTCAGGTGGGCGAACAGGTCCGCTCGCACAGCCGGCCTTTCGACCAAGGGGAATCGTGTTCCGCCGAGCAGCCCACACCACAGCCGTCGCCGTTGCCGTGATTCTTCCGCTCCTTGGCGCAGCGCCCGCCCTGGCTGTGCAGGGCTCCAAGTGTTTCGATGGCACCCCGTATCCCGCGGCCTCGAGCACACCGGTCGGCCCCCGCCTGGTGTTCTTCGGCGACCAGTCCACGACGGAGGTCGGCTCGGTGGTCGGGGTCGGCATCACGGGCATGCCCGCCGGGTGGAGCGTGGTGACCGTGACCTCACCGGCTCTGGCCAAGCCGGTGCGATTGACCCCCTTGCAGAAGGGGTCCTCAGACTCCGCCCTGCTGCAGGAATCGGGACAGGGACACCGCATCCGCAGTGATATTTCGCCGGGGACCTACACCCTTACCGCGGACCGGGACGGCCGCACTGTCGCCACAGCTCAGCTCGTGATCACACCGCAAGCCGGTGCGGAAATCGGCCGGTTCGACGTCACACCGGAGACCGCCCGCCCCGGCGGCAAGGTCGTCGTTGTCATGACGGACCTCAGAGCCGCACCGGACGAGAACTCCCTCACGGTCACGTCATCTGCTCTTGAGAGCCCCCTGACCATCACACGTGACAGCCCCGACGACCCAGGGCGCAAGGGCGACGACGGAAGCACCGTCTACGCGGGCCACGGCGCGTTGCGGGACGACATCTCGTCGGGCAGGTACGAGCTGACCGTCGTCAGCCATCACGGGCAGCACACCAGGACCCAACAGCTCACGGTTGCAGGTGAACCGGTGAATCACTCCCGCCCCTGGGTGATCGGGGGAGCGATCGTTGCATCCTTGGTCCTGGTGGCGGGTGTTGGGGTTGTGGTGCGCAGGAGTCGGCGACCGGGGCACGCCCGATCGGCGTAGAAGTGATCGTGACCCAGTATCAGGACACCGGCGGGAGCACCCTCGGCAAGGAGATCCAGATGGCCGCCCCTCCACATTGATCTGCGCGGCGAAGGCGGATCGCCGCGGTCCAGCGCCCATGCCCTGGAATTCTTCCTCCAGAGGGACCCGGTTACTCCGGATGGCGTACGGTGCCGCCCATGGCAAGTGTGCTCGTGGTCGAGGACGACCAGTTCGTGCGCTCCGCCCTCATCCGGCACTTGACCGAGGCCTCCCACACCGTGCGGAGCGTCGGCACGGCCCTGGAGGCGTTGCGCGAGGTCGCCCATTTCCGTTTCGACGTGGTCATCCTCGACCTCGGCCTGCCCGATCTGGACGGGTCCGAGGCGCTGAAGATGCTGCGCGGCATCACCGACGTACCGGTGATCATCGCCACCGCGCGGGACGACGAGACGGAGATCGTCCGGCTGCTCAACGACGGCGCCGACGACTACCTCATCAAGCCCTTCTCGGTGGAGCACCTGTCCGCGCGGATGGCCGCCGTACTGCGCCGCTCGCGCGCCACCGCCGGCGAAGCCCCGCCCTCGCGCGTCATCCAGGTCGGCGGGCTCTCCATCGACCCGCTGCGCCGGCAGGCCGAACTGGACGGCGCCGCGCTCGACCTCACCCGCCGTGAGTTCGACCTGCTGGCCTTCCTGGCCGGGCGGCCCGGCGTCGTCGTACCGCGCAAGGAGCTGCTCGCCGAGGTATGGCAGCAGAGTTACGGCGACGACCAGACCATCGACGTCCATCTGAGCTGGCTCCGGCGCAAGCTCGGCGAGACGGCGGCCCGGCCCCGCTATCTGCACACCCTGCGCGGAGTCGGCGTGAAGCTGGAGCCGCCGAACGGATCCTCTCCGAACGGATCCTCTCCGAACGGACGCCGGCCATGAGATGGGCACTGGTCAAGGTCTCCCTCGCCGTCACCGTGATGGTCGTGCTGGCCTTCGCTGTACCGCTGGGGCTCGTCATCCAGGAGATGGCCAGGGACCGCGCCTTCTCCAACGCCGAGCGCCAGGCCGCCGCGATCGGCCCCACGCTCTCCATCACCGCAGACCGCGATCCGCTGGAGCGGGCTGTCCTGTCCACCCAGGCCGGTTCGGCGGGACGGATGGCCGTGCACATCCCGGCCTCCGGCGAGGCGGGCAGCCTGCCGCTCGAGATCGGCACCCGCCGGGCCGTGAAGAAGGACCTGGCGACCACGCAGCGGCTCGGCCGCGCCTCCATCACCGAGGTCACGGGCGGCTCCGCGCTGCTGCAGCCCACCGCGATCAGCACCGGCCAGATCGCGGTCGTCGAGGTCTTCGTGCCCGAGGGCGAGGTCTCCAACGGCGTCGACACCGCCTGGCTGGTGCTCGCGGGCGTCGGTATCGCGCTGATAGTCGGCTCGGTCGCGGTCGCGGATCGGCTCGGCATCCGGATGGTGCAGCCCGCCCAGCGGCTCGCGGGCGCGGCGCACGATCTGGGCGAGGGGAAGCTCGGCGCGCGCGTCCCGGAGCAGGGACCGACCGAACTGCGCTCCGCCGCGATCGCCTTCAACTCCATGGCCGACCAGGTGGTTCAGCTCCTCGCCAATGAGCGCGAGCTGGCGGCCGACCTCTCGCACCGGCTGCGTACGCCGCTGACCGTGCTGCGCCTCAACGCGGCCTCGCTCGGCGAAGGACCCGCCGCCGACCAGACCAGGGCCGCTGTCGCGCAGCTGGAGCGTGAGGTCGACACGATCATCCGTACGGCGCGGGAGGCCAAGCCGCAGACCGCGGCGTCCCTCCCCGGCGCCGGCTGCGACGCCTCTGAGGTCGTCCGGGAGCGGATGGACTTCTGGTCGGCGCTCGCGGAGGACGAGGGCCGCAAGGTGCGGGTCGCGGGTGTCGACCGGCCCGTACGCATCCCGGTCGCCCGCCCCGAACTGGCCGCCGCGCTCGACGCGTTGCTCGGCAACGTCTTCCGGCACACCCCGGAGGGCACGGCCTTCTCCCTCGACGTGCACAACGGCGAGGACGCGGTCATCGTCCTGGTCTCGGACGCGGGCCCCGGTATCACCGACCCGGAGGCGGCGATGGCCCGCGGCAACAGCGGGGGCAGGGACGGCTCGACGGGTCTCGGCCTGGACATCGTGCGCAGGGTCGCGGAGTCGACGGGCGGCGACGTGCGGATCGGCAGCTCGGTGCTGGGCGGCACGGAGGTACGGATCTGGATCGGGCTCGATCCCCGCGAGGGGCCGGGGGGCGTGCGCCGCCGCGGACACCGGGGCACGGTCAAGCGCCGCAAGCGGGCCTCAGCGCAGAGGTGACCGGGTGCGCCCGGCCGATCGCTTTGTCCTGAGGCTCCGCACGGGCTTGATTTCAGGCCCGTCCGGCCGCAGGCCAAGCGGCCGGAGGCCGAAATGGTCTCGACCATTAATCCGTTCCGATGCCTTCCTTAAGGCCGCCCTAAGAACATCAACCCTTGCCCCGAAACGGTCATTTGTCCGTTTCCAGGTCGCTAGCGTGCTGCCACACCCCCCACTCCCGTAACGCAGCAGAGGCAGGCACGCAATGGGCACCAGCACGCACCGGCGCAGGGCGAGCGGCAGGACCAAGACGGTCGGCGTGATCGTCGCCGCCGCGGTGATCGGCGGCGCGGCGTTCGCGCTCACGGGCACGGCCCAGGCCGCCTCGGTCGGCGCCGCGTACACCAAGACCAGCTCCTGGACCGGCGGCTACACCGGCCAGTACGTCATCACCAACGGCACCGACAAGGCCCAGTCGGACTGGACCCTCGAGTTCGATCTGCCCGCCGGGACCACGATCGGCTCGCTGTGGAACGGCGAGCACACGGTCAAGGGGCAGCACGTCACCGTGAAGCCCGCGAGCTGGAACAAGGTGCTCGCCCCCGGCGCGTCCGTCACCGTCGGATTCGTGACCGCCGCGAGCGGTACGGCGACGGTCGCCGACCCGACCTCCTGTCTCATCAACAAGGTCACGTGCTCGGTCGACGACGGCGCGACCCCGCAGCCCAGCGGCCGCCCCACCGAGAAGCCCACGCCCACCCCCACGGCGAGCGCCACCCCACGAAGCCCCGACCGCGACCCCACCCCCACGCCCACCAAGACCGCGACCCCGACGCCCACCGAGACCCCCGGCGGCGGCACCGCGGGCTCCGGCTTCGCGCCGTACGTCGACACCTCGCTCTACCCGGCGTACGACCTGGTGGACACCGCCACCAGGACCGGGGTCAAGGAGTTCACGCTCGCCTTCATCACCTCCGGCGGCAGCTGCGCCCCGCTCTGGGGCGGCGTCACCGACCTGAACAGCGACAAGGTCGCCTCCCAGATAGGCGCGCTGCGCGCCAAGGGCGGTGACGTCCGGGTCTCCTTCGGCGGCGCGGCCGGCTCCGAGCTGGGCCTGAAGTGCTCCTCCGCCGACGAGCTCGCGAAGGCGTACGGCAAGGTCATCGACGCGTACAAGCTCACCAAGGTCGACTTCGACATCGAGGGCGCCGCCCTGCCGGACACCGCGGCCAACTCCCGCCGCTCGCAGGCGATCGCGCAGCTCCAGAAGTCCCACCCCGGGCTCGACGTCTCCTTCACGCTCCCCGTCATGCCCGAGGGCCTGACCCAGCCCGGCGTGGATCTGATCGCCGACGCCAAGAAGAACGGCGTGAAGGTCGGCGCCGTCAACATCATGGCGATGGACTACGGACCGGCGTACAGCGGCGACATGGGCGACTACGCGATCCAGGCCGCGACCGCGACCCAGGGGCAGATCAAGGGCGTGCTCGGGCTCTCGGACGCCGCCGCGTGGAAGGCCGTCGCCGTCACTCCGATGATCGGCGTCAACGACGTCGTGACCGAGATCTTCAAGGTCGACGACGCCAAGCAGCTGGTCGACTTCGCGAAGTCGAAGGACCTCGGCTGGCTGGCGATGTGGTCGTCGACCCGCGACAAGCAGTGCCCGGGCGGCGCGCAGAACTCCGCGGACGCGACGTGCAGTTCGATCCTCCAGGAGCCGCTGGCCTTCACGAAGGCGTTCTCCGCCTTCAAGTAGGCCTGGCTACAAGTAAGCCGCCACCCCCCTGCGCGTCCCGGCCGGACTGCCCCCCCACCCGGCCGGGACGCGTGTTTCTGCGGGTCCGTCGGCTTTCTGTGGGTCTATCGGCGGCCGAGTACGGCGACGGCCCGGTCGAAGGCCGAGTCCCTGTTCTTCGCGAACTCCTCGTCGGTGAAGACCGGCTCGCGCAGCTGCGGCGGGATTCCCGGGCCGTCGAAGGTCTGTCCTGAGCGGGTCAGGAACTCCTCGTTGGGCAGCACGGCCTGCCAGCCGCCGGGAAGCTCGCGCTCCATCACGTCCGAGAAGACGCCCTGCGTGTTCTGTCCGATCCTGACCGTCCGCCCCGGCCGGTCCATCAGTGCCTGGGTGAAGGTCTCCCCGGCGCTGATCGTCGAGCCGCCGGTCAGCACCGCGATCGGGCCGGTGTACCGGGGGGCGGCCGCGGGCTGTACGTACTGCGGCTGCGGGCGGGTGAAGCGGCTCGCGTCGGTGGGGTCGTTCCGCGCCCGCTTGGCGTACGCGAAGTACGGGCGGTCGGTGAAGCGCCCGGCGAGCTGAAGCCCCAGCGAGTCGGAGCCGCCGCCGTTGATCCGCAGATCGATGATCAGCCCCCGCAGCCGGGCGGTGCTCGCCTGCGTGAAGATCGTGTCCAGCGTCTCCTTCAGTACGGCGCTGTTGGCGGCGAAGTCCTGGGCCTCCGTGTAGCCGCCGAAGCCGGTGATACGCAAGTAGCCCTGCTCGCCCGGCAGTTCGGCGTAGCCGATCCGTCCGCCCGCGAACTGCCTGAGCTTGCCGCCCTTCAGGTCGCGCTTCTCGATGTACGCCGAGACCTTCGCGTCCATCTCCTCGGTCGGCATCTCGGTGCCCGGCCTGACCGTGCCGAAGGAACCGGTCTCGCCCGCGATCACGGCGACATGCGCGTCGTGCAGCGGCGCGACCATCTCCCGGAGGACCGCGAAGAGTTCGGCATCGGTCGTGTGCGCGTCGACCTGGGGGCGGTAGCGGTCCCGCACCGCGTGCCAGTCGATTCCCTTGGCTGCGAAGAAGGGGTAGTTCTCCTCGAAGGTCTGCCAGAAGATGTCGAACGCCGCGACCGGCCCGCCGGGCGCCGGCTCGAGGCAGTCGGCGGGCAGTGCGGCGATGCGCCGCAGGCCCCGGTCGCCGGGCGAGCCGTCGATGCGCAGCGCCGCCCGGTCCGGACGGCCCGTGGACCGTACGGTGAAGACGAAGCCGTCGTCGTTCGCGTACCGGACCGTTCCGCCGCTCCCGCCCGCGCGATCCGCGGACACGCCCTTGATACAGCTGATCCCGGTGACCTGGTACTCCTGCAGCCGGCTCCCGTCCAGCGAGAACACCTCGCCGTAGCCGTCCACCTGCCACACCCCGCCGGTCACCCCTGGCGGCCGCGGCGCATGCGCGCCGGCGGGGGCCAGCGGCAGGGCCACGCTCGCGGTGACGGCCAGCAGTGCGGTCGCCGCGACGGTCCTGCACATGGTGCCCGAACCACTCCTGAGCTGCATGATCAAGCCTTCCCCGTACGCCATCGATCCGTATCAAAATGATCGACTCGATGCCGCGCCGGGGACATCCCGCTGTCCGGTCACTTGGGGGTGGGGAAAACCCCCACGACGTTTGAGTGATTCATGGCCTCACACCGTACTGAAGGGCATGGTGGGGGATGATCCGGTGCTGCTGCGGCACGCCGCGCGGGGTACGTGGAAGGTGCTCGGCGACGGCTGAGGGGCGCCGACGGCCGCATGCACACGGCCGCCCCTTCGTACATGCGTGTCACGTCGAATGCGAGTGTCACGTCGTCACGGTGTTGATCCTCGACCAGAGAGACAGTGTGTTGCGTTCACCTTGGTTGGCTGTCCTTGCGCTCGCTCTCCTGTCGGGAGCACTCAGTACCGCTCCCGCCACGGCAGCACCCCCGGACGCGGACGCGTTCTGGACGGCCGAGCGCATGGCGGACGCCGAACCGGTCGACTCCGGGCGGGCCACGGGCCGTTCCGGTCCGCGGGCGGCCGCAGCCGCTCCTCCCGGCATCAGGAAGGGGACGTACTTCGGGGGCCTGCCCATGGTGGGCACGTTCTTCTACGACGGCAGGCCGCTCGGCGGCACGGTGACATCCTGCACGGGCAGCGTCGTCCACAGCGGCGGCAAGGATCTGGTCCTCACCGCCGGGCACTGCGCCATGGGCCTCAGGCGCGCCACGCACCGCATCTTCGTACCGCAGTACCGCCACGGACTCTCCTCCGCCCGTCAGCCGGGCGGCGTCTACGCGGTGAACAGGGTCTTCGTCGACCCGAGGTACGAGCGGAACACCAAGAAACCCGTCTCCGACCTGGACTTCGCCTTCGCCCGCCTCGCTCCCAACAGCAAGGGCAGGGTCGAGGACGTCACCGGTTCACTCACCTTCACCCAGGCGTCCGGCTACCGCCACAAGGCCACCGTGGTCGGCTATCCCAGCAGCGAAGCCGTCAACAAGAGGCACCACGCGCTCCGTTGCGACGTCGCCACCTACCGTCTGCCCGGCTTCCGGCAGATGCGGATGACCTGCGGCGGCTTCTACGGCGGGGTCTCCGGCGGCCCCTGGATCAAGGACTACGACCCCGTCACCCGCACCGGCAAGGTCATCGGCAACACCGGCGGCTACAACGGCGGCGGCAACGACCAGAACGTCGACTGGATCACCTACTCGCCGCTGTACGCCAAGGATGCGCAGGCCCTCTACGACGACGCTGTCGCGGGCACGAAGGACGCGGACATCAAGCGCCCGCCGTATGTGCCCTCAGGCCTCCGGCAGGTCCGGCAGGTCAGGTAGGCCCGGCAGCTCCGGCAGCACCCCGGTCCGGGCCAGCTCCCCGTACCAGTGCGCGCTCGACTTCGGCGTACGAACCTGCGTCTCGTAGTCCACGTACACCGCCCCGAAGCGCTTGCTGTAGCCGTAGGACCACTCGAAGTTGTCCATCAGGGACCAGAGGAAGTAGCCGCGTACGTCCGCGCCGTCGGCCATCGCCCGGTGGACCGCCGAGAGATGGCCGTGCAGATAGCGGATGCGGTCGGGGTCGTGGACCGTGCCGTCGGCGGCCGGCTTGTCGACGTACGCGGCGCCGTTCTCGGTGATCATCAGCGGCAGCCCCGGCGCCTCGCGCGTGTAGTGCAGCAGCAGGTCGTACAGCCCGGTCGGGTCGATCGACCAGCCCATCTCGGTGCGGTCGCCCGGCGGCTGGTGGAAGGAGACCCCGTCCGCGCCCGGCCAGGGGGAGTGCTCGCCGGCACCGTGGCCGTCGCTGCGCTCGGGGCGATTGTCAGTGGCGTCCGATACAACTGCAGGTGCGTAGTAGTTCAGTCCGAGCGAGTCCAGGGGGTGCTTGATGACAGCCAGATCGTCGCCGTGGACGAACGACCAGTCGGTCAGGCGCGCGGTGTCCGCGAAGAGATCTTCCGGATACGTGCCCTTCAGCATCGGGTCCGCGAAGATCCGGTTCGCGAGCGCGTCGATACGGCGCCGGGCGTCCAGGTCCGCCGGGCTCTGGCTCCTCGCCCTGACCACACTCGGGTTGAGGCTGACGGAGAGCTTCGCGCGGGCGGGGAGTACGGACCGCAGTGCCTGGGCGGCCAGGCCGTGGCCGAGGTTGAGATGGTGGGCGGCGCGCAGCGCGGCGGCCGGGTCGGTGCGGCCGGGGGCATGCACCCCGGAGCCGTATCCGAGAAAGGCGCTGCACCAGGGCTCGTTGAGGGTCGTCCACATATCCACGCGGTCGCCGAGCGCGTCGGCGACGATCCGGGCGTAGTCGGCGAAGCGGTGCGCGGTGTCCCGCTCCGGCCAGCCGCCCGCCGACTCCAGCTCCTGGGGCAGGTCCCAGTGGTAGAGGGTGAGCGAGGGCCGGATGCCGTGGTCGAGCAGATCGTCGACGAGGCCGCGGTAGAAGTCGAGGCCGCGCTGGACGGCGGGGCCGCGGCCGGTGGGCTGCACCCGCGGCCAGGAGACCGAGAAGCGGTAGGCGTTGACCCCGATCCCCGCCATCAGCGCGACGTCGTCGGCGCGGCGGTGGTAGTGGTCGACGGCCGTGTCCCCGGTGTCACCGCCCTCCACCTTGCCCGGCGTATGACTGAAGGTGTCCCAGATCGACGGGGTGCGGCCGCCCTCCCGGACCGCGCCCTCGATCTGGTACGCGGCGGTGGCGGTGCCCCACAGGAAGGCGGGCGGAAACGTCACGGACATGGGTGAGCTCCCAACGTGTGTGTGGATAAGGGACTGTGAGGAGGTGTCAGTCCAGGTGTCGGTCCTTGAGCCGGCGGCGCGTCGTCAGCCCTTGACCGCGCCCTGCATGATGCCGCCGACGATGTGCTTGCCGAAGACGACGAAGGCGATCAGCAGCGGCAGCGTGCCCAGCAGTGCGCCGGCCATGATCACCGACTGGTCGGGGATATAGCCGCGGCCGAGCCCGGTCAGCGCCACCTGCACGGTCGGGCTGCCGTTCTGGGTCAGCGCGATGATCGGCCAGAAGAAGTCGTTCCAGGCCATCACAAAAGTCAGCATGCCCAGCACCGCCATCGCGGGCCGCGCCGCTGGGAAGACGATGTGCCACACCACGCGCCAGCTGTTCGCGCCGTCCACCCGGGCCGCCTCGATCAGCTCGGTGGGCAGCGCCTCGATCAGGTACTGCCGCATGAAGAACACGCCGAAGGCGCTGACCAGGGTGGGCAGGATGACGGACTGCAGCTGATCGGTCCAGGACAGCTCGGCGATCAGCATGTACAGCGGTACGACGCTGAGCTGCGGCGGCACCATCATCGTGCCGATCACCAGCACCAGAAGGAGGTTCTTGAAGCGGAAGCGGAGTTTGGCGAAGGCGAAGCCGGCGAGCGTCGAGAAGAGCACGGTCCCGGCCGCGATCGATCCGGCGACGACCGTCGTGTTGAGCAGGGCGGTGCCCATATTGGCGTCGGTCCAGGCGATCTCCAGATTCTTGAAGAGATTGCCGCCGAACCAGAAGGGCGGGGGAGTCTGGGCGAGCCGGGAGCTGCTGCGGGAGGCCGCGATCGCCGTCCACACCAGCGGAAAGAGCGAGCCGATGGTGAACACGATCAGTACGGCATGGGTGATCCGGCCGCCGTGCAGCTGGCGTCCGGCACGTTTGGCGCTCAACATTTCGTCCCCCTACGCGCTCTTGCTCAGCCGGCGGGCGAGCAGCCAGTTCACCGCGCCGATCACCAGCAGGATCAGGAACATCGCCCAGGCGATCGCCGAGGCCCGGCCGAGGTGGAGATTCACCCAGCCCTGCTCGTACAGATAGAGCCCGAGCGTCTGGAACTGATGGTCGGCACCGCCCGTCGCGCCCGCGCTGCCGTTGAACAGCAGGGGCTCACCGAACAGTTGCGTGGCGCCGATCGTCGAGACCACACAGGTGAACAGGATCGTCGGCCGCAGTGAGGGGATGGTGACATGCCTGAACTGCTGCCAGCGCGAGGCCCCGTCCAGCGCGGCCGACTCGTAGAGATCGTTCGGGATGGCCTGCATCGCGGCCAGATAGATCAGGGCGTTGTACCCCGTCCACCGCCAGATCACGATGGTGGAGACGGCCAGCTGGGAGGTCCATTCGCCGTTCTGCCAGTCGACATGGTCGAAACCGACCAGCCCCAGCGCCCAGTTGATCATCCCGTAGTCGCGCCCGAAGAGGAGCACGAAGACGAGCGTGGCCGCGGCGACCGAGGTGGCGTACGGAGTCAGCGCGGCCACCCGGAAGAACATCGAGCCGCGCAGCCGGTAGTTCAGCAGATGCGCGATGCCGAGTGCGATGAGCAGCTGCGGCACCGTGGAGATCAGCCCGATCGTCACGGTGTTCTTCAGCGCGTTCCAGAAGAACTCGTCCTCGAGCAGCCGCGAGAAGTTCCGCAGCCCCACCCACTCCATGTCGGTGGGCGCCGTCAGCTCCACCCGGTGCAGCGAGGCCCAGCCGGTGTAGAGCAGCGGGAAGAGCCCGAACGCCAGGAAGAAGACGAAGAACGGCATGACAAAGGCGTACGGGCTCCACCTCACATCCAGCCGGTAGCGGCGGCTGCGCCGGGCCCGGCGGCGTTCGTCGTCCGCGGACACCTCCACCGCGCGCGGCGGGGCCGTGCCCTCCTCCCCCGAGGAGGGCACGGCGGCTTCTTCCGAAGTGGCGGACTTCATGCTCACTGGTCCAGCGCGTTGTCGATCGCCTTCACGGCCGCGTCCCAGCCCTCCTTGGAGGAACGGCCCTTCTGGTCGACCTGGAGCATCCCGATGTCCCCGAGGTTCTGCGCGATGATCAGGTCCTTCGGGCCGATGATCTGGACCGGTACGCCCTCGGCGGCCTTCGAGAAGATCTGTCCGATGGGCGCGCCCCCGAAGTAGGCGTGCTTGGCGCCGGAGACCTCGGGCAGCGCGTACGCGGCCTTGGCGCTCGGGAAGCTGCCGCGCTCGGCGAAGAGCTTCGCCTGCTGTTCGGGCGCGGTCAGCCAGGCCGCGAGCTTCGCCGCCTCGGCCTTGTTCTTGCCGGCGTCGGGAACGGTCAGGAAGGAGCCGCCCCAGTTGCTCGGCCTGGGCGCGGCGGCCACGTCCCACTTGTCCTTGCCCGCGGCCCCGCCCTTGTCCTGGATGTAGCCGAGCATCCAGGCCGGGCAGGAGACGGTCGCGAAGGTGCCGTTCGCGAAGCCCTGGTCCCAGGCCGGGGTGAACTGCTGGAGCTTGCCGGTCAGTCCCTCCGTCGCGAACGCCGCGGCGGTGTCCCAGGCCTGCTTCACGGCAGGGTTCGTCTTGTAGACGATCTTGCCGTCCTTGTCGTAGAAGCGGTTCTCGTTGCTGCCGGTGATCGCCGACATCACGCCGGTCGCGGAGTCCACGAACGCCACGCCCTTGGGCGCCTTGGACTTGAACTGCTTGCCCGCGTCCAGGTACTTGTTCCAGTCGCCCGCCCACAGCTTGCCGACCGCCTCACGGTCGGTGGGCAGCCCGGCCTTGGCGAAGAGGTCCTTGCGGTAGCAGATGCCCTGCGGCCCTATGTCGGTGCCAAGAGCGACCGTCCTGCCGTCCTTTGAGGTGGCCTGCTCCCACTTCCACGGCAGGAACGCGTCCTTCTGGACCCCCTCCGCCTTGCCCAGGTCGACGAGCTTGCCCGACTGCGTGGCGGTGATCTCGGCGATGTTGTTGACCTCGACGGCCTGGATGTCGGCGAGTCCGCTGCCGGTGCCCAGGTGGGTGAGCAGCTGCGGGTAGTAGTTCTCGTTGCGCTCGATCGAGGTCTGCTGGATCACGATGTTCTTGTTGAGCTTCATGTACTCGTCGTAAAGGCCTGCTTCCTTGAGGCCGAAGGCCCCGAAGACCCCTACGGTGAGCGTGGTTCTGCCCTTGCCCCCACCGCCGCCGTTCGACGCACTGCCGGTGGGTTCGTCGCTGTCCTCGGCACAGCCGGCCAGCAGACCGGCGCCGAGCGCGGCGACGACCGCGAGGATTACTGCCCTGCGCATTGCGTCCTCCTTGTGCCATGACGTGCCGACCCCCCGGCCAACTGGCGTGCGGCGCAGTGACGTTGATGCTCTGCGGCTCGGGCGGGGAACGTGCGGGTCGTGTATGAGTCAGGTACGGTGGGAGCGCTCCCATATGTGATGTGTTGAAGGGTCGCGGCTCGCTGAAGGGGTGTCAAGGCAGCCGACACGTAATGTTCTCGGCCTGGGAGCCTGGGGAGGCGGACATGGTGTCTCGGACAATCCGTACGCGCAACGAGGGACGGCGCACAGGCAGACCCACCCTCGAAGAGGTGGCGGCACGCGCCGGAGTTGGGCGTGGCACGGTCTCCCGGGTGATCAACGGCTCGCCGCGGGTCAGCGACCGCACGCGCGCCGCCGTCGAGGCGGCCGTCGCCGAACTGGGCTACGTACCCAATCGCGCCGCCCGCGCGCTCGCCGCCAACCGCACCGACGCGATCGCGCTCGTCGTGCCGGAGCCGGAGGACCGGTTCTTCGCCGAGCCGTACTTCTCCGACATGGTCCGCGGCGTCGGAGCGGCTCTCGCCGACACCGAGATGCAGCTGCTGCTGACCCTCGCCGGCAGCGACCGCGAGCGCCGCCGGCTCGCCACGTATCT
The DNA here is from genome assembly GCF_003054555.1 of Streptomyces lunaelactis. Classification (NCBI taxonomy): domain Bacteria; kingdom Bacillati; phylum Actinomycetota; class Actinomycetes; order Kitasatosporales; family Streptomycetaceae; genus Streptomyces; species Streptomyces lunaelactis. The sequence continues at coordinate 3,195,633 of NZ_CP026304.1, read as the reverse complement.
GGCAGCCCACCGCGTGGACGGCGTCCTGCTCGTCTCGGTGCACGCCGACGACCCGATCCCCGACATGCTGGAGCAGCTCGCCATCCCGGCCGTCATCAGCGGCCGCAGGTCCGCGCGCGAGACGCTCGCCGCGGTCGACTCCGACAACTTCGAGGGTGCGCGCAGCGCCGTGGCGCATCTGCTCGCGCGCGGCCGCCGCACCATCGCGACGATCACCGGACGCCTCGATGTGTACGGAGCCCAGTGCCGGCTCGACGGCTACCGCGCGGCCCTGACGGCGGCGGGCCGGTTCCCCGACACCGAGCTGACGGCCCCCGCCGACTTCACCGAGGAGGGCGGCCGCCGGGCGATGCGGGAGCTTCTGGAGCGCTGCCCGCAGCTGGACGCGGTCTTCGCGGCCTCGGACGTGATGGCGGCGGGCGCGCGGCACGTACTGCGCGAGGCGGGCCGCCGGATTCCGGACGATGTGGCGCTCGTCGGCTTCGACGACTCGGCGGTGGCCCGCCATATGGACCCGGCGCTCACCAGCGTGCGCCAGCCGATCGAGGAGATGGGCCGCACGATGGCCCAGGTGCTGCTGCAGGAGATAGCGGGCCGCCCGGCGGAGCTGCCGCAGATCGTGCTCCCGACGGAGCTGGTCGTACGCGAGTCGTCGTAGAGCGCGCGACAGGGATCACGTGACGAAGGTCACGTGCGCGACAAAGATCAAGGGCCCCGGTCCGAAGACCGGGGCCCTTGATCGTTCAGGGTGAGTAACGGGACTCGAACCCGCGACATCCTGGACCACAACCAGGTGCTCTACCGTCTGAGCTATACCCACCAAGACCGGTCTTCTTCCCGACCGGCCGAGGAAAAGTGTACAGGGTCGGGGAGGGTGCTCGCGCCCGGGTTATCGCGGCCCTGACGCGGGGCTCATTCCCGCCTCGTTCCCGCGCCCCACTTGCCTCGGCCCCGCCTCACGCCCGCCTCATTCCGTGGGCAGGACGTGCTTCGCCGCGATCTTCTTCGCGGTGTCCGAGTCCGGTCCGGGCTGCGGCACGAAGACCGCCTCGCGGTAGTAGCGCAGCTCGGCGATGGATTCGCGGATGTCCGCCAGCGCCCGGTGGTTGCCGTTCTTCTCCGGACTGTTGAAGTACGCCCTCGGGTACCAGCGCCGGGCCAGTTCCTTGACCGAGGAGACATCGACGATCCGGTAGTGGAGGTAGCTCTCCAGCGTCGGCATGTCGCGCAGCAGGAAGCCGCGGTCGGTGCCGACCGAGTTCCCGCACAGCGGGGCCTTGCCCGGCTCCTTGACGTGCTCCCTCACGTACGCCATGACCTGCTCCTCGGCGGCTGCGAGCGTGGTGCCGCCCGCCAGCTCGTCGAGGAGGCCCGAGGCGGTGTGCATCTGCCGCACCACCTCGGGCATCGTCTCCAGCGCGGCGTCCGGTGGGCGGACCACGATGTCCACGCCGTCGCCGAGCACGTTCAGTTCCGAGTCGGTGACCAAAGCGGCCACCTCGATGAGTGCGTCGTCCGTCAACGAGAGCCCGGTCATCTCGCAGTCGATCCACACCATGCGGTCGTTCATGCGTCCTACCTTAGGCCGCCCGGCGATCGGCCGGCCTGAGGCCTCTCGTTTGGATCGTGCCGGGCTCGCACGCACCGCAGTGACATCAGCCGCTCCGCGGCGGGCCGCTCACTCATCCGACCCGATCCAAACGAAAGACCCTAGGGCGCACTCCGCTGGCCGGGGAGGCTCGGCCGGCCGTGACCTGTCGCGTACACGTCCGGACCGGGTCTGCCGAGCTCCGGCGGCGCGGCCGATGTGGCGGCAGGACCGGACGGTCCCGACGCCGCGGCAGCACGTCTGGCATGCGGGGAGGCCTGCACCGGTACGACCGACTCCACCACCGCCGCCGGGGCGGGCTCGCTCTGCGGACGGCGTACCCGGTAGGCCGCCCGGTACGCGGCCGGGGAGGACCCCAGCTGGCGCCGGAAATGGCCACGCAGGGCGACCGGGGAGCGGAAGCCGCAGCGGCCCGCCACCTCGTCGACCGAGTAGTCGGAGGTCTCGAGCAGCCGCTGTGCCTGCAGCACCCGCTGGGTGATCAGCCACTGCAGCGGTGCGCTGCCGGTGAGCGAGCGGAATCGCCGGTCGAAGGTGCGCCGGCTCATGTACGCCCGGGCCGCCAGGGTCTCCACGTCGAACTGTTCATGGAGATGCTCCAGCGCCCACGAAACGACCTCGGCCAGCGGGTCCGACCCGATTTCCTCTGGTAAAGACCTGTCCAGATAACGCTCTTGCCCGCCACTGCGCCGCGGCGGCACGACCAGCCTGCGGGCGAGCGCCCCGGCCGCCTCGGTGCCGTGGTCCGTACGCACGATGTGGAGGCAGAGGTCGATTCCGGCCGCCGTGCCCGCGGAGGTGAGCACATCGCCGTCGTCGACGAAGAGCTCGCGCGGATCCACATGGACGGACGGATATCTCTTGGCCAGCGTCGGCGCGTACATCCAGTGGGTGGTCGCCGGGCGGCCGTCGAGCAGACCGGCAGCGGCGAGCACGAACGCACCGGTGCACAGGCCGACTATTCTGGCCCCCTCCTCATGCGCTCTGCGCAAGGCATCGAGTGCCTCGATCGGCGGTGGTGAGGTGATCGACCGCCAGGCCGGTACGACAACAGTGCCTGCTCTGCTGATCGCCTCCAGGCCGTAGGGCGCGGTCAGTTCGAGCCCGCCGGTGGTCCGCAGCGGGCCCTCCTCGCCACCGCACACGAGCAGTCGATAGCGAGGAACTCCGGCGTCCTGACGGTCAATTCCGAACACCGAGAGCGGGATGGAACTCTCAAAAATGGGGCCGCCGCTGAACAGCAGCACCGCGACGACTTCCCGGCGCCGGCGCCCGGAGAGCTTCCGTGCCACCTCCGGTGCGGCGGAGTCCTGACTCATGACGCTAAGCCCCCCTCGGTGTTCGCGTCTCCCCGTTCGTTCTGGGCCTTTCGCTCCTGCACGTTTCCCCTCGGTTTTGCACGAGTCCCGAGCCTTCGATACTCATGATCGAATCTACTGTGTCCCGTGGCGCCGCCGTGACAAGTTCGTCATGCCCCGCTATGTCGACTTGGCAACTTGGCGCGAAGCATTCGATCACGAAGCGTTCCACTCACGGGCCGCGCAGGGAAGTGTGCATTTCATGCATGGCCCGTCCCCGTAGGGTGCGCGAGCCGCGAATGGTCCTTTCCTGCCTGGTGGCAAGGGGGTTGGCAGGCCATTTCGCCAAGGGATGACCGGTGGCCCGAAGTTGGCTGAAAATATGCGGGCGTGAGGGTGTGAACCCGTCAGCCCCCGGGCGCACTTCCCGCGCCGTGCCGACCGCCCCGATGCGCCCCCGCGGCCGTCCTGGCCCGCCGGCCGCGGGGTGGCGCAGACTCGGCCGCGCGGGCCCGGGCGGCGTTGCGCTCGGACTGGCGCAGCAGCACCCGGCAGGCGGCGGTCACGGCCGCGAGGCCGAGAGCCGCGGCTGCCGCCCCGCCGACGGACGTCCCGTACACGACCAGCACAACGGGGACGAGCACACAGCTGAACGCCGCCCAGCGGACGACGTCGCCGGCCGACTCGGACGAGGGGTGGGAGGCGGGGGAAGAGGGGCGGGTGCGGGGGCCGGGGTGGACTGTCGTGCGTGCACGGAAGCTCCCTGAAGGCGCCGGTGGACCGAGGGGGTGTCCTGGGGATGCCCAACGAAGGGCGGAGCCTTCTGGTCACTGATCGCCGCCCGGACGTGCCACCGGGCTCGCGCAGACGGCTGTAGACACCAAGCGGCATTGCCATCCCGGGCAGGCTCGGGCATGCTCCCTGGAACGCCGCGTATGGGGCGGGCAGGCCCTGGGCAGGAGAGGAGTGTCGCCGTACCCTTGGGGGTATGGGGTTGGGAAGATGATTCCCGGACACAGCTCCGCCGCCCTGCCAACCGACGCACCCTTCCTTGACGATTCCTCCCAAGAGGACCTTCTTCGCCGAGACACCGATGGCCGGTCACGAAATCCCCGAACCCGCGGACCGCAAGCAGGTAGCCGACCCACTGTCGGACCTGCAAGCGGCAGAAGAGACATGCCACCCCTGCGATCCCGCCTTCCGGCACGGAGTCGTCGTCGGCTTCGACGGATCGACCTCCAGTGAGCGGGCGCTCGCGTACGCCATCGGAATGGCCAGAAGGCTCGGCTCCGGCCTGATCATCGTCCATGTCGCCAATCGGCTGCCGACCACGGTCTGGGCGGGCTGCGAGCCCCCCGTCTTCGTGGATGTGCCGGACCACCGCACCGAGGTGCTCGGTCTGGAGCTGGCCTGCGCGGACTATCTCGCCGAGGTGCCGTGGATCCTGGTCGAGCGCGGCGGCGACATCTGTCACGAGCTCGAAGAGGTCGGCCAGGAGTACTCCGCGGACGCGATCGTCGTCGGCTCCACGCACGGCATCGTGGGACGCATCTTCGGCTCCGTCGCGGGCCGTCTCGCACGACGCGCGCAGCGCCCCGTCGTAGTGATCCCGTAGTCCCGGTCCCCACCCCCGTCAGGCCCCGGTTGCGTCCGGACGGACCTTCGCCGAGGCTCCGTCAACTCCCTTTGTGCCTGCGGATATCTACCCGTGCGTACAGGTGGATTGTGCGCTTGTGAAGGGTACATAGCGATCGCTGGGTAGCAGCACAACTGCACAGGACACGAAGGGAGCCCGCCGTGGACAACGACGTCTCTGCGGGAAGCGCTACTTCTACTTCGACTCTCGGCCACCTCGCGCTCGGACTGACCCTGCTGGCGTTCGGCGTCGGCCACACCGGCGTGATCGACAATGTCGCGGCGGCCGATGCCTCCGCGCTCGCCACCTGGGTCGGCGGCGTCGCACTGTTCATCGTCGGACTGCTCGAGTTCCGCGCGGGCAACGCCGGTACGGGCACGGCGTTTTCGGGTCTCGGCGCCTTCTGGTTCACCTGGGGCACCGCCGTCGGCGCCGAGGTCTCCACCGAAGCCGCAGGGCTGTTCCTGCTGCTGTGGGCACTGCTCGCACTGACCCTGACGGCCTCGTCCGCGGGCAGCGGACTGTTCGGTCAAGGTGTGTACGGACTGCTGTGCGTCTCGCTGCTGCTGCTCGGCATCGCATCGTTCGCGGAGAGCGGCGGGCTGGCGAAGGCGGGCGGCTGGGTCGGCGCGGTCGCGGGTCTGGCCGCCTGGTACGGCGCGACGGCAGCACTCGCCAAGTGGCCCACGTTCTCGGGACGCGCTGCCGGCCGGGGAGTGACGGCCACCGGCTGAGGCAGCCGCAGGCCGGCGCCCTTGGGCTGCGCCGGCCTGTGTGGGAACGCCCCCTGTGTGCTCGGTGGCACGTGCAGGGGGCGTTCTCATGCGGCGTTCTCGTGGGACGGGGGAGCGGGGCCTACTCGACCGTGACGGACTTCGCCAGGTTGCGCGGCTTGTCGATGTCCCGGCCCATGGCCAGCGCCGTGTGGTAAGCGAAGAGCTGGAGCGGGATGCCCATCAGAATCGGGTCCAGCTCGTTCTCGTTCTTCGGTACGACGATGGTGTGATCGGCCTTCTCCTGCTCGCGGTGGGCGACGGCGAGGATCTTGCCGCTGCGGGCCTTGATCTCCTCCAGGGCCGCGCGGTTCTTCTCCAGCAGGTCGTCGTCCGGGACGATCGCGACCGTCGGCAGCGCCGGCTCGATCAGCGCGAGCGGGCCGTGCTTGAGCTCCGAGGCCGGGTACGCCTCGGCGTGGATGTAGGAGATCTCCTTGAGCTTCAGGGAGGCCTCCAGCGCCACCGGGTAGCCGCGCACCCGGCCGATGAACATCATCGACTTGGCGCCCGCGTACTCCTCGGCCAGTTTCTTGATCTCGGCCTCGGACTCGAGGATCTCGCTGATCTGCTCGGGCAGCCTGCGCAGGCCCTCGATGATCCGCTTGCCGTCGGTGACCGACAGGTCGCGGATCCGGCCCAGGTGCAGCGCGAGCAGCGCGAAGGCGACCACGGTGTTGGTGAAGCACTTGGTGGAGACGACGCAGACCTCGGGCCCGGCGTGGACGTACACACCGCCGTCGGCCTCGCGGGCGATCGCCGAGCCGACGACGTTCACCACGCCGAGGACGCGCGCGCCCTTGCGCTTGAGCTCCTGCACGGCGGCGAGGACGTCGTAGGTCTCACCGGACTGGGAGACCGCGATGTACAGGGTGTCGGGGTCCACGACCGGGTTGCGGTAGCGGAACTCGGAGGCAGGCTCGGCGTCCGCGGGGATGCGGGCGAGTCCCTCGATCAGCCCGGCGCCGATGAGGCCCGCGTGGTACGAGGTGCCACAGCCGAGGATCTTGATCCGGCGGATGGTGCGCGCCTCGCGGGCGTCCAGGTTCAGACCGCCCAGGTGCACGGTGGAGAACCGGTCGTCGATGCGGCCGCGCAGCACGCGGTCCACGGCGTCGGCCTGCTCGGAGATCTCCTTGTGCATGTACGTGTCGTGGCCGCCCATGTCGTACGAAGCGGCCTCCCACTCCACGGTGGTCGGCGTGGCCGTCGTCGTCGAGCCCTCGGTGGTGTACGTACGGAAGTCGTCGGCCTTCAGGGTGGCCATCTCGCCGTCGTCGAGGGTGACGACCTGGCGGGTGTGGGCGACCAGGGCGGCGATGTCGGAGGCGACGAACATCTCCTTCTCGCCGATGCCGAGCACGACCGGGGAGCCGTTGCGGGCGACAACGATCCGGTCGTTGAAGCCGGCGTGCATGACGGCGATGCCGTAGGTGCCCTCGACCAGCTTCAGCGCCTGGCGGACCTTCTCCTCCAGGGTGTCGGCCTGGGAGCGGGCGATGAGGTGGGTGAGTACCTCGGTGTCCGTCTCGGAGAGGAAGACGACGCCGTCGGCGACGAGCTTGGCGCGCAGCTCGGAGGCGTTGTCGATGATGCCGTTGTGGACGATCGCGACCTTGTTCTCGGGGTCGAGGTGGGGGTGTGCGTTCTCGTCGGACGGGGCGCCGTGGGTGGCCCAGCGGGTGTGGGCGATGCCGGTGGTGCCGGCGAAGCGCTTGGGGACTCGGGCCTCCAGGTCACGGACCCGGCCCTTGGCCTTGACCATCTTCAGCCCGGCGGACTTGGGGCTGGTGATCACGATGCCCGCGGAGTCGTACCCCCGGTACTCCAGCCGCTGCAGGCCTTCCAGCAGCAGCGGTGCCACGTCACGCTTGCCGATGTAACCGACAATTCCGCACATAAAGTCTCTGCCCCTCCATAGATCAGGTGTGTGCCCGGCCGGTCAGCCGTAGACGATGCGGCGCAGCTGGCGGAGCGAGAGCTCCGGCGGCGCCACGGCGCGGTGCGGCAGTTCGGCCGCGATCCGCTCGAAGATCTCGGCGTTCGCCAGGCCACCGGACTGCAGTTCGCGGTGGCGGCGGCGGACGAATTCCTCGGTCTTCTCGTCGAAGTACGCCAGCACGTCGAGGATCACCCGGGCCGCCTCACCGCGCTGGAGCGCGGTGCTGCGCACCAGATGGTCGATGAGGTCGTCGTGGGACAGGCGACCGGGCTGACGAGGTTCGAGCACCCGTAGATATTGCGGGGTGACCTATGGTGTTTGCAAGAATCCTGCCCGATTCCGGGCAGTGGGGGCTCAGAGACGCTTCAGAATCGCCTGTTTGGCGGTGGTGAACTCCTCGGCCGTCAGTATCCCGGACTGATGCAGCTCGCCCAGTTCACGCAGTCGCCGCAGCAGCGCGTCATGATCGTCGCCGGGCGTCGGGGCGGGGGCGGCCGGCGCGGACAGGGCCGGCCACGGGACGGCCTCGACGAGCGCGGGGGCGTACGGATGCGGCATCCGGGCCACCACGGCCGCCCCTACCAGCGCCATCAGCGGGTCCTTGCGGAAGCCCCACAGCTCGACGGCGTGCGGATCGTACTTGGGCGGGGCCTTCGTCGGGGCCTTCGCCACGGCGAAACGCAGGTAGCCGATCTCCAGGCCGACGGAGGGCAGCCACTCCACGGACTCCACATCCTCCAGCGCGAGCGTGCGCGCGCCGCCCGAGGACTTGGACTCCTCGGTCTTCCAGTTCCACTCCAGCCGGATCCGCTCCCCGTCGAAGGTGGCGGTTCCGTCCCCCGCGCCCACGGTGATCGGCAGGGCGGGCCCGCTCAGCAGATAGCGGTCGACGGGCCCGGTCCCCACCTGGTCGAGCAGCAGGGCGTTGCGCACCTCGTCCACGAAGTACTCGGCGACGCCGCTGCGGTCGTTCTCGACGGTCAGCCGGTAGGGGTCGGAGCTGTCCTCCAGCTTGCCGCCGGTGATCTGCAGCAGCGGGTCGGCGCCGTTGCGCAGACGCAGCCGCAGGCGTCCGGACTTCTTGCCGGGCTCGTAGGAGATCCCGGCGAGTGCGTCCAGGGGTACGGCGACCTCACCGAGGGTCTTGCGCAGCAGGCTCACACCTTTGTCGCTGCCGGGCACGACGCGCACCGTGTCCCCGTCGAAGGTCCAGGTGCCGTCCTTCTGGAGGATTTCCGCCATGGGGGGATTCTCGCACCGGGGGTGGCGTGCGCGGGTTCGGCGAGGTGAGTTGGCCGGGTGGGCCCGGGGTTTTGCCTGGGGTCCGGGGTGGCTCCCGGGATGGCGCAGTCGCCATGGGGATTCTCGCACTGGGGCGTGTGCGGGTTCGGCGAGGGTGAGTTGGCCGGGGTGGGCCCGGGGTTTTGCCTGGGGTCCGGGGTGGCTCCCGACGGCGCCGTCGCCATGCCTTGGATTCGTTCATCGTGAGGCGAGGAAGTGGTCTACACCTTGACCGCAACTGGGGTGCGCGGTACGCATGATGACCACCGTTCGGTTGCTCAGCACCACAGTTTGCGACGCCCGTCGAAGGGACCCAGCCTGTGAGACTGCCCGGAACGCTTCCCCGACTGTTCGGTTCGCTGCTGCTCGTCGCGGCGGCGGGTATCGCCGGCATCGGCGCCGGCGCCGCTCCCGCCGACCTCACCCCACCGTCCCGCCGCTCGGCCGGGTCGTCCCCGCGCCCGCGTCCGTACAGGCCGGTGGCGCGCCGTACACCCTCACCCCCTGGACCCGGATCAGGGTCGACGGACACTCACCCGAGGTGCGGCGGATCGGCACGTATCTCGCCGGGCTGCTGCGGCCGTCCACCGGATTCGACCTGCCCGTCACCGACGACCACCTCCCCGGCGGCATCCAGTTGCGGCTCCGCCCCTCGGAGCAGGGCCTCGGCGACGAGGGCTACCGGCTGCAGTCCTCGCGCGGCTCGGTCACCCTCACCGCCCGCAGGCACGCCGGGCTCTTCCACGCCGTCCAGACGCTGCGGCAACTGCTGCCCGCCTCCGTGGAGAAGGACACCAGGCAGAAGGGGCCGTGGAAGATCGCGGGCGGCACCATCACCGACACTCCGCGCTACGGCTACCGCGGCGCGATGCTCGATGTCTCCCGGCATTTCTTCACCGTCGGCCAGGTCAAGCGCTATATCGACCAGTTGGCGCTCTACAAGATCAACAAGCTGCATCTGCATCTCTCCGACGACCAGGGCTGGCGTATCGCCATCGACTCCTGGCCGCGGCTCACGACGTACGGCGGCTCGACGCAGGTCGGCGGCGGACCGGGCGGGTACTACACCAAGAAGGACTACCAGGAGATCCTCGGCTACGCGGCCTCGCGCTATCTGGAGGTCGTCCCCGAGATCGACATGCCGGGGCACACCAACGCCGCCCTCGCCTCGTACGCCGAGCTGAACTGCTCGGGCATCGCGCCGCCGCTCTACACCGGCACGGATGTCGGCTTCAGCTCGCTGTGCGTGCCGAAGGCCGTGACGTACGACTTCGTGGACGACGTGGTGCGCGAGCTGGCCGCGCTCACGCCCGGCAGGTACCTCCACATCGGCGGCGACGAGGCGCACTCCACGAGCCATGCGGACTATGTGGCGTTCATGGACAAGGCGCAGGCGGCAGTGGGGAAGTACGGCAAGACCGTGGTCGGCTGGCACCAGCTGACCGGGGCGAGTCCGGTCGCCGGCGCGGTCGCGCAGTACTGGGGTCTGGACGGCACCAGCGACGCGGAGAAGGCCCAGGTCGCCAAGGCCGCGCAGAACGGCACGAAGCTGATCCTGTCGCCCGCCGACCGCGTCTACCTCGACATGAAGTACACCAAGGACACGCCGCTCGGGCTGGACTGGGCGGGTCTGGTCGAGGTCGACCGCTCCTACGACTGGGACCCGGGGACGTATCTGCCGGGGGTGCCCGCGTCGGCGGTGGCGGGGGTCGAGGCGCCGCTGTGGTCGGAGACGATCTCGACGAGCGACCACATCGAGTTCATGGCGTTCCCGCGGGTGCTGGGGGTGGCGGAGCTCGGCTGGTCGCCCGCGTCCACGCATGACTGGGGGGCGTATCGGGTGCGGTTGGCTGCGCAGGGCGCGCGGATGTCGGCGCTCGGGATCGACTACTACCGGTCGCCGAAGGTGCCCTGGCCCGCCGGCTGAGCGCCCGAGCCGGGGCTCCGCCCCAGACCCCGCGCCTCAATCGCCGGCGGGGCTGGATTTCGGGGCTCTGCCCCGGACCCCGCGCGTCAACCGCCGGCGGGGCTGGATTTCGGGGCTCCGCCCCAGACCCCGCGCCTCAAACGCCGGCGGGGCTGGATTGAGACGGGCGCGCCAGTGAGGGACCGTATTCACCGGCGCGCCCGTCCGTTCAGTGGGAGAACCTCGCGATCGGGTTCTCGAGCGTGCCGATCAGCTGGAGCGCGCCCGCCGGGTCCGCGAGGTCCACCATCTGTTCGTTGTTGCGCAGTTGGAGCCGGTTGAGGCAGGAGAGCGCGAACTCGCCCGCGAACATGTCGTACTCCTTGAACTTGTCCGCCAGATGCGGCACGGACTCCTGGTAGCCGCTGACGCACTCCGCGACCGTCCGCCAGAACGTTTCCTCGTCGAGGCGGCCCTCGGTCACCAGCGCCGCGCCCAGGAAGCGGAGGAAGCAGTCGAACACGTCCGTGAAGATGGACAGCAGCTTCATGTCCTCGGGCACGTCCACGCGGATCCGCTCGACCGCCGGCGGCAGGACCGCGTCCGGGTCCATCACCGCGATCTCCTCGGCGATGTCCTTGAAGATCGTCCGCTGGACCGTGCCGTCCGCGCCGATGACCAGGATGACGTTCTCGCCGTGCGGCATGAACACCAGGTCGTATGCGTAGAAGCTGTGCAGTACGGGCGTGAGATACGCGTCCAGATAGCGGCGCAGCCACTGCGCCGGAGCCAGACCCGACTCGTCGATCAGCGCACCCGCGAACGACGCGCCCTCGTGGTCGACATGGAGCAGCGACGCCATCGTGGCCGGCCGTTCGCCGTCCAGCAGCTGCGGCACCGGGCTCTCGCGCCAGAGCGCGGCCAGCATTTTGCGGTACGGGGAGTAGCGGTCGGTCGCCCGCTCGTACTGGCGGTGGTGGTAACCGATCGCCGCCCGCTCCTTGACGATCGAGAAGCGGACCGCCCTCAGTACGTCGTCGCGCTCGATCAGGCCCGCGAGCCAGTCGTTGATCGCGGGCGTCGCCTCCATGTACGCGGCCGAAAGGCCCCGCATGAAGCCCATGTTGAGGACGGACAGCGCGGTTTTGACGTAGTGCTTGGCCGGGTCGCTCGTATTGAAGAACGTACGGATGGACTGCTGGGCGAGATAGTCGTCGTCGCCCGCGCCCAGGCAGACCAGGCGCTGCTGGGCGACCTCGGCGGCGAAGGTGACGGAGAGCTTGTTCCACCACTGCCAGGGGTGGACCGGCAGCAGGAAGTAGTCGGCGAGGTCGAGGCCGAGGGCGTTCAGCCGCCCGCCGAAGCGGGCGAGAGCGGCTTCGCCGAGTTCGGCGCGGACCAGCGACTCGTAGTCCAGTCCGGCGCCCGAGGTGAAGGTGGCGACATCGCGGCGGGCCGCGAGCCAGACGAGGCGGACCTCGCTCGCGGTCTCGGGGGCGTACGAGAGGTACTCGTGAACCCCGAAGCCGAGCCGGCCGTTGTTGGCGACGAAACAGGGGTGGCCCTCGGTCATCCCCGTCTCGATGGCCTGGAAGCCGGCTGTGGCCAGCTCGGCGGAGGTCGTCTGCTGCTTGCTGAGCTTGTACGCCGTTCCGGAGAGAGTGGAGGAGATCTCCTCCAGATAGACCGGCAGGATCGTCTCGCTCAGGCCGAGCGTGCCGCGCAGTTCGATGAAGAAGTCGAGCGAGTCCAGCGGTTGCTCGCCGCCGTCCCGGTGCCGGGTGATGGAGTCGGCGAAGACCTGCCAGTGGTCGAGGGCGAACCGGCGCGCACAGAAGCGGTACTCGGTGGCGGAGTCGTCGCTGAGGACACGGTAGTTGTCCTGGCCGAGCGACTCGGGGACCAGCAGCCGCTCGTGGGCGAACTCCGCCAGCGCCTTGCGGACGAGCAGCCGGTTGGCCTGCTCCCACAGCTCGGGCGTCAGATGCGATACGGCGTCGGACAGGTTCATGCCGTCACTCCTCGTGCAGCCAGGAACTGGGCGCGGGTGCAGAAGCTCAGCAGGGCGTCCTTCTCCGGCTTCCTGATCTCCCCTGCGGGCACAAAGCCGACCGCTTCGTTGAGCGCGTGGACAGCCTTGTTGCTCACGTCCGGCTCGACGACGACGCGCCGGGTGGCCGGGTCAGCGAACAGCGTCTCCATCACCGCGGTGATCACCTGGCGGGTGAAGCCGTGTACGGGGTTGTCGGTCGGCGCGACCAGGAAGTGCATGCCGACATCGCCCGGCTCGGGGTCGTACAGACCCTGGAGCTCCACATACCTGGGGTCGTAGCGCTCCATCAGGAAGACGGGCTCCCCGTCGTTCTGGCCTATGAAGGCGTCGTGGTGCTCATGGGCGGCTATCGCCATGTACTCGCGCTCGACGTCCTGCAGTTTCGCCTCCTGCATCATCCAGAAGGCGGCCTTGGGGTGGGTCACCCACCCGTGCACCAGCTCCGCGTCGGCAAAGGGGTCGAGGGGACGGACGGTGAACGTCATGCGGAGAACTCCTGGAACGCGATGGACTTTTCGACGGGGTAGTACTCGGACCCGAGCAGCTCGCCGATGATGTAGGCGTTGCGGTACGCACCCATGCCCAGGTCGGGCGAGGTGATGGAGTGCGTGTGCACGCCCGCGTTCTGCAGGAAGATCTCGCGTCCCGCCGTGTCGATGGAGTAGTTGCGGGCCACGTCGAAGCGGCCCTGTCCGTCCAGGCGGATCCGGTCGCCGACCGGTTCGAGGAACTCGGGGGCGGCGTACTTGTAGCCGGTGGCCAGGATCAGGCCCTCCGTACGCAGCTCGAAGTCCTTGCCCTGCTCCTCCTGGCGCAGCCCAAGCGTGTACGTGCCGTCCTCGTAACCGGCGCTCTTCAGCGCCGAGTTGGTCAGCAGTCTGGTCGGCACCGGACCCTTGAGGTTCTTCTGGTAGAGCAGATCGAAGATCTCGTTGATCAGATCCCCGTCGATGCCCTTGAACAGGCCCTTCTGCTCCGACTCCAGCCGGTAGCGGGTGGGCTCCGGCAGTGCGTGGAAGTAGTCGATGTACTCGGGCGAGGTCATCTCGAGGGTGAGCTTGGTGTACTCCAGCGGGAAGAACCGCGGGGAGCGCGTGACCCAGTTCAGCCGGTAGCCGTGCACATCGATCTCGGAGAGCAGGTCGTAGTAGATCTCCGCGGCGCTCTGCCCGCTGCCGACGAGGGTGATCGACTCCTTCTGCTGCAGCGCTTCCTTGTGGTCGAGGTAGCGGGAGTTGTGCAGGAGGTCGCCGCCGAGGTCCTGGCAGGTCTCGGGGATGTACGGCGGGGTGCCGGTGCCCAGGACTAGGCGGCGGGCGCGGAACCGCTCGCCGGCGGTGGTGTGGACGACGTACACCTCGTCCTCGTACTCGACCCGCGACACCGTGGTGGAGAAGCGGATGGAGCTCAGCTTGGCGGCGGCCCAGCGGCAGTAGTCGTTGTACTCGGTCCGCAGCGGATAGAAGTTCTCGCGGATGTAGAACGAGTACAGCCGCCCCGATTCCTTCAGATAGTTGAGGAAGGAGTACGGGGATGTCGGATCGGCCAGCGTCACCAGGTCCGACAGGAACGGCGTCTGGAGATGGGCGCCCTCCAGGAACATTCCGGAGTGCCACTCGAAGTCCGGCTTGGACTCCAGGAAGACGCCGTTCAGCTCGTCGATCGGCTCGGTCAGGCAGGCGAGGCCGAGGTTGAAGGGCCCGAGCCCGATGCCGATGAAATCAAGGGGCTCACGAGGCGTGGACAAGATTCTCTCCCAGGTACTGCTCGGCATGGCCGGCGATCAGATCGAGTACGGCGGCGATGTCGTCGGTCGTCGTTTCGGGGTTGAGCAGGGTGAACTTCAGGTACTGGCGGCCGCCGACCTTGGTGCCCGCGACCACGGCCTCGCCGGACGCGAACAGCGCCTTGCGGGCATAGAGGTTGGCCCGGTCGATCAGGGTGGGGCTGGTGATGGCCTCGGGGATGTAGCGGTAGACCAGCGTGGACAGCTGCGGCGCCACGACGACGTCGTAGCGCGGGTCGGCGGCGAGCAGCTCCCAGCCGTCGGCTGCCAGGTCGCAGACCTCGTCGAAGAGCTGCCCGACACCGTCGGCGCCCATCACGCGCAGCGTCATCCACAGCTTGAGCGCGTCGAAGCGGCGCGTGGTCTGCAGCGACTTGTCGACCTGGTTGGGGATTCTCTCCTCGATGGTGCGCAGCGGGTTGAGATAGTCCGCGTGGTACGTGGCGTGGCCGAGCGTGGCTCCGTCCCGTACCAGTACGGCGGACGAACTCACCGGCTGGAAGAAGGACTTGTGGTAGTCCACGGTGACCGAGTCGGCGTGCTCGATGCCGTCCAGGAGATGGCGGCGGGTGGGGGAGGCCAGCAGTCCGCAGCCGTACGCCGCGTCCACATGCATCCAGGTCCCGTACTGCTCCGCCAGCTCGGCGATCTCGGGCAGCGGGTCGATGGAGCCGAAGTCGGTGGTGCCGGCGGTCGCGACGACGGCCATGGGGACCAGGCCCTGCTGTGCGCAGCGCTCCAGTTCGGCGGCGAGTGCCACCGTCTGCATCCGCTTGTTGCGGTCGACGGGGACTGCGACGACGGCGTCGGGTCCGAGCCCGAGCAGTGTCGCGGACTTCTGCACGCTGAAGTGGCTGCACTCGGAGGAGAAGATACGCAGTTTCGCGAGGTCCGACGTCTTGGCCTCCTGGCGTGCGAGCAGCAGCGCCTGGAGGTTGGACTGGGTGCCGCCGCTGGTGAAGACACCGTCGGCCGCGGGGCCGAGGCCGATCCGCTGTGCGGTCCAGTCGATGAGGCGGCGCTCGATGAGGGTGCCGCCGGCGCTCTGGTCCCAGGTGTCGAGCGAGGAGTTGACCGCTGAGAGCACGGCCTCGCCGAGGACGGCCGGGATGACGACCGGGCAGTTGAGGTGGCCGAGGTAGCGGGGGTGGTGGAAGTAGACGGCGTCGCGCAGATAGACGCGCTCCAGCTCGTCGAGGGCGGCGGAGGCGTTGCCCAGCGGCTGGTCGAGGTCGACGGCGGAGATGACCGGGGCGAGCTCGTCCGGGGTCACACCGGTGAACGGCCGCCGGGTTGTGGCGAGTCGCATCGCCACCCGCTCGACTCCTTCGGTCACGGAGCGCCGGTAGCTCTCCGCCGTTACGTCATTGAGCAGGTGCGAGCGCATGCAAGTCCTCCGGACAAGCGAGGGGGGCGAGGTGCCGAGGTTAGGTTAGCCTAACCTAACTTTCACGCCAGCAGTTCCTCGCCCCCCTGGGGGCACGGCTGTTATGCCGTTGTTCACATGTCGGCAGCCCCGCCCGCGGTTTCGGCCTCCTCGCGGAGGCCGTCCTCGCTGACTCCCTGCTTCCAGTAGCCGACGAACGTGACCCGGCGGCGGTCGATTTCACGCTCGCGCACGAGATGGCGGCGCAGCGCCTTCACGCTCCCCGACTCGCCCGCGATCCAGGCGTACGGGACGCCCTCGGGCAACTCGGCGGCGCTGACGGCCTCCAGGGCGGACGGCGCGCCCTCGTTCCGTACGAGCCAGGTGATCCGCGCGTCCGCGGCGGTCCTCAGGTCCTGGCGGTCCTCGGTGTGCTGCACCTCGAGCCAGACCCGGGCCTTCAGGCCGGCCGGCAGCCACTCCAGGATCGCCGCGGCGGCAGGCAGGGACGTTTCGTCGGCCCAGATCAGCACCCAGTCGGTGCCCTCGGGCGGACGGCAGCGCACGGCGGTGTTGTCGGCGACGGCCGGGCCGAGGACCATAACGCGGTCGCCGGTCCTCGCCGCGCTCGCCCAGCGGCAGGCGGGCCCGCCGTCGGCGTGGATCGCGAAGTCGATGTCGACCTCGGCCGGTTCGCGGCGCTGCTCCCGCACGGTGTACGAGCGCATGACGGCCCGTATGCCCTCGGGCATGGCCCGCCAGGCGCCGAGCGTCGCGTAGAGGTCTCCGCCCGGGTCCACCGGCACGACCGGTTCGTCCTGGCCGGGGTGCGGCAGGAACAGCGAGAGGGACTGGTCGCGGCCTCCGGCGGCGAACTCCCTGAGGGACTCTCCGCCGAAGGTGACGCGGACCATGGACGGGCCGAGCCGCCTAGTCCGCACCACCTGCAGGCCGAAGAAGCGGAACGGGGCGAGCTCGGCCGTCGTCGTCATGGTCAGGCGACCTTCTTCGCGCTCTCGATGGCCTTGGCGAATTCCTCGAGGATCGGCGCGCACTTGTCGTAGGAGTAGATCGGCTCGGTGACACGCGGGATGACCTGGCCGGCCTTGACGGCGGGCAGCTTGGCCCAGGTCGGCTTGGATGCCAGGGACTCGGGCTGGAGGGTCCCGGTGCGGTTGTCCAGGATGATGATGTCGGCGCCGTACTTGCCGGCGTTCTCCCAGCTGAGTCCCTCGAAGAAGCCCTGGGCGTCCGGCTTCGGCTCGACGAACTTCACACCCAGCTCCTGGAAGTAGAGCGTGTCGGCGGACATCTTCGGGACGGAGACGTAGAAGAGCTCCTGGCTGCCGGAGCCGATCAGGACCTTGAGGTTCGGCTTGGCCTTGGCGGCCGCGCGCAGCCGGCCGGCGGCCTTCTCGAAGCGGGCCTTGGCGTCGGCAGTCTTCTTGCCCTTGACGTCGCCGCCGAGGGACTCGGCGAGCTCCGCGTGGCGCTGGAGGGCCTTCGCCATCGTGGTCTCCGCCGCCCACAGCAGCACGCTGGGGGCGACCTTCATGATCTTGTCCTTGGACTGCGGCGGCACGTACCAGGGGTCGTTCTTCGCCCACTGGTTGGTGATCAGCAGCTCGGGGCCGAGGGCCGCGTACTGCTCGATGTTGAACTCGCCGTAGACATTGCCGATGATCTTGACCTTGCTGATGTCGAGATCGCCGGCCTGGACGTCGGCCTTGCCGTCCTTGGTCTTCGTCGGGCCGAAGACGCCCTTGACCTCGACGCCGTAGTCGTGAAGCGCGGCGGCGGTGCCGGTGAAGGCGACGATGTTCTTCGGGGCGGCCTTCAGTGAGACCTTCGTGCCGCGGTCGTCCGTGAAGGTCCAGGGACCCGACTTCTCGGCGGCCTTGCCCGCGTTGCCCTTGTCGTCGCTGCTGCCGCAGGCGGCGAGTGCGGCGCCGAGCCCGAGGGCGCTGCCCGCGGCGAGCAGGCCGCGACGGGAGAGATGGGAAGCTCGGGCGTTGGGCATGATGATGTCCGCTTTCGTACGTGCCGGGTTCGGCCACTGGGCAGTTCGAAGATAGGTTAGCCTAACCTCACCTGCTGTCCAGGGGGCGGCCTCCGCCCGCACGTCGAGCCCGTCGGTTGATTGCGGACAAACCGAACCGGGGGGCGACGCGGACCGCGTCGCCCCCCGGTTCACGCCGGTGTCAGCCGGACAGGCCCAACTCGCGGGCGATCAGCATCCGCTGGACCTCGCTCGTGCCCTCGCCGATCTCCAGGATCTTGGAGTCGCGCCACATCCTGGCCACCGGGTACTCGTTCATGAAGCCGTAGCCACCGTGGATCTGGGTGGCCTCGCGGGCGTTGTCCACCGCCACCGTCGACGAGTACAGCTTCGCCAGCGCCGCCTCCTTCTTGAACGGCTCGCCCTGCACCAGCCGGGACGCCGCGTCGCGCCAGCCCACCCGGGCCATGTGCGCCCGCATCTCCATGTCGGCGATCTTGAACTGGATCGCCTGGTTCGCGCCGATCGGCCGCCCGAAGGCGTGCCGCTCCTTCGCGTACTTCACGGACTCGTCCACACAGCCCTGCGCGAGGCCCGTCGCGAGTGCCGAGATGGCGATCCGGCCCTCGTCGAGGATGCGCAGGAACTGGGCGTATCCGCGGCCCTCCTCGCCCAGCAGGTTCGCCACCGGGACGCGGACGTCCGCGAAGGACAGCTCGCGGGTGTCCGAGGCGTTCCACCCGACCTTGGAGTAGGGCGCGGCCACCGTGAAGCCGGGGGTACCGGACGGGACGATGATCGAGGAGATCAGCGGCTTGCCGTCCTCGGTGCGGCCGGTGACCGCCGTGACCGTCACCAGGCCCGTGATGTCCGTACCGGAGTTGGTGATGAAGCACTTGGAGCCGTTGATCACCCACTCGTCGCCGTCCCGGACGGCCGTCGTCCGGGTGCCGCCCGCGTCCGATCCCGCGCCCGGCTCGGTCAGCCCGAACGCGCCCAGCAGCTCGCCCGAGCAGAGCCGCGGCAGCCACTCCCGCTTCTGCTCCTCGGTGCCGAAGCGGTAGACCGGCATGGCGCCCAGCGAGACGCCCGCCTCGAGTGTGATCGCGACGGACGAGTCGACGCGTGCCAGCTCCTCGAGGGCGATGCCGAGCGCGAGATAGTCGCCGCCCATGCCGCCGTACTCCTCGGGGAAGGGCAGTCCGAACAGGCCCATGCGGCCCATCTCGCGGACGATCTCGTACGGGAACTCATGGCGCTCGTAGAAGTCGCCGATCTTTGGAGCGATCACATCGTGTGCGAACTGCTCGACGGTGCGGCGGAGTTCCTCGTGCTCAGGTGTGAGCCGGTGGTCCAGGGGCATGGGTGAGTCACTCCTTGTGGGAGAGGGCACGTACGGTGCGGGAGGGGCTGGGACGGCCCAGCTGTCCGGCCATCCACACGCTCGTGGCGGTGAGCCGGCCGAGATCGACCCCGGTTTCGATACCGAGGCCGTCGAGCATCCACACGAGGTCTTCGGTGGCGAGGTTTCCGGTCGCGCTCTTCGCGTAAGGGCAGCCGCCGAGGCCGCCCGCGGAGGCGTCCACGGTGCTCACGCCGTGCTGCAGCGCGGCGAAGGTGTTGGCGAGCGCCTGCCCGTAGGTGTCGTGGAAGTGCACACCGATCGCGGAGGTGGGCACGCCCTCCTCGTTGAGCTCGGCGAGCAGGCTCTGCACATGGCCGGGGGTGGCCACGCCGATGGTGTCGCCCAGGCTCAGCTCGTCGCAGCCGAGGTCGAGCAGCTGCTTGGCGACCCGGACGACCTGGTGGACCGGGACCGGGCCCTCCCACGGGTCGCCGAAGCACATCGAGAGATAGCCGCGGACGTGGATCTTGTCGGCGCGGGCCTTGGCGACGACCGGCTCGAACATGGCGAGCGACTCGTCGACGCCGCGGTTGAGATTGCGCTGCGCGAAGGTCTCGGTCGCGCTCCCGAACACGGCGATCCGGCGCGCACCGAGGGCGGTGGCCCGCTCCAGACCGCGCTCGTTCGGTACGAGGACGGGCAGGGCGACGCCCGGGATGTCGCCGAGCTGCGGGAACAGCTGCTCGGCGTCGGCCAGTTGGGGCACCCACTTGGGGTGGACGAAGCTGGTCGCCTCGATCGTGGTCAGGCCGGCGCCGGCGAGCCGGTGGATGAACTCCGCCTTCACCTCGGTCGGTACGACGGTCTTCTCGTTCTGCAGCCCGTCGCGCGCGCCGACCTCGTGGATACGGACGCGGGGCGGCAGACCCTGTACGGGTACGGCCATGGGCAGCCCGTCGGTCATGCTTCCTCCCTCGGGGTGACGACCGCCAGGATCTGGTCCATGGCGACGGTGGAGCCCGCGGTCACATCGAGCTCGGTGACGGTGCCGGCGTGCGGGGCGGAGATGACGTGCTCCATCTTCATGGCCTCGACGACGAGCAGACTCTGCCCGGCGTCGACCTCGTCCCCGACGGCGACCTTGACGACGGTGACGGTCCCGGGCATGGGCGCGGCGAGGGTGTCGGCCCCCGCGTGGGCGGCGCCGCTCAGGGAGGCCTCGACGGGGTCGTGGTCCTGGAGGTGCCAGGAGTCGCCGTCCCGGCCGAGCCAGGTCCCTTCCGGGGAGGGGGCGTACGTGAAGGTGTGGGTGACGCGGTCGAGTTCGAGGGTGACGCGGGTGGGGGTGGCGGTGAGGAGCCGGGTGCGGGTGGGTGCGGCGGGGCGCTGCCCCGGACCCCGGTCCTCGAACTCCCCCGGACTTCGTCCGGGGGAACCCCCAGGGGCTGGGTGTGCCGGTACCGACTGCCCGGCTGCGCCGAGGAGGAGCTCCACGGACCGGCCCGACGGGCGGGTGCGCACCTCGACCGGCTCCTGGCCCGGGACGCGGAAGTGGTGGACCGTCCAGGCCGGTTCGCCGCCGAGGCGCCAGCCGGTCGGGACCGAGAACGGGTCGACCCAGCCGGGCGCGGCCGGGGCACCCACCCCGGCCCGCAGCAGCGCCGCCGCCGCGTACACCTCGTCCGGAACCCCCTCCGGCACCAGGCCGTCCGCCTCCCGCTCCACCAGCCCCGTGTCCAAGTCCCCTGCCACCACCGACTCGTGGGCCAGCAGGCGGCGCAGGAAGCCCGCGTTCGTCGGGACGCCGAGGGTGACCGTGTCCGCCAGGGCCGCGCGCAGCTTGCGCAGGGCCGTCGGGCGGTCGGGGCCGTACGCGATGACCTTGGACAGCATCGGGTCGTACAGGCTGCCGACCTCCGTGCCCTCGGTGAGGCCCGAGTCGGTGCGCGCTCCGTCGCCCTGCGGCTCGTGCAGGGCCAGGACCGTGCCGCCCGACGGCAGGAAGCCCCGCGACGGGTCCTCGGCGCAGATACGGGCCTCGATCGCGTGGCCCGTGAGACTGATGTCCTCCTGGGCGAAGGGCAGTTGCTCGCCGGCCGCCACCCGCAGCTGCCACTCCACCAGGTCCAGGCCGCCCCCCGCAATCGACACGACCAGCTCCGTCACCGGGTGCTCGACCTGGAGGCGCGTGTTCATCTCCATGAAGTAGTACGAGGACGGGTCGCTGCCCGGGACGATGAACTCCACCGTCCCCGCGCCGACATAGCCGCACGAGCGGGCCGCCTCCACGGCGGCGGAACCCATCGCGGCCCGGGTCTTCTCGTCCAGCAGGACGCTCGGCGCCTCCTCGATGATCTTCTGGTGGCGGCGCTGCAGCGAGCACTCGCGCTCACCGAGATGGACCACATGGCCATGGCCGTCCGCCAGGACCTGGATCTCGATGTGCCGGGGGCGGTCGATCCACCGCTCCACCAGCAGCGTGTCATCGCCGAAGGAGGCGCGGGCCTCGCGCCGGGCCGCGGCGATCTCCTCCAGCAGCGCAGACTCGACCCGGGTGAGCCGCATGCCCTTGCCGCCGCCGCCCGCCGAGGGCTTCAGCAGCACCGGCATGCCGATCTCGCGTGCCGCGTCGGCGAGTTGATCGTCGGTCAGGCCGGATCCGGACGAGCCCGGCACGACCGGGACGCCCGCCGCCTGCACCGTCTCCTTCGCGCGGATCTTGTCGCCCATCAGCGAGATCGCCGAGGCCGGCGGCCCGATGAAGGCCAGGCCCGCCTCCGCGCACGCCCGCGCGAACGCCGCGTTCTCGGCGAGGAAGCCGTAGCCCGGGTGGACCGCCTCCGCGCCCGTACGCGCCGCCGCGTCCAGCAGACGGTCGATGGAGAGGTAGCTCTCGGCGGCGGACGCGGGGCCGATACGGACCGCCGTGTCCGCCTCCCGTACATGCCGGGCGTCCGCGTCCGCGTCGCTGAACACGGCCACCGAGCGCACGCCCAGCGTCCGCAGCGTACGGATGACGCGGACCGCGATCTCGCCGCGGTTGGCGACCAGGACAGTGCTGAACATCTGGGTCCTCACATCCGGAAAACGCCGAAGCCGGGCTCACCCAGCGGGGCGTTGGCACACGCGGTCAGGGCCAGACCCAGCACCTGCCGGGTCTCCAGCGGGTCGATCACGCCGTCGTCCCACAGCCGGGCCGTGGCGTAGTAGGCGTTCCCCTGCTGCTCGTACTGTGCGCGGATCGGCTCCTTGAAGGCCTCCTCGTCGGCGACGGGCCAGGTCTCGCCCCGCCCCTCGAGCTGGTCGCGCTTCACCGTCGCCAGCACCGACGCCGCCTGCTCGCCGCCCATCACCGAGATCTTGGCGTTCGGCCACATCCACAGGAAGCGCGGGGAGTACGCCCGGCCGCACATCGAGTAGTTCCCCGCGCCGTACGAACCGCCGATGACGACGGTCAGCTTCGGCACGCGCGTGCAGGCCACCGCCGTGACCATCTTCGCGCCGTGCTTGGCGATGCCGCCCGCCTCGTAGTCCCGGCCGACCATGAAGCCCGAGATGTTCTGCAGGAAGAGCAGCGGGATGCCGCGCTGGTCGCACAGCTCGATGAAGTGCGCGCCCTTCTGGGCGGATTCGGAGAACAGGATGCCGTTGTTGGCGACGATGCCGACCGGGTGGCCGTGGATCCGGGCGAAGCCGGTGATCAGCGTCGTCCCGAACTCCGCCTTGAACTCGGCGAACCGGGAGGCGTCGACGACGCGTGCGATGACCTCACGGACGTCGTAGGGCGTACGGGAGTCAACCGGCACCGCGCCGTACAGCCCCGCGGGATCGACCTTCGGCTCCTCGGCGGGCTCGACCGACCAGGGGAGCGGGCCCCGAGCGGGCAGCGTCGCCACGATGTTCCGGACGATCCGCAGCGCGTGCGCGTCGTCCTCGGCGAGATGGTCGGTGACGCCCGACGTACGCGAGTGGACCTCGCCGCCGCCGAGCTCCTCCGCCGTGACGACCTCGCCGGTCGCTGCCTTCACCAGCGGCGGGCCGCCGAGGAAGATCGTGCCCTGGTTGCGCACGATCACGGCCTCGTCGCTCATCGCCGGGACATACGCCCCGCCCGCCGTGCAGGAGCCGAGCACCGCCGCGATCTGGGGGATCCCCGCGCCGGACATCCGTGCCTGGTTGTAGAAGATCCGCCCGAAGTGCTCGCGGTCGGGGAAGACCTCGTCCTGCATCGGCAGGAAGGCGCCTCCCGAGTCCACCAGGTAGAGACAGGGCAGCCGGTTCTCCAGGGCCACCTCCTGGGCGCGGAGGTGCTTCTTGACCGTCATCGGGTAGTAGGTGCCGCCCTTGACCGTGGCGTCATTGGCGACGATCACGCATTCGCGGCCGCTGACCCGCCCGATCCCGGCGATCACTCCGGCGGCCGGGGCCTGCCCCTCGTACATCCCCTCCGCCGCGAGCGGCGCGAGCTCTAGGAAGGGCGAGCCGGGGTCGAGGAGGGTGTCCACGCGGTCGCGCGGCAGCAGCTTCCCGCGCGCCGTGTGCCGGGCGCGGGCCCGCTCGCCACCGCCGAGGCGGGCGGCCGTCAGCCGGCCGCGCAGGGCGTCGGCGAGCTCCTGGTGCGCCGCCTCGTTGGCCTGCCAGGCCTCGGAGGCGGGGTCTGCCGCGCTCGCCAGCACGGGTGCCTGCTGCATCGTGTCGAGCCCCCTTGCCCGTACGACTCCGTTGTCGCTTACGTACGAGGATAAGTTAATGAGCGTTAACGCGTTTCCTTCAGGTTAACGAGCGCTAACAGCCTTGTCTAGAATCAATGCCATGAGCACCAGGACGGATGCCCCGACGCGCCGCGAGCAGATCCTCAGGGAGGCCGCCCGGCTCTTCGCCGAACGCGGATTCCATGGCGTCGGTGTCGACGAGATAGGAGCGGCGGTCGGCATCAGCGGACCCGGCCTCTACCGGCACTTCCCCGGCAAGGACGCGATGCTCGCCGAGCTGCTGGTGGGCATCAGCGAGCGGCTGCTGAGCGGCGGCCGGCTGCGCGTCGAGGAGTCGGCGGCCGACCCCGCGGTGCTGCTGGCCGCCCTCATCGACGGACACATCGACTTCGCACTCGACGACCGCCCCCTCATCACCCTGCACGACCGCGAGCTGGACCGCCTCCGGGACAGCGACCGCAAGCTGGTGCGGCAGCTGCAGCGGCAGTACGTGGAGTTGTGGGTGGAGGCGGTGCGGAAGGTCTACCCGACGCTCGTCGAGGCAGAGGCGCGCGCCGCCGTGCATGCCGTGTTCGGGCTGCTCAACTCCACGCCCCACCTGGGCCGCCCCGGCGCCCTCCCGGACCGTTCGGCGATGGCGGTGCTGCTGCACCGGCTGGCCTGCGGAGCCTTCGCGGCGGCCGCGGACGGCGCCTGACGCGTTCGCGTGGAAAGATCTCAAGTCACGTCGGCAGAGCGGCTCATGGGGGAGACGATGGCGCAGGAGACAGTGGGCGCCGCAGCCCGGCTCGGAGACGGGACGGAGAAAGCAGCGGCAGGCCGACGGCTCGTGGAGGTGGACGCGCTGCGCGGCTTCGCGCTCGGCGGCATCCTCCTGGTGAATGTCCTGGTGATGGCCGGGCCGTACGGGGCCATTGGCGCCGACCCGCGTGAGGGCGGCGCCGACCTCGTGGCTCACTGGCTGGTCGTGGCGTTCGCGGAGGGGAAGTTCTATCTGCTCTTCTCCTTCCTCTTCGGGTACAGCTTCACGCTCCAGATGGGCTCGGCCGTGCGCGCAGGGGCCCGCTTCACACCCCGGATGCTGCGCAGGCTGCTGGGCCTCTTCGTCATCGGCGCCCTGCACGCGACGCTGCTGTACACCGGCGACATCCTGATGACGTACGCCCTGCTCGGCCTGATCCTGTTCGCCGCCCGGAACACCTCCGTGGCCCGTGCCCGGCGCGCGGCGCTGTGGCTGTACGGAGCCGTCTCCGCTCTTCTCCTCCTCGCGGGCATCGGGATGCTCCTTGCGGACGATCCGGCATCGGAGGCCGAACTGCGTGAGCAGGTCGCCGAGTTGACCGCCGCCTACCGTGGCGACGCCGCCGACGTCATCGGTGCCAACCTGCGTGCCCTGCCCGAAGCCCTGGCCGCCGTCCTGCTCGTGGGCGGGCTGGTCGTCGCCGCGTTCCTGGCGGGCTTCGCGGCGGGCAAGCGGCAGTTGCTCAGCGGCACCGCCGAGCGCCGCGGCCGCCTGCGGCGGATGTGTGCCATCGGGCTGGCCGTCGGTCTGCCCGGCGCGGTCGTCATGGCGGCGGGCACGGTCGGCCCGTTGTCCGACCGATGGGAGCTCCTGTCGTACGCCGTCGGCATAGCCACCGCACCCGCGCTCTCCCTCGCGTACGCCGCCGGGCTCCTGCTCTGGTTCGGCACGCCGCGCGGTGCCCGGACGGCCGCCCGGCTCGCACCCGCGGGACGGATGGCGCTGACCAACTATCTGCTGCAGTCGCTCGTGATGGCCATGGTCTTCACCGGCTACGGCCTCGGGCTCTACGGCCGGGTGGGCACCGCCGCCACGGTCTGCGGGGCGCTCGTCCTGTACGGGGCTCAGCTGTGGGCCGGCGGCCGGTTGCTGAGGCGCTGTCGGCTCGGGCCCGTGGAGTGGGTGCTGCGTGCGCTGACGGTCGGCGGCCGGCCGTCCAACGTTCGGGACACCGGGCACGCTGCGCGCACCTGACGGCACAATGGGGTCATGCCGATACCCAGCCGTGCCGCCCTTGTCGACCACCTCGTCCGCACCCGTATCGCCGGAGACGTAGCCACCCCCCGCGACAACAACCTCTCCCACTACCGCAAACTCGCCAACGGCGACCGCCACTTCTGGCTCGGTCTCGAGCTCGGGGACCGCTGGACCGATGAGCAGGACGTGCTGGCCGTGATGGCCGAGCGGTGCGGGGTCAACGACGACCCCGAGCACCGGACCGGTCAGGACACCATCGACCCGGAACTGACCGTCGACGCCCTGGACCGGATGGCCGCCCGGCTGCGCAAGGCCGTGGCGGACCAGGAGCGGGTCCTCTTCGCGACCGGGCACCCGGGCGGGCTGCTCGATGTGCACAGGCAGACCGCAGACGCGCTGCGCGCCGCGGGCTGCGAGATCGTACGGATTCCGGGCGGGCTGATGGCCGACGAGGGCATGGTCTTCCAGTTCGCGGACGTCGCGATGCTGGAGCGCGGCGCGACGCTGTGGCACACGCACTCCCCGGCGCCGATGGCCGCGATCCTGGACGCCCTGGAGCGCGAGGGGCGCCCGTTGCCCCATCTGGTGGTGGCCGACCACGGCTGGGCCGGCTGCGCCGGTCAGCGCGGCATCGACTCCGTCGGGTACGCGGACTGCAACGACCCCGCGCTCTTCATCGGTGAGGCGGAAGGCACCCTCCAGGTGGCCGTCCCGCTCGACGACCATGTCACCGATCCGCGCTTCTACGACCCGCTGACGGCCTATCTGCTGGACTCGGCCGGGTTGGCGTCCCGGGGCTGACGGCAGGAGTCAGGCCGGATCCTGCGTTGATCGTGACGCCATGCGGATCCCATATTGGCTCGCACCGGGACGGAGGATCAGCTCGGCGGGACCATGCCGACGCTGCCCCTGCTGGCCCGGCCGGCACGGGCCATGGACGCGGCCCTCAGCCTGGAGCTGGACGGTGACACCTCGCGCGTCGCCTTCACCGCGCACACGCCCGCCGCCTGAGCCAACCCCTCAGCCGTGCGGAACGCGAACGACGCCTTCCTGGATGACCGAGACCGCCAGCCGCCCGTCCTGGGTGTAGATCCTGGCCTGGCCCAGACCCCGGCCGCCGGACGCGGAGGGCGACTCCTGGTCGTACAGCAGCCACTCGTCCGCGCGGAAGGGCCGGTGGAACCACATCGCGTGGTCGAGCGAGGCGCCCACCACATCGCCGACCGCCCAGCCGCCGCGCCCGTGCGCGAGCAGCACCGAGTCGAGCAGCGTCATGTCGGAGACGTACGTGGCGAGGCAGACGTGCAGCAGCGGGTCGTCGGCGAGCTTGCCGTTCGCCCGGAACCACACCTGCGAGCGCGGCTCGCGCGGCTGCCCGGCGCTCGCGTACGGCGGTGCGTCGACGTAGCGCAGATCGACCGCTGCCCGCGCTTCGAGCAGCCGCTCCACGGTGCCGGGATCGACGAAGTGCCGCGCGTGCGACGGCAGGATCTCGGCCGCGGTGGGCAGCGTCTCGGGGGCCGGCGCGGACGGCATCGCCGCCTGGTGCTCGAGACCTTCCTCGTACGTCTGGAACGACGCCGAGAGATGGAAGATCGGCTGCCCGTGCTGGACGGCGACGACCCGGCGCGTGGTGAAGGAGCGGCCGTCGCGGATGCGGTCGACCGTGTAGACGATCGGCGCGCCCGGGTCACCCATGCGCAGGAAGTACGCGTGCAGGGAGTGGGCCGTACGGTCCTCGGGGACGGTGCGGCCCGCGGCGACCAGGGCCTGGGCGGCGACCTGCCCGCCGAAGACACGCGGCACGAGGGCGGAGCGCGAACGCCCCCGGAAGATGTCCTGCTCGATCTGCTCGAGGTCGAGCAGATCGAGCAGGTCGTCGAGTGCTGTGCTCATGGAAGGAAGTAACTGCCCTTACAGACCCATGGACTTGGCGATGATCGACTTCATGACCTCGCTGGTGCCGCCGTAGATGCGGTTGACGCGGTTGTCGGCGTACAGGCGGGCGATCGGGTACTCGTTCATGTAGCCGTAGCCGCCGTGCAGCTGGAGGCAGCGGTCGATGACGCGGTGGGCGACCTCGCTGCAGAAGAGCTTCGCGGAGGCGGCCTCGGCGGGCGTGAGCTCGCCGGTGTCCAGGGCCTCCAGGGCGCGGTCGGCGACCGCCTCGGCGGCGTCCACCTCTGCCTGGCAGGCGGCCAGCTCGAACTTGGTGTTCTGGAAGGACGCGACCGGCTTGCCGAAGACCGTGCGCTCCTGCACGTACTGCTGGGCGAACCGGACGGCGGCCTTGGCCTGCGCGTACGCGCCGAACGCGATGCCCCAGCGCTCGGACGGCAGGTTCTGGCCGAGGTAGTAGAAGCCCTTGTTCTCCTCGCCCATCAGGTCCTCCACCGGGACCTTGACGTCGACGAACGCCAGCTCGGCGGTGTCGGAGGTGCGCAGGCCGAGCTTGTCCAGCTTGCGGCCGATGGAGTAGCCCTCGGACTTGGTGTCCACGGCGAACAGGGAGATGCCGAAGCGGCGGTCGTCCTCGCGCGGGGCGGAGGTGCGGGCGCAGACGATCACGCGGTCGGCGTGCACACCGCCGGTGATGAAGGTCTTGGAGCCGTTGAGGACGTAGTGCGTGCCGTCCTCGGAGAGCTTGGCGGTGGTCTTCATGCCCGCGACGTCGGAGCCGGTGCCCGGCTCGGTCATCGCCAGCGCCCACATCTCGTCGCCGGAGACGAAGTTCGGCAGGTAGCGCTTCTTCTGCTCGTCGGTGGCGAGCAGCTTGATGTAGGGCAGGGCGAGCAGCACGTGCACGCCGGAGCCGCCGAAGTTGACGCCCGCGCGCGAGGTCTCTTCGTAGAGCACGGCCTCGAACTTGTGCGTGTCCAGGCCCGCGCCGCCGAACTCCTCGGGGACGTTGATGCCGAAGACGCCCAGCTCGCCGAGCTTGTGGTAGAAGTCGCGCGGCGCCTGGCCCGCAGCGAACCACTCGTCGTAGACGGGGACGACCTCGGCCTCGATGAAGGCCCGGATGGTCTCCCGGAACGCCTCGTGGTCCTCGTTGAAAACGGTACGGCGCACGGACGCCTCCTCGTGACTGTGTGGGTACGCTGCGCTGTCTAAGCGCTTGCTCAGCTCTAAGTTACCCGGCAGTTGCAAGCACTGTCCAGAGTCCTGGGTGGTCGTAAGCGTCACAGCGCCCGTCACAGCGAGCGCAGCGCGAACCACAGCTCCATGCGTACGTCGGCGTCGTCGAGGTCCTCGTCAAGGAGGGTCGCGCAGCGGGCGATGCGCTGGCGGACGGTGTTGCGGTGGATCTCCATCGCGGTCGCGGTTCGGTCCCAGCTGCCGTGCAGGGAGAGCCAGTTGCGCAAGGTCTCGACCAGGGCGGGGGAGTCGGTGAGCGGGGCGAGGCGCAGCCGGGCGTGGCCGGCGGCCTCCTCGGGCGTCAGCAGCGCGGCGAGGGAGGTGCCGCGATGCCTGACCAGGTCGGTACGGGTGGCGGCGGCGCGGTGGACGGCCCTGGCGGCCTGGGTGTCGGCGGCTGGGAGCTCCTCGGGCCGGACGGGGGCGCTGACGCCGAGGGTCCAGCCGGGCTGGGGGGTGACCTCGCGGTCGGCTGGGAGCAGGATCCGTACGGTGCCGTCCTCGCGGGCGTCGACGAGCGCGCTGCCGAGGGCGGCACCGAGGGCGGACGCGGCGAAGGGGGCCGCGGCGCGGTCGCCGCGCGCGTGCACGACGACCCACCGCTCGGCCCCGAGCATCGGTGCGGCCTCGGCGGGGCCGGCTCCGAGGAGCAGCCGTACGAGGGCCGCGCTGCGGCCGGTGCTGCCGGCGCCCTGGTGGGGCGCGGTGAGGAGGGAGAGCAGCACGACGGCGACCCCGGCGACGGTGTGGTCGCCGGGCTCGCGGTGGGGCGTGGCGAGCCCGAGGACGAGGCCTTGGCTGCCGCCGAGGGGGTAGGCGGCGAGGTGCGTGCCGCGCACGGTATCGGTGGCGGACGCGGGCGCGGGCCGGTGTGTCTCCCCGGGGTGGGGGACCTCCTCCCCACCCCCCGGCCGGGGGTTCACCACTCGCGCCAGCCTGACCAGCGCCGCCCTCGCCTGCGCGCCCGGCGCGCGGCCCGACGCCGACAGCTCCACACCCGACGCGTCGAGCAGGACCGCCAGCCCGCCCAGGCGCGCCGCCAGCTGGTGGAGGACCGCCGGGATCGGGTCCGGGCGGGCAGCCGCCGTGGCCAGGCCCTGCTGGGCCTGGGTCACCCGGCGCAGCTCGCGGTGGCGTGCCTGGGCCATCAGGCGCCACACCGCCCGGGCCACCGCCGTGAACGTCGTCTTCGGCGGGACCTCCAGCAGCGGCAGCCCATGCCGGTCGCACGCCTCGATCAGCGCCCCCGGCACCGTGTCGTACACCGGCGCGACCCCGAAGCCCAGCGCTGCCGCCCCCGCCTGCACGATCCGCGACGCATACCTGTCGGGATCCTTCAGCAGTACCCCCGCGCTCAGCAGCAGCTCGCCGCCGAGCAGATACGGATAGGGGTCCTCCATCTCCGATGTGTGCACCCAGTGCACCACCGTGCCCGCGTCCGTCGGCCCGGCGATCTGGCGCAGGCCGAGCTCCTCGCGGCCGAGCAGTGCGGCGAGTGGGATCGGCGGGGTGGGCGGGGCTGCTGCGGTCTCCGGCATGGACAGTCCATCCATCAGCGGCGTAAAGAATGGATGAAACGTACACTTCAGCGTCTCATTCCGGCCACCTACCGTCGACTCGCACAAGGACTGACCCGCGACCACGGGGGACGAGACGAAAGGAAGCCGATGGCTGTCGACTACGCAGTGATCGTCGTCTATCTGGCCGGCATGCTCGGCATGGGCTGGTGGGGCATGCGCCGCGCGAAGTCCAAGAGCGAGTTCCTGGTCGCGGGCCGCCGGCTCGGCCCCTCGATGTACTCCGGCACCATGGCCGCCATCGTCCTCGGCGGCGCCTCCACCATCGGCGGCGTCGGCCTCGGCTACAAGTACGGCCTCTCCGGCGCCTGGATGGTCTTCGCCATCGGCCTGGGCCTCCTCGCCCTCTCCGTCTTCTTCTCCGCGCGCATCGCCCGGCTGAAGGTCTACACCGTCTCCGAGATGCTCGACCTGCGCTACGGCGGCAAGGCCGGCCTCATCTCGGGCGTCGTGATGTGGGCGTACACGCTGATGCTCGCCGTCACCTCGACCATCGCGTACGCCACGATCTTCGACGTCCTCTTCGACATGAACCGGACCGTCGCGATCATCCTCGGCGGCTCGATCGTCGTCGCGTACTCCACGCTCGGCGGCATGTGGTCGATCACGCTCACCGACATGGTGCAGTTCGTCGTCAAGACGATCGGCGTGCTGCTGCTCCTGCTGCCCATCGCGGTCGTCAAGGCCGGCGGCTTCAGCGAGATGAGGGCGAAGCTCCCCACCGAGTACTTCGACCCGCTCGGCATCGGCGGCGAGACGATCTTCACGTACGTCCTGATCTACACCTTCGGCATGCTGATCGGCCAGGACATCTGGCAGCGGGTGTTCACCGCCCGCAGCGACAAGGTCGCGCGGTACGGCGGCACGGTCGCCGGCACGTACTGCCTCGTCTACGCCCTGGCCGGTGCCGTCATCGGCACCGCCGCCAAGGTCCTCTACCCGACGCTGCCGAACGCGGACGACGCCTTCGCCACCATCGTCAAGGACGAACTGCCCATGGGCGTCCGCGGCCTGGTGCTGGCCGCGGCCCTCGCCGCCGTCATGTCGACCTCGTCCGGCGCGCTGATCGCCTGCGCCACCGTCGCCAACAACGACATCTGGTCGCGACTGCGCGGTCTGGCGTCCCGGGGCGGCGACGACCACGACGAGGTGCGGAGCAACCGCGCCTTCATCCTGGTCATGGGCGTCGGGGTCATCTGTATCGCCATCGCGCTCAACAACGTCATCGAGGCGCTGACGGTCGCGTACAACCTGCTGGTCGGCGGACTGCTTGTGCCGATCCTCGGCGGCCTGCTGTGGAAGCGCGGCACGGTTCACGGCGCGCTGGCCTCGGTCACCGTGGGCGGCGTCGCCGTCATCGGTCTGATGGCGTGGTACGGAATCCTCGCCAACGAGCCCGTCTACTACGGCCTGCTGCTCTCGCTCGCGGCCTACGTGATCGTCTCGCTGGCGACGAAGCCGACGGACGCGGCGGTCCTGGCGTACTGGCGCGAGCGCCTGGCGGGCCGGGGCGCCGAGGAAGAAGAAGGGGCCCCGGCGGAACCCGTGGCCGTATCCAGCTAGGCCGGACAGGGCTTAGAGTCGAAAACCGCAACGAACCGTAGGAAAGAAGGCAAAACACATGAGCAGCAACGAGCAGCCGCGGGGCCCCGTCGACTCGTCCCGCATCCCGCGGTACGCAGGACCCGCCACGTTCGCCCGGCTGCCACGGCTCGACGAGGTCGGCACCGCCGATGTCGCCGTGGTCGGTGTGCCCTTCGACAGCGGAGTCTCCTACCGGCCCGGCGCGCGCTTCGGCGGTAACGCGATCCGTGAGGCGTCGAGGCTCCTGCGCCCGTACAACCCGGCGCAGGACGCCTCGCCCTTCGCGCTCGCCCAGGTCGCGGACGCGGGCGACATCGCGGCCAATCCGTTCAACATCAACGAGGCCGTCGACACGATCGAGGCCGCGGCCGACGACCTGATCGGCACCGGCGCGCGGCTGATGACGCTCGGCGGCGACCACACCATCGCGCTGCCGCTGCTGCGCTCGGTCGCCAAGAAGCACGGCCCGGTGGCGCTGCTGCACTTCGACGCGCACCTGGACACCTGGGACACCTACTTCGGCGCGGAGTACACGCACGGCACGCCGTTCCGCCGGGCCGTCGAGGAGGGCATCCTCGACACCGAGGCGCTCTCGCACGTCGGCATCCGCGGGCCCCTGTACGGCAAGCAGGACCTGACCGACGACGAGAAGATGGGCTTCGGCATCGTCACCTCCGCCGACGTCTACCGGCGCGGCGCCGACGAGGTCGCCGACCAGCTCCGCCAGCGCATCGGCGACCGCCCGCTCTACATCTCCATCGACATCGACTGCCTCGACCCGGCGCACGCGCCCGGCACCGGCACGCCCGAGGCGGGCGGCATGACCTCCCGCGAGCTCCTGGAGATCCTCCGCGGCCTGGCCTCCTGCAACCTCGTCTCGGCGGACGTCGTCGAGGTCGCGCCCGCGTACGACCACGCCGAGATCACGTCGGTCGCCGCCTCCCACACGGCGTACGAGCTCACCACGATCATGTCCCGCCAGATCGCGGCCGCGAAGGCTGCGCAGTGACCCACGACCACGATCTCGTTCTGCGCCCGACCGGGGCGCAGACCGAGGCCGCGCTGAACCCCCCGGCAGGGCGCAACGGCGGCGACCTCGTCGTAGAGACGCTGGCCGGTCTCGGCGCGACGACCGTTTTCGGGCTGCCCGGTCAGCACGCGCTGGGCATGTTCGACGCCCTGCGCCGGTCCTCGCTCTCGTACGTGGGACTGCGCGTCGAGAACAACGCGGGCTTCGCGGCCGACGCGTACGGCCGGCTGACGGGCGAGGTGGCCCCGCTGCTGCTCTCCACCGGCCCCGGCGCGCTGATGTCGCTGGCCGCGCTCCAGGAGTCGGCGGCTGCCTCCGCGCCGGTGCTCGCCATCGGCAGCCAGGTCCCGACGGCGGGCCTCGGCGGTGGCCGCCACGGCTACCTCCACGAACTGCCCGACCAGCAGGCCTCGTTCCGCGACATCGTGAAGTCCGTCCACACGGCCCGTACCCAGTCCCAGATCCCGTCGGCGATCGCAGCGGCCTGGGAGTCGGCTCTCACCGCCCCCCACGGCCCGGTCTGGGTGGAGATCCCGCAGGACGTCCTGCTGGCCGGGACGACCCTGCCGGTGGTCACGGCGATGGACGCGACCCCTGACGATGTCGTGCCGCGCCCCGAACTGACCGCGGTGGCGGCCGACTTGCTGTCCCGCGCCGCCCGCCCGGCGATCATCGCGGGCGGCGGAGTCGTACGCTCCGACGCGTCCGGCAAGCTGCTCGCGCTGGCGGAGAAGCTGAACGCCCCGGTGGTCACCACGTTCGGCGGCAAGGGCGCCTTCCCGTGGGAGCACCCGCTCTCGCTCCAGTCCTGGCTGGAGGACCGCCACACGACGGACTTCCTCGAATCGGCGGACGTCCTGCTGGTCGTCGGCTCGGGCCTGGGCGAACTGTCCTCGAACTACCACACGTTCGCGCCCCGCGGCCGGGTCATCCAGATCGAGGCCGACCCGGGCAAGCTGGAGTCCAACCACCCGGCCCTCGGCATCCACGCGGACGCGCGCCTCGCGCTCTCCGCGCTGCTGGAGACGGTTTCGGTACGGGAGGACGCGACGGCCGCCGATTCCGTACGCACGGTCCTGACCAAGGTCGGGTCCCGCATCGCGGCCCAGGACCTCACCCTGGAACAGCGGGTGCTGGCCTCCGTCCGCGAGGCCCTCCCCGACGCGTCCCCCAGCTTCTGGGACATGACGATCCTGGCCTACTGGGCCTGGTCGGCCTTCGACGCCCGCCACCCGAACACCATGCACTCGGCCCA
Organism: Streptomyces lunaelactis; assembly: GCF_003054555.1. Lineage (NCBI taxonomy): Bacteria > Bacillati > Actinomycetota > Actinomycetes > Kitasatosporales > Streptomycetaceae > Streptomyces > Streptomyces lunaelactis. Next base: position 3,161,344 of record NZ_CP026304.1, on the reverse strand, counting down.
GGGCGCGGGCGGCCTCGGCTACGGCTTCCCGGCGGCGCTGGGCGCCGCGGCGGCGGACCGTACACGTCCGGTCCTCGCGGTCTCCGGCGACGGCGGCGCGATGTACTCGATCGCCGAGCTGGCCACGGCCAAGCAGTACGAACTCCCGGTCACCTGGCTGATCGTGGACGACGGCGGCTACGGCATCCTGCGCGAGTACATGAAGGACACCTTCGGCGAGGCGACGGCGACGGAGCTGTCCCGCCCGGACTTCGTGGCACTGTCGGAGTCCTTCGGCGTCCCGGCGGTCCGCACCACCCCGGAGTCGCTCACGGAGGACCTGGCGAAGGCCCTGACGGAACCCGGCCCATCGGTGGTGGTGCTCCCGGCGGTCCTGCGGATGTTCGCCCCGACGCATCTCTGAGGCGTCCTCCGATCCCTGGCCCCGCTGCGCATCCCCCTGGGCAGCGGGGCCAGGCCGTGTCGAGTCAACGCAGACACAGGACTACGGGCTCATTTCTTGTCAGGCAGACCGGGGTTTCAACAGCGCTTGGAGCGCGGCCCCGGCGATGCAGCACAGAAATCCGGTGTCGTCGTCGAGCATGGTCGACGAGGCGTCATTGAACGATGACGGCGTGGACCGAGAAAAGGGGCTGGTGAATGCGCCGGCCTTCAACTCGTAGCGGTTGGCAACGGTTCGAGTGCTGCACCACTCCCAGGTGTTGCCGCACATGTCGTACACCCCGTACGGACTTACACCACTGTGGAATCGGCTTACCGGCGTGGTGGTTCCGACCCCGCTCTCCCTGGCGTTGCACTTCGCGGGTGTGGGCTGGTTCCCCCATGGATACACATTGCCCCTTACCCCCCTGGCCGCCTTCTCCCACTGTTGAGAACTCGGCAGCTCCTTACCCGCCCACGAGGCGAACGACGCCGCATCGTGCCAGGTAACGAAGGTAACCGGATGATCGAAGATCGTGTCCGGGCACTTCCCTTTGAGCCAGTGCTCCGGAGGTTGGCGTCCCGTTGCAGCAACGAACCGCGCGTAATCGGAGTTCGTCACCGGGAAGATGTCGATGTAGAAGGCGGGGAGCCAGACAGGCTTGTTGCTCCCCCCGCTCAAGTAGACCCCAGCATCGACGAGGGCCATCTGCTTACCGTCGTTTGGGTGCCTGTCTTGCTGTTGTTGTGGAAGGTCATGAGTACCACTTGGACTCTGTCCCGGCAGGACCGATTCGTAGCCACCCGTGAGGCTGGCGAACCGCTCGTGGACATCCGGGCTGGACGCCTTCAACGACGTGTCCAGGGCAGCCTGGTTGACTTCGCGAATGGCTATCGTCTCGCCTCGGAGTTCCCACGTGGAGAGGGTCCGCTCACTGACTCCGAGGTGAGCCGCGAACGCTTCAAGGCTCATCCGCTTCGCCTTGCGTAATGCTTTGGCCTCTCGGCCGGTCCAGCGCTCTACCGTGGCCACCCGTCCCCGCTTTCTCGTGACCGAGCCCAGCCATCAGCCCATGCCCGGTTTCCGGATCAGACGGAGTCGCCGGCTACGTCCATGTATTCCTTGCGGAGAATGTCGATGATGGGGTGATCGCCGGGCATTTCCCTGTCATCGATGCGCGTGATAGCGCGGACTCCGATGGCGGCGTTGGTCGCGAAGGCCGCCTCCATGGAAGCGAGGTCTCGGAGAGAGACAGGTGCGCCCCGGTGTTCGTGGGCTTCTTGGAGGAGCCGCATCGTCACGCCCACGAGGCAGTCAGCATCCGGCCAGATCACCTGGTCGCCGTCGAAGAAGCCGATGTTCCAGGTGCCGCCCTCGGAGATGCGCTCTCCCCCATCTACGAAGAGCGCGTCGTCGAATCCGTTGAGCTGGGCCGCGCGCCGATGGTGGAGCAGGCCGAAGAGCCCCACACTCTTCACGTTGGGAGCATCTCGCACGTACAAGGACGACTGCACCCGCAGGGGTGGGAGAGGCAGGGTGGCGGCCGACCTGTGCGTGACGAGGATTCGAGGGTCCGTGGCGTGGTCCGGATGCCCCAGGTCCGTGGTCGGGTCGAACACCGTGACGCGGATCGTGATCGACCCGTGGGCCGGTGCCATTCGCCGGATGAGTTCGCGTACACGCTCCGTGTCGAGGTCCGTTCCGAACAGGGCTCGACAGTCGCGGGCGAGCCTGTCCAGGTGAAGTGACAGGCCGCGGACTCGGCCTTCGTCCACTCGGAGACTCGTGAAGTGGCCGTAGTTGGTGAGGGCGAGTGTTTGGAGCTCATCCAGGCTGACGGGGCGTCCGTTGAGTTCTGCCATGCCCCCAGCATGGCAGTCGCGCCCATCGAGCCTGTTCCACGAGCTCTCGCGCGGGCTCGAACTTCGGTGAAACTTCAGGGCCACGACAGCGGGACGACATTCAGACCGCGTCACTGTGCGCGCCAAGCTGGTGACTCAAGGTTGAGGTCACGCTCCATCCACTGAAGAGACCTCGCAGACGACTTGCGCCTACAAGGCGCTGGAGGATCCGTGGCCACGGTGGCGAGTGTCGAGCACAGGCTGAGCATGAGCCACCGTCGAGCCTGCCGTCGCAGGCGCGCCGCCGGGTCGCCAGCCAAAAGGTCTTGACCTTCCCCCATGACTCGACCTGGCGCGTGGGCAGGTCACACGCCACCTACAGACCCTCTTGAAGCTCATCAACGGCGAGTAGCCCGGCCATCGCCGTTGCCGTCCAAAGCGAGTCCGCTCCCTCCGAGGAGGTTGCCGTGCGCACTGCTCAGGTTTCCATTGCTACGCCCGAAGTCGACTGGACCGCCTTGCAGAACTTTGCCGCTCTTCGTGGCCAGCTCAGGGTGTCCTTCACCCCTCGCTGCAACATCGCCTGCTGGTTCTGCCACAACGAGGGCGACGTACCGCCCCCGCTGACCCGGCAGGACCGGTCGCAGCAGCCGCGCCCCCGCGGACTCGACCCGGAGGGGCACCTCGCACTCATCACCTCCCTGATGGAAGCAGGACTGAAGCGCGTCTACTTCACTGGCGGCGAACCCCTGACCTCCCCCGTGGCCCGCCCCGTGTTGGAGCAACTTCCCGAGCCCGGCGCGGACGCCTCGTACACCTTGATCACCAACGGCACACGTGTACGTACGCATCGGTCGTGGCTGTCCAAGACGTACTTGGACAAGGTGAAGGTGTCCCTGCACTACTTCTCCGACGAGTCCTTGCAGGCCATTGCCGGAACCCGCATCGGGATCAACGCGGTTCTCGACGGCATCGAGACCGCGCGGGAGATCTTCGAGCGGGTGGAGCTGAACACCGTCCTTCAGAGGGAGAACGCCCACGAGGTCGGGCAAATCCTTGACTTCGCGCTGGAGCGGCGGATGCCAATGCAGTTCATCGAGCTCGTTGGCACCGGCTTCAACGAAGGTCGGGCATCTTCAGCCGTGTCGGCCGACGAGATCGTCACCTACCTGCGCACGCTGACCAGCGACGAGCACACCGAAGTGGCTGGCGTCGGGCAGGGCCGCCGGGTCTTCAGAATCGATGGCGTCGAGATCGATGTCATCCACCGCAACCTCGGGCGCCACCACGTCGGTCAGTGCGGCACCTGCCAACTTCGGACCACGTGCGTCGAGGGCTTCTGGGCGCTGCGAGTTGACCACGACGGTGGCATCCAGCCCTGCTTGCTCCGCGATGACCTGCGCCTGGACATCAAAGAACTCCTGGCTGACCCGGCCCGGCTCGCGGAAGTCGTTGCCGGGCACATCACCTCGTTCACCGAGGGGACTCTATGATTTCGCATCCGTATCTGCCCGTCGACTGCGACGGCCCCCGCAGCCCGTTCGTCGTCCTCGAAGGTGTCTCCGGGATAGGGAAGTCGACGCTCGCCGCAACCTTGGCCAAGCGCTTGCAAGCGACCGAACTGCACACGCTCCCGATGCCGCACTCCGGCTGGTCTTCGACAGCGAACAGATGGCTGCGGCCCCTGCCGCAGTTCGCCTTCTACCTCTCGGGGGTCCTCCACGCCGCCGACTCCATCCGCCAATCCAGGATGATCGGAACTGTGGTCGCCGACCGCTACATCTCCTCGGTCATCGCGTGCCACGCCGCCGTGCATGGCTTGCAGACAGAAGCGGTCACCGAGCTCGTGGAGCCCTTCCGGCCGTATTTGGAGGTCCCTACCCACACGTTCTACCTGCGCTGCTCAGAGTCGGTCCTGCGCGAGCGAATGGCCGGCAAGCCGGACACGAAGCAGGACGACACCGACCTCTTCGCAGTCCCCGGACGACTGGCGCAACTGCTGGCCAACTTCGAGGCGGTGGGGGCCGCCGACAGTACGGCCGTTGTCGTCGACACCGACGCCAAGACGCCCGACGATCTCGCTGAATGGGTCATTGCTCACCTGGAGGGCAAAGGTGCTTAACCCCATCAACACCGATGCTGTTGTCCTCGACGGCGCCGTCATAGGCCAGTTCCCAGTTGAGATCCACGAAGGCGTTGGCTGGTGGGTGGGCGCCTGCCTCGTCGTCACGGCCAAGGCCAACCGAATCGCCGTCGCTCATGACGGCCACGGGACCAGCGCCACGTTCTACGAGCGTCTGTGCCGGGGCGCCATCAACGCCCAGCACTTCGCCTGCACCGTCGCCGACCTCCGTGTAGCCGACGAGGCCTCGCTGATCCGGACCATGAAGGAGCTGGGCTCCGTACCAGGCGCATTGGTCACCACGACGGTCGGCGATGACGGCGCCGAGACGGTCAGGATCTCGCTGTACGACCGTGAAGGGCAGCCGCTCGGCGAGGAAGCTGGGCTGGCCCGGATTCGCCGAATGATCGCCGAGGATCATGTGCCGATCCCCGTCAATGACCGGTCCAAGGGGCGAGTGGAGCAGTACTCCCGGCAGGTGGCCGAGGAAGGGGTGGAGGAGTGATCGACGCAGCCGAGATCATCCGGACCGGTACCAGCATCCTGTTCCTCACCCTCGACTCGTTGCGGTACGACGTGGCCCGCAACGCTCTCGACGACGGGCTGACGCCACGTATGGCGAGCCTGCTGCCCGAGGGAGGCTGGGAGCGTCGACACACACCCGGCAGTTTCACGCTCCCAGCGCACATGGCGTTCTTCTCCGGGTTCTTGCCCAAGCTGCCGCAGCCCGAGCAGCCGCCGCGCCTCTGGGAGTGTCGCCCGCCTGCCTTCAAGACGGTCGCCAAGGAGACGTTCGTCTTCGAGGCGTCGAACCTCCTCAACGGCCTCGCGGAGCACGGCTACCGAAGCGTCTGCATGGGCGGCGTCACCTACTTCTCGCGCGAGACGCCGCTCGGCTCCGTCCTGCCCGACATGTTCGATGAGGACCACTGGCGGCCCGAGTTCTGCTCGCCCGAGATGGACTCCACGCGCCACCAGGTCGACCAGGCCCTACAGATCGCCGCGAAGTACGACGGCCGCCCGCTGTACCTCTTCGTCAACGTCTCGGCCACTCACGTACCTCACGGCCACTACCTCGGCGACAGCCGAGACACTCTCGCGTCCCAGCGTGCCGCGCTCGCCTACGCCGACGACCACCTCGGGCGCCTGATCTCCGCCCTTACGGCGAAGCAACGCTGGCTGATCATCATGTGCGCCGACCACGGCGACGCTTTCGGCGAAGACGGATTCCACGGCCGGGGCATCGCTCACCCGGTCGTTATGAACGTGCCGTTCGCGGCGATGGTGCGCTGATGGCCGCTATCCTCGCCAGGCATGAGCGACGACATCCAAGGCCGCGGGCCGGTACGCGACGCTTCCGTTGTGGTCGCCCTCAACGCTGATGGCATGGTGGCCCTCCTGAGCTCCGACTTCTCCCGCCACGGCGGCGAGTACCTGTTCTTGCCGGGCGGGCGGAGGGAAGACGGTGAGACCCCGGAGGAATGTGCACGCCGAGAGCTGCGTGAAGAGGCCGGCATCACCGCCGAGTCGTGGGGGTCGCTCGGCTCGTACGCCATGACCCTCGACTCGACGGCGCGTGTCCACCTCTTCGTAGCTCACCAATTGACGTGCGGCCCGCAGGAGCTCACTCCCACCGAGGAGGGCTTCAAGCTCGCCTGGTGGCCTGTGAGCGACGCGATCACGGCGGCGTTCAATGGGCGCTTCCTCCTCCCCGCCGGGCCGTTGGCACTGCTCCTCGCCGACCGGTTGGCGGAGGCTCGCTGATCTCCTCGCGCCCGTGAGGGCGATGTCCCTGCGCATGGCCGTCTCAACTCTCAGGCGGGTGCCACGAACCCCGACTCGTACGCCGCGATCACCGCCTGTGTGCGGTCCCGCGCGCCCAGTTTGGACAGGACCGCGCTCACATGGGTCTTGACCGTCTCGGTGCCCACCACGAGCTGCGTGGCGATCTCCGCGTTCGACAGTCCGCGTGCCATCAGCCGCAGCACCGCCGCCTCGCGCTCGGTCAGTGCCGCGCGTTCCATCGCCGCGCGGGCGGCCCGGCTGCCGTACTCCGCGGCCAGGGAACGCACCGCCGCCGGGAAGAGCAGGGAGTCGCCCTCCGCGACCAGGCGCACCGCGTGCACGATCTCCGCGGGGCGGGCCCGCTTGAGCAGGAAGCCGTCGGCGCCGGCGCGCAGGGCCTCGTAGACGTATTCGTCGTTCTCGAAGGTCGTGATGACCAGGATCTTGGGCGGGTCGTCGACGGTACGCAGCACCGCGCGGGTGGCCTCGATGCCGTCGAGGAGCGGCATCCGGACGTCCATCGCCACCACATCGGGGCGCAGTTGCCGCACCAGGGGGATCACGGCGGCGCCGTCCGCCGCCTCGCCGGTGACCTCGATGTCCGGCTGGGCCTCGAGCACGGCGCGCAGCCCCGCCCGTACGAGCGGTTCGTCGTCGACAAGCAGAACAGTGATCGGCACCCGGTCAGCGTAGGCCGTCCAGGGGAAGTCCGACGTGGACCCGCCATTCGCCGTCGTACGGACCGGTGTCGGCCTTGCCGCCGAGCAGCGCCGCCCGTTCGCGGATGCCGCGCAGCCCGCTGCCGCGGCCGGTCGAAGTGACCGGTCCCGGAAGGGGGTTGGCGACCTCCAGTTCAAGACGGCCGTCCGCGACGGCGATCCGTACGCGCGTCGTGACCGGGCCCGCGTGCCGCAGTACGTTCGTCAGCGCCTCCTGCACGATGCGGTAGCCCTCCCGGGAGACCGGGCCCGGGAGCTGTTCCACGGGACCCGTCACCTCGGCGTCGACCTTGGCGCCGGAGGCCCGCGCGGACTCCAGCAGCCGGTCCGCGTCGGTGAGCGTCGGACGCCGGCTCGCGGGCCTGCCGGACTCCCGCAGCACCAGGAGTACGCGCTCCAGGTCCTCCAGCGCCGCCCGGCCGGTCTCCTCGATGGCACTCAGCGCACGGTCGGTGAACTCCGTACTGCCTGCCGTCCTGGCCGCGCCCGCCTGCACCACCGCCACCGTCAGAGCGTGGCCGATCGAGTCGTGCAGCTCCCGGGCGATGCGGTTCCGCTCCAGCAGCTGCTCGGTGCGCTCCTCCAGGGCGGCGAGCCGCTCCGCCGCCGACGGGCCGAGCAGCCGCCGCGCGATGGCTGTGATCAGCTCCCCGAGTCCCACAACGGCCGCCAGCAGAGCGGCGATCGGCAGCGGAGCGAGCAGCGCGTACCACCAGTGGTGGCCCGGCACGTCGATCAGCTCGCCCTCGCCGGTGCCGCCGCCCGCGGCCATGGCCAGATCCACGGACAGCCCGAGCAGGTTCGCCGTGAGGTATCCGGTGAGCAGGCCAAGTGCCAGCCGGATCTCCATCCACAGGGCTGTCCGCCACCGGTCCGCCCAGGTGGCGGACGACTCGGCGGCTATACCCGAGGCCGACTCCGCGTATCCGTGCGGGGAGAGCAGCAGCCGTGCCTGCAGCCCCTCGGCCAGCCGCACCGCCGGAATGAGCCCCAACAGCCCCAGCAGCACGACCGGTACGTACGGCCGCTCGGTGTCGACGAACAGCCACATGCCCCAGACGATCACGCCGATGAACAGATGCAGCCAGCGGGTGTAGGTCACCGAGCGGGTCAGCGGGCGCACGAAGCGGAGCATTCCGTCATCGTGTCAGCGCCCCTCTGCCCACGGCTCCCCCGCACGGGGGAGGCGATCTCCACCGGCGGGGGAGGCCCCGGCCACCGCCCCGCGGCCACGCTGGAGCCATGACCAGCATCGACGTCACAGAACTCACCAAGGAGTACGGGACGACCCGCGCCTTGGACGGGCTGACCTTCAGCGTGCGGCCCGGCAGGGTCACCGGCTTCCTCGGGCCGAACGGCGCCGGCAAGTCCACCACCATGCGTCTGGTCCTCGGCCTGGACCGGCCCACCTCGGGCACCGCCACCATCGGCGGGCGGGCGTACGCCGCGATCGGCGAACCGCTGCGCCACGTCGGCGCGCTGCTCGACGCGCAGGCGGCCCTCGGCTCCCGTACCGCCCGCGACCATCTGCGTATCCTCGCCGCCGCCAACCGGATCGGGGCCCCTCGCGTGGACGCCGTGCTGGAGCAGGCCGGGATCGCAAGCGTCGCGGCCCGGAGGATCAGGACGTTCTCGCTCGGCATGCGCCAGCGCCTCGGGATCGCCGCGGCCCTGCTCGGCGACCCCGAGGTGCTGATGCTGGACGAGCCCTCCAACGGACTGGACCCGGAGGGCATCATCTGGATCCGTGAACTGATGCGCCGACTGGCCCGCGAGGGCAGGGCAGTCCTCGTCTCCAGCCATCTGATGAACGAGACAGCCTCCTTCGCCGACCATCTCGTCGTCCTCGGCAGGGGCAGGCTGCTCGCCGACACCGGCATGCAGGACTTCATCGACGCGCGGACCACACCGCGCGTGCGGCTGCGCACGACCGAGGGCGAGCGGCTGCGCACGGCCCTGAGGGGCAAGGGCTTCACGCCCGTCGAGGGGGCGGACGGCCGCTGGACCGTGGAAGGCGCGAAGGTGGCGGACATCGGGCCCCTCGCCGCACACGAAGGCATCCCGATCCTTGAACTCGCCGACGAGGAGGCCACGTTGGAACAGGCCTATCTCGCGCTCACCGCGGACGAGACCGAGTTCGCGGCACCCCGTCCGGCCGTGGGCCAGGAGGTATGACCGTGTCCCTCACGTCGTCCAGCACGTCGTCGTTCACGTCCACGTCGTCGTTCGCGCCCGTTGTCCACTCCGAGTGGCTCAAGATCCGCTCCGTACGCTCGCTCGGTGCGACGCTCGCGTCCGTCTTCCTCGCCACCGTCGGCTTCTCACTGCTGCTGAGTGCCACGCTCAGCACCGAGGAGACGGCGAAGCCCGACTTCGACCCGCTCCTCTCCTCCTTCTTCGGCATCGACTTCGGCCAGATCGCGGCCATCTGCTTCGGTGCCCTGGCCGTCGCGGGGGAGTACAAGAGCGGCGCCATCCGCATCTCGCTGGCCGTCGTCCCGCGCAGAGGTGTCCTCTACGCGGCCAAGCTCGCCGTCATCGGCGGCCTGGCGCTCCTCGTGGGCCTGGCCACGAGCGTCACCTGCTTCCTCGCGGGACAGGCCTTCCTCGGCGACCGCGGCGTCGGTATCGGGGACCCGGGCGCCCTGCGCGCAGTCGTCGGCTGCGGGATCTATCTGGCGCTGATCACCTTGTTCTCGGCGGGACTTGCGGCGGTGCTGCGCAGCGGACCCGCGGTCATGGGCATCCTCATCCCGTTCCTGCTCATGGTGTCGTTCGTGATCGGGGACGTATCGCAGGACGACAGCGTCGTCGAGTTCCTGCCCGACCGGGCGGGCCGGCAGGCACTGCTGCAGGAGTCGACCGGCGTCCTCGGGCCGTGGACCGGTCTCGGTGTCCTCGGGATCTGGGTCGCGGCGGCGCTGTGGGCGGGGTGGCAGTCGCTCCACCGACGGGACGCCTGACCCGTGGGCTGGACGGACGCCTGACCCCGGCGCGGGACGGCCGAACGTTCACGGGGAGTCCGCCCGGGCTCAACCCGTCGCGTCCTACCGTGACGCCATGCGCCTGCGAACCGTACTCGCCTCCGTCACCGCCGGTCTGGCGGTGGCCACCTGCGTGGCCGCCACCGGGCCCGCCAACTCCCAGCCCCGGACGAGCAGTTGCTCGCCGAGCGTGGTCATCGACGGCTACTCCGACGCGCTCGACAAGACCGAGTTCCAGGGCACCTTCGTCGGCAACTTCTCCGCCCTCGCCCTCGACGGCCGCGGCCGGATCGCCGCGCTGTCCGACCGGTCGGAGCTGTTCACGCTGGACGCGCGGACCTACGCGCCGCGCACCGTCGCACATCTCGCCGACGAGCAGGGCGCGCAGCTCGACTCCGAGGGACTCGTCGTCGAGCGGGACGGCAGCCGGCTGATCAGCTCCGAGACCGAGCCCTCCGTACGCCGTTACGGCCAAGACGGCACCCTGCTCGGCAGCCTCCCCGTGCCCCAGGCCCTGCGGGTCGCCCCGGCCGGACGCGCCGGCCGGAACCAGACCTTCGAGGGGCTGACCCTCCAGCCCGGCGGCCGTACCCTCGTCGCCGCCATGGAGGGCCCGCTCGCCGGTGACGATGCCGGGATCAGGCGGCTGCAGACCTGGTGGCGGTCCGGCCCGCAGCGCGACTTCAGGCCCTCGGCGCAGTACGGCTACCGCACCGACACCGGCCTCAGCATCAGCGAGTCCACGGCCACCGGGGACGGCCGGCTGCTCGTTCTCGAGCGCGGCTTCACGGCGGGCGTCGGCAACACAGTGCGCCTCTATCTCGCCGACCTGAGCGACGCCTCGGACGTCAGCTCCGTCGAGTACCTCAAGGAGCAGGACGGCGTCCGGCTGGTACGCAGGACCCTGCTCGCGGACCTCGTCGACTGCCCCTCCCTCGACGCCCCCGCCAAGCAGCCCCAGCCCAATCCGCTGCTCGACAACATCGAGGCCCTGGCCGTGACCGGGCACGCCCCGGGCGGGCGGCTCCGCCTCCTGCTCGCCAGCGACGACAACCAGAACGCCACCCAGATCACCCGCTTCTACCGGCTGACCGTGCGGCTGCCGCGCCACTGAGCCGACGCCCTTCGCGGGAAGCCGACCCGTTGCAGAACTTCGTACAACTTTTCAGCCGGCCGTTAGTCATGTGGTGCGGGTGCCCCGGAAAGGCGCACCCGCACCAGGTCACACAGGGGACGGGAAAGCCTCCATGACTCACCACCGAGTACGCGGCCGCGCCGCGCGCCGCGCACGTGGCGCCGCCGCAGTCCTGGCCGCCGCGACGCTCGTGCCACTCGCCGCGGCCACGGCGCCCGCGGCCGCCGCGACACCGCAGGTCGCCTGCACCTCGCAGAAGGCGGGCCTCGCCGCCAAGCTCACCGCCGACATCACCGCGGCGCTCGCCGGCCGCCGGTCGACGACCGCCGTGCTGCTCAACGACCGGGTCAGCAAGACCAGTTGTGTGCTGCGTCCGGACCAGAAGTACGACTCGGCCAGCGTGGTCAAGGTGACCGTGCTCGCCGCTCTCCTGCAGGAAGCGCAGATCCAGAAGCGCGGATTCACCCAGCGTGAGTTCACTCTGGCGAGCGACATGATCACGAAGTCGGACAACGCCGCCACCAGCGCGCTGTGGAAGCAGCTCGGCACCACCAAGATCAAGCGCTTCCTCACGGCGGCCGGAATGACGCAGACCGTCCCCGGCGCCAACGGCTACTGGGGACTCACCCAGATCAACGCGCGTGACGAGCAGAAGCAGCTCGCCGCGCTGACCGTGAAGAACACCGTGCTCAGCGACGCCAACCGGTCGTACGCCCTCAAGCTGATGAGCAAAGTCATCACCTCCCAGCGCTGGGGCACCCCGGCCGGGGCACCGGCAACCGCCACCGTCCAGGTGAAGAACGGCTGGCTGTCGCGGGCCACGCACGGCTGGCGCGTGCACAGCATCGGCGCCTTCACCGGCAACGGCCACGACTACACGATCACCGTCCTCACCCAGGACAACGCCACCATGAAAGACGGCGTGAACACCATCCAGGCGGTCGCCCGCGCGATCCACAAGGACCTCAACCCCGCGGCGTCCGCGCTCACGGCCTTCGTGCCGCCCGCAGCGCCCCAGGAAGCGGTCCCGGCGTCCCCCCAGTCGCCCGCCGTCCCGCTGATCACGGCCGTGCCGAGTCCTAGGACCTGAGACCTGTCCTGGTCCCGGATTTGTTGCGGCGGGATGAAATCCGCTGCTCCCCGCGTTGGTGTCTTCCGGTAGATCAGAAAAAACGGGAGGCATCACGTGGCGGCGGCGAATCAGGGGTGGGCGCGGCGGCTGGCCGGTTACGCCTGGCGGTACCGGCGCAATGTCGTGCTCGCCCTCGGGTCCTCGCTGGCCGGTATGGCCGTCATGGCGCTCGTCCCGCTGATCACCAAAGTCGTCATCGACGACGTGATCGGTGACAGCACAGGTTCCATCGGTCTCTGGACCGGGCTGCTGATCGCGTCGGCCCTCGTCGTCTACGCCCTCACCTTTGTCCGCCGCTACTACGGCGGCCGCCTCGCGCTGGATGTCCAGCACGATCTCCGTACCGACATATTCGGAACGATCACCCGCCTCGACGGCCGGAAGCAGGACGAGCTGTCCACCGGACAGGTCGTCGGCCGCGCGACCAGCGACCTTCAGCTCATCCAGGGCCTGCTCTTCATGCTCCCGATGACCATCGGGAACATCCTGCTCTTCCTCATCTCCCTGGTGATCATGGCGTGGCTGTCGCTGCCGCTCACCTTGATCGCGATCGCCGTCGCTCCCGCCCTCTGGTTCATCGCCAAGCGCAGCCGCACCCGGCTGCATCCCGCCACCTGGTACGCGCAGAGCCAGGCGGCCGCCGTCGCGGGCGTCGTCGACGGTGCCGTCTCGGGCGTACGCGTGGTCAAGGGCTTCGGCCAGGAGGACCAGGAGACCGGCAAGCTGCGCGAGGTCGGCCGCAAGCTCTTCGCGGGCAGGCTGCGCACCATCAGACTCAACTCCCGCTACACCCCGGCCCTCCAGGCCGTCCCCGCGCTCGGGCAGGTCGCGATGCTGGCGCTCGGTGGCTGGCTGGCCACACGCGGCCAGATCACCCTGGGTACGTTCGTCGCCTTCTCCACCTATCTCGCTCAGCTCGTCGGCCCGGTCCGGATGCTCGCCGTGGTGCTGACCGTAGGACAGCAGGCGCGCGCCGGCGTGGAGCGTGTACTGGAGCTGGTCGACACCGAGCCGACGATGCGGGAAGGCACGAAGGAGCTGCCGGCGGACGCGCCCGCGACCGTCGAGTTCGACGATGTGACCTTCGGCTACGACGAGGAGCGCCCGGTCCTCGACGGCTTCTCGCTGGAGATCCGGCAGGGCGAGACCGTCGCGGTCGTCGGCTCGTCGGGCAGCGGCAAGTCCACCGTCTCGCTGCTGCTGCCGCGCTTCTACGACGTGTTGCACGGCGCGGTCCTCGTCGGTGGCCACGATGTGCGCGAGCTGACCTTCGACTCGCTGCGGGCCGCCATCGGGCTCGTGCCGGAGGACAGCTTCCTCTTCTCCGAGACCGTGCGCACGAACATCGCGTACGGGAAGCCAGACGCGACCGACGAGGAGATCGACACCGCGGCGCGCGCCGCCCAGGCCGACCGTTTCATCGCGGAGCTGCCGGACGGCTACAACACCAAGGTCGGCGAGCACGGCCTCACCCTCTCCGGCGGCCAGCGCCAGCGCATCGCGCTCGCCCGCGCGATCCTCACCGACCCCCGGCTGCTGCTCCTCGACGACGCCACCTCCGCCGTTGACGCGCGCGTCGAGCACGAGATCCACGAGGCCCTGCGCGGCGTCATGGCGGGGCGTACGACCCTGCTGATCGCCCACCGGCGCTCCACCCTCAACCTCGCCGACCGGATCGCCGTCCTGGACGGCGGCCGGCTCGCCGGCATCGGCACCCACGAGGAGCTGGTGCGGAGCTCGGCGCTGTACCGGCGGCTGCTGACCGACCCGGACGAGCTCGGCGGCGTATCGCCGGGACACTCGACTCCGTCGGACGTCCTTGGACCCGAACCGCGGGAGGACCACACCGTACGGGACGAGCTCGACGCCGAGTTCGACGTCGAGCGCGGCATCACGCCCCGGCTGTGGGTACGTGAGGAGAACACCGGAGAGTCCGCGGCCCCCGGCGCCACCCCCGAACTGCTCGCCCAGGTCGAGGCGCTGCCGCCGGCCACCGACACCCCCGAGATCGACGAGGCGCGCGCCGTACGGGCCGAGCAGTCGTACGGGCTGCGCCGGCTGCTGCGCGGCTTCGGACTGCCGCTGCTCGTCAGCCTGTTGCTGGTCGCCATCGACGCGGGCATGTCGCTGCTGCTCCCCGTCCTGATCCGGCACGGCATCGACCAGGGCGTCACACAGCTCGCGCTCGGCGCGGTCTGGGCGGCCTCCGCCCTCGCGCTGGTCTCGGTGTTCGTGCAGTGGGCCGCGCAGATCGGCGAGACCCGGATGACGGGCCGCACCGGCGAGCGCGTTCTCTACTCCCTGCGTCTGAAGATCTTCGCGCAGCTCCAGCGGCTCGGACTCGACTACTACGAGCGCGAGTTGACCGGCCGGATCATGACCCGTATGACGACGGACGTGGACGCCCTGTCCACGTTCCTGCAGACCGGACTGGTCACCGCGTTCGTCTCGGTCGTCACCTTCTTCGGCATCATGGTCGCGCTCCTCTTCATCGATCTGCAGCTGGCGCTGGTGGTCTTCGCGACCCTGCCGCTGCTGATCGTCGGCACGTTCTTCTTCCGCCGCAAGAGCGTGAAGGCGTACGAGCTGGCCCGCGAGCGCATCAGCGTCGTCAACGGCGACCTCCAGGAGTCCGTGTCCGGGCTGCGGATCGTCCAGGCGTTCCGGCGCGAGCGCGACGGCCGGGACCGGTTCGCCGCCCGCAGCGACAGCTACCGCCGGGCCCGCGTGCGCGGCCAGTGGCTGATCTCCGTCTACTTCCCCTTCGTGCAGCTGCTGTCGTCGGTGGCCGCCGCGGCCGTGCTGATCGTGGGCGCGGGCCGGATCGAGGCGGGCACCCTCACCACCGGCGCCCTGGTCGCGTTCCTCCTCTACATCGATCTGTTCTTCGCGCCGGTGCAGCAGCTCTCCCAGGTCTTCGACGGTTACCAGCAGGCGACGGTCTCGCTGGGCCGTATCCAGGAGCTGCTCCAGGAGCCGACATCGACCGCCGAGGCGAAGGAACCCCTCGACGTGCTCTCGCTGCGCGGCGACATCGCCTTCGAGAACGTCGACTTCGCCTACGGAGCCTCCGACGCGCCCGAGGAGGCCCTCACCGGCATCGATCTGCGGATCCCGGCCGGCCAGACCGTCGCTTTCGTCGGCGAGACCGGCGCGGGCAAGTCGACGCTGGTCAAGCTGGTCGCGCGGTTCTACGACCCGACGAGCGGCAGAATCACCGCGGACGGCCGGGACCTGCGCGAGCTCGATCTGACGGCATACCGGCACCGCCTCGGCGTCGTCCCCCAGGAGGCGTACCTCTTCGAGGGCACGGTCCGGGACGCCATCGCGTACGGCCGCCCCGGCGCGAGCGACGCCGAGGTGGAGGCCGCGGCCCGTGCCGTCGGCGCCCACGACATGATCGCCACCCTGGACGGCGGCTACCTCCACGAGGTCTCCGAGCGCGGCCGGAATCTCTCGGCCGGCCAGCGCCAGCTGATCGCCCTGGCCCGCGCCGAGCTCGTCGACCCGGACATCCTGCTGCTCGACGAGGCGACCGCGGCCCTGGACCTGGCCACCGAGGCCCAGGTCAACCAGGCCACGGACCGCCTCACTGGCCGGCGCACCACGCTGGTCGTGGCACACCGCCTGACCACGGCGGCCCGCGCGGACCGGGTGATCCTGATGGACGCCGGACAGGCGGTCGAGGACGGCACGCACGACGAACTGCTGGCGCTCGGCGGCCGGTACGCGGCGCTGTGGCGGACCTTCATAGGTGAGGACGAACCCGCGGCGGTGTGAGGGGTGCGATGCGACGGCCGGACGGAGTCCGGCCAGTCGGCCGAAGCTTGTGAGGCCCCCAGGGGCCGAGCAATTGCGAGGGCGGCGAACAGGAGGGGTCGCGGCGCTGTGGCGGACCTTCATAGGTGAGGACGAACCCGCGGCGGTGTGACGATTCCGTGGGTGCCGCAGCCGAGTGGCAACCATGTGGGCCGCCACTGCGTCGTACGCATGTACGGGACAGTGGCGAGGGGGAGTAAGAGTGTTCGGTGGTGCGGGAAACAGAAGGCTCGGGCGGCTGCTCGCGCAGGGCTGCGCCGTGTTCATGACCGCGGCCGCCCTCACGCTGGCCGGTCCCGGCGCCCAGGACGCGTGGGCGACATCGTCCGCCCCCTGCGCCGGGCGGCTGCAGAAGACCGTGAAGTTCGCCGGCGGCGAGGTGCGCGTCTACAAGTCCGGGCACTACGCCTGCGCCGTCACTCTCGCCCGGAAGCCCGGCGCCAGGCGGGCCATGTCGGTCTCGCTCCAGGCGCGCGGCGGCCGCGCCGCCGTGGACAAGGGCACCTTCACCCGCCAGGCGGGACCCGTCACCGTCCATGCCCTCAACCGCTGTGTACGGGCCACCGGCGCCATCTCCGGCACGGCGCGCTCGACCGGCTGGATCCTCTGCTGACCAACTGGGGCTGGCGGGCCGGGCATTGCCACCGCTAGGTTCACCGCGACCGCTTGTGAATCAAGGGGAGGGTGAATGCGCAAGGCGCTCAGATGGCTGCTGACGCTCGTGGTGCTCATAGGCACCGTGAGTGCGGCCGGTTCGACGGCCGGGGCGGCTACCGCCGCGGAGCCGGCGACCGGCACGGACATCAAGGACCGGATCCTCGCGATCCCGGGCATGAGTCTCATCGAGGAGAAGCCGTACCCGGGTTACCGGTACTTCGTCCTCAACTACACACAGCCGGTCGACCACCGGCACCCGGACAAGGGCACGTTCAAGCAGCGGATCACCCTGCTGCACAAGGACACCAACCGCCCCACCGTCTTCTTCACCTCCGGCTACAACGTGAGCACCACGCCGCGCCGCAGTGAGCCGACGGCGATCATCGACGGCAACCAGGTCTCCCTGGAGTATCGGTTCTTCACCCCCTCCAGGCCGGACCCGGCCAACTGGTCCAAGCTGGACATCTGGCAGGCCGCCAGCGACCAGCACCGCGTCTTCACGGCGCTGAAGAAGGTCTACGCCAAGAACTGGCTCGCCACGGGCGGTTCCAAGGGCGGCATGACCGCCACGTACTACGAGCGCTTCTACCCGCGTGACATGGACGGCATCGTCGCGTACGTCGCGCCCAACGACGTGGTGAACCAGGAGGACTCGGCGTACGACCGGTTCTTCACGAAGGTCGGCACCAAGGAGTGCCGGGACAAGCTCAACGCGGTCCAGCGCGAGGCGCTGGTGCGCCGCGAGCCGCTGGAGGCCAGGTACCAGGCCGCCGCGGCCACCGAGGGCTACACCTTCACGACCGTCGGCAGCCTCGACAAGGCGTACGAGGCCGTCGTCCTCGACTACGTCTGGGCCTTCTGGCAGTACAGCCTGGTGGCGGACTGCGAGGCGATCCCGGTCGCCGCCACCGCCACCGACCAGGAGATCTACGACTCCATCGACGCGATCTCCGGCTTCTCCTTCTACACCGACCAGGGCCTGGGGACGTACACGCCGTACTACTACCAGGCAGGCACCGAGCTGGGTTCGCCCGACATCAAGCAGCCGCACCTGGGCAACCTGAGCCGGTACGGGTACCAGCCGCCGCGGAACTTTGTGCCGCGGGACATCCCGATGCACTTCAAGCCGTGGGTGATGGACGACGTCGACAGCTGGGTGCGGCACAACGCCCGGCGGATGATGTTCGTCTACGGCCAGAACGACCCCTGGGGTGCTGAGCAGTTCAGGCTCGGCAGGACCGCGCGCGACAGCTATGTGTACGTCGCGCCCGGCGCCAACCACGGCGCCAATGTGGCCGGTCTGGTGGCGGAGCAGAAGGCGAAGGCCACGGCCTCGATCCTGAAGTGGGCGGGCGTCGCCCCGGCCGCCGTGCAGGAGGACGCGGCGAAGGCGAAGCCGCTGACCACGTACGACGCGAAGCTCGACAAGCGGGACATCGAGCGGGAGCCGACGCTGAGGCCGTAGCCTCCGTCCGGTTCGCCCGGACAGGGCCTGGCAGAAGGCTGTGGCCGAGTGGGCTGTGCCCGCCGCGCGTGTTCCTCACACGCGGCGGGCGCAGCCCACCGGCGTTTCCCCGCGCAGCTGGACATAGAGCGCCGTGGACGGCGGGCACTGCGTCCGGCTGCTCACCGCGGACGCCACCCTGAACTGCGGGGCCCGCGTGCCCGATCCGTCGCAGGCCGTCTCCTTCACCTGGCCCTTGCTCGCGTTGTAGACGCAGTCGCCCACGACGGTGTGCGGACCACCGCCCCCGCCCGGATCGCCCGGGTGCGGCGGCTCCAGATTGCGCATACAGGCGTACCCCTGCCCGACCGAGCCGTCGCCGTCCTCGTCCGCGGCCGGGCGGCTCTCGGAGATGTGCAGGACGAAGTCGGTGGCCGCGGGGCAGGCGGGTCCGTCCGAAGGGCGCCCCCCGAACCGGCCGATGACC
The DNA here is from genome assembly GCF_003054555.1 of Streptomyces lunaelactis. Lineage (NCBI taxonomy): Bacteria > Bacillati > Actinomycetota > Actinomycetes > Kitasatosporales > Streptomycetaceae > Streptomyces > Streptomyces lunaelactis. Next base: position 3,142,798 of record NZ_CP026304.1, on the reverse strand, counting down.
CGGGCGGCCGCCTTCTCGCTGCCGCACGGCACCTCACGGAAGTCGCGCCCGCGCGAGCCGCAGTCGCCGGGGCCCAGAAAGATCAGGCCGTATCCCGACGGAAGGGGGGCGGGGCCGGTGACGCTGCTGTCGCCGACCGGGCCCGTGCGTCCCGTCGCCTGCTGGCAGGCGGCGGTGAGCGCGACCGTCAGTACCAGTACCAGTGCGCTCACGGCCCCCGCCGGCCGCCGCTGTCCGCGCATACGTACCCCCCGAACCCCACCGGCCCTCCGAGCATCGGGCCGGTCCGTCCAGCGTGACCCGCCGAGGCGGGCGCACGCCAGACGTACGGGGTACTTCGGGACAATTGCCGGGAGTGAGAGGGGGGAGCGTGCCCGGTTCGCCTACGTCAGTCGTACGACAGGCCGTAGCCGGTCTCGTACAGCACCCGGGTCGGATCGTCCGCGCGCTGTACGGGCACGGGCAGCCGCCCCTCGGGACCGGCGCGGCCCGCGATCACCCGGGCGGCGGCCCGCAGCTCGACATCGGTCCAGGAGTACGTGGCGAGGGCGGCCCCGACGCCGCCGAGCCGGGCGATGTCGTACGGATTGCGGATGGCGACGGCGATGACCGGCACTCCGGTCGCGACGAGCCGGGCCACCAGGGTGCGCTGGCTGCTGGTCGCCGAGACGTTGTACGTACCGACGATCACCGCGTCCTTGCCGCTCGCCGCCGCCACCGCCTCATCGATCTTCGCGGCGGTCGGGGCGGTCCCGGTGGGCAGGGCGCTTGCTGAGAAGCCCAGTTCGGTGAGGGCCTTCGCCAGCACGGCGGTCGGCGGTCCGGTCGTCCCGGTGGGCGACGCGGGGTCGGCGCCGACCACGAGCAGGCTGCGCTGTCCGCGGCGGCTCAGTGGCAGCAGCCGGTCCTGGTTGACCAGGAGCGTGGTCGTTCCCTCGGCGATCCTGTCCGCGGCGGCGAGGTGCGGGCGGGCGCCGACGGTGCGGTCCACGCCCCGGTGGGAGACGAACGGTTCGCGGAACAGGCCCAGTTTTTCCTTGAGCCGGAGGATGCGGAGGATCGATTCCTCGATGCGGGCCACGCTGATCTCGCCGCTTTTGACGGCGCTGAGGACGCCGTTCCAGGCGACGGCCAGGTTGGGCGGGTTGAGCAGCTGGTCCACACCGGCTGCGAGCGCGAGCACCGGCACCCGGTGGTCCCCGTACTTGTCCCGTACGCCCTGCATGTTGAGCGCGTCGGTGACCACCACGCCGTCGTAGCCGAGCTCTTCGCGCAGGATGCCGGTGAGAATGGGGCGGGAGAGGGTGGCCGGGTCGTTGCTCGCGTCCAGCGCGGGGAACTGGATGTGCGCCGTCATGATCGAGTCGATCCCGGCGGCGATGGCCGCCCGGAACGGTGGGGCGTCGGTCCTCTCCCACTCCTCACGGGTGTGGGTGATGACCGGAATGCCCGTGTGACTGTCGACGGTGGTGTCGCCGTGCCCCGGGAAGTGCTTGCAGGTCGCGGCGATGCCGGCGCTCTGGTAGCCGCGGACCTGGGCCGCGACCAGCCCGGCGACGGCGCCCGGGTCGGCGCCGAAGGACCGTACGCCGATGACCGGATTGGCCGGGTTGATGTTGACGTCGGCGACGGGAGCGTAGTTCTGGAGGATGCCCAGCGCGGCCAGCTCGGCCCCGGCGATCCGCGCGGCGGTACGGGCGTCGGACCGGGACCCGCCCGCGCCGAGCGCCATCGCGCCGGGCAGCAGGGTGGCGGGCTTGCCCACGCGAGCCACGATGCCGTGCTCCTGGTCGGTGGAGATGAGCAGCGGCACGGGGGTGGGCTGGGCGAGCCCGGCGCGCTGGATGCCGTTGGAGAGGTCGGCGATCTGGTGCGGGTCGCGGGTGTTGTGCGCCCAGATGAAGTAGATGATGCCGCCGACGTGGTACTTGGCGATGAGCTCGGCGGCGCTGCGTACGCCGATCTCCGCGAGGTTCAACTCGACGTCGGCCTGATCGGGGCCGGTGGCGGAGTGCCCGTAGACCCGCATCACGAAAAGCTGCCCGACCTTTTCCTCGAGGCTCATCCGGGAGATGAGGCGCTTGAGGTGGCGGAGGCGGTCGTGTTGGGAGGGGCGGGCGAGGGCGGGTGATGCGGTGGCGACGGTTGCGGCGGCGCCTGCGGTGGTCGCGGCGAGGAGGGTGCGTCGGGAGACGTGCCTGGAAGCGGTGCTGGAAGCGTGTCTGGGGAGGCTCCGGTCGTGCATGGGTGCTCCTTCCGGCCTTGCTCGACAAGGGAGTTGAAGGAAACTTCCAAGGTTCACGGATAGCCGGAAAGTTACTGCCAGGTCAAGGGTGTGGCAACAGAAAGGCGGCACGACGCGCGAAAGGTCACCGGGACGGGGGCGCGGGCCCGCCACCGGCGCTGTCGGAGGGGGCGCACCGGTGGCGGTGTGCTGCCGGCCGCAGCGCGGCTGGAGAGGGGTGGCCGACGATCGCAACGAGCAGCGAGGGCCGACACCGCGCTACGGAGACTCACCAGCAGTACGGCTCGTTAGACGGATCGCGGTGAGGGAAGGTTCCGGCGGCGGGGCGTTTTCGTCAGCCCCCACGTACCGGGAGCAAACCTGCCCGCGCCTCAAGCGCCCGCACCCCGGACCCCCCAGGGGCCTCCGCGCAAGCACTCCCCGGGCGCCGCACGGCTCACGGCGGTCCCGACCCGTTCAGCCAGAACGCCCCGTACACCGCCGACCCCACCGAAACCGCACTCAGCACCGCGACAATCACGCCCACCCTCGCCCGCGCCACCCACACCGCCGGCGGCAGCAGCAGTGGAAACGCCGGCATCAGCAGCCGCGGCTTCGATCCGAAATAGCCGGATGCGCACAGCGCCAGCCCCACAACAATCCCGCAGTAGACAAGCAGCGCCGCAGGCTGCCTCTGCTTGACGCACAGGTAATACGCCCACGCTGCGACGGCGACACCGATCAGCAGTCCGGCACCCGCCAGGAACGCCGGACCCGTCAGGCGGTCAAGAATGAATCCCGCGAAGGCCACCCCGCCGTCGAATCCATTCCCCCACTCAGCCTGCACATCGAGATATCCGAAAAGGCTGCCTCTTTCAAGGCCGACCCAGACGACATATCCCGCGCACCCGAGCGGAGCGAGCACCGCCCCGATGACCATGCGGCGATTCGCCGCGGCACGCCAGTCCCCATTCCGCCGCGCCAGTTGACACGCTGCCGCCACCCAGAGCGCCGCGACCACCGCGAGCCCGACCGGGCGGGTGAGGCCGGCCGGCGAGGCCAGGATTCCCGCCGCCACCCAGCGCTGCCTGAGCACCCAGTACAGCGACCACGCCGACAGGGCGACGAAGAGCGATTCGCTGTACGCCATCGACTGGACGATTCCTACCGGCAGCATTCCCCACAGCGCGACAAGCGTGATGCCCACCCGGCGCCCGTGAAGAAGGTCCCCGATCAGAAAAATGGCCCACGCCGCAAAAAGCGAGGCGAGCGCGCTCACCAGGAGTCCCGAGTCCGCAAAACCGAGCGGGCTGATCGCCGAGACGCCCTGTTCCAGCCACGGCAGCAGCGGGAAGAACGCCATATCGGACAGAACTCTGCCGTCCGGCGCGGTCAGCGTGAAGTCGTAGCCGTGCTCGGCGACCCGTACATACCAGAGAGAATCCCACCGGGCGGAGAGGAGTTGATGGGGATCCTTCCCCTTCGCGTGAGACCAGAGAATCAGCGTCACAAGGCCCAGCGCGCGAATCGCCGCGAAAATCAGCAAGGCCGGCGCAGACCTCCGAAGAGAAGTCCTTACGCCGGCCATGACCGGATTGTGGTCACCGCCTATGGAAGGTGGCTCGCCCGTCCGCCCCACTAGCATGCACAGTTCCTAGCTGTCTACGAATTCGAGCCAGTGTACTGGCGCGGCAGCCGGGTATCTCATTTCTCGTCGCGACGGACGATGAGGCCCTCCAGGTGTTCCCGCCCCGGCGCCAGCAGCCCCGGCAGCTCCGCCACCCCCGGATTCCAGCGCTTCTCGTATTCCCAGCACAGCCATGTCTCCTCGGTGAGCGTCGCCAGGCACTCGGCGAGCGGCAGCACGCCCGCGCCGAGGGGGAGCGGGGTCAGGTCGTCGGCCGAGGCCACGTCCTTGACCTGGACATACCCAAGGAACGGGGAGAGTGCGGCATGTGTCGTGGCCGGGGCCTCGCCCGCCAGCCAGGGGTGCAGTACGTCCCAGATCGCGCCCGCGTTCTTGTGGCCGACCGGCCCCAGGACGCGGGACACGGCGGCGCCGCTGCGGTGCGAGTCGTGGGTCTCCAGCAGGATCCGTACGCCCAGGCCGGCCGCGGTCTCCGCCGCCGCACCCAGCCGGCGCGCGGCGATCGCGTCGGCGGTGGCCGGGTCCTGATCGCCGCCGCCCGGGAAGACGCGTACCTGCGGTGCTCCCAAGTCCTTTGCCAGCCAGAGCAGTTCGTCGAGCTCTTCGCCGACCGGCCCGTCGGCTTCCGCCGCCGCGACGCGCGCGTACCCGCAGACTGTCAGGATCTCCACGCCGGCTCGCTCGAACTCCCGCACCACGGCAGCCCGTTCGCGCATCCCCATGCTCAGATGCACCGGCTCCTCGGGGTGGGCGCGCAGCTCCACGCCCTGGTATCCGGTGTCGGCGGCGAGCTGGACCACGTCGGCGATCGGCATGCCCGGTACACCGAGCGTCGAGAAGGCGAACTTCACTTGATCGGCCTCACTTGATCGTTCCTTCCTGAAGGGGCAGCCGCCAGTCCTGGCCGACGAGGTCCACGCCGTACGAGCGGTGCGGTTTCTCGGCGACGAGGGTGAAGCCCGCCCGCTGGTAGATCCGGCGGGCTCCGGTCAGTACGTCATTGGTCCACAGCACCAGTTCCCGGTACCCCACATCGCGCGCGAAATCCACGACGCCGCGGACGAGCCGGTCGCCGAGGCCATGGCCGCGGGCCTCCGGCTCGACGAGGAGCAGCCGCAGCCGTGCGGTGGCGGGCGCGTCGTCCCGTACGCACATGACCGAGCCCACCGGCCGGCCGTCCAGCTCGGCGATCCACACCCGCTCCAGATGGGGGTCGTGGTCCTGCGCGAAGTCCGCGACGATACGGGCGACGAGGCCCTCGAAGTCGGCGTTCCACCCGTACTCGGCGGCGTACAGCGCACCGTGCCGCTGTACGACCCAGCCGAGGTCGCCGGGCCCGGGGTCGCGCAGGACGGGACCTTCACGGTGGGCGGGCCGGTCGCCGCCGAGGATCTCGCGCACGGTCCGCGTCGCCTCGACCAGCCGCGGCCGCACGTCCGCGGGCACCTTGGCCAACAGCGACCCCACGGCCTCCCGCGACCGCTCGTCGAGCAGGGCGGCGGCCTCGCGCCCGTGCGCGGTGAGGGTGATCCGCTGCCGCCGTGGATCGACCTCGGAGGGCGCCCGCGCGACCAGGCCGTCCCGCTCGAACTTGGCGAGCATCCTGCTCAAGTACCCGGCGTCCAGGGAGAGTTCGGCACGCAGGTCGGCGGCGTCGGTACGCGGGCTGTGGGCGAGTTCGTACAGCACGCGGGATTCGGTGAGGGTGTACGGGGTGTAGAGGTGCTTGCTGTAGTCGAGCGCGCCGATGAGGTTGGTGTAGAAGCGGTTGAAGGCGCGGATTTCTTGGATCGGCATGAGCTGCTCCGAGCTTTCCCTTGACTGAGTCAACGGTACGGCCGCCTCGCGGGCAGGGCAAGGCCTGTGCGGCCTTGGGGAGCCGCCCGCGGGCGACCGCCCCCGCTCACCCCTTCCGCGGTGGTGCCGTCGACGCCCGGGCCATCAGCTCCGCGCCGATCGTCGCGATGCCCCCTGGCGGCGGCGCCTCCGTGCCCATCGCCAGCCGGCCCGCCCGCGCCCCCGCCTCGTACAGCGGCAGTCGTACGGTCGTCAGCGCGGGCACCACGTCCACCGAGAACGGCAGGTCGTCGAAGCCGGCCACCGAGATGTCCTCAGGGATGCGCAGGCCCTGGTCGCGCAGGGCCGCGCAGGCGCCCAGCGCGACGGTGTCGTTGGCGGCCACGATCGCCGTCAACTCCGGGTCCCGGCGCAGCAGTTCGAGCGTCGCGTCGTAGCCGGAGCGGCGGGCGTACGGGCCGTGCACGGTCAGCCGGTCCTGCCCCTCGTCCAGCCCCGCGGCGGCCAGCGCGGACCGGTGGCCCTCCAACCGGTGCCGGGTCGTGGTGCGCTCCACGGGCCCCGCGACATATCCGATCCTGCGGTGCCCGAGGGCGAGCAGATGCTCGGTGAGCCGCCGCCCGCCGCCCCGGTTGTCGAAGGCGAGCGCGGCGACGATGGCGTCGTTCCCGGACAGTGGCGGCCGTCCGCACAGCACCACCCGGGTCCCCGCGTCCGCGAGCTTCGCCAGCTTCGAGGTCATCGCCGCGATGTGGTCCGGGTCCTCCAGTGCGCCGCCGGTCAGCACGACGGCCGCGGCCCGCTGCCGCTGGAGCAGGGTGAGATAGGTCAGTTCGCGCTCCGGCGAGCCTCCGGTGTTGCAGACGACGGCGAGCTTCTCGCCGCCCGCGCGCCCGGCCCCCTCCTGTCCGCCGATCTCGGTCTGGGCGGCCCCGGCCATGATCCCGAAGAAGGGGTCGGCGATGTCGTTGACGAGGATGCCGACCAGGTCGGAGGTGGCGGCGGCGAGCGAGCTGGCCGGGCCGTTCAGTACGTAGTCGAGGTCGTCGACGGCGCGCAGCACGCGTTCCCGCGTCGATGCCGCGACCGGATAGTTGCCGTTGAGCACACGGGAGACGGTGGCCGGGGACACCCGGGCGCGCGCCGCCACATCCGCCAGGGTGACTGTCATCGCTTTCCTCCACGGGAGATGGAACCGGGCCCTTGTCCGGGCCACTGTCGGCAGGCTAGCTTTCCTACCGTGTAGAAAGCGCTTGCTGCGGTCATAACGAGGGAACTCGGGACCATCGAGGGACATGGGGGCAACTTCGTGACACGCAGGACAGTGCGGATCGCCATGAACGGCGTCACCGGCCGGATGGGATACCGCCAGCATCTGGTGCGTTCCCTCCTCGCGATCCGCGAACAGGGCGGCCTCGACCTCGGCGACGGCGACGTCCTGTGGCCCGAGCCGGTCCTCGTCGGACGCCGCGAGCACGCCCTGCGCGAGATCGCCGAACGGCACGGCCTGGAACACTGGTCGACCGGCCTGGACGCGGTGCTCGCCGACGACGGCGTCGACATCTACTTCGACGCGCAGGTCACCTCCGCCCGCGTCACGGCGATCAAGCAGGCAATCGCGGCGGGCAAGCACATCTACACCGAGAAGCCGACCGCGACCGACCTCGCGGAAGCCCTGGAACTGGCCCGCCTCGCCGACACCGCCGGCATCAGGCACGGCGTCGTCCAGGACAAGATCTTCCTGCCGGGCCTGCTGAAGCTGAAGCGTCTCGTCGACGGCGGATTCTTCGGCGAAATCCTCTCCGTACGAGGGGAGTTCGGCTATTGGGTCTTCGAGGGCGACTGGCAGGAGGCGCAGCGCCCGAGCTGGAACTCCCGTGCCGAGGACGGCGGCGGCATCGTCGTCGACATGTTCCCGCACTGGGAGTACGTACTTCACGAGCTGTTCGGGCGGGTGACGAGCGTGACGGCGCAGGTCGCCACGCACATCCCGCAGCGCTGGGACGAGCGCGGCAAGCCGTACGCGGCGACCGCGGACGACTCCGCGTACGGCATCTTCCAGCTGGAGGGCGGGGCCGTCGCCCAGATCAACTCCTCCTGGGCGGTACGGGTGATGCGCGACGAACTCGTGGAGTTCCAGGTCGACGGCACCCACGGTTCGGCGGTCGCGGGGCTGCGCCGCTGCCGCGTCCAGCACCGTTCCGCCACTCCGAAGCCGGTGTGGAACCCGGACCTGCCCGCGACGGAGTCCTTCCGCGAGCAGTGGCAGGAGGTGCCGGACAACGGGGAGTTCGAGAACGGCTTCAAGGCGCAGTGGGAGCTGTTCCTGCGCCATGTCGCGCTCGGGGAGCCCTACCACTGGAACCTGCTGGCGGGGGCGCGCGGTGTGCAGCTCGCGGAGCTGGGACTGAGGTCGTCGGCGGAGGGCCGGCGGTTCGAGGTACCGGAGCTGTCGCTGTGACGATCCGACTGGTGGGTGTGGGCGGGGAGCTGTACGACTACGCACCGCGCGCGGAGCCCGCCCGCTTCGTGGCCGGCGGTTCGGGGCCGGCCTCCTTGGCCTCCCGTACGGTCTTCTCGGCGGCGCACGTCGTGGCCGATCCCTACGCCGATGCGGCGTGGGACTCGCCCGCCGCCGTCGACTGGGACGCCACGCTCGCCTTCCGCCGCCATCTGTGGTCGCACGGTCTCGGCGTCGCCGAGGCGATGGACACCGCGCAGCGGGGGATGGGCCTGGAGTGGCCGGCCGCGGCGGAGCTGATCCGGCGCTCGGCGGCCGAGGCGAAGGCGGTGGGGGGCGCGATCGCGTGCGGTGCCGGCACCGACCAACTCGGGCCCGGCGGCGGCTCGCTGGCCGAGGTGCGCGGTGCGTACGAGGAGCAGCTGGCGTGGGTCGAGGAGAGCGGCTCCCAGGCGATCCTGATGGCGTCGCGGGCGCTGACCTCCGCTGCGCGGGGAGCTGAGGACTACCTCTCGGTCTACTCCCATCTGCTGCGGCAGGCCTCGGAACCGGTGATCCTGCACTGGCTGGGCCCGATGTTCGACCCGGCGCTGGAGGGCTACTGGGGCTCCGCCGATCTGGACGCGGCCACGTCCGTCCTCCTCGACGTCATCGCCGCGCATCCCGGCAAGGTCGACGGCATCAAGATCTCGCTGCTGGACGCCCAGCGCGAGATCGACCTGCGCCGCCGGCTCCCGGAGGGCGTGCGGTGCTACACCGGCGACGACTTCAACTACCCGGAACTGATCGCGGGCGACGAGCGGGGCTTCAGCCACGCGCTGCTCGGGATCTTCGACCCGCTCGGCCCGACGGCGGCGGAGGCTGTACGGGTGCTGGACACGGGTGATGTGTCCGGGTTCCGGAAACTCCTCGACCCGACGGTCGAGCTGGCCCGGCATCTGTTCCGGCCGCCGACGCGCTTCTACAAGACGGGTGTGGTGCTGCTCGCGTGGCTGGCGGGGCACCAGTCGCACTTCACGATGGTGGGCGGCCTGCAGTCGGCGCGGTCGCTGCCGCATCTGTGCCGGGCGTACGAACTGGCGGACGGGCTCGGCCTGTTCCCGGATCCGGCGCTCGCGGAGGCACGTATGAAGGCCCTTCTCGCGGTGCATGGAGTCGTCCAGTGACTGATCTGACCCGCTTCAGCATCAACCAGATGACGGTGAAGCAGCTCACGCTGCCCGAACTCGTCGAGGCGTGCGGGGAGCTCGGCATCCCCGGCGTCGGCCTGTGGCGCGAACCGGTGCGGGCGTACGGGGTGGAGGCGGCGGCGAAGCTCGTACGGGAGGCGGGGCTGGCGGTCACGAGCCTGTGCCGGGGCGGCTTCCTGACGGCGATCGACACGGCGGAGCGGGCGCGGGCCCTGGACGACAACCGCGCGGCGATCGACGAGGCGGCGACGCTCGGTACGGACACGCTGGTCCTGGTCTCGGGCGGCCTCCCGCCGGGCAGCCGGGACCTGACGGCGGCGCGGTCACGCATCGGGGACGCGCTGGCGGTCCTGGCACCGTACGCGGGGGAGCGGGGCGTGAGGCTGGCGATCGAACCGCTGCACCCGATGTACGCGGCGGACCGGTGCGTGGTCTCGACGCTGACGCAGGCGCTGGACCTGGCGGAGGCGTTCCCGGCATCGCAGGTGGGCGTGGTGGTGGACACGTACCACATCTGGTGGGACGACAGGGCCCCGGAGGCTGTGTCGAGGGCGGGCGCGGCGGGCCGTATCCAGGCGTTCCAACTGGCGGACTGGACGACGCCCTTGCCGGCGGGAGTCCTGAACGGCCGGGGCCAGATCGGTGACGGTTCGATCGACATGAGGGAGTGGCGGCAGCGGGTGGACGCGGCGGGTACGGCGGCGCGATCGAGGTGGAGCTGTTCAACGAGGTGCTGTGGGGCGGGAGGGGGTGGAGGTACTGCGGGAGACGGTGGGGCGGTACCTGGACTTCGTGTTCCGATGAGACAACGGCTGCCCCGGCGGCGAACGCCGACCGCCGACGAAACCGCTTCAGCGGCCGGCCGGCCGGCCGGCATGCTGGGGGCACACCGCTGCCGACCGGGGTCCGGCGTCCGGCGTCCTAAAGTTTGGTGATGTCCAGCTCCTTGATGGTCCGCTCGGCGACCTCTCGGCCCCGCACTGTCAGATCGCCCTTGCCCGGGTACAGCACCGTCAGTTTGTACATGTCCCCGGAGTCGGTCTTGTAGTAGAAGATGCGGAACTCGCGCGGGGCGGGGTTGTCGCTGTCCGAGGTGTCGAGGTAGGTGCCCGAGTTCGTGGCGGCCTTCTTCCCCTTGTATGCGACGTCCGCCTTCGTCTGCATCTTCAGCCCGGAGCCGGAGCCGATGTCGAGTTTGGTGCTGCCGCTCTCGCGGTACGTCTCGGCGTCGTCATACGCCTCCGCAGCTGCCGAGCCGGCAATCCCAATCGGGTCGTCCTTGCGGATCAGATCCAGCCGGATCCAGACGGCGCCGCTCGGGTCCTCGTACCGGATCCACTCCTCGTTGCTGGTGGACTCCGCCGGCTGCCACCGCTTGTAGGCGTCGGGTACCGACAGCGTCGCGCCGAGCTGCTTCTCCGTCGCCTGCTTCCACTTGTCGCCCTGATCGGTGTCCGCCGCGAACGGGTTCGTCAGGACGAGGGCCATGGCGACGAACGCGGCGACCACCGCGCCGCCCGCGCCGAGCAGCGTCCTACGGCTCAGGGTCACGCCCTGTCGGCCACCTTCGCCCGACGACGGGGAGTGCACCACCGTCGGCGCAGGCGGCGGGGGCGCGGCGGCCTCCTCCAGAAGCAGGCGAACCCGGTCCGCGGACAACCGCTGGGACGGGTCCTTGAGGAGCAGGCCGTTGATGGCCTGAGCGAGCGGGCCTTGGGCGGCCGCCGGCGCAGCCGGGGTGGTGTTGAGAACGGCTTGCAGGGTTGCAGGGGTGTTGCCCCGTCGGAACGGGGACACGCCCTCCGTCGCCGCGTACAGCACCACGCCGAGCGACCAGAGATCGCTGGCCGGTCCGGGGCGCTGGCCCAGCACCCGCTCCGGCGCGATGAACTCCGGTGATCCGACGAAGCCGCCGGTGTCGGTCAGACTGGTCTCGCCCTCGATCTGGGCGATGCCGAAGTCGGCGAGGACCACGCGGTCGTGATGCCCGAGCAGGACGTTGTCAGGCTTGACGTCGCGATGCAGGATGCCGCCCTGATGGGCAGCCTCCAGGGCGCCGAGCACCTGCAGGCCGATTCGAGCGGCCTCGCGCGTGCCCAGCGTGCCCTCCTGAAGGACAGCTCCGAGCGAGTGGCCCCGCAGCAGCTCCATCACGATCCAGGGCTGACCGTCCTCGACAGCCACGTCGTGCACGTTGACCACCGCGGGGTGGTCGAGCCGCGCTGCGGCCCGTGCCTCGCGGCGCATCCGCTCGAAGGCGTTGGCACGTTCGCGCTCGGGAAGGTGGTCGGGGATCCGGGGCTCCTTGACGGCCACCTCGCGGCCGACCGTCTCGTCCTCGGCTCGCCACACGGTTCCCATGCCGCCGTGGCCCAGCTTGGCCAGCAGCCGGTATCGTCCGGCGATCAGCCGCCCCACACCGGGGTCCGAAGCGTCCACCTGCGGCTGCGCTGCCTGTTGCGTCGGCGCGGCGTACGGCGCGCCGGTCTGCGGAGCGCCTCGCTGTGGCAGACGGTGCGGCGCGTCGGGGTCAGGGTGGGGTGCGTCGGGCTGAGGCGGCCGGAGTATGAAGCTCGTCGGCTCACCGTTCCCGTGAGGGGATCCCCCGTAATTACTCATGCTGCTTGTCTATCGCGGATGGCAGCGCCAATTCCACTCCGGTCACGGGCGGTGACGCGAGGCCCCGCCGCGGATGGTTTCCGTGAACTCCTCGACTCGACGGTCGATCTCTCGCGCCGATCGGCTTCATCGAGCACTGCGCCTCGGAGGGACCAGGGATACGCCGCGGGTGGGGTAACAACCGCCGCCCCGCACCTACTTCTTCGCGCCGCCGCCCAGTACGTCCCCCAACCCACCCTGACACGGCCGTGACCGTCGTCTCGACGACACTCGTCGCGCCGGCCGCATTCGTCCCCAGCAACCCCGCGATCTCCTCGAACTTCTCGTCACCGAGCTCGTTCAGGACGTCCGTCTGCAAAGATTCATCGCTCATGGTCCGAAACGCTACGACTGCCCCGCTTCGTCGGCATTCCGAGATTCCGGAAAATAACTGCCCGCAGTCGTACAACCCTTTCCGCGTGACGCGGGTCGTACCTGTCATCAAGGCTCCCGGGGAGGGATCTGGGGGGATCGGGGAGCCCTTGACGGAGGGGGAGTGCGAGGGGCCCGGTCGTGAGACCGGGCCCCCTTGACTGTCCGGGGCTGTCCGGCCGCCTCTCCGGCCGACCATCCCAAACGGGGCTCCCCGCCGGCTCCGGCACGGAGTTGTCCACAGGCTGCCCGCATTGTCGGACCCCGGCGATAACGTCGGGTCATGTCCAGTCCGGTCGTATTCCAACCCGCCGTGCTCGAAGGCGTACTCGAGCGGATCACCTACGCCAACGAGGAGAACGGCTACACGGTCGCCCGCGTCGACACCGGGCGCGGCGGCGGTGACCTGCTCACCGTCGTCGGCTCGCTGCTCGGCGCGCAGCCGGGCGAGTCCCTGCGTATGGAGGGCCGCTGGGCCTCCCACCCCCAGTACGGCAAGCAGTTCACCGTCGAGAACTACACGACCGTCCTGCCGGCCACCATCCAGGGCATACGCCGCTATCTCGGCTCGGGCCTCATCAAGGGCATCGGCCCCCGTATCGCCGAGCGCATCGTCGAGCACTTCGGCATCGACACCCTCGACATCATCGAGCAGCAGCCGAAGAAGCTCATCGAGGTGCCCGGACTCGGCCCGAAGCGGACGAAGCTGATCGGCGCCGCCTGGGAGGAGCAGAAGGCCATCAAGGAGGTCATGATCTTCCTCCAGGGCGTCGGCGTCTCGACATCCATCGCGGTGCGTATCTACAAGAAGTACGAGGACGCCTCGATCTCGGTCGTGAAGAACCAGCCCTACCGCCTCGCCGCCGACGTCTGGGGCATCGGATTCCTCACCGCCGACAAGATCGCCCAGGCCGTCGGCATCCCGCACGACAGCCCGGAGCGGGTCAAGGCCGGGCTGCAGTACGCCCTTTCGCAATCCACCGACCAGGGGCACTGCTTCCTGCCCGAGGAACAGTTGATCAGCGACGGGGTGAAGCTGCTCCAGGTGGACACCGGCCTTGTCATCGAGTGCCTCGCCGAGCTCGCGGGCGATGCGGAGGGGGTCGTACGGGAGTCGGTGCCGGCGCCGGACGGCGGTGAGCCGGTGACCGCGGTCTATCTGGTGCCCTTCCACCGGGCCGAGATCTCCCTCGCCGCCCAGTTGCGGCGACTGCTGGGAGCCGCGGAGGACCGGATGCCGGGCTTCCAGGACGTCGTCTGGGACAAGGCGCTGGCCTGGCTCGCCGAGCGTACGGGCGCGGCGCTGGCGCCCGAGCAGGAGGCGGCGGTCCGGCTCGCGCTGACGGAGAAGGTCGCGGTCCTGACCGGCGGTCCGGGCTGCGGCAAGTCGTTCACGGTCCGCTCCATCGTGGAGCTGGCCCGCGCCAAGAAGGCGAAGGTGGTGCTGGCCGCCCCCACCGGGCGCGCGGCCAAGAGGCTCGCCGAGTTGACCGGAGCCGAGGCGTCCACCGTGCACCGGCTGCTGGAGCTCAAGCCCGGCGGGGACGCGGCGTACGACCGGGACCGCCCGCTCGACGCGGACCTGGTCGTCGTCGACGAGGCGTCCATGCTCGATCTGCTCCTCGCCAACAAGCTGGTCAAGGCTGTGGCCCCCGGCGCCCACCTGCTGCTGGTGGGAGACGTGGACCAGTTGCCGAGCGTCGGCGCCGGCGAGGTGCTGCGGGACCTGCTCGCGGACGACGGCCCGGTGCCGAACGTCCGGCTGACCCGGATCTTCCGGCAGGCCCAGCAGTCCGGTGTCGTCACCAACGCCCACCGCATCAACTCCGGGGTACAGCCCATCACTTCGGGCCTCTCCGACTTCTTTCTCTTCGTGGAGGAGGAGACGGAGGATGCCGGAAAGCTCACCGTTGACGTGGCGGCCCGCCGAATTCCGGCCCGATTCGGCCTGGATCCGCGGCGCGATGTGCAGGTGCTCGCGCCCATGCACCGTGGCCCGGCCGGAGCGGGGACGCTCAACGGACTGCTCCAGCAGGCGATTACGCCCGCGCGGCCCGATGTTCCCGAGAAGCGTCTCGGCGGCCGTGTCTTCCGCGTCGGCGACAAGGTCACCCAGATTCGCAACAATTACGAGAAGGGGAAGAACGGCGTCTTCAACGGCACGGTCGGCGTGGTCACCTCGCTCCAGCTGGACGATCAGCGGCTGACGGTGCTGACGGACGAGGACGAGGAGGTTCCGTACGACTTCGACGAGCTGGACGAGCTGGCCCATGCGTACGCCGTGACCATTCACCGCTCACAGGGCAGCGAGTACCCGGCGGTGGTGATCCCGGTCACGACAGGAGCCTGGATGATGCTCCAGCGGAACCTCCTCTACACGGCGGTCACCCGGGCCAAGAAGCTCGTCGTGCTGGTCGGCTCCCGTAAGGCGATAGGACAGGCAGTGCGCACTGTTTCCGCAGGCAGGCGCTTCACCGCGCTCGACCACCGGCTGACCGGCTGACCGGCGGCTGAGCGTGCGGTGCTCCGCCGCCCGGGCGTGACATCTGGGGTCCGTGGCGCGGCAAACGCCCCCCCGAGTTCCGGAGGCAGGGCGAAGGGGGCAAGATGAGCAGGTTGGCGGCACTCAGTGCCGCCAATAGGCCCAATGGTCGACCCCGAGTGCACTCTCCTGAGCCAAATGGGGGATGGTAGAGACAGTCAGGGCACCTCGAAGAAGAGGCACTACGTCGGTGAGGGATGACGTGAGCGACAACTCTGTAGTACTGCGGTACGCGGACGGTGAATACACCTACCCGGTGGTCGACAGCACCGTCGGTGACAAGGGCTTCGACATCGGGAAGCTCCGAGCCAATACCGGTCTGGTCACCCTGGACAGCGGATACGGCAATACCGCCGCCTATAAATCCGCGATCACCTACCTCGACGGCGAGCGGGGCATCCTGCGCTACCGCGGCTACCCGATCGAGCAGCTGGCCGAGCGGTCCACCTTCCTCGAGGTGGCGTACCTGCTGATCAACGGCGAGCTGCCGACGGTCGACGAGCTGGCGTCCTTCCGGGGCGAGATCACCCAGCACACGCTGCTGCACGAGGACGTCAAGCGGTTCTTCGGCGGATTCCCGCGCGACGCCCACCCGATGGCGATGCTGTCCTCCGTGGTCAGCGCGCTGTCGACGTTCTACCAGGACAGCCACAACCCGTTCGACGAGAAGCAGCGTCACCTTTCCACGGTCCGGCTGCTGGCCAAGCTGCCGACGATCGCGGCGTACGCGTACAAGAAGTCGATCGGCCACCCCTTCGTCTACCCGCGCAACGACCTCGGGTACGTGGAGAACTTCCTGCGGATGACCTTCTCGGTCCCCGCCCAGGAGTACGACCTGGACCCGGTCGTGGTCGCCGCGCTCGAGAAGCTGCTGATCCTGCACGCGGACCACGAGCAGAACTGTTCGACCTCCACCGTGCGTCTGGTCGGCTCCTCCCAGGCGAACATGTTCGCCTCGATCTCCGCCGGCATCAGCGCCCTGTGGGGCCCGCTGCACGGTGGCGCCAACCAATCGGTGCTGGAGATGCTCGAGGGCATCCAGGCCAACGGCGGCGATGTCGACTCCTTCATCCGCAAGGTGAAGAACAAGGAGGACGGCGTCCGTCTGATGGGCTTCGGCCACCGCGTCTACAAGAGCTTCGACCCCCGGGCGAAGATCATCAAGGACGCGGCGCACGATGTCCTCTCGGCGCTCGGCAAGTCCGACGAGCTGCTCGACATCGCGCTCAAGCTGGAGGAGCACGCGCTGTCCGACGACTATTTCGTCTCGCGCAACCTCTACCCGAACGTGGACTTCTACACCGGCCTGATCTACCGGGCCATGGGCTTCCCGACAGAGATGTTCACCGTGCTCTTCGCGATCGGCCGGCTGCCCGGCTGGATCGCCCAGTGGCACGAGATGATCAAGGAGCCGGGTTCCCGCATCGGCCGCCCGCGCCAGATCTACACCGGCGAGGTCCTGCGCGACTTCGTCCCGGTCGAGGCCCGCTGACACCGCGTCCGCGGCGGCCGGCGGGAGTACGGCACCAAGAGCCGGCCCTGCCCCGCTGAACGCCGCCGCGCAGAACGCGGAAAGCGCCCCGCTGCCGATCCCCCCACGGGTCGGCGGGCGGGGCGCTTCCCATATCCCCGGAGCGGATTCCCCCCACGGGATCCGGCCGGGCGTCTACTGGCCGCAGAAGCTACTCCGCGGTCTGCCGGGGTACGCACGCACGGGAGGGCCGCTCAAAGCTCCCCGGGCACGTGCCCCGGCCAACGCTTGCCTGGGACGTCCCCCAAGACATCCCATGAACGTCCCCCAAGACGTTCTCGGCATCGCCCATTCAGACTCGCGAGGAGCCGGAATGGTTACCCCTAAATATCTGTGATCTAGGTCTCCTTGTGAAGGTCTTGTGACCTACTTGTAGTCACCTGAAGGAGCGGAGCCGCAGGCTGTTGGTCACCACAAATACGGACGAAAAGGCCATCGCAAATCCGGCGATCATGGGGTTGAGCAGGCCTGATGCCGCCAGCGGCAGCGCGGCAATGTTGTAGGCAAAGGCCCAGAAAAGATTGCCCTTGATCGTGCCAAGGGTCCGCCGGGAGAGACGGATCGCGTCCGCCGCGACCCGCAGATCTCCGCGTACGAGGGTGAGGTCGCCGGCCTCGATCGCCGCGTCCGTGCCCGTGCCCATCGCCAGGCCCAGATCGGCGGTGGCGAGGGCGGCAGCGTCGTTCACGCCGTCGCCGACCATGGCGACCCTGCGGCCCTCGGCCTGAAGGCGCCTGACCACATCGACCTTGTCCTCGGGCATGACCTCGGCGTACACCTCGTCGATGCCGACCTCGGCCGCGACCGAGTCGGCCACCGCTCTGTTGTCGCCGGTCAGCAGAACCGGAGTGAGGCCGAGGGCGCGCAGGCTCGCGACCGCCTCTGCGCTGGTCTCCTTGACCGCGTCGGCGACGGTGAGGACGCCGAGCGCCTTTCCGTCGCCGGCCGCGAAGACCGCCGTACATCCCGCAGGGACGGCGGCGACGAGCTCGCGGGGCAGCTCCACACCCGCGTCTGTGAGCAGCTGCGCCCGGCCGACCAGCACCTGGTGCCCTTCGACGACACCGCGTACGCCGAGGCCGGGCACGTTCTCGAAGGCCTCGGGGACGGGGAGCGTGCCGACGCGTTCTTCGGCGCCCGCCGCGACGGCGCGGGCGATCGGGTGCTCCGAGGCGTGCTCCAATGCGCCCGCGAAGCGCAGCAGCTCGTGCTCCTCGGCGGTTTCGGCGGCGTACACGCCCTGAAGGCGCATCCGGCCGGTGGTGACCGTCCCCGTCTTGTCCAGGACGACGGTGTCGACCTTGCGGGTGGACTCCAGCACCTCCGGACCCTTGATGAGGATGCCGAGCTGGGCGCCGCGTCCCGTGCCGACCATGAGGGCGGTCGGGGTGGCCAGGCCCAGGGCGCAGGGGCAGGCGATGATCAGTACGGCGACGGCGGCGGTGAAGGCCGCGGTCGCGTCGTCCGTGACCAGCAGCCAGGTCACCAGCGTGCCGAGCGCGATCACCAGGACGACGGGCACGAAGACGGCGGAGATCCGGTCGGCGAGACGCTGGACCTCGGCCTTGCCGTTCTGGGCGTCCTCGACCAGCCGCGCCATCCGGGCGAGCTGGGTGTCGGCGCCGATCCGGGTGGCTTCGACGACGAGGCGGCCCGCGGTGTTGACGCAGCCGCCGGTGACCGGGTCGCCCGCCCGGACGTCGACCGGTACGGATTCGCCGGTGAGCATGGAGGCGTCGACGGCGGACGTGCCCTCGACGACCGTGCCGTCGGTGGCGATCTTCTCGCCGGGGCGTACGACGAAGCGGTCACCGACGACGAGCCGGGAGACCGGAACGCGTATCTCCGTACCGCCGCGCAGCACGGCGACGTCCTTGGCGCCCAGCTCCAGCAGGGCGCGCAGGGCCGCGCCGGCCTTCCGCTTGGAGCGCGCCTCCAGGTAGCGGCCGAGGAGTATGAAGGTGACCACACCCGCTGCGACCTCGAGATAGATGGTCGAGGCGCCGTCGGTACGGGAGACGGTGGGATCGAAGCCGTGACGCATATCAGGCATGCCCGCATCCCCGAGGAACAGCGCCCACAGCGACCAGCCGAAGGCGGCGAGCGTGCCGACCGAGACAAGGGTGTCCATGGTGGCGGCGCCGTGCCGCAGGTTGGTCCAGGCGGCCCGGTGGAAGGGCAGGGCGCCCCAGACGACGACCGGTGCGGCGAGGGTGAGGGAGAGCCACTGCCAGTTGTCGAACTGCAGGGCGGGGACCATCGCCATCAGCAGGACGGGCGCGGCGAGTACGGCGGAGACGATGACGCGCCGGCGCAGCGAGGCGGACTCGGCGTCGGCCTGCGGGGCGGAGGCCGTGGCAGGGGCCTCGTCGAGGTCGGGCTCGGGCTCGGGCGGCGGGGGCTGCTCGGCCGAGTAGCCGGTCTTGACGACGGTGGCGATGAGATCGGCGACCTCGACCCCGTGCGGGTAGGAGATCTTCGCCTTCTCGGTCGCGTAGTTGACCGCGGCGCTGACCCCGTCCATGCGATTGAGCTTCTTCTCGACGCGAGCGGCGCAGGAGGCGCAGGTCATCCCGCTGATGGTGAGCTCGACTTGGGACGTGTCCACTGTCGGATCCACTTTCGGAACTCCAGAAAACGGGGCCGGGCCGTACAGAACCGGTATCGGACCGGTTGGGTACGGCCCGGCGTGAGGGCCTTTCGGGGCAGGGCGGGCGGGGCCGAGTGCGCAGGCCCGGTGGTCGGGCGGTGTGCTCGGCCCGGGTGCTCAGGCCTGGGCCCGGCCGACCAGCTCGAACCCGGCCTCGTCGACGGCCTCGCGCACCGCGGTCTCCTCCAGCGGGGCGTCGGAGATCACGGCCACCTGGCCGGTGGAGGCGACGGCCTTCACCGAGGTGACGCCCGGCAGCCCGGAGATCTCGCTGGAGACGGCGCCTTCGCAGTGACCGCAGGTCATGCCGGTGACCTCGTAGACGGCTCTGACGCCGCCGATCCGCACGGTCTCGGTCTTCGTCTCGGCGGTCATGGGCGTTCTCCTCTTCGAGGTTCAACACGTACGAGGGTCATGGTGTACCGGAGGGTCATGGGAACGCGGTGGCTTCCCGACCCTCACTCACACTATACCCCTAGGGGGTAATGCGATCCTCGTTCAGGACCCCAGCCCGCCGCGTGCCGAAAAGGGTGGGCCCCGCACCGGAGCGGCCGGAGCGGCCGGAGCGGCCGGAGCGGTGCGGGGCCCGGCGGGCTTCGGTCCTGGCGGCGCTCACTCCCTGCGGCCCCTGTTTCCGGGGCGATTGGCCACCCACACGCGGATCGTGTCCGCGTACCAGTAGGGCTTGCCGGACTCCACATGGTCGGGCGGCGGGAGAAGGCCGTGCTTGCGGTACGAGCGGACCGTGTCCGGCTGCACCCGGATGTGCGCGGCGATTTCCTTGTAGGACCAGAGCTTTCTGTCCGTCATGGGTGTCCTCCCTGCGCGCGCGGCAGGGGCGGCGCGGGGGGCCGTCGGGGGAGCTGCTGCGGACGCTGGCGATCACTGAGCCTGTGCTCCCTTGAACGACGCCGAGTGGGCGCAGGGGTGGGGCTGTTGATCGTCTGTGACGGAAGACCCGCGTAATGGAGACATGCGTGACGAGAAGGCGACAACCGTGACAGAAGTGATGCGTGCGCTTCAGGCGCCACAAGAGCGCAGGAAACCCCGTGTCCGCTGCGCGATCGGGAAGGGTTTGTCGGGCGGGCACGGGTACATGTCCTGCTCGACGATGGCGAAGAGTTCGACGTCGAGCGCCTGGGCTGCGGCCAGTACGGGCTCCAGCGCGGGCACGCCGGCCGGCGGCTCGCACATCACGCCCCGGCCGACCGCCGGCCCGAACGGCACCTCGTCCGCGACCACTTCCGCCAGGATCTCCGGGTCCACCTGCTTGAGATGGAGATAGCCGATCCGCTCCCCGTAGGTCTCGATCAGCTTGACGCTGTCACCGCCGCAGTAGGCGTAGTGGCCGGTGTCCAGGCAGAGCGAGACCAGGTCCGGATCGGTGGCGTCGAGGAAACGGCTGACGTTCTCCTCGCTGTCGATATGGGTGTCGGCGTGCGGATGGACGACGATCTTCAGCCCGTGGCGCTCGCGCACCTCGCGGCCGAGCCGTTCGGTCTGTGCGGCGAGATCGCGCCACTGCGCGGGGGTGAGGGTGCTGTCCTCCAGCACCCGGCCGGTCTTGTCGTCGCGCCAGAAGGAGGGGATGACGACCAGGTGTTCCGCGCCCATGGCCCGGGTGAGTGCCGCGATGTCCGAGACATGCGCCCAGGTCTTCTCCCATACGGCGGGCCCGTGGTGCAGCCCGGTGAAGACCGTCCCGGCCGAGACCTTCAGCCCGCGCCGGGAGGTCTCCTCGGTGAGGCGGGCGGGGTCGCTCGGGAGATAGCCGTACGGGCCGAGCTCGATCCACTCGTATCCGGCGCCGGCGACCTCGTCGAGGAAACGCTGCCAGGGGACCTGCTGGGGATCGTCGGGGAACCACACCCCCCAGGAGTCGGGGGCCGAGCCGACCCGGATGCGGTTCAGGGTGGGGACGGAGGAGGTCATGCGGAGCAGCTTTCCGGCCACCGAAGAAGGGTGTCAAGCCTTCGTCCGAATGTCAGGACAAAATGTTGACAGGGTTCAGCAAGGAGCACTAGACCTGGGGACAGCCGGGCTCGAACCGAAGGGACGCGTATGCCTCAGCCGTACGACGTGATCACGATGGGCCGGATCGGGGTGGACCTCTATCCGCTGCGGACCGGGGTCCCGCTGGCACAGGTCGACACGTTCGGGAAGTTCCTCGGCGGCTCCGCCACGAACGTCGCGGTCGGGGCCGCCCGGCTGGGCCGGCGGACGGCGGTGATCACCCGCACCGGCAAGGACGCCTTCGGCGACTATCTCCACCAGGCGCTGGGGGAGTTCGGCGTCGACGACCGCTGGGTGACGCCGGTGGCCGCGTATCCGACCCCGGTCACCTTCTGCGAGATCTTCCCTCCGGACCACTTCCCGCTCTACTTCTACCGGCGGCCGAAGGCCCCCGATCTCGAGATCCATGAGCACGAGCTGGATCTCGCGGCGATCCGCGGGGCGCGGGTCTTCTGGATGACCGGTACGGGCCTGTGCGCGGAGCCCAGCCGCGGCGCGACGCTGGCCGCCCTCGCCCACCGGGACCGGTCCGGCATCACCGTCTTCGACCTCGACTGGCGGCCGATGTTCTGGAGCGATCCCGGCGAGGCACGGCCGTACTACGCCGAGGCGCTGGCGCATGCCACGGTCGCCGTCGGCAATCTCGAGGAGTGCGAGATCGCCACCGGTGAGCGGGATCCGTACGCGGCCGCGCGTGCGCTCCTCGCCGCCGGGGTCGAGCTCGCCGTCGTCAAGCAGGGCCCCAAGGGTGTCCTCGCCCTCCACCGGGACGGGACTCGGGCCGAGGTCCCGCCCGTACCCGTCGAGGTGGTCAACGGGCTGGGCGCGGGCGATGCGTTCGGTGGGGCGCTCTGTCACGGGCTGCTGGCGGGCTGGGAGTTGGAGCGCGTCATGCGGTACGCGAACGCGGCCGGAGCCATCGTCGCCGCCCGCCTCGCCTGCTCCACCGCGATGCCGTACGCGACGGAGGTCGACCAGGTCCTCGCGGGCGACCCCGTCCCGCCCGGCGCCCCTCCGCCCGCCGACGCGCCGCCCGTCCCCTCGGCGCCCTCCCGTCCCGCCCGGAGCCGCCTCGTGAGCCGCGTCGACATCGCCGAGCTCGTCGGGATCCGCACCCGGCACCCCGAGGCCGTCGCCGAGGCGGCCACCCGGCGGCGCAGGCGGCCCCGGCTCATCGGCGAGAGCGGCCGGCTGATGATCATCGCTGCCGACCACCCCGCCCGCGGCGCCCTCGCCGTCGGCGACCGCCCACTCGCCATGGCCAACCGCCTCGACCTGCTGGAGCGGCTCTGCCTCGCCCTCTCCCGCCCCGGCGTCGACGGCGTCCTCGCCACCGCCGACATCCTCGACGACCTGCTCCTCCTCGGCGCTCTCGAGGACAAGGTCGTCATGGGCTCCATGAACCGCGGCGGCCTCTCGGGCGCGGCCTTCGAGCTCGACGACCGGTTCACCGGTCACCGCGCCCAGGACCTGGACCGGCTCGGTTTCGACGCGGGCAAGCTGCTGCTCCGTATCGACTACCAGGACCCGGCGTCGCTCGACACCCTGCACGCCACCGCCCGTGCCGTCGACGAGATGGCGGAGCGTCAGCTTCCGGTCTTCGTCGAGCCGTTCATCTGTTACCGGGTCGACGGCATACTCCGCAACGATCTCAGCGCCGAGGCCGTCACCCGGTCGATCGCCATCGCCTCCGGACTGGCCGGCACCTCCGCGTACACCTGGCTGAAGGTCCCCGTGACCGACGACCCCGACGACATGGCGGCCGTGATGGAGACCTCGACGCTGCCGGCGGTCCTGCTCGGCGGCGAGATCGGCGACGACCAGGACGGCGCGTACGAGAAATGGCGTGGTGCCCTGCAACTGCCCACCGTCCAGGGACTGGTGGTGGGACGCTCGCTGCTCTATCCGGTCGACGGAGACGTCGCGGGGGCGGTCGATACGGCCGTCGGACTGCTGTAGGGGGTACGGAGACGTCATGAGCGACCACGACGAGCAGAAGCGGTACCTGCCGGCGGGCAGCACGGCCGACGGGCCGTACACCCTCCGGATCGACCCCGAACAGGCCGGCTGGGGGCACTCCGGTCTGCGCGTGCTGGAGCTGGAGCCCGGCGGCTCACACTCCCTCGCCGCCGGGGACAGTGAGTGGATCGTGCTGCCGCTCAGCGGCGGCTGCACGGTGCACACCCAAGGCGAGACCTTTGAACTGCGGGGCAGAGAAAGCGTGTTCAGCGGAGTGAGCGACTTCGTCTATGTGCCGCGCGATGCCCATGCACAGATCGCCTCCGGCGCGGGAGGCCGCTTCGCCCTGGCAGGAGCGAAGTGCGAGCGCCGACTCCCCGCTCGCTACGGCCCCGCGCCGGAGGTCCCCCTCGAGCTGCGCGGCTCGGGCAACTGCTCGCGCCAGGTGAACAACTTCGCCGCGGCCGACACCTTCGCCTGCGACAGGCTCATCGCTGTCGAGGTGCTCACCCCCGGCGGCAACTGGTCCTCCTACCCGCCGCACAAGCACGACGAGCACCGCCCCGGCATCGAGTCCGAGCTCGAGGAGATCTACTACTTCGAGATCGACCGCGGCGGGATGGGCTACCACCGGGTCTCCCCGTCGAGGCCCGGCGGTACGGACGTACTCGCCGAGGTCCGTACGGGTGACGCCGTCCTGATCCCCGACGGCTGGCACGGCCCGTCGATCGCAGCGCCCGGCCGGGACATGTACTACCTCAATGTCATGGCGGGCCCTGGCGCCACCCGGGAGTGGCTGATCAGCGACCACCCCGACCACGGCTGGATCCGCGACACCTGGCCGGAGCAGCCCGTCGACCCCCGACTGCCCCTGTACAAGGCCGAGGAGGGCCAGCAATGAGTTCGGATACGAGTACACGCCGGCTCACCGTCGCCCAGGCGCTCGTCGCCTTCCTCGCCCGCCAGTACACGGAGCGCGACGGCCACCGCCACCGCCTGATCAACGCCACCTGGGGCATCTTCGGCCACGGCAATGTGGCCGGACTCGGCCAGGCGCTCCTCGAGTCCGGCACGGCCGGCACATCTGCGACGTCCGACACGTCCGCCACCGGCATGCCGTACTTCCAGGGCCGCAACGAGCAGGCCATGGTGCACGCCGCCGTCGGCTACGCCCGCCAGTCCCGGCGGCTCTCCGCCCAGGCCGTCACCACCTCCATCGGTCCCGGCGCCACCAACCTCGTCACCGGCGCCGCCCTCGCCACCATCAACCGGCTGCCCGTTCTGCTGCTGCCCGGCGACGTCTTCGCGACCCGCCCCGCCGACCCGGTCCTCCAGCAGCTCGAAGTCCCGTACGCGGGCGATGTGTCGGTCAACGACGCCCTGCGCCCCGTCTCCCGCTACTTCGACCGCGTCACCCGCCCCGAGGCGCTCATCCCGGCCGCCCTGCAGGCGATGCGCGTGCTCTCCGACCCCGCGGCGACCGGCGCGGTCACGCTGGCGCTTCCGCAGGATGTGCAGGCCGAGGCGTACGACTGGCCGGAGGCGTTCTTCGCCGAGCGCGTCTGGCAAGTGCGCCGCCCGCGGCCCGACCTGGACGCCCTGGACGCGGCGCGCCGGGCGCTGACCGCGGCCCGCCGCCCCCTGATCGTGGCAGGCGGAGGCGTCCACCACAGTGAGGCCGAGGAGGCGCTGCGGGCCTTCGCCGACGCGACGGGCATCCCCGTCGCCTCCACCCAGGCCGGCAAGGGCTCGCTGCCCCACGACCACCCCTGCGATGTCGGCGGCATCGGCCACACCGGCACGGCGACCGCCGATGAACTGGCCCGTACGGCCGATCTGGTGATCGGCGTCGGCACCCGCTGGTCCGACTTCACCACCGCTTCCGCGACCCTCTTCCAGAACCCCGCCGTCCGCTTCCTGAACCTCAACATCACCGCCTTCGACGCCCACAAGATGGCGGGTCTCTCCCTGGTCGCGGACGCCCGTGCCGCCCTCGGTGAGCTGGCCGGGGCGCTGGGCACGCGCTTCCGCGTCGAGCCCGCGTACGCGACGGAGTACGGGGACGACAAGGAGCGCTGGGAGCACCGCGTGGACGCCGCGTTCGAGGCGGATGACCAGGACACCCGCCCCACCCAGCCCCAGGTGCTCGGCGCACTCGACACTCTGGTCACGGGGGACGACATCGTGATCAACGCCGCGGGCTCGCTCCCCGGCGACCTGCACAAGTTGTGGCGGGCGCGTTCCGCCGACCAGTACCACGTCGAGTACGGCTACTCCTGCATGGGATACGAGATCCCGGCGGCCATCGGCGTGGCGATGGCCGCTCCGGGCCGGCCCGTCTGGGCCCTCGTCGGCGACGGTACATACTTGATGAATCCCACCGAAATCGTCACGGCTGTCCAGGAGAACATCCCCATCAAGGTTGTCATCCTGCAGAACCACGGATACGCGTCGATCGGCGGCCTCTCCGAGTCGGTGGGCGCCGAGCGCTTTGGCACCGCCTACCGCCACCGGGCCCCGGACCGTACCTACACCGGCGCACCGCTCCCCGTGGACCTGGCCGCCAACGCAGCCTCCCTCGGGATGCGCGTGATCCGTGCCAAGACGGTGCGTGACCTGCGCGAAGCGCTCGCCGAGGCGCGTGGGGCGGACGTTCCCACATGTGTCTACGTCGAGACCGAAACGGCAGACACTGTGTCGGGCGCGCCTCCGGCGCAGGCGTGGTGGGATGTTCCGGTGGCCGAGACCGCGACCCGCCCGTCGGCGGTCAAGGCCCGGGAGGAGTACGACCGGCAAGTCGCCGCCCGACGCCGCCATCTGTAGAAGGAGCACGAAATGAAGACCGTCAACCACTGGATCGGTGGCAAGACCGTCGAGGGCGCTTCCGGCAACTGGGGCCCGGTCACCGACCCCGCGACCGGCGCCGTCACCACCCAGGTCGCGCTGGCCTCGGTGGAGGAGGTCGACACGGCCGTCGCGGCGGCGCAGGCGGCGTACGAGACATGGGGCACGTCCTCGCTCGCGCAGCGCACCTCGATCCTCTTCCGCTACCGCGCGCTGCTCGACGCGCACCGTGACGACATCGCCGCGCTGATCACCGCCGAGCACGGCAAGGTCCACTCCGACGCGCTCGGCGAGGTCGCCCGCGGCCTGGAGATCGTGGAGCTGGCCTGCGGCATCACGACCCAGCTCAAGGGCGAGCTGTCCACCCAGGTCTCCAGCCGGGTCGACGTCTCCTCGATCCGCCAGTCGCTCGGCGTGGTCGCCGGCATCACGCCGTTCAACTTCCCGGCGATGGTGCCGATGTGGATGTTCCCGCTGGCGATCGCCTGCGGAAACACCTTCGTACTCAAGCCCAGCGAGAAGGACCCCTCGGCGGCCAACCTCCTCGCGGAGCTGGCCTCGGAGGCCGGGCTGCCCGACGGTGTGCTCAATGTCGTCCACGGCGACAAGGTCGCGGTCGACGCGCTGCTGGCCCACCCGGACGTGACCGCGATCTCCTTCGTCGGCTCGACCCCGATCGCCCGCTACATCCACACCACCGCCTCCGCCAACCACAAGCGGGTCCAGGCGCTCGGCGGTGCGAAGAACCACATGCTGGTCCTCCCGGACGCGGACCTGGACGCGGCGGCGGACGCCGCGGTCTCGGCGGCGTACGGCTCGGCCGGCGAGCGCTGCATGGCCATCTCCGCGGTCGTCGCGGTCAGTTCCATCGCCGACGAGCTGGTCCAGAAGATCCGCGAGCGCGCCGAGAAGATCAAGATCGGCCCCGGCAACGACCCGGAGTCCGAGATGGGCCCGCTGATCACGGCCGCGCACCGGGACAAGGTCGCCTCCTACGTCACGGGCGCGGCGGCCCAGGGCGCGGAGGTCGTCCTGGACGGCACCGGGCACACGGTCGACGGCTTCGAGGACGGCCACTGGATCGGCCTGTCGCTCCTCGACCGCGTCTCGACCGACTCGGACGCCTACCGCGACGAGATCTTCGGTCCGGTGCTGTGCGTGCTGCGCGCGGAGACGTACGAGGAGGGCGTGGCGCTGATCAACGCGTCCCCCTTCGGCAACGGCACCGCGATCTTCACCCGCGACGGCGGCGCGGCGCGCCGCTTCCAGCTGGAGATCCAGGCGGGCATGGTCGGCGTGAACGTCCCGATCCCGGTGCCGGTGGGCTACCACTCCTTCGGCGGCTGGAAGGACTCGCTCTTCGGCGACCACCACATCTACGGCAACGACGGCGTGCACTTCTACACCCGCGGCAAGGTGGTCACGACCCGCTGGCCGGACCCGTCGGACGCGCCGACGGGCGTGGACCTGGGCTTCCCGCGCAACCACTGACGCCCCGGCGGAACACCCCTGGCCCGTAGTGACTCATCGTCCTTACGGGCCAGGGGTGTTCAGTACCGCTCGTCCAACGCGAGTACAAGAACCCGCAGTTCACGCCCGGCCCGTCGGGGCAGCGCCCGCATGGCGCCCTCGAGATTCTCGCGCGCCCGGATCGGATCCCCGCAGCACAGCCACTCGGTGCAGCCGGGATAACGGGGGTCCCAGAGCCGGTGGTTCGGCTCGTGAACGAAGCTCCGCCAGCGCCGCAGCGATTCGCTCACGGCGCCCGGCCAGAGGTAGTTACGGGTCTCCTCGACCCGGACGATCTCGTACAGAGTCCGTCGCGAGAGCCCGTGGATCGGATCCAGCTCGTTCTTCCGGCACCTGTGCCACACCGCGAGCCCGGCGCGTACCTGCCCGGGCCGCCTACGCGGCATGACCCCCAGGGTTGTTCATCGTCATGCGCGCGATGCTGTCACGCCCGTCCGGCCCGGACCAGTGGATTTCGGCCCCGTAGGGGAACCGGCTCCTGCCCGAGGAGCGCCCGTACCCGGCTGGGCTGGAGCTCCTCGGGCAGTTGCTCGGCCAGAACTCGGCTAGAACAGCGAGTACAGCAGCTTGTTCGGGGAACCCGTCCGCGGGTCCAGGACCTTGCCGTTCGTCGCGCCGTTCACGATCGCATCCCTGACCTGCGCCGGGGTCGCCGTCGCATGCGTCGCCAGATACAGCGCCGCGACGCCCGCCGTGTGCGGCGTGGCCATCGACGTGCCCGAGATCGTGTTCGTCGCCGTGTCGCTGTCCTTCCACGACGACGTGATGTTCACGCCCGGCGCGAACAGATCCAGGCACGTCCCGTAGTTGGAGAACGACGCCCGCCGGTCCGCGCTGTCCGTCGCGCCGACCGTGATCGCCTCGGGGACGCGGGCCGGCGAGTAGTTGCACGCGTTCGCCGGAAGCCCGAGGATCGGGAGCCCGTTGCCCGCCGCGATGGCGTAACTGACGCCCGAAGCAACGGACTTCTTCACCGCGCTGTCCAGGGACGTGTTCGCGCTGCCGCCCAGGCTCATGTTCGCCACGGCCGGCTTCTTCGCGTTGGCCGTCACCCAGTCGATGCCCGCGATGACCCCCGCCGTCGTCCCCGAGCCCTGGCAGTCCAGGACGCGTACGGCCACGAGCTTGACGGCCTTGGCGACGCCGTACGTCCTGCCGCCGACCGTGCCCGCGACGTGCGTGCCGTGGCCGTTGCAGTCCTGGCCGTTCTGGCCGCCGCCCACCGTGTCCGTGCCGACGCTCGCGCGGCCGCCGAACTCGCTGTGGGAGGTGCGGATTCCGGTGTCGATGATGTACGCGTTCACATTCGACGCGGACGTGTTGTGCGTGTAGGTCTTCGACAGCGGCAGAGCCCGCTGGTCGATGCGGTCGATGCCCCAGGTGGCGTTGGCCTGGGTGTCGTTGAGGCGGACGATGGCGTTCTGCTCGACATACGCCACCCGAGGATCGGCGGCGAGCCTGGCCGCCTTCGCTCCGGACATCGACGCGGAGAAGCCCTTGAGTGCGCTGCGGTAGGTATGGCCCGGCGTGACGCCCAGATCGGCGGCGCGCGTCGTGCCGTCCTTGAGGACGACAATCCAGCTGTTCTGTACGGCAGTTGCAGTGGGAGCGAGACGGAGATCGCCGAGGGACGCGCTCTGCGCGGTGGGGGAGGCGGCGAACTGGAGACCGGCGGCAAGGGCGACTGCGGGTATCAGCGCCCCGAAGCGTCGGGCAGTGGTTCTCATCTCGTGCACCTACCTTTCGTTGACCGTTGACGGACAAGTACGGGCGGCATGGTGTCAGGAGCTGCATATGCGCTGACCAGGGTCTCGTGACGTGACCTGCGACACAGGACAGCATCCCCATTGACTGCATGACGGATCCACACATTGTGAACACGCATCAGGCCGCGGCTCGGAACGGCTACGAGGGTCCACTGGGCCGACCATCACCGACCATCAGATCCGTTACGACGCCCTCAACGACCCCGCCAACACACCCTAGGACGCCGGGAACTCCCAGGTGAGCATCGCGAACACCCCGTCGTCCTTCGCCCCCGCCGACCGGTACGTCGCCAGCGCCGGACCGTTGTCCGTGTCCACACCCACCCACATGTCGTAACAGCCCCGCTCCCGCGCCACCTCGATCAGCGCCTCGGTCAGCGCCCGCCCGATGCCCCGCCTGCGGTACGCCTCGTCCACCGACAGCTCGTACAGACACATCTCCGTGCCCTTGTCGGGGTGGAGCATCTCGATGCCCGAGACCATCCCGGCCGGCGCCCCGTCGACGTAAGCGATCAGCATCAGATGCCCGGACGCGGCGAGAAAACGCTCTGCCCACTCCGCCCGCGCCGGGGCGTCGTAGAGATGCTCGGCCGCGATGAGCTCGGCCACGGTCGTCGCGCGCCGGATGTCCATGCGGATCCCTTCCCACGGGGGGTGCGTACACGGGGGCCGCATACCGCGTCTGGTGTACGGCGACCGTACTCCGTACTACTTGCGGAGGCTCGTGAGCTCCGCCTGGCGGCAGCCGAGACAGCACAGGGGAGCCGATTAGGGTTTCAAGCATGCAGATCCGACTTCCCCGGCCGCGCGGCCGATGGCTGACAGGCGTCGCCGCCTTCGCCGTCCTCGCCGGCGCCGGTACCTGGACCGCGGTCGCCGACGACCGCGCACCGGCTGTGCACCGTGAGGACCGGGTGCAGGTGATGCCCGGGGCGAAGATCGACACCTCGTACTTCACGACGGGCGGCAAGGAACGCCGGCCCGCCGTGCTCCTCGGGCACGGCTTCGGCGGCAGCAAGGACGATGTCCGCGCGCAGGCCGAGAAGCTGGCGCGCGACGGATACGCCGTGCTGACCTGGTCGGCACGCGGGTTCGGCACGTCCACCGGCCGGATCGGGCTCAACGACGCGGACTTCGAGGTCAAGGACGTCTCGCGGCTGATCGACTGGCTGGCGAAGCGGCCGGAGGTCCAGCTGGACGCGGACGGCGATCCGCGCGTCGGTGTCACCGGCGCCTCGTACGGCGGGGCGATCTCGCTGCTCGCGGCCGGCTACGACCAGCGGGTCGACGCGATCGCACCCCAGATCACCTACTGGAACCTGGCCGACGCGCTCTTCCCGGACGGCGTGTTCAAGAAACTGTGGGCCGGGATCTTCTTCTCGACAGGCTCGGTGTCCCCGACGGGTCCCCCGGCCGGGACGGGCACCGAGGCCCCGGCCGAGGAGCCCGCCCCCGACGCCCCGGCCGGCCAGGCGGCGCCCGGCGACGCGGCCAAGACGGGCGCGGCCAAGACCGACGCGGCAAAGGCGGTGGGCGCCTCCGGCCCGGCGAACCCCGGCGGCTGCGGACGCTTCGAGCCCGCGCTGTGCGCCATGTACGAGCGCGTCGCCGTCGCCGGAAAGCCCGACGCCGCCGCCCGTACGCTCCTGGAAGCCCGCAGCCCCTCCGCCGTCGGCGACCGCATCAAGGTGCCCGCGCTCATCGTGCAGGGCCAGGCCGACTCGCTCTTCCCGCTCTCGCACGCCGACGCCATGGCCAAGAAGATCAGCGCCAACGGCGCGCCCGTCTCGGTCGACTGGATCGCGGGCGGACACGACGGCGGCGACCGCGAGACCGGCCGCATCGAGGGCCGTATCGGCGACTGGTTCGACCGGTACCTCAAGCAGGACAAGGGCGCGGACACCGGACCCGCCTTCCGCGTCAGCCGGACCGGAGGAGTCGACTCCACCGACGGCCAGGCCCTGCTGCGCGGCGCGACCGGCGACACCTACCCGGGTCTCGAGAGCGGCACGCAACCGGTCACACTCACCGGCCGCGAGCAGACCTTCGCCAATCCGGCCGGCGCCAGCCCGCCCAACATCTCCGCGGTCCCCGGCCTGGGCGGCGGACTCGGTCAGCTCTCCTCCCTCGGCGTCGGACTCTCGCTCGACTTCCCCGGCCAGTACGCCCGCTTCGACTCCGCGCCGCTCGCCGGGTCGCTGCGGATCACCGGCTCGCCGACCGTCAAGGTCAAGGTGACCTCGAACAGCGGCGACGCCGTCCTCTTCGGGAAGGTGTACGACGTCGGGCCCGACGGCCGTCAGCAGGTACTCCCCTCCCAGCTCGTCGCCCCCGTACGCGTCGAGGGCGCCGAGCAGGGCAAGGCCGTCGAGCTGACCCTGCCGGCCGTCGACCACGCGGTCGACGCCGGACACCGGCTGCGCCTGGTCCTGTCCGCGACCGACCTGGCCTACGCGTCGCCGGCCGCCCCCGCCACGTACAGCGTCGAACTCCTCGACGCCGGCGCACTCGCCGTGCCCACCGCGCCCGACGTGAAGACCCAGGCAACGGGACTGCCCTGGTGGACCTGGGCGCTCCCGGCCGCGGGCGCACTCCTGGCGGCGGCCCTGCTGATCACCGCCCGCCGACGGGTGGCCGCCCCGGCGCCCGACCCCGAGCTCGCCGACGTGCCCCTGGAGATCACCGGGCTCACCAAGAAGTACGCCAAGTCCGCCGACCGGTACGCCGTACAGGAGCTGTCCTTCCGCGTCGAGAAGGGCCAGGTGCTCGGCCTCCTCGGACCCAACGGCGCGGGCAAGACCACCACCCTGCGCATGCTGATGGGGCTCATCCGGCCCGACGACGGCGAGATCCGCGTCTTCGGCCACGCCATCAGGCCCGGCGCGCCCGTCCTCTCCCGGGTCGGCGCCTTCGTCGAGGGCGCGGGCTTCCTGCCGCATCTGTCGGGACGCGACAACCTGGAGCTGTACTGGCGGGCCACCGGCCGCCCCGCGAGCGACGCGCACATCGAGGAGGCCCTGGAGATCGCCGGCCTCGGCGACGCCCTCGCCCGCGCCGTACGCACCTACTCGCAGGGCATGCGGCAGCGACTCGCCATCGCCCAGGCCATGCTCGGCATGCCGGATCTGCTCATCCTCGACGAGCCGACGAACGGTCTCGACCCGCCCCAGATCCGCGAGATGCGGGACGTGATGATCCGGTACGCGGCCGCGGGCCGGACCGTCATCGTCTCCAGTCACCTCCTCTCGGAGGTCGAGCAGTCCTGCACCCACCTGGTGGTCATGGACCACGGGCGGCTGGTGCAGGCAGGACCGGTCGCGGAGATCACCGGCGAGAGCGACACCCTGCTCGTCACCACCGCCGAGGAGGTGCCGGAGCCGTTGATCGAGAAGATCGCGGCGCTGCCGGGGATCGGCTCCGCTTCCCGTACGGACGACGGTCTGCTCGTACGCCTCGACGGAGCCACGGCGACCGCGATGATCGCCGAACTCGTCCGCCTGGACGTGCCGTTGACGGGCGTCGGCCCGCACCGCCGTCTCGAGGACGCCTTCCTCACCCTGATCGGAGGTCCCGCATGAGCACGCTGGTCGAGTCCGCCCCGGGCTACCGGGCGCGGCACACACTGCCGCTGCGCGTCGAGGCGGTACGCCAGCTGAAGCGCAGGCGGACGCTGGTGATGGCGGGGATCCTCGCCGCGCTGCCCTTCGTGCTGATCATCGCCTTCGCGATCGGCGGCACCCCGGGCGGCGACGACGGCGGCGGCGGCCGGGTGAACCTGATGGACACGGCCACCGCGTCGGGTGCCAACTTCGCCGCCACCTGCCTCTTTGTCTCGGCGGGCTTCCTGCTGGTGGTGCCGGTGGCGCTGTTCTGCGGGGACACCGTGGCCTCGGAGGCGAGCTGGGCCTCCCTTCGCTATCTGCTCGCCGCACCCGTCCCGCGCTCCCGGCTGCTGTGGTCCAAGCTGGCGGTGGCGCTCGGATTCAGCGCGGCGGCGATGCTGCTGCTGCCACTGGTCGCACTGGCGGCCGGCACGGCGGCGTACGGCTGGGGCCCGCTGGAGCTGCCCACGGGCGGCTCCCTGGCCGCCGGCGACACGGTGTCGCGGCTGGCGCTCGTCGTGGCGTTCATCTTTGTCTCCCAACTGGTCACCGCAGGGCTCGCGTTCTGGCTCTCCACCAAGACCGACGCCCCGCTGGGCGCGGTCGGCGGCGCGGTCGGCCTGACGATCATCGGCAATGTGCTGGACGCGGTCACCGCGCTCGGCTCCTGGCGGGATGTGCTGCCCGCGCACTGGCAGTTCGCCTGGATCGATGCGCTGCAGCCACAACTGGAGTGGAACGGCATGGTGAAGGGCGCGGCGGTCTCGGTGACGTACGCCCTGGTGCTGTTCGCGCTGGCCTTCCGGAACTTCTCCCGCAAGGACATCGTGTCCTAGTTAGCGGGCCGGGCGGGAGCGCGTCTGCTGTCGTCCTGGGCGGTGTCCTTGTCGCGTCACACCGCCCTGCGCGCCCTGCTGCGCATCCCTTGCCCCGGCCGAGGGTGCCCCGCGTACTCGGCGTCGACGACTTCGCCCTGAGGCTGCTCATTTGCATAGGTACAGGTACTCATGGGCTGTGTGTTGCTGGTGCGATGTAGTGTTCTTGGCTGGTGTGATCCGCAGGGGTGAACGGGGGCTACGCATGGCGTGGGACGAGTGGGAACAGATCAAAGCCGATGTGACCGATCGGCAGTCCGCAGCGATGCAGCTCAACCACGTTCCGGTTGAGCCCAGCTCCGGGCCCAGCGCCGTGACAGGCGGCCTGAAGTCCAGCAAGAAGGCGTGGGCCACGGCCGGCGAAGGGGTGGGCTCCCTTCGCCAGAGCATCGGCGCCGGGCTGACCAAACTGGAGGACGGCCAGGCAGGTCTCGGCGCAACCACGGGTTGTCTGAGCGCGGCCGCGCAGAAAGACGTGTACGACTCCTGGAAGA
Source organism: Streptomyces lunaelactis (assembly GCF_003054555.1). Classification (NCBI taxonomy): domain Bacteria; kingdom Bacillati; phylum Actinomycetota; class Actinomycetes; order Kitasatosporales; family Streptomycetaceae; genus Streptomyces; species Streptomyces lunaelactis. The sequence continues at coordinate 3,108,642 of NZ_CP026304.1, read as the reverse complement.
AGTACGCCGAAAGCGTCAGCGAGCGGTGCGGCTCACTCCAGAGCATCCTGGAGCAAGTGGGCCGCGACCTGTTGACGTCCGATGAGGCGGTCAAGGGCGAGATGGGCAAGCTGAACCTCAAGTACGCGGACACGGACGCCGTCGGCGGCCAGGCGAAGGGCCGGTGACGGACGGGATGGACTACGCCACCCTCAAGGCCTTCAAGCCCTCCGAGTACGAGGACGCCGCCGACGGATACCGCTCCATGGGCAACGTGGCCCAGGCAGCCAAGGATCGCGTCGAGAACACCGTGGCCGCAGGGATGCGCAAGACGTTGCAGGGTGACGCAGCGGAGGCGGCACAGAAGCAGCTTCAAGCCCTGACGAAGAACTTCCACTACATCCAGACCGAATGCGGCGTGATCAGCACGGCCCTCAACGGGTTCGCCTACGACATGGCGGCCGCCAAGCGGAAGCTGGACACGGCGATCGGGGACGCCCAGGGCTGCACGGTGAACCCGGACGGCTCGGTCACGTTTCCGGCGGGTCAGAAGCCAGGCGACGAGAAGGTCGCTGACGGCGGCACGGTGACGGGGAGTGCCGGAGGCAGCCCGACTTCCGATGCCGTGGAGCGCCAGGCGGCGAACATCCACCCGAACCCGAACTACGGCAAGGCGATGGGGTACGCGAACCGGATCGCCGACGCGGTGAGGGAAGCCACGGACGCGGACACGAAGTGGGCGCCGAAAATACAGGCCCTCAAGGCCGATGACGACCTGACAGTGTCCGCCCGGGACTGGACGGACGTCACGTCGGACACGGGGGGCGTACGCGACGCGGCCGATGCCTACCTCGACACGATCAAGCCACCGCCCAAGAACGATTTGCCCCAGGACAACGCCAACTGGTGGAACGGCCTCTCCGAGGAGCAGCGCGCAGCCTACGTCTCCATGCACCCCGCGAGCATCGGAGCGCTCGACGGCCTTCCCTCCGCCGTACGCGACGACGCGAACCGGATGGTGCTCGCCGAGGCCCGAGGTGCCGCGCAGGTCGAATACGACACGTGGCTCAAGAAGCATCCGGAGCCCACGCGGCACACGGACTACATCAACCCCATGACCGGCACCATCATGAAGGGCGTCAAGGTCGACAGCGTGGCGTGGAAGGAATGGGAAGAAGCACGGAAGAGCGCCCACAAATCCATCGACGGCATGGACGCGATCCAGAACCGCTTCGACCAGACCGGCACGAAAGGACTGCCCGAGGCGTATCTGCTGGGCTTCAGCACCGAGGGCGACGGGCGCGCGATCCTCGCCAACGGAAACCCGGACACCGCGGATCACCAGTCGGTCTACGTGCCGGGTACGACGGCGGAGCTCGGAAAGATCGAGGGCGACATCAACCGCTCGGTCAATGTGTGGAGATCGGCCGACGACAATGCCGATGGTGAGTCCGTCTCCTCCATCACCTGGCTCGGATACGACGCACCTGATTCCGTACCCAAGGACGCCCCGTTCGAGCACTACGCGTACGACGGCGCACCGGCGCTCAACCGGTTCCTGGACGGCCTGGAAACGTCACACACCGGCGATACGGCACCGCACCGTACCGTGATCAGCCATTCGTACGGGACGACCCTGGTCGGCGCAGCGGCCCAGGCAGGGGACCTCAACGCCGATGACGTCGTCTTCGCGGGCAGCCCCGGTGTCAAGGTGTCGGGTGCCGAGGAGATGGATGTCCCCAAGGGGCATGTGTGGAACGAGGAAGCCGAGGGGGACGTGGTCCCGGATCTCGGCCGCTATGGACACGGCGGGGACGGCTTCAGAATTCCCAGCGATGAGCAATTCGGTGCCAACCAGATGACCACGGACACTGAAGGCCACAGCGGTTACTGGGATGAGGGGTCGACAAGTCTGGAGAATCAGGCCCTGGTGGTTGTGGGGAAGGGGGAGGACGTGGCCTTGAAGCCGCCGCCCAACCCATTGACGAGTGAAGAAGTACTGCGTTCGAAGTAGGAGAGCTCAGACGTGAAGACCAGAATGCGTGCCTCCGTGCTCGCCGTACCCCTTGTACTCACTATCCTGACCGGATGTGGCATGACTGACGACAAGAGCGATGGCGTACCGTTCGCCGGCACGAGCACCTCGCTTGACGCCGCCGACACGATGGAAAGGGTCTCCAGCGAAATCTACGATCTGCTGGGCGTGAAGGGAAAGGCGTCAGATAGCCTTCCGGGAGTGATGGACTGCTCAGGCAAGGACACAAAGACATACTTCCGCATCTTCCATCCGTGGAGCTTCACCCCTGCCTCGGCGAGCGACCTCGACGAAGCGATGGAGCGACTCAAGGGAGAACTGCCCAAGCACGGGTGGGAGATCGTCGAATACGGACCGAATACCAGCAAGAACAAAAACATCACCCTGACCGCCGACAACGACAAGAAGAAGGTCAGCGTCAAGGTCACCAAAATGGCCAAGAATGACCCGCCGAAGCTGAGCCTGAACCTGGTGTCCGGTTGCTACAAGGTTCCGGACGGCGAAGAGGTCGAACGCTTCTGAGGATCGGACGGCTATTCATGGGCGCGTGGCCCTGGCACTCATTTGAGTGAGGGGCGTGCCCGATCATCGGCCCGGGCGGTTAGGGCAGCGACTCGATCAATTGTCGAGTCAGGCATGGTGTCGCCACCATCGCTGTCACGAATGTCGTCGATTTGGTGCGAAACGCGATCATGGGCGCCGAGGTGACTCTCGACAACGTGACCAGCGTTCTCCAGCCGACCCGGTCGGACAGCATCGCCCGCCTCTGCTCGGCTCAAGTCACGGCTGCAGGGCGGGCGTCGCCTTTCCCGGGCTACTCCTAACCAGGCCTTGTCTGACAAATCCCGCCTGGCGCACGCCAACTCCCACCCGCCGTTGCCACATTGAGATTCATCCGCAACGACTTCGTCTGCTCCTTCGGGCTGTCTCGCACGTCACATTCACAAGTGCTGACGATCCAGGGAGCCCAGATGAAGCTCGGCGCACGGACATACAGGGGAGTGGCGGCCGCGATGCTGGCCGGCGGCATGTTGCTGACCGCGGGCTGCGGGGCGGGTGCTCAGGCCGACCGGACCTCTGGCAGGGAGCGGGCGAACGACGGCGCGAACCCCGCTCCCCTCGCGCCCGACGGCGGAGGGGGCGCGCCCGCGCAGGGGGTTGACGGCGGGTCGGAGGGGCAGCGGAAGGGGGACGCGCTCCAGGACTCCAAGCCCGCGGCCGACTATCTGTCGACCTTCGCGCTCGACGTGGACACCGCCTCGTACGGCTATGCCCGCCGGACGCTGGAGGACGGACAGCGGCCGCAGGCGAGTGACATACGGCCCGAGGAGTTCATCAACAGCTTCCGTCAGGACTATCCGAGGCCGAAGAGCGACGGCTTCTCCGTGACGGTCGACGGCGCCCGCCCCCGGAGCGCGGAGGGCGAGATCAGCAGCGAGAGCGCGGGGGAGGGGAGCGGCGAGGACTGGTCGCTGGTACGGGTCGGACTCTCCACCCGCCCCACCGACCGCAAGGGCGAACGGCCGCCCGCCGCGCTCACCTTCGTGATCGACATCTCCGGTTCCATGGCCGAGCCCGGCCGGCTCGACCTGGTCAAGGAGTCGCTGGGCATCCTCACCGACCAACTGCGCGACGACGACTCGATCGCTCTGGTCACCTTCAGCGACAAGGCCGAGACCCGGCTGCCGATGACCCGGGTCGCCGACAGCCGCGACCGTATCCACACGGTGATCGACAGCCTCGAGCCGACCGATTCCACCAACGTCGAGGCGGGGGTGCGGACCGGCTACGACGAGGCGGTCGAGGGCCGTAGGCGCGGCGCTACCAACCGCGTCGTCCTCCTCTCCGACGCCCTCGCCAACACAGGCGAGACCAAGGCCGACGCGATCCTCGACCGGATCGACGACGCCCGCCGCGAGTACGGCATCACGCTCTTCGGTGTCGGCGTCGGCAGTGAGTACGGCGATGCGCTGATGGAGCGGCTCGCCGACAAGGGCGACGGCCACACCACGTATGTGTCCACCAGCGAGCAGGCCAGGAAGGTCTTCTGCGACCAACTGCCCGCCCATGTCGAGCTGCGCGCGCGGGACGCGAAGGCGCAGGTGGCCTTCGACCCGAAGACGGTCAAGCAGTTCCGGCTCATCGGGTACGAGAACCGCGCGGTCGCGGACGAGGACTTCCGCAACGACCGTGTGGACGGCGGCGAGATCGGCCCGGGGCACACGGTCACGGCGCTGTATGCCGTACGGCTCCGGGAAGGCGCGAGCGGGCATCTCGCGACGGCGACCGTGCGCTGGCTCGACCCGGGGACGCGCGCGCCGCACGAGCAGACGGGCTCGATCGAGGCGGACGCGGTCGACGGCGCGCTGTGGGACGGCGCGTCCAAGCGGCTCCAGGTCACGGCGGTCGCCGCGTACTTCGCGGAGTCGCTGCGGGGCGGCTCGATGCCGGGAGCACCGGGGCTCGGTGAGCTCGCAAAGCGGGCGAGGAACCTGGCGGAGTCGACGGAGGACAGCGCGGTGCGCGAGCTGGCGGACGCGATCGTTCAGGCGCAGCGGCTGCGGGACTGAGCTGTGCCGGGCGGGTGACGCGGCCGAGGCCGAGCGGTACCCGGGGCGGGCACCGCGGGTCGAGGGTGGGATCGCTCAGCCGGGCGACTTTCCCGCCGCGAGGCGGCTGCGCCGCCCGCCCCGTCACGCCATGATGTGCGCCATGGCCACCCTTCTCCTCGCCCTAGCCGTCATCTTCACGGGTCTGTACGCGGGCATGATGCTGATCTTCCAGACCGGCATCATGCCCGGGCTGGCCCGGCTGCCGGACGAACACTTCGTACCGGCCATGACCCGCATCAACGAGACCGTGCCGCGCCCACTCTTCGTCACGGTCTTCCTCGGGCTCATGGCGTTCCCCGCCGCGGCCCTCGCCGTCCCTGTGGACGGCCGCACCGACACCCAGCGCTGGCTGCTCATCGCGGGCCTGGTCTGCGCGGTCGTCAACAACCTCATCACCATCGCCGGCAACATCCCGCTGAACAACGCCCTCGCCGCTGCCGATTCGGCCTCCCCGGCCGTCCCCGCCAGCGAGGTCCGCGCGGCCTTCGAGTCCCCCTGGAACCGCCTCCACCTGATCCGCACCCTGTTCATCATCGCCTCGTTCGCTCTGGTGGTCAGCGCCGCGCTGTAGTCACCGCGAGCAGTCCAGGGGGCGGCGACATGTCTCGGCCATCGACGTATCCGCCGGATGTTGGGCGCGCGACACCGGGATGCCGTGAACTGGGGGCAGGTTCCCGGGAAGCCCTCCCGCCCGCACCGCGCTCGCGTTGCGTGACGTACCCCTGACGAAGGACGGCCCAGAGCGTGGCCATGCCCGAGACCCTCCCCCTGCGACGGCAGCCGCCGACCCGTTTGCGGCGGCTTCCCGTCCGGCAGATCATCTGCCTCGTCCCGTTCGCTCTGGTCGCCCTGTGGGCCGCCAACAACTGGTCGCTCGTGGCCTCCGGCGTCAGCCGCCTCGGCGGCGCCGACATCGGCTGGCTGCTCATGGGGGCCGCCACCACCGGCATGTGCTGGGTCGCGGCGTCCTGCGTACGGCAGGGGACCGTCGTGGAACGGCTGCCCGTCGCGCGGCTGCTGGCCTCGCAGTTCGCCGCCGGCGCCGCCAACCACCTGCTCCCGGCGGGACTCGGAGCGCATGTGGTCACGCTCCGCTTCATGCGGGGCTGCGGCATACCGCTGGACCGCTCGACGGCCGCGCTCGCCCTGTACTCGCTCGTCGAGGCGGTCGCCAGGATCGGACTGCTGCTGGCTCTGGTGCTGGCCTTTCCCGACGCGCTGCGGCTGAACGAACTCGTGCCGCCGGGGCGCGCCGTCCTGACGGCCCTCGTCGTGACGGTCGCCGTGATCGCCGTGGCGGCGATCACGCTGGCCGCCATCCCGCGGCTGCGCCGTTTCATCGCCGGCTTCCTGCGCACCGCGCTGACCGACGCACGCGCCCTGCACAAGAGGCCCTCCCGGGCGCTTGCCCTGTGGGGCGGCGCGCTGGCCTTCCCGCTCCTGCAGGCGGGAGTGCTGGTCTGTGTCGCGCTCGCGCTCGGGCTGCCGGTCTGGTGGCCGCACATCGTGGTCGCGTACCTCGCGGCGAGCATCGCGGCCGGGTTCATTCCGGCTCCGGGCGGCATCGGCTCGGTCGAGCCGGCCCTGGCCGTCGCGCTCGTCATGGTGGGCGCGCCGCTCGTCGTCGCCACCGCCACGGTGCTCGGCTTCCGCTTCCTCACCGTATGGCTGCCGCTGCTGCCCGGGGTGGCGGTACTGGCCGCGCTGGTGCGGTGGCGGGTGCTCTGAGACCGGCCCCACCAGGACGGATCCCGCCGCTTACGCCCGTGCTGCGGCGTCCTCGCTTGAGTTTCCGCGGTCTCTCTTTGTGTGTCGTCGAGGCGGCCGCCCATTGAAGTAAGATTCAATCTACGTAAGAATTCATCTACGTTAATTGGCCGGAGAGTGCTTCGTGGAGTTCCAAGGCCGGGCTGGGGATCTTGAGCTGCTCGCTGAGCAGTACCGGAGCGTCGCAGAAAGTGGTGGAGCCACTCGGGGGCGGGCCGTGATCATGACGGGTCGGCGTCGGGTGGGGAAGTCTCGGCTGGTTCAGGAGTTCTGCGACCGCTCGGGGCTGCCGTACGTGGTGTTCCAGGCCACCCGGGGGCGAAACCCGGTGGCAGAGCGCGCCGACTTCACCGCGGCCCTGGCGCAGTCGGCGCTGCCGGGTGCGGAGCTGGTCGCCGGCCTCCAGCCGCAGGACTGGAATCAGGCCCTGCGGTCGCTGGCACTCGCGGTCCCGGACGACGCGCCCAGCATCGCGGTGATTGACGAGGTGCCCTGGCTGGTCGAGCAGGATCAGGAATTCGAGGGCGCACTCCAGACCGTCTGGGACCGCCATCTGTCTTCCAAGCCGGTGTTCCTGTTGCTGGTCGGCAGCGATATGTCGGTAATGGAGGCATTGCAGTCGTACGGTAGACCGTTCTTCGGGCGGGCGGCGAAGATGACCATCCAGCCTCTGAATCTGGCCGATGTGCAGGCCATGACTGCGCTCGATGCGGCAGATGCCGTGGACGCCCAGCTGATCACCGGCGGATTCCCGGAGATCGTGCAGTCATGGCGGCCCGGGATGAGCCGGACGGACTTCCTGCAGACGTCGTTCGCCAATCCTCTCTCGCCCCTGCTGGTGGCCGGCGAGCTGTCCCTGCTGGGCGAGTTCCCTGAAGCCTCGCACTCCCGGGCGGTCCTGGAATCAGTCGGCAGCGGTGAGCGTACGTTCAGCGCGATCGCCGCCCAGGCCGGCGGGGCCGCCGCACTGCCGTCCGGCACGCTCTCCCCGCTGCTGACCACGCTGCAGGCCAAGCGAGTCCTGGCCGCTGATCTTCCCCTGTCCGTCAAACCGGACAGCAAGAACAAGCGCTACCGGATCGCCGACCCGTATCTGCGGTTCTGGCTGGCATTCCTGCAACGCGCGATCCCACTCATCGAGCGTGGCCGCGGCGACCTGGCGCTGGAACGCATCGAGCGGTCCTGGACCACCTGGCGTGGTCGAGCAGTCGAGCCGCTGATCCGCGAGTCCTTGCTGCGCCTGCTGCCCGATGACGATTGGCCCGAGACCGAGGCAGTCGGCGGCTGGTGGAACCGGCAGAACAACCCCGAGATCGACCTCATCGGCGCAGACCGTGAGCCGGTGGCGCGGCAGGTGCACTTCGTCGGATCAATCAAGTGGCTGGAGACCCAGCCTTTCGGTCGTCATGAGTACGACGCCCTGGTACGCGACATGCTCGCCGTCCCCGGCGCCGAACCCGACACCCCGCTGGTCGCGGTCTCCCGCTCCGGGGTGGCTGAGGGTCTGCCGCTGGCGGCGCACTGGGGGCCGGAGGACCTCGTACGGGCGTGGCAGCCGCGGTAGTCGCGGTGCCCGAGGTCCCTCACCTCGCGCCTGTCAGGGCAGTCCGCCGCTTACGCCCCCGCTGCGGCTTCCTCGTCAAAGTGTCCCTGACCTGCAATGCCGGCGAGTTAATGCATTGGTGCAGGTCAGGCTGGGTGCTTGGCAACTTTGAGCGTGTAGCTGACGTTACTGGGAGTGCGGGGCTGGTCCCGTTTTCTGACCTCGAAGGTGTTCTTGGTCGGCTTCTTGATGCGCTGGCACTGCCGGTTGCGCCGGGCCGGAAGGAGCGCGGCCGGCAGTTCGGCCACGGCCTCGCGGCGTGCGGTGCTCAGCGTGGTGACGTCGGCTGCGGCCTGGGCGGCGGCGGCCAGCCGGGCGAGCTGCACCGTGACGGTGAAGGAGATCCGGTCGGGATCGATCGCGCCGTTTTCTGCCGCGCGGATCTGCAATGCGCGGCCTGCCGGGCTGCGGTGACGGCGAGGTCGGGGGCGCGCGTCCCGGGGGGTGCGACGGTGGCGGCCAGCTGCTCGCTCCTGGCAGCCTCGTCCTGGCGGTAGAGGCCCTGGTCTATCGCGGTCCGGGTGCTGACCCGCGGGGGGAGACGCACTCCGGTGCCCGCGATGTAGACATTGTCCCAACGCATCGGAATTCTTCCCTTTCGTTACTGCCATGAGCTATCTACGGCATGGCAGTTGTGTGGCTATTTCGGCTCCCGTCACTGTCCCGCCAGCGGGACACCGGCGGGAGGAGGCAGCACCGGCAGCACCGAGTGGCCGCTGTGACGGGTGTGACGGGTGTGGCGGTGGTGACTGTTGAGGCCCCGACCAGCCCATTTTGATCGCGTTCAGCTGCCATCAAGACCGCTGTGCGAGTCTCCGACTCAAGGCGCAATGCGAAGTAAGGCGGTTGCAATGTCTGAGCTCATGCAGCGAGCTATGGTCGCTCCGGTGGCGGTTAAAGGGCGGGAAAAGCCCGAAAACATGGCCACCTGCGGGCAGGCGATGAAGCGGCGCACTTCCCTGTCCATCCCCCCTGGTATTCCGATCGGCGCTTGGCGCAATCTCGGCCAGCACATCCACTCCATCTCCAGCTCTTCGGCATGGTGGCTGGGGGACTGGCTGCTGTACGGGCAGGAGGAATACCCCAGCCGTTACAAGCACGCCGTGGCACAGACTTCGCTGGATTACCAGACGCTGCGGAATTACGCATGGGTCGCCCGGCGCTTCGAATCGCCGCAGCGGGTCTCGGGGCTGAGCTTCCAGCACCATGCGGAGGTGGCGGGACTCGCCGCCGATGAACGGTCCGGCCTGCTGAAGCGGGCCCTCGAACTCGGCTGGTCGCGCAACGAGTTGCGGCGGCAGGTCAAGGCGCGCAAGGAGCTCGCCGGGGTCGCCGACGGGAAGGTTCCCGCGCGGCTGAAGATGCGGCCGAACGACGATCAGCGTCAGCGCTGGCAGGAGGCGGCCGAGCACGAAGCAGTGGATCTGCTGGCGTGGATCACGAAGATTCTCGACGACGTTTCGTAGCCCCGGTGGTCGGGGTGCGGCTGAACTGAGCACTCCGGAAACCGAAGTGCTGTGTGCGGAGGAAGAGACGAGATGCGGGTCCAGGGAACAACGGAAACGAAGCCACCGCCGTCGGCGCTGGCCTCTCGTACCTCGGCAGCACACGTCCGGTCGCCGCTGCACCGGGTGGACCGCCGGGCCGTCCTCTGGTGGACGCTGCGGGCGCTGATCGGCGCGGCCCTCACGCTGGGGGCGCTGGGGGCGACGTATCTGTGGTGGGAGGAGTCCAGGACCTGGGTCGGGCCCGTGCTGATCGTGGCGGCGGCCGGGTTCCTGCTGACGCTGGCGCTCATGCCGGGCTGGCGGTACCGGGTCCACCGCTGGGAGTGCACGGAGAACGCCGTGTACGAACTCAAGGGCTGGCTGGTGCGGGAATGGCGGATCATCCCCGTCTCGCGCATCCAGAGCGTCGACATGGTGCGCGGCCCGTTGCAGCTCATGCTCGGTCTGGGCACCCTCCGGGTGATCACCGCTTCGCCGGAGGGCCGGATCAAGATCGTGGGCCTGGACGCGGACGTGGTGGCGAAGGAAGCGGCGGCGCTGACCGAGCTGACGCAGCAGAGTCCCGGGGACGCGACGTGAGTGCTGTGGATACCGCTGTTGGCGTCGTGCCGGCCGGGACGACGCCGCCCGGCGAGGACGCGTCCGAAGCTCCCTGGGAACGGCTGCATCCCAGGCTGATCTGGGTCAACCTGGCGCGCTTCGCGCTGTCCCTGGTGCCGACCCTGCTGTCGTTCTTCGTCTTCAAGACCGGCTCCGACCTGCTGGACAACTGGCCTGCCCTGATCATGACCGGGTTCGGCATCGCCGTCAGCGTCGGCGACGTCGTGCGCTGGCTGCGGACCCGGTACAGGGTCACCGAAGGGCTGGTGGAGATACGTACCGGACGCCTGGTGCGCGTCTACCGGCAGATCCCCCGGGACCGCATCCGGGCTGTCGACGTCAAGTCCCGGCTCCGGCACCGGTTCGCAGGGCTGCGCATCGTCTACATCAGCTCGGGCCGGAGCAAGCCCGCGGTCAAGCTCGACGCCGTCTCCAAGCAGATGGCGCTGACGCTTCAACGCGAGCTGATGCACGGCAACCGCGCGGCGGCCGAGGGGGAGGAAGGGGAGGAGGTCGCGGCGCCGAAGGAGACGCCGATCGCGGAGTTCCGCTGGCGGTGGCTCTTCTACCACGTCCTCAACTTCACCTGCGTGCTCGTCGGCGGCCTGCTGCTTTGGAGCCTCCACTCGATGCTGCTGATCGTCGGCCTCGACCTGGTCGGCTCCCTCAACGACCTGCGCAACTGGTTCGCACCGGACGGTGGCACCGCCGTCGCCTGGCTGTACTGGGGAGTTGTGGTCACGCTGCTCGGGTACGGCGCGCTGGCCGGCGGCTTCGTCATGGAGAACTGGGGGTTCCGGCTCGTTCGCGTACGCAAGGAGGACGGCACCGCCCTCCTCACCCGGCGCGGGCTGTTCTCGACCCGCGAGGTGCACCGGGACGACCGGCGGATGCGCGGCATCCAGATCAGCGAGCCGCTCCTGACGCGCTGGATCGGCCTCACCGAGACGACGGTCCTGTCGACCGGGCTGGCCATCATCTCCTTCAGCGGCGACCCGGCGACCAGCATCCTGCCGCGCGCACCCCTCTCGGAGGCCCGCCGGGTGGCCGCCCTGGTGCTGTCGGGACCGGTACGTCCCTTGGAGGCGCCGCTGCGACGGCACCCCCGTACGGCACTGGCCCGACGGCTGCTGTGGGCCCTGGTGACGCCGGTCGTCGTGGCCGGACTGCTGGTGTGGCTGTGGGCGACGGACGTGGTTCCGGGGTGGGTTCCGGCGGTGGTGGGGCCTGTGCTGTTCGCGGTGGCCGTGCCGCTGGCGGTGGTGGCGTACCGGGCGCTGGGGCACACCCTCGTGGACAACTACCTGGTGCTGCGGTGCGGGCTCTCGCGGCGCGTCACGGCGGCGTTGCGGACGGAGGCGGTCATCGGCGTGAAGGTGCGGCAGTCGCTGTTCCAGCGGCGGCTGGGACTGCTGACGGCGGGGCTCTCGACCGCGGCCGGCGAACGGTACTACCAGGCCCCTGACATGAGCGTCGACCAGTTCCTGGTATTCGCGACGGAAGCGGCTCCCGGGCTGCTGGAAGAATTCCTGGTCGAGCCAGAAATCGACGCCCAGCAGCTCCCCGCGCCCAGTCCGCATGCGTAATCATCGTGGCATCACTCTGAAGGCAGAAATTTCACATGCGCCCCGGCGAAAGGCGCCCGGCTTCTCTTGTCGGCAAGCCTTTGTTTGCAAGTGATTGCAAGCCTTTTGTCGGAGCGAATTTCTGGGAGTTGCAGTTTATGTGGGAAATAAAACTGGCCGACGGTTTCACCGTCAGCGCACTCGGTCTCGGTTGCAGTTCGATGTCCCATGGTTACGGTCCTGGCGACCGGGACGACGAGGAGTCAGCCAAAGTTCTCCACCGGGCGGTCGACCTGGGCATCACGCTCTTCGACACGGCAGACGTGTACGGGCCGTTCACCAACGAGGAACTGCTCGGCCGCACCCTTGAGCCGTACCGCGACCGCATCCGGTTCGCCACCAAGTGCGGCCTGATCGCCCGGCCGGACGGCAACCTGACCCGCAACGGCAGGCCCGAGCACCTCAGGGCCGCCTGCGAGGCGTCGCTGCGCAGGCTCCGTACGGACGCCATCGACCTCTACCAGCTGCACCGCATCGACCCCGACGTACCGCTGGCCGAGACCTGGGGCGCGCTGGGGGAACTGGTCACCGAGGGCAAGGTCCGCGCACTGGGGATCTCGCACGCCACCACGGCCGAACTCGACCTGGTGCACCGGGTCTTCCCGCTGACCACCGCACAGTACGAACTGTCCGTGTGGGCACCGGAGAACGGGGCGGAGGTCCTCCCCTGGTGCCGTGCCCACGGCGTGGGGTTCCTCGCCTTCGCCCCCATCGGGCGCGGATTCCTGTCGGGCAAGGTGTCCCACGACAGCCTCTACACCGGCGACTCGCGCAACCGCGACCCCCGCTTCGACCTGGACGCCATGCAGGCCAACGAGGTCATCCTCGCCGGACTGCGCGACGTCTGCGCCCGGCACGGCGGGGCCGTCACACCCTCCCAGGTGGCCATCGCGTGGGTGCTCGCACAGGGGCCCGACGTGGTGCCCATACCCGGGACCAGACGGCTGCGGTGGCTGGAGGAGAACGCCGCTGCGGCCGAACTGCGCCTGACGGAAGAGGACATGCAACAGCTAGACCGGCTGCCGTCGGCGATCGGCGAAATGCGCTGGGACGCCGTACGGCCGGACGGGGCCGACCTGAGCCGGACGGCCAGGACCACACAGGACTGACCGGACGGCCAGGCCAACACAGGACCGATTGGACCATTCACCGTGCTCTTTCCTCACACCAGGTCGCGACGGCTGGAGCTCCGTCCTGCGTCCGCCGACGACCGGTCGGAGTTCGTACGCACCCTGCTGCGGACCGGGATCGAGAGCGTCACCCCGGCGCGCGCCCGGGCCACGCTCGACTCCAGCGCCGCCTTCCTCGTCGCACTGCGGTCGAGCGGTGACGTCGTGGGGTTCTCCACCCTGCACGGGCTCGACCCCGCGGGGCACCTGCGGTCCGGGCTCTACCTCGATCCGGAGCGTGCCAAGTACGGGGTCGGGGCGGAGGGCATGTACCTGACGACCAACTACGCGTTCGCGGCGTTCCCCGTCGACAAGCTGCTGGGGCAGACCACCGAGGCGACCTTCGGGTCCATCGGCGTCACCAACGACGACGAGGCGAAGGGCGTGCTCGACGAGCACCTCTACTTCCAGGGCCGGCACTGGAACCTGCACAACTTCGAGGTCACCCGCAGCGAGTGGAACGTCCTCGTCGACGGCCGCCTCGGCAACGTGCTCGGCGAGGGCCTGAGCTGGCGGCACGACCCCAACAGGACGCCGCAGCGCGCTGTTTGACGCGCTCGAAGCCCTCACAACCACCACCACCGCAGCGAAGGGGGACCAGTGCCAGGTCCTGGAACGGACAACCTGATCACCGTGCTCGGTGCGTCGGGTCTGCTGGGCACCGCCGTCAGCAGGCAGCTCGCGAGCAGACCCGGACGGCTGCGGCTCGTGGGCCGCAGGCCGGTGACCGTACCCGAGCAGCCCGTCGCCGACGTCGAGGAACTGACCCTCGACCTGACCAGGCCCGGTGCCGTCGCGGAGGCGGTCGCCGGATCCGACGCTGTCGTCCACCTGGTGGCGCACACCGGGGGCCCCGGCACCTGGCGGGTCGCCGACGGGGACACCCTCGCCGAGCGCGTCAACCTCGGCCTGGTGCACGACGTGCTCGACGCGGTCAGGGCCGGTCGTACGGCGCCGCAGCCCGCCCTGCTGTTCGCGGGCTCCGTCTCGCAGGCGGCCCGGATGCCGGCGACGGGTGCCGGGGACACCCCTCCCGACCAGCCGCCCACCGCGTACGACCGCCACAAGCTCGCCGCCGAGCGGGCCATCGAGGCGGCCACTGCCGAGGGCATCGTCCGCGGCAGCACCCTGCGCCTGTCGACCCTCTACAGCCAGGGCACCGACAGCACCGACCTGGACCGGGGCGTGGTGTCGAGCATGATGCGGCGCGCCTTCGCCGGCGAGCCGCTCACGCTGTGGAACGGCGGCCGGGCCAAGCGGGACTTCCTCGGCGTGGACGACGCCGCCGCCGCTTTCACCGCTGCGCTGGACGGGCTGGATGCGGTCAGCGGGCGGCACTGGGACATCGGCACCGGTGAACGCACCAGCGTCGCCGAGCTGTTTACGTACATCGCCGAGACGGTGGCCAGGCACACCGGGAAGCCGCAGGTCGCGGTCGAGGAGACCGACCCGGCCGAGTACGCGATGCCGACCGACGAGATCGACTTCGTTCTCACCGAGTCCGGATTCCGGCAGGCGACGGGCTGGCGCGCCCAAGTGCCGCTGAGTGAAGGCCTGGACGGGCTGGCCGCCGCCGTGGCACACCAGCTGCCGGGCGCGGCGCGGCAGTTGCCGGGTACCGGGAACAGGGTCTAGGGGGCCGTACGGCATGCGAGTTCTGTTTACGACCACACCGGACAAGAGCCTCTTCCAGCAGATGGTGCCGCTGGCCTGGGCGCTGCGCACCGCCGGTCACGAGGTGCGGGTGGCCTGCCAGCCCTCGTTCGCCGACACCGTCACCCAGGCCGGCCTCACCGCCGTACCGGTGGGCAACGAGCGGTCCGTCTGGCGGCTGCCGCAGCTCACCCCGGAGCACACCGAGGCCGAACGCGACGGCCTCGGCTTCCCGTACAACGCCGCGGAGCGCGCACCGGAGGACCTGGACTGGACCACCATGCTGGAGGGCTATCAGCGCGTCGTCGGCCGGTGGCACAAGAGCGACAACTTCCCCGTGACCGCCGACCTGGTGGCCTTCTCCCGCGCCTGGCAGCCGGACCTGATCCTCTGGGAGCCGCTCTGCTACGCGGGTGCCATCGCAGCCAAGGCGTGCGGCGCCGCGCACGCACGGCTGCTCTGGAGCATCGACGTGCTCGGGCTGACCCGGGCCCGCTTCCTCGACCTCAAGCGGCAGCAGCCCCAGAGCGAGCAGGCCGATCCGCTCGCCGACTGGCTGGGCGGCTACGCCCGCAAGTACGGCGGCGAGTTCAGCGAGGACATGACGACCGGGCAGTTCAGCATCGACCAGTTCCCCTCCTCGCTGCGGATGACCGCCCCCGGCCACCGCTACATTCCGATGCGGTACGTGCCGTACGGCGGGCCGGTGTCGGTCCCGGCGTGGCTGCGGGAGCCGCCGACCAAACCCCGGGTCGCCCTGACTTTGGGTATCGCGGCGACGAACCGGTTCGCCGGTCATGTCGCCAACGTGCCCGACATCCTGGACTCGTTGGCGGATCTTGACATCGAGGTCGTCGCCACCCTCGCGCAGTCGGAGCAGGACAAGCTGACCCGGATACCCGACAACGTCCGGGTGGTCAGTTACGTACCGCTGCACGCCCTCGTCCAGACCTGCGACGCGGTCATCAACCACGCAGGGCCCGGCACCTTCCTCACCACGGCGATCAGCGCCGTGCCGCAGGTCGCGGTGCCGTGGGACTTCGACGAACCGGAGCTGGCCAGGCGGGCGGCGGCACAGGGCAGCGTCGTGGCGCTGCGGGCCGACCGCGCGACCGGGGAAGCGGTGCGCGAGGCCCTGCTGAAGGTGCTGTGCGAGCCGGGATACCGGACGGCTGCGGCCCAACTGGGCGCGCAGTTCCACGCGTTGCCGACGCCGAACGAGCTCGTGGTCCGGCTGGAGGAGCTGACGGAGAAGTACCGGACGCCGGAGAGCGCAGGCTTCCCGTCCTCGGTGGGTGCGGATCTGCTGTCGCTCGCGGGGGCGGGCCTCCCGTCGGGTGCGGGCCTCCCGGAGTCCGAGGCTGCGGGCTTCGCGGAGGCCGAGGGTGCCGACTTCGTGCCGGCCGCCGGTGTGGGGTCCTGATGCGGGTGCTGTTCGCGGTGAACCCGCACAAGAGCATCTTTCAGTATCTGGTGCCGATGGCGTGGGCGTTGCGTACGGCAGGTCATGAGGTACGGGTGGCCAGCCAGCCGTCGTTCGCCGACACCATCACCCGGGCCGGGCTGACCGCCGTGTCCGTCGGACGGGACCACGTCAGGCTCCTCGCGGGCCGTACCGTCGCCGACGAGTCCGCCGCCCGGGGGCGTGCCGGGATCGAGGCTCCGTACGACGCGTTCGACGACCCGGCGAAGGCAAACTGGGAGTACCTGTCCACCGGCATGGCCGAGACCGTCCGGGCACGGCACCACCTGTCGAACTTCCCGATCGTCAAGGACCTGGTGGAGTTCGCGCGGCAGTGGAAGCCCGACCTGGTGGTGTGGGATCCGCTGACGTACGCGGGTCCGATCGCGGCGAAGGCGTGCGGCGCGGCCCACACCCGGCTGCTGTTCGGGATCGATGTCTTCGGCGGCGTACGGGACGTGTACCTACGGCTCAAGGAGCAGCAGCCGGAGGGCGAGCGGGTCGATCCCCTCGCCGACTGGCTGGGGGGCTATGCGCGCAAGTACGGCGGCGAGTTCACCGAGGACATGGCGTCGGGGCACTTCACCGTCGACCAGTTTCCGCGCAGCCTCCAGGCGGTGGCTCCGGGGGTGTCGTACGAGCGGATGCAGTACGTCGGTTACGGCGGGCCGGCGGTGGTTCCGGGATGGCTGTGGAAGGAGCCGGAGCGGCCCCGGGTGGCGCTGACGATGGGGCTGAGCGCGACGGACGTGTTCAGCGGCTACACCATCGATACGCAGGAGGTGCTGGATTCGCTGGCGGATCTGGACATCGAGCTGGTCGCGACCATTGCGGATTCCGAGAAGGCCAAGTTGCGCCGGATACCGGACAACGCGCGGCTGGTGCCCTTCGTACCCATGCACGTTCTCGCGGAGCGGTGCAGTGCGGTGATCCACCATGCGGGGGCGGCGACCCTCGCCACGTTCGCACGGCATCCGGTGCCGCACCTCTCGCTGCACTACCACTTCGATCAGCCCTTCCTGGCAAAGAAGTTGACGGCCCACGGCGCGGGCTTGGATCTGCACACCAGTGAGGTGACGGGCCCGTTGCTGCGGGACCGGCTCCAGCGTCTGCTGACCGAGCCGTCGTTCGCGGCGCGGGCGGCGGACCTGCGCGACGAGATGTTGGCGTTGCCCACTCCCAACCAACTGGTGCCCCGCCTCGAAGAGTTGACCGACCTCCACCGCACCGCCGGCTGACCGAGGGAACACGACACACCATGCGAGTTCTGTTCACCACCTATCCGGAGCGCACGCACTTCCTGCTGATGGTGCCGCTGGCCTGGGCGCTGCGCACGGCGGGCCACGAGGTGCGGTTCGCCAGCCAGCCCAAGTTCGCCGACACGATCACCCAGGCCGGACTGACCGCCGTACCCGTCGGAAGCAACCGGGACCTGTGGCAGATCCTGTCCCGGGATCCGGGCTGGCTCGGCCCGATGGAGCAGGGCGGCATGCCGATGCCGTACGACGTGACCGGCCGGGAGCCCGAGGACATCTCCTGGGAGTACCTCAGCGAGGGTTTCACCCGGCAGGTCAGGCGCTGGCACATGGCCAGCAACCTGCCGATGGTTGCCGACCTGGTCGCCTTCGCGCAGGCGTGGAAGCCGGACCTGGTGATCTGGGACCCCCTCACCTACGCCGGATCGGTCGCCGCGAAGGCGTGCGGCGCCGCGCACGCCCGGCTGCTGTTCGGCACCGACATGTACGGGGTGACCCGCGACCACTTCCTGCGCCTCGCCTCCGACCAGCCCGAGGAGGACCGCATCGACCCGATGCGGGAGTGGCTGGAGGGGCACGCCGTGAAGTACGGGGCCACCTTCGACGAGACCATGATCACCGGCCAGGTCACCATCGACCTCGTCCCCGAATCCTTGCAGCAGCGCGCCAACCGCACCTACCTCCCCCTGCGGTACGTCCCCTACGGCGGCCCCGCCACCGTCCCCGCCTGGCTGCGTACCAAGCCCGCCAAACCGCGGGTGGCCCTCACCCTCGGGCTGAGCACCACCGGGCACGGCGGGGAGTACGCCGCCGGGGTCCAGGACATCCTCGACGGGCTTGCCGACCTGGACATCGAGGTCGTCGCCACCATCGCCGAGTCCGAGCAGACCAAGCTCACGCGCATCCCGGACAACGCCCGCGTCGTGTCCTTCGCACCGCTGGACGCGCTGGCCGCCACCTGCGACGCCGTGATCCACCACGCGGGATACGGAACCCTCGCCACCACCGCGCTGCGCGGGCTGCCGCACCTGATGCTGCCCTGGGACAACGACGGCCCGGCCCTCGCCGAAGCCGTCAGCGTGACCGGGGCGGGACTGGTGCTCAACCCGAAGGAGACCACCGGCGAAGCAGTCCGCGACGCCGTGCTGCGGCTGCTGTCGGAACCGGGCTTCCGCAAGGGCGCCGAGGCGCTCCGGGGCACCCTCCTGGACATGCCCACGCCCAACCAGCTGGTGCCCGAACTGGAGCAGTTCGTGGCCTCGCACCAGAAGACCCAGACCCAGACCCAGAAGACAGGGGAGTAACGGACCGTGCGAGTCCTCTTCGTCGCCAACCCCGAGAAGGCACACGTGCTCGCCATGGTGCCGCTGGCCTGGGCGCTGCGCACCGCCGGTCACGAGGTGCGGTTCGCCAGCACCCCCTGGTTCGCCGACACCCTCACCCAGGCGGGCCTCACCGCGGTCCCGGTCGGCCGGGACTCCGACCTGTGGGACCAGCTCCGCCGCGCCATGCCCAATGGGGAGTACCGGCCGGAATTCGGCCTTCCGGCGCCCTACGACGTCGTACAGGACCCGGAAAGGGTCGACTGGGCGCAGCTGCGCGACGGCTACGACCACATCGTGCAGTCGTGGCACCGGCCGGCCTGCTTCCCGATGATCAGCGCGCTGGTGGAGTTCGCGAGGGCGTGGCAGCCGGACCTCGTGCTGTGGGAGCCGCTGGCGTTCGGCGGGCCGGTGGCCGCCAAGGCGTGCGGCGCCGCGCACGGCAGGCTGCTGTGGAGTTACGACGCCTTCGGCGAGACCCGCGAGCACTTCCTGCGGTTGAAGGAACAGCAGCCGGAGGGGGAGCGTTCGGATCCGCTTGCCGAGTGGCTGGGCGGCTATGCGCGCAAGTACGGGGGGGAGTTCAGCGAGGACATGACCACCGGGCAGTTCACCGTCGACCAGCTCCCGGCGTCGCTCTCCGGGGAGAGCGCGCTGCCCAAGGTGCGCATGCGGTTCGAACCGTACGGTGGCCCCGCCGTGGTGCCCCGCTGGCTGTGGTCCGCGCCCGCGCGTGCCCGCGTCGCGCTCACCATGGGGGTGAGCGCCACCGACCACGGCGCCGGATACACGATCAGCATCCAGGACGTCCTGGACTCCCTGGCCGACCTGGACATCGAGGTCGTCGCCACCATCGCGGAGTCCGAGCAGGCCAAGCTCCAACGGGTCCCGGACAATGCCCGGTTGGTGAGTTACGTACCGCTCCAGGCGCTCGCGGCGACCTGCGACGCGGTCATCCACCACGCGGGCTTCGGCACCTTCCTGACGATGGCCCGCCACCATCCCGTGCCGCAACTCCTGCTGCCCTGGGACTTCGACGGTCCCGTGCTCGCGCGCAAGGCGCAGGAGCAGGGCGGCTCGCTTGTCGTACGGGCCGACAGGGCGACCGGCGCTTCGGTGCGGGAGGGCGTGCTGAGGCTGCTGTCCGAGCCGGCGTTCCGGGAACGGGCTGCGGCGCTGCGCGAGGAGATCGAGTCAACTCCCGGTCCGCACCAGGTGGTTGAGCAGCTGGAAGAACTCGTGGCCGCGCGCCGCGTCGCCGCCTGACCCTGAAACCCCACCCCACCCCCACCCCCACCACCGGCAAGAAAGGAAAGCGCTGTGCGCATCCTGTTCACCGTCAACCCAGGGACGAGCATCTTCCAGGCCATGGTCCCGCTGGCGTGGGCGCTGCGTACGGCGGGCCACGAGGTGCGGTTCGCCAGCAGGCCCGGGTTCGCCGACGAGATCACCCGGGCGGGCCTGACCGCAGTGCAGGCCGGACGGGACTTCGACCTCGGACGGGTCCTGGAGGCGGCGGGCGAGAACCTGTTCGAGGCCGCCAGGTCCGGTCTGCCCGCCCCCTGGGACGTCGCGCACGCACCGGAGAAGGCGACCTGGGACCACATGCTCAAGGGGTACGAGCAGACCGTCCAGGATGTCGAGAAGCCGGAGAACTTCCCGATCATCGGGGGGCTCGTGGAGTTCGCCCGGCAGTGGAAGCCCGACCTGGTGATCTGGGAGCCGCTGTCCAGCGCGGGCGCCATCGCGGCCAAGGCCTGCGGCGCCGCGCACGCCCGCATCCTGTGGGGCATCGACGTCTTCGGGGTGGCCCGCGAGCACTTCCTGCGGCTGAAGGAGCAGCAGCCGGTGGAGGAGCGGTCGGATCCGCTCGCCGAGTGGCTGGGCGGCTATGCGCGCAAGTACGGCGGCGAGTTCAGCGAGGACATGACCACCGGGCACTTCACCATCGACCAGTTCCCCCGCACCCTCCAGGCTGAGGCGCCGGGGCTCGACTACGAGCGCATGCAGTACATCCCGTACAACGGCCCCTCCGTCGTCCCCGACTGGCTGTGGCAGAAGCCGACGCGGCCCCGTGTCGCACTGACGCTGGGGCTCACGGCGACCGACATCTTTGACGGCTACACCGTCAACACCCAGGAACTCCTTGACGAGTTGGGCGGTCTCGACATAGAAGTCGTCGCCACCATCGCGGACTCCGAGAAGGCCAAGCTGCGCCGGATACCGGACAACGCCCGGCTGATCCCGTTCGTGCCGCTGCACGTCCTCGCGCCCACCTGCGACGTGGTCATCCACCACGCGGGCCCCGGCACGCTGGCCACCGTGGCGCGGTACGGGGTCCCGCAGGTGGCCATTCCGTACAGCTTCGACGAACCGCTCTTTGCGCAGAAACTCGCGGACGCCGGCGCCGCCGTGTGGATACCGAACAGCGAGGCCACCGGGAGCGCCATCCGGGACCAGGTGCTCAAGCTGCTCCAGGACCCTTCGTACGCGGAGGGGGCGGCGCGGCTGCGCGACGACATCGAGGCGCTGCCGACACCGAATGAACTGGTGCCCAGGCTGGAGGAGTTGACGGCCAAGTACCGGTCTCCGATGGGTGTGGGTGCCTGATGCGGGTGCTGTTTGCGGTGAATCCGCACAAGAGTGTCTTTCAGTATCTGGTGCCGATGGCGTGGGCGTTGCGTACGGCAGGTCATGAGGTACGGGTGGCGAGCCAGTCGTCGTTCGCCGAGACCATCACCCGGGCCGGGCTGACCGCCGTGCCCGTCGGCAGGCGCCGCGACCTCAACAGGCCCCTGGAGATGCTCGATTCGCAGGTGATCGCCGACTCGCGCAAGGGCCTTCCCCAGCCCTGGGACGTGGCGGACGACCTCTCCCTCGCCACCTGGGAACACCTCCTGGAGGGCTTCACACTGGCCACGGACTCCTGGCGGGAGGAGAACTTCCCGCTCGTCAACGACCTGGTGGAGTTCGCGCGGCAGTGGAAGCCGGACCTGGTGGTGTGGGACCCGTGGACGTACGCGGGTCCGATCGCGGCGAAGGCGTGCGGCGCGGCCAGTGCCAGGATATTGTTCGGGGCGGACGTCTTCGGGGTGGCCCGTGCGCACGTCCTGCGGTTGAAGGAGCAGCAGCCGGTGGGGGAGCGGGCGGATCCGCTGGCGCAGTGGCTGGGGGGCTATGCGCGCAAGTACGGCGGCGAGTTCACCGAGGACATGGCGTCGGGGCACTTCACCGTCGACCAGTTTCCGCGCAGCCTCCAGGCGGTGGCTCCGGGGGTGTCGTACGAGCGGATGCAGTACGTCGGTTACGGCGGGCCGGCGGTGGTTCCGGGATGGCTGTGGAAGGAGCCGGCGGCCCGGTGGCGCTGACGATGGGGCTGAGCGCGACGGACGTGTTCAGCGGCTACACCATCGATACGCAGGAGGTGCTGGATTCGCTGGCGGATCTGGACATCGAGCTGGTCGCGACCATTGCGGATTCCGAGAAGGCCAAGTTGCGCCGGATACCGGACAACGCGCGGCTGGTGCCCTTCGTACCCATGCACGTTCTCGCGGAGCGGTGCAGTGCGGTGATCCACCATGCGGGGGCGGCGACCCTCGCCACGTTCGCACGGCATCCGGTGCCGCACCTCTCGCTGCACTACCACTTCGATCAGCCCTTCCTGGCAAAGAAGTTGACGGCCCACGGCGCGGGCTTGGATCTGCACACCAGTGAGGTGACGGGCCCGTTGCTGCGGGACCGGCTCCAGCGTCTGCTGACCGAGCCGTCGTTCGCGGCGCGGGCGGCGGACCTGCGCGACGAGATGTTGGCGTTGCCCACTCCCAACCAACTGGTGCCCCGCCTCGAAGAGTTGACCGACCTCCACCGCACCGCCGGCTGACCGAGGGAACACGACACACCATGCGAGTTCTGTTCACCACCACCCCCGAGAAGACCATCTTCATGAGCATGGTGCCGCTGGCCTGGGCGCTGCGCACAGCGGGCCACGAGGTGCGGTTCGCCAGCCAGCCCAAGTTCGCCGACACCATTACTCAGGCCGGGCTGACCGCCGTACCCGTGGGCCGCGACAGCGACCTGTTCCGGGTGGCGCGGACGACCCCCGAGCTGCTGGAGGAGGCCCGCGCCGGGCTGCACTCGCCCTGGGACGTCGCGCAGGACCCGTCGAAGGCCGTCTGGGAGCCCATGCGGACCGGGTACTGGGACGCCGTCGAGGAGGGGCACAAGCCGGAGAACTTCCCGATGGTGGCCTCCCTGGTGGAGTTCGCGCGGCAGTGGAAGCCCGACCTGGTGGTGTGGGATCCGCTGACGTACGCGGGTCCGATCGCGGCGAAGGCGTGCGGCGCCGCTCACGCCCGGCTGCTGTTCGGGGTGGATGTCTTCGGGGTGGCCCGCGAGCACTTCCTGCGGCTGAAGGAGCAGCAGCCTCAGGCGGAGCGTTCGGATCCGCTTGCTGACTGGCTGGGCGGATATGCGCGCAAGTACGGCGGTGAGTACACCGAGGACATGGCGTCGGGGCACTTCACCATCGACCAGTTCCCGCGCAGCCTCCAGCTGGAGGCTGAGGGGCTGCACTACGAGCGGATGCGGTACGTCCCCTACAACGGCGCTGCTGTGGTGCCCGGTTGGCTCTGGAAGAAGCCCGCGAAGCCGCGGGTGGCACTCACCATGGGGATGAGCGCCACCGACCTGTTCAGCGGCTACACCTTCGGCCTCCAGGACGTACTGGACTCCCTGGCCGACCTGGACATCGAGGTCGTGGCCACCGTCGCGGACAGCGCGCGGGCCGCTCTCCGCGAAGTACCGGACAATGCCCGCCTCGTGCCGTACGTGGCGCTGCACGCACTGGCGCCGACCTGCGACGCGGTCATCCACCACGCGGGCCCCGGCACACTGGCCACCGTCGCCCGGCACGGGGTTCCCCAACTCTCCCTGCCCTACAGCTTCGACGAGCCGCTCTTCGCGTCCGCCCTCACCGCGTACGGCGCGGGGCTGCACATCGAACCGGAGGCGACCAGTGGCGGTGCGGTCCGGGCGCAGGTGCTGCGGCTGCTCGGCGAACCCCGCTTCAGGGCCGGTGCGGAGAAGCTGCGCGACGAGTTCGCGGCGCTGCCTTCGCCCAATGAACTCGTACCGAGAATAGGTGATTTGACGGCCCGTCACAAAGGTGGTGGCTGACCCCGTGTTCGTACGGAAGTGCGGAGAATGTGCTGATGGGGCCGCTTGCGGCGTGGGCTGCCGGCCGTTGGAGGATGATAAAGAAAGTGTGCGTGAAGTCGCCCTTCGAGTAAGGTCAACAAGGACTGCTGGACATGACTATCCGGAAGTCGCTCGCACTCGGCTGCTCATCGACGCGGGCGTGCAAGGTGCGGCTGGTGCCAGCAACCGGGGGCCTCCGATGGCCAATTGTGTGCGGATGGCCACGGCGGCTTTCCGTACGGCAGGCCACAACCCCCCACGAGCGAACGGATGGATTGATCCACCTTGAAGGAAGAGCAGAACGCGAGATTGGACGAGCCCAGTGTCCTGGGCCAGTCGAATCGGGAGACGGTGCTGGCCGGCGCCGCCTTCCTGGTGCTGGGTGCCGGACTCGGATGGCTCGTCAAGATCGCAGCAAAATGGATGGTCTCCCTGCCCTGGGCGCCGATGCAGGGGCCCGCGGAGCTGGTGACCTCGTTCCCCGAGCCCGGACTCACGATCGGAATCGCCTGCCTCGGCGGTCTGATCGGGCTCGGCCTGGTGCTCTACGGGCGCTACGAGGACCTCTCCGTCACGGTGGCGGCCGACAGTGTCACGCTCACCCGTAAGGGACAGTCGTGGCAGGTTCCCGGCTCCGGCATCGCCCTGGTCTTCATGGACGACAAGCAGTTCGTCCTGCTCGGCCACGACGGGGGCGAACTGGCCCGGGAGAAGTGCGACGTGGACAGCAAGCGGGTCGTCGCCGCCGCCAAGGGGCATGGTTACGCGTGGGCGGAGAAGGACCCGTACAAGGACGCGTTCCGCAGGTGGGTCTCCGGCATGGCCGGCATTCCCGAAGGTGCGAATGCACTCCTCAAGGCGCGGTCTGTCGCGCTGGAGAAGGGATCCGACCACGAGCAGCTGCGCGAACTGAGCGCAGACCTGGGCAAGTTGGGGATCGTCGTGCGCGACGAGAAGAAGAAGCAGTACTTCCGGATGTCAAACGCCACTTCCTGACAGCCGAGTTGGTGGAGGGCGGGTATTTCCCAGGGCCCGTCGGAGGAATCCGGCGGGCCCTGTCGCAATAGCTTGAACATGCTTGAACACGACGCGGGGGTGTCACGTGTTGAATGCTTCGTTGGACGTTTCGTTGGATGTTTCTCTTCTCGGGTCTGTGGTGGCGACCAGAGGTGATCACCGGATCGAGCTCGGATCGCCGACCCAGAGAACGGTGTTCGCCGTGCTGGCCGCGAACGAGAACCGTGTGGTCAGTAGGCACGAACTAGTACGTGCGGTCTGGGGTTCGGACGCCTCCGAGACCGTGATGAACAGTGTGTATACGTACATCGCCAGGCTCCGTAAGTGCCTGGAGCCCAGCCGGGCCCGGTTCACGCAGCCCGAGGTGCTGGTTTCGGACAGTCTCGGATACATGCTCAGCGTCCCTGCGGAGCGTGTCGACACACGGCGGTTCAGTACGGCCCTGAGCGCGGCCCGTCGGCTGCGCGCCGACAACGACACCGAACGGGCCGCCGCCAAGCTGGAGGAAGGCCTCGCGCTGTGGCGCGGCACGCCGTACGCCGGCACGGTGGGCACCTTCGTGGCGTCCGAGCGCATCCGGCTCGCGGAGACCCGGCTGCTGGCGATAGAGGACCACGCCGAACTGCTCCTGGAACTCAACCGTCCCGCGCACGCGATCGGTGAACTGTCCGCGCTTGTCCACCGCTACCCGCTGCGCGAGCGGCTGCGGCTGCTGCTGATGCGCTGCCACGTCGAGCTCGGCCAGCACGCCGACGCCATCGGCGAGTACCACGCGCTGCGCACCAGGCTCGCGGAGGATCAGGGCATCGAACCCGGTGAAAGCCTACGGGAGTTGTACGAGCAGGTGCTGCAGGCCGGCCGCCCGAGCACACCGCGGCCGGCGCGGCGGGAGAGCGCTGCCGCAGCTCCCCGGGCGGACAAGGGAGACGGGGGGCGCCGGGCCGACGGGGCCGCGAACATCTTCGTGCCGTCGCAGCGGACCGCATCAACGGTGCGTCAACTGCCGCGATCGACTGGCTGGTTCATCGGGCGTACGGCCGAACTGGGCTGTCTGGAAGCGATGGTGGCTCAGGCCGACGAGGCCGGCGAATCCGCGCTGCTGCTGCTCACCGGTAGTCCGGGAGTGGGCAAGACGACACTGGCCACGCAGTTCGCCCGTACCCTGGCGGGCCGGTTCGCCGACAGTCAGTACCACCTGGATCTACGCGCGTTCTCAGCCAGCAGCGCACCGCGCAGCGCGTCCTTCGCACTGCGGCGGCTGAACGCCACGCTCGGCGGCCGGCCCGCGGCGCCGGGCCTCGACTCCGAGACCGAGTACCGCAGCCGGGTCGCGGACCGCGAAATGCTGCTGATCCTGGACAATGCGACCTCCGTCGAGCAGGTCAGGCCCCTGCTGCCCGGAACCCCCGCCAGCCTGGTGATCGTCACCAGCCGTTGGGGCCTGTCCGGGCTCATCGCGCAGGACGGCGCGCGCCGCTTCGTGGTGGAGCCCCTGAACCGGGCGGACGCACTCCTGCTGTTCACCGGGATCGTGGGCGAATCCCTGGTGGCGCGGCACCGCGACGAGGTCGAGCACCTCATCGAGGCGTGCGAGGGACTGCCGCTGGCCCTGCGCATCGCGGCGACGCAGATCAAGATCTCCCCGTTTCCCCGGGGGGCCGTCGAACGCCTCCGCACCGACGACCTGAGCACGGCCCTCGCCCTGCCCGGCGACGCGAACTCCACGCTGAGCACCGTCTTCGGCTGGTCGTACTCAGGGCTCCCCGCCGAGGCCGCGCTGATGTACCGGACGCTGGGCCACCGCCCCTCGCCCGAGATCAGTCTGACCGCTGCCGCGACACTGAGCGGCATGGGTGCGGCGGACAGCCGCAGGGCGCTGGATGTACTCGTCGACGCGAGCCTCCTGCGCGAAGTGGCCCCGGACCGCTTCCGGATGGGCGCCCTCCTGCACGCACACGCACGCCGGGTGGCGGAGGCGGCCACCGGGAACGTCCAGGGGCGGTCGGCGGGTGCCGGTGGGGGAGTGTCCCCGGGGTAGTGTCCGCCGTAAGGGCATCCGCCGTGCAGGCAATCGGCGGAGGGCGTCCGGCGGAGGAGCGTCCGGCGGGGATCGGCCCGCCGGACGCTCCCTCAGCGCTGAGCGCTTTGGCGTGACGCGTTCGGCACAGGCCGCGCGGCGGGTTCCTCACCGCTCGCAGTCCGGGCCGGTTCGGTGGTCCTGTCGTCCGGTTCCGCGGTACCGGCCGGCTTTCCGTCGGTGCCGCCGTCGGGGCCACCCGCAGGGCTGCCCAGGCGTGGCATGACGATGCCGGTCAGGGCCGTGGTCAGTACCGCCAGGAGTACCAGCATCGTGAAGCAGGCCGTGTTGATGAGGCCCGCCTCGTAACCGATCTTGGCGACGATCAGTTCCGTGACCCCCCGGCAGTTCATGAGGATGCCGAGCTGGAGCGACTCCCGCGCCGGGAGCCCCGCCAGCCGGGCCGCGCCGCCCGCGCCCAGCAGCTTGGCGAGCTGGGCGACCACCAGCATCAGCGCGAACACGCCCCAGATCGCCGGGTCGGAGCCGAAGACGCCGACGGACGTCTGGAGGCCGATGCCGGCGAAGAACAGCGGCAGCAGGATGAGCAGGGTGAAGCTCCGCAGCTGCGTGGTGATCCGGTCGATCACCGGTTCGTTCCGCGGCACCACGGTGCCGAACAGGAAGGCGCCGATGACCGGGTGGAGGTGCATCACCTGGGTGAGGATCGCGTAGCAGACGGCACCGATGACCAGCACGATCGTGAGCGCCCGCATCGACAGCCTCGGCACCAGCAGGACGAGCAGCGGACGTACGCCCAGGAAGGTCAGCACGCCCAGCGCGCAGACCCAGCCACCGGTCCGCAGGAGCTGCCCGGGGTCCTCGGAGCCGGTGAGCACCACCGTCAGCGCGAGCCAGGCGAGGCCGTCGCCCATGGCGGCACAGGTCATCGCCAGGCTGCCGACCGGGGTGCGGTCCATTGTGAGGTCGACCAGGATGCGGGCGAGTACGGGTACGGCCGTGATGGCCAGCGCCAGGCCGACAAAGAGGGCGTACTGCGTCGTGGTCGCCTTCTCGCCGATCAGCATCGGTGCGAAGAAGAGCGCGAACGCCGCACCGCACACGAAGGGCAGCGCCGTGCCGCCGACGAGCGTGGCGCCCAGCGGGCCCTGGTTGCGCAGCCGGCCCGTACGGACCTCGCAGCCGATCAGGAACATGAAGATGATCAGGCCGAGCTGGGCGACCTTGTCGAGGTTGTCCAGTACGCCGGGCGGGAAGAGCTGGGCGCTGGCCTCCGGCCACAGCAGGCCGAGCGCCGAGGGGCCCAGCGCCAGGCCGCCGAGTATCTCCCCGAGCACCGGCGGCTGCCCGATCCGGTTCATCAGCCCGCCCAGGCAGTGGCTGACGAACAGGATCACGGCGACGGTGAGCAGGAAGCGGGTGAGCGGATTGGCCCACAGAGTCCCCTCGCCGCCCTCGAACAGCCCGGTGAGACCGAGGAAGAGACCACAGCCGGCGAGCACGCACAGACTGACCCACAGCCGCCGGGCGGTGTACGACCGGTCCGCAACCGGCGCGGAGGCCGCCTCGGCCACGGTGTCCGCCTCGGGCACGGTCATCGGCTGCCCGCCTCTGCGCCCCTGACCTCCGCGGCCTCGGTGGGGTGCAGGCCGAGGAAGCCCCGCCTGCCGTACAGGAGCGGCCGGCCCACCCCGTTCTCCACGCTCATGACCCGCCCGAAGACGGCCACGTGGTCACCGATCACCACGGTCTCGGCGATCTCGCACTCGGCGACGGCGTACGCGTCGTCGTGCAGCCAGGGCAGCCCGTACGTCGGTGTGGGGCGCCAGGCGGTCCGCTCGAACCGGTCGGGCCGGGTCGAGGCGAACACGCTGGCGGTGCCCGTGCCGCCCTGGTGCAGCAGATTTACGGCGAAGGTGCCCTGGGCCCGCAGCGCGGCCAGGGTGCCGCTGCGGGACTCCAGGCAGACCTGGAGCGTGGGCGGGGAGAGGGTGACGCTCGTCAGCGAACTGCACGTCAGGCCGTGCGGTCGGCCCGAGGGGTCGACGGCGGTGACGATCGAGACGCCCGTGAAGTACGAACTCATGAAGTCACGGAAGGCGAGCGAGGTCCCTCCGTTCTCCTCGGCCCCCGGTTCGGCTCCGGGGCCGCGGAGGACCGCGGTCCCGGTCCTGTCGCCGTTCACGTGCCGCATTTCAGTCTCCACAAGTCTTCTCTCCCCGCCGTCGATTCCCCTGATCCGACTGGATGTTGTGCTGCCCCGCTACGAGATGCGGACGTCGGGCACGTAGAGGATCCACTTGCCTCCCGCGTCCCGGAACGCCTGCTCCTTGGCCATGATTTCCTCGGCGTGGTTCCACGCGAACAGCAGCGCGTAGTCCGGGTAGTCGGCCGCGAAGTCCTTGGGCGTCCGCACCGGGATGTGGGTGCCCGGGGTGACCCGGCCCTGCTTCGCCGGCGTCGTGTCGCAGACGTAAGAGACGAGGTCGGGAGTGATGCCGCAGAGGTTGGTGACCGTGGCGCTCTTGGCCGTCGCGCCGTAGCCGACGACCGTCTTGCCCTCGTCCTTGAGGCGGCGCAGCAGCGCCGTCAGGTCCTCGCGGATCCGGGTGACGTTGTTGCCGAACTCCTGGAGCGTGGCCAGCTCGCCGAGCGCGCCCTTCTCCTCGGAGGCCAGCAGCCCGGCAACGGCCTCGGAGGGCTTGCGCTCACCGGCCGGTGCGAGGGTGTAGCGGACCTCGCCGCCGTGCACGGTGAGGCGCTCCACGTCGACCAGTTCGAGGCCGCTGCGACGCGCCATCTCGCCCACCGAGCGGGCCGTGAAGAAGAAGAAGTGCTCGTCGTAGACCTGGTCGAAGGAGGTGCGCTCGACGATGTCACCGAGGTACGGGTCCTCGAACACAAAGACACCGGTCGGCTTCAGCAGTGCGCGCACCCCGGCCAGGATCGAGTCCATGTACGGGATGTGGCATAGGGTGTTGGCCGCGTAGATGACGTCGGCCCGGCCGTCCTCGGCCGCGATCTCCAGGGCCGTCGCCTCCTCGAAGAAGGACTTGCGGACCCGGATGCCCTTGGCGGCGGCCAGATCGGCGACGCCACCGGACGGCTCGACGCCCAGGTGCCGGACGCCGGCCTCGGCCACGGCCTTGAGCATCACCCCGTCGTTGCAGCCCAGTTCGACCACGAAGGGGTCATCGGACGTCAGCTCGGTCGCGAGGAGCTGCTTGGCGAGACCCTCGAAGTGGTCACGCATGAACGAGGAACCGGAGGAGACATACGGGTACTCCTCGTGGAACATGCGGTCCCGGGGCACCTCCTCCATGAGCTGGACCATGGTGCAGCCGCTGCACAGACCCACCGCGAGCCGGAAGAAGAACTCCGACCCGTGGTCGGCGTCGGGCGCGGGGAAAGCGTCGGACAACGGCTGCTGACCGAAGTCGAAGAACTCATTGACCTGGTCACCGCAAATGCGGCACTGCGAGGTGCTCGGCATGGAATCTCCTGAATGGCGCGGATGAATGGCGCGGACGCCGGTCCGCGGATAAGCCGTCGGGAAATCCGCCTGTTTTGACACGCGGGCCACTCCAAAGCGGATGGGCTAAATTCTTTGCCGAAGTGGCGTCCCGGGGGAAGTGCGCGAATTCGAATTCTGTCCCGCTGGCGGGACAACCGCCGCAAGGGTTCCGCAAGAGGCCGTCAGGTCTTGACTCGTGCCGGAAAAGCCCAGATACGGTAATCGAAAACCATTGGTTCACATGACAGGGGCGACAAGCGCATGGGGGAACCGCACGTCAAGGGAATCCTCTCGGCCGTCGGGGGTACGCCTCTGGTCGAGCTGGAGAAACTGGCGGCAAATTTCGACTTCCGGGTCTTCGCGAAGGTCGAGCGCTTCAACCCGGGCGGCAGCATCAAGGACCGCCCGGCGCTCAACATGCTGCTGGCGAAGGTGCGCGCCGGAGAGCTGGTGCCCGGCAGGCACACCGTCATCGAGTCCAGCTCCGGGAATCTCGCCGTCGGCCTCGCACAGGTCTGCTGCTACTTCGGGCTGCGCTTCGTGTGCGTCGTCGACGCACGCACGACCGAGCAGAACCTCGCGGTGCTGCGCGCGTACGGCGCCGAGGTCGAGGTCGTCACGGAACCTGACCCGGCCTCGGGCGAGTACCTCCCCCAACGGCTGTACAGGGTCGCCCAGTTGGCGGCCGGGACGCCGTACTCGTACGTGCCCGACCAGTACGCCAACCCGCGCAACACCGAAGCTCACCTGACGACGATGCGAGAGATAGACCAGGCCCTCGACGGCCGGGTCGACTACGTCTTCTGCGCCGCCGGCACCACCGGGACACTGGGGGGCTGCGCGGCGTACGTGCGCCAGCGCGGCCTGCGCACCAGCGTCGTCGCCGTCGACGCGGTGGGCAGCGTGCTGTTCGACTCGCCCGTCTCGTGCTCCCGGCTCATCCCGGGGCACGGCACCTCCGTGACGCCCTCGCTGTTCGATCCCACGGCGGCCGACCACGTGGTGCACGTCACCGACCTGGAGGCGGTCGTCGGCTGCCGCCGGCTGGTGCGCCGCGAGGCGCTGCTCGCCGGAGGCTCGTCGGGTGCGCTGGTCGCGGCCCTGGAGAAGATGGCGCCCGCCGTCAAGGCCGGGTCCACCGTCGTGCTGGTCCTCCCGGACGGCGGCGACCGCTATCTCGACACCGTCTATTCCGACACCTGGGTACGCCGCCACTTCGGCGAGGTCTCGCACCTGTGGGCGGAGCCCGTGGGACCGCCGTACGGCAGCAGCCCCGAACCCTCCAGCATTACTGACATCCCCGACATTCCCGACGCCAAGGAGACCATTTCGTGCTGATCATCGGACACCGTGACGTACGCCACGTCCTGGAGGGCCAGGAGGACGCGGTCCTCGCGCTGGTGGGCGACACCTACCGGCTCCACGAGGCGGGGAGGACCGCTGTGCCGCACTCGGTCTTCCTGCGGTTCCCCGACAGCCCCCGGGACCGCATCATCGGCCTGCCCGCGTACGCCGGCGGGGAGCAGCCGGCGGCGGGCATGAAATGGATCGCGAGCTTCCCCGGGAACGTGGCCCGGGGCAAGGAGCGGGCCAGCGCGGCGATCCTGCTCAACTCCATGGAGGACGGCGGCCCGCGGGCCTGTGTCGAGGCGTCCGTGATCTCCGCACGGCGCACCGCCGCCTCGGCGGCCCTCGCCGCCGTACAGCTGGTGACCGAGCCCGAGCCGTACGGCATCGCGCTCGTCGGCTGCGGGCCGATCAACCGCGAGGTGCTGCGCTTCGTGAAGGCGGCCCTGCCGTCGATCCGCGAGGTGGTCGTCTTCGACCTGGACGCCGACCGCGCGGCGGACTTCGCGGCGCGTGCGGGGGAGGGGCATCCGGACCTGAGGTTCGTGCTGACGGAGAGTGCTCAAGACGCGCTGGGTGCACACCAGTTGGTGTCCCTGGCCACCACGGCGGGCGAGCCCCACATGGACCTGTCGGCGTGTGCGCCGGGCGCCACGGTGCTGCACGTCTCGCTGCGCGACCTGACGGTCGACGCGATACTCGGGGCCCAGAACGTCGTCGATGACGCCGACCACGTGTGCCGCGAGCGCACCTCGCTGCACCTCGCCGAACAGGCCACCGGTGGGCGGGAGTTCATCGACGCGAGCATCGGGGAGCTGCTGTCCGGG
Source organism: Streptomyces lunaelactis (assembly GCF_003054555.1). Classification (NCBI taxonomy): domain Bacteria; kingdom Bacillati; phylum Actinomycetota; class Actinomycetes; order Kitasatosporales; family Streptomycetaceae; genus Streptomyces; species Streptomyces lunaelactis. Next base: position 3,076,112 of record NZ_CP026304.1, on the reverse strand, counting down.
GAGTCCGGCTTCCGGCGGGATCCGGAGCGGGTCGCGGTCTTCTCCCCGTTCGGGCTCGGCGTGCTGGACATCGCGCTGTCCCAGTGGGTGTACAACGCGTGCGAGCGCGAGGAGTTCGGGGTTCGGGTGGAGGGCTTCCTGCCGTAACTCTTCAACTTCCGTCACGCGAAAGCCTCCGGGACCCTCCCTCTTCAGGTGGTCCGGGAGGCTTCTGCGTTGCGCGGGTGTTCAGATCGCCGTGTGGTACGCGACCCGCTGGATCTGCTGGATCAGGGCCGCCTGCCGCAGCGTGCCCTCCTGGTGCTCCCGTACGCACCGCTCGCCCAGGACCGCCTGCACAAAGGTGTCGACGATGTTGGCGAACTGGTCGTCGGCCGGCAGCGTCCGCTCCTCGCTGTGGTCCTGCCGTTCGATCCGCAGCACCGGCTGGTACGTCGGCGGCGGGGTGAAGGCGCGGTCCAAGGTGAGCCGTCCCGTACTGGCGGACAGGCTGTAGCTGTTGCCGTAACTGTGCTCCATGCCGAAGGTGAGCTGGGCGGGGATGCCGTCGGGCGTGCACAGCAGCACGCTGCCGGACATCGCGACCCGGTGCTCCTCGTGGTGGCGGAACACGGCGCCCACCACCCGCAGTTCCGAGCCGAGGAAGTACTGCGCGGCGCGCACGGGGTAGCCGCCGAAGTCCAGGAACGGGCCGCCCCCGACCTCGCTCTGGTACCGGATGTCACCGGCCGGCTTGGGCGGGATCGTGAACGTACTGGAAAATCCGCGCAGTTCGCCGATCGCGCCGTCGGCGAGGGTCCTGCGCACCGCCTCGTGCTGGGAGTGGTGCAGGAACATGTAGTTCTCCAGCAGCACAAGACCGCTGGCGCGGGCCAGTTCCACCAGCCGGACGGTCTCGGCGTGGCTGCCGGTCATCGGCTTCTCGACCAGGACGTGCTTGCCCGCCCGCAGCGCCCTCTCCACCCACTCGGCGTGCAGCAGGCCGGGCAGCGGGATGTACAGCGCGTCGAGACCGTCCTGGTCGAGGAGGCTCTCGTAACCCTCCAGGGGGACGCCGCCGAAGCGGTCGGTGAACTCCACGGCGGAGCTCTTGCTGCGGCTGGCTATCGCCGCGATCTCCACCGCCGGGTTGCCCGCCATGGCCGGAAGGGTGCGCCTCCAGGCGATGTCGGCGCACCCCATGACGCCGATGCGCAGTCTGTCGCGCGTTTCTTGGGCGCGCGTTTCTTGGGCGCGCGTATCTACGGACATGGAAGAACTCCGCTCAGCAACATGGGACGGTGGGCGACGGCCGGCCCTCCGCGGGGCAGGGGATCAGAGGCCGGCCGGGCGCTTCGCCAGTGCCGCGTAGTGGGCGAGGCAGTCCTCGTAGGACGGCAGCATGCCGAGGGCCTGCGCCTCGGACAGGGTGGGCGCCGTGGCGTCCTTCTCGGACATGACCGGCGGCTCCGCGAGGTTCCAGGGGATGCCGATGTCCGGGTCGAGGGGGTTGACCTCGATCATCGTCCCGGGGACGTAGGCCTCCGAGCAGAGGTAGTTCATGCATGCGTCGTCCGTGAGGGTCAGGAAGGCATGGCCGATGCCGTCGGCCAGGTACACCGCCATGCCGGACTCCTCGTCCTGCGGCGTCACGTCGTACATGCCGAAGGTGGGGGAGCCGACCCGCAGGTCCACCGCCACGTCAAGCACGGCGCCGCGCACACAGGTGACCAGCTTGGCCTGGCCCGGCGGCAGCGAGGTGCTGTGGATGCCGCGGACCGTGTTGCGGCGGCTGAGCGAGTAGTTCGCCTGCCCCACGACAAAGGGGTAGCCGACGATGTCGGTGAGGACCTCGGCCCGGAACGCCTCGAAGAACCAACCGCGCTTGTCCGGGTACTTGTTCGGGGCGATGCGGTACGCATCCCGAATGTTCATCTCGGTGACGTGTGCTGCCTCAAACATTCCGACCAGCTTCCGAAAGTGATGGCGTACGACGTGAGGGGGTGAGAGGCGCTGGTACTGGTATCAGCGCAGGCTGTACAGGCAGGTGAGCAGGGACCGGGCCTCGACGTTCAGGTAGTGGCCGTGCCACAGCAGGTCCATCAGCTGACGCACCGTCACCCACCGGAATTCTGGCGGCACATCGAGGGGGAAGTCCTCCTGTGCCTCCAGGATCTGGTAGCGCGTCAGTGCGTTGTAGAACCGGCCGCCCTCCTCCGAGAGCACCTGGTCGTACCGGGAGGTGACCGCACCGGCCCGCAGCACGTCCCGCAGGAAGGGCTCGGACACGTCGTCCAGGTCCTGCCCCGGGAGCAGGTGCACGGTGGGGGCCATCTCCACCTGGTCCATCAGCCCGTACTCGGGCCGGGCCCGCACCAGCAGGTGCAGCACCCCGTCGATGGGACGGGTCAGGAACGCGGCATGCGCCTGGCCGTACGGGTGCAGCAGCGGCTGGGTCCAGCCGGCGACCTCGCGGGTGTTGGCCGCGACCTCCACCGCGATGATGCGGAAGTCCTTGCCGCCGCCGCCGGCTTCGGCGATCTCCCGGTCGTTGCGGGTCCAGCCCGCCACCTCGTTCATGGGGACCAGTCGCGCCGACCACTCGCACCGGGTCTTGGCCTCGGTGAACCAGCTCAGGATCTCGCGCTGGGTGTGCAGCGCGTGCCCGCCGCCGGTCCCGCCGCCGTCCGCCGTTTCATCCTTGTACGAGCGGACCAGCGCCGCACCGAAGGCGTCGACCGGAGCGGTCTCAGCCTTGTCGGGCAGCGCGAAGGACATGCAGGAGAGCACCGTCCGCGCGTCCATGTTGAGCAGGTTGTCCCGCTGGGTCAGCTCGCGGACCTGGGCGAGCGTGAGCCAGACGAAGTTGTCGGCCAGCGGCACGTCGCCGGTGGCCAGGACGACCATGTTCCGGTTGCGCTTGCGCCAGAACCAGGCGCCCTGCTCCGACTGGAGCACGTCCACCAGCACCTGGTCCCGGTCGGGCCCGACGAACCGCTCCAGGTAGCGGGTCACCTTGCCCTTGTGGACCTGGGTGTAGTTGCTGCGGGTGGCCTGCACGGTGGGCGACAGCTGGATGGTGTTGACGTTCCCTGGCTCCATCTTCGCCTGCATCAGGCAGTGCAGGACCCCGTTGAACTCCTTGACGACGATCCCCAGGATCCCGATCTCGGGCTGGTGGATGATCGGCTGCGACCGGACGTCCCGGCTGCCCTCGCGGGCCCGCAGACCCTCGACGGTGAAGAACCGGCCGCTGTCGTGGCCCAGGTTTCCCGTCCTCGGGTCGAACGCCCAGGAGTCCAGGCGGTCGAAGGCAATGCGCTCCACCGAGAATCCGCCCGAGCGCAGCCTCTCGTCCCACCACCGGTGGAACTCTGCCGAGGAGGTCAGGGAAGGTCCGTCGGCCTCCCGGCGTGCGGCGGCGTACCCGTGCGGGCCGGGCTCCACGACGTGTGTCACTTGGGTCAGAGCCTTCCCGCGACGTCGAGCAGCTTCTCGATGACCCGTTCCTGGTCGGTGTCGGTCAGCGAGGGGTACATGGGCAGCGAGAAGATCTCCTCGGCCAGCCTGCTGGTGACCGGAAGGTCGTCCTTCGCGTAGCCGAGGTGGCTGAAGCCGGACTGGGTGTGCACCGGCCAGGGGTAGCTGATGTTGAGCACGATGTCGTGCCTCTTCAGCTCCTCGATGATCTGGTCCCGGCGGGGGTGGCGCACCACGTACACGTAGTAGACGTGGTCGTTGCCGGGTGCGAGGACCGGGGTCACGATGCCCGAGCCGGCGAGGGCCTCCTCGTAGCGGGCGGCGATGGCCCTGCGGCAGGCCAGGTACTCGTCGAGGCGGGTCAGCTTGCGGCGCAGGATCTCCGCCTGCACCTCGTCGAGCCGGCTGTTGTGACCGGGCGTCTCGATGACGTAGTACCGGTCCTCCATGCCGTAGAAGCGCAGCCGTCGCAGCCGGGCGTCCACCTCGGCGTCGTTGGTCACGGTGGCGCCGCCGTCGCCGTACGCCCCGAGCACCTTGGTCGGGTAGAAGGAGAACGCGGCGGCCTTGCCCATGGACCCGGCGATCCGGCCGTGGTGGCGGGCGCCGTGCGCCTGCGCGCAGTCCTCCAGGATCACCAGGTCGTGCTCGGCGGCCAGGGCCTCCAGCGGTGCCATGTCGACGCACTGGCCGTACAGGTGGACCGGCAGCAGGCACTTGGTGCGCGGCGTGATGGCCGCGGCGACCTGGCTGACGTCCATCAGGTACGTGTCGGAGTCGATGTCGACGAACACCGGCTTCGCACCGATGGCGTCGATCGCGATGACGGTCGGCGCGGCGGTGTTGGAGACGGTGATCACCTCGTCCCCGGGGCCGACGCCCAGGGCGCGCAGGCCGAGCACGATGGCGTTCGTGCCGTTGTCGACGCCGACGCAGTGGGCCACGCCGTGGTAGTCGGCGAATTCCTGCTCGAAGCCGCGGACGCTCTTTCCGAGCACCAGCTGCCCCGAGCTGAAGACCGCGTCCACGGCTTCGAGGATCTCCGAGCGTTCCTTCTCGTACTCCGGCAAGTACCCCCACACATGCTGGGTCATCGCGCCTCCTGGTTCTTGTCGGTTTCTGGTGGATCTTCTGGCGGGTGGTTCAGACGATCTTCTGGATCAGCTCGACGCCGAGCGTGTCCCAGTCGGCGCGGTGAAAGGCGAGGACATGGACGTCCCACAACCGGCCGTGGAAATAGGTGTGTTCGGGCAGTACGGTCTCGTGCCGGAACAGCGGGTCGTACGCTTGGCCGAAGCCGACGGGCGAGGTGTCCGGAGAGTTCAGATGAACGTAGATCTTCCGGGTGCGCCACATCGAGAAGGCGAAGTTGGCCGTCAACGCGTGGGTTTCGGCGGCGAATTCGACTGCCGTGTCCGAGGCGAGACGGACGTCCATACGGAGATGCCCGGCGGCCGTGAGCGACGTGAGCGTGCTCATCCCGACGACTTCCCCGGTCTCCGTGCTCTCCACGAGGAAACAGGCGGAGAGCCGGTCGCCGAACGATTTCACGTAATCGTCGATCAGCGGAAGTCCTGGAGCGCCGAGGCGGAAGAGTATCTCGTACGCCTGAGTGGCGTCCTCGGCACCTGCGGCACGCAGCACGACCCGCTTGGATTTAGTGTGAGGGAAAAGCAATTCGGTCTCTTCCTTTCGCTTCCGTGCATTGGATTTCCACTCCGCAGACCGTCGGACAGATAACGGGTGCGGGGCAAGACCCGGGGCCCGGAACTCGGCGCCGGAAGGGCTTTTGGCCTGGCGGAGGCCCCTGTGCCGCCCCGTGTTCCGTCCCGCCGGCGGGACAGCCGGAGCGGTGATCTTGACCCTGTGCCGAGCCTGTGGTTACGGTCTGGATTCACCTCCGCATGTTTTACGCAGCGAATGCCGTGCTGCCCTCTTGAGAATTCCTTATTCCCGCGCGGTGTGCTGCCTTGTTGGCTTGTTGAAGAGAGGTTTCGTGGATATCTGGACGCCGTCCGCTCCGCTGTCCGAGCTGATCGCCGAACAGGCCCTGCGCACGCCCGAGGCGGTCGCGGTCGAGGATGCGGGCGCGGGCGGGTCCGGAGCGCGCCTCAACTACGCGCAACTGGAGTGCCGCGCCGAGGAGTTGGCGCACCGGCTGTGCGCGCTCGGTGCGGGACCCGGCCGGCGGGTCGGCGTGTGCCTGCGCCGCTCCACCGACCTGGTGGCCGTACTCCTGGCGGTGTGGAAGACGGGCGCGGCCTACGTACCGCTGGACCCGGAGCACCCGGCGCAGCGGCTCTCCTGGATCCTCGACGACACCGGGGTCACCGCCGTGGTCACGGAACGCGCCTCGCGCGGGGTGCTGCCCGAACTCGCTGACGTACGAACGCTGTTGGTGGACGGGAACGCGGCGGCCTTCGAGGGTGCGGCAGAAGCGCGCGAGCCCGTGCGTGCCGACTTCGCCGCGCACGCCGACGACGCCGCGTACGTACTGCACACCTCGGGATCCACCGGACGCCCCAAGGGTGTGGTGGTCACGCACGCGGGTATCGCCAACCGGGTGCGGTGGCTGGCCGAACGGCACGGTCTCGGCCTCGGCGACCGGGTGCTCCAGAAGACCACGATCGGCTTCGACGCCGCAGGACTCGAACTCTTCGCACCGCTGCTGAGCGGCGCCACCGTCGTGCTCGCACCGGAGGGCGCCGAACGCGACCCCGCGGTGATGCTGGAGACGGTCGCCGCACAGCGGATCACCGTCCTCCAGGCGGTCCCCTCGGTGCTGCGCGCGCTGGCCGGCGCCCCCGGCTGGGACCGCTGCGGCGCGCTGCGGCTGCTGTTCAGCGCGGGCGAGCCGCTGCATGCCGAGCTGTGCCACCAACTCCTCGCGCTGGTACCGCAGGTGGAGATCTGGAACACCTACGGGCCCACCGAATGCTCCGTGGACATCACCGAGCACCGCTTCGACCCGGCGCAGACCCGGGGCCCGGTGCCCGTCGGCGCCCCCATCGGCGGCCTGCGCTGCCTGGTGCTCGACGCGCAAGGCGAGGTCGTACCGCCGGGTGGCGAGGGCGAGTTGTACGCGGCCGGCGCCGGTGTGGCGCAGGGGTACCTGGGTCGTCCGGGGGCCACTGCGGAGCGCTTTGTTCCGGATCCGGGCGGGCCGCCGGGGTCGCGGGCCTACCGCACCGGCGACCGGGTGCGGCTCACCGCCGACGGCGTACTGGAGTACCGGGGCCGCCTGGACCAGCAGCTCAAGGTCAACGGCGTACGGATCGAACCTGACGAGGTCGAGGCTGCTCTGCGCACGCACCCCAGGGTGGACGACGCCGTCGCCGGCGCGGTCCCCGACGGTGTCGGCGGGCAGCGCCTCGTGGCGTGGGTCCAGGTGCGCGGAACCGCCCCGGCCGCTGCCGAACTACGCGTGTTCCTGGGTGAGGTGCTGCCCCGGCCGCTGGTGCCCGCCGTGTTTGTGCCGCTCGCGGCGTTCCCCCGTACCCCCAGCGGCAAGACCGACCGTGCGGCGCTCCCGGCGCCCGGCACGGGCGGGAGGTGGCGGGCGGGAGGTGGCGGGCGGGAGGTGGCGGGCGGGGAGGTGGTGGACGGGGGCTTCGTGCAGCTGCGCAGCGCGGACGAGAAGGCCGTGGCCGGGGTCTGGGCCGACCTGCTGTCCCTGCCGCTCTCCTCGCTCGGCGCGCACGACGACTTCTTCGCACGGGGCGGCTCGTCCCTGCTGCTGGCTCAACTGGCCTCACGGCTGCATGAGTTGGGTGCACCGGTGGGGCCGCGCGACCTGTTCACCGCGGCGACCGTGGAGACCCAGGCGGCGCTGGTCGCTGCGGCGCGGGCGGGTGGCCGAGAGGCTGCGCCCGTGGTCGCGTACGACCCGGTCGTCCCCGTACCGCGGGCCGAAGAGGGACTTCCCCTGTCGCACGGACAGCAGGGGTTGTGGCTCATGGAGCAGATGCGGCCCGGCAGCCCCGAGTGGGTGTCCCCGCAGTGGGTGCGGCTGCCCGCCGCATGGAGCGAGCCGACCGTGCGGGAGGCGCTGGGGCGGCTCGCCGACCGGCACGAGATCCTGCGCACGCGTTACGAACTGGCCGCCGACGGACCGGTGCAGCTCGCACAGGAGCCGGGCGGACCCGTTCCGCTGAGGGTGGCGGAGGTCGCGGACGGGGCGGGGATGAACGCACTGGCCCGGGAGGAGCTGGCCACCGGCTTCGACCTGGAGGAGGGGCCGGTCTGGCGTGCCGTGCTGATCCCGGGCGGCGCATCGGTGGGGGAGCTGGACGCCGACCATCTGCTGTTGCTGACGATCCATCACATCGCCTCCGACGGCTGGTCGTCCGTCCTCCTGGAACGCGACCTGTATGTACTCGGCGGTGCGCTGCACGCGGATGAGGAGGCCGAACTGCCTCTGGTACCCGTGCAGTTCGCCGACCACGCCGCCTGGCAGCACCGTACGGACCCGGCGAACGCCGAAGGCGAACTCGCGCACTGGCGCTCCGTCCTCGACGGCATCACCCCGCTGGAACTGCCCGCCGACCGACCCCGGCCCGCCGAACGGGACGGCGTCGGCGGCATGGTCACCCATGCCGTGCCCGCCGCGCTCGCCGAGTCCCTCACCGCCCTCGGCCGCTCGCGCGGCGCCACGCTCCACCAGACCCTGCTGACCGCGTTCTCCGTACTGCTGACCCGCCTGACCGGACGTACGGACTTCACCGTCGGCATGCCGACGGCCGGGCGGCACAGGCCCGAAGTCGCCCAGACCGTCGGCTTCTTCCTCAACACCCTCGTCCTGCGCTGCCGCACGGACGCCGACGGCACGGTCCTCGACGCACTGGACTCGGTGCGCGACACCGTCCTCGACGCCTTCGCGCACCAGGAACTGCCCTTCGACCGGCTGGTGCAGGAGCTGGAGCCCGAGCGCGACCTCTCCCGCACGCCCCTCTACCAGGTGGTGTTCGACTTCCACGAGGAGGGACGCACCGCGACGGCCGTCCCCGAGGCGGCTCTCGGCGCGCTCAAGGAGGGCTGGCGCTCGGCGCGCACCGACCTGTCGCTCGTGGTGCAGCACCAGGCCGACGGCTCGCTGCAAGGCTCCGCGCACTACGCGTCCGCGCTGTTCGACGAGGCGACCGTCCAGGGGTTCCTGACCTGCTGGGTACACCTCCTTGAGTCCTTCACCGAGGACCCCACGGCTGCTCTCGCCACCGTCGAACTGCTCCCCCCGGACGAGCACGCCCGGCTCGTCGCCCTCGGAGCGCCCGACGAGACCGACAGCTCCGTCGACGAGTGCACCTACACCGCCTTCGAGGAGCAGGTGCGCCGCACGCCCGACGTCGTCGCCCTGACGTGCGGCGGGCAGGAGTGGACGTACGCGGACCTGGAGGCGCGGGCCGCGTCCTTCGCGTACGAGCTGAGGGCAGCCGGCGCGGGCCCCGAGCGGACCGTCGCCGTCCTGCTGCCGCGCTCGGCCGACCTCGTCGCCGCACTGTTCGGCGTGTGGCGCTCAGGCGCCGCGTGCGTGCCGCTCGACGGGGGCTCGCCGGACGAGCGCATCGCGCACATCATGTCCGACGCGCGCGTCACCGCCGTCCTCACCGACGAGCTGGGCGCAAAGCGCCTGGAGCCGTTCCAGCAGGGCGAGTTCGTGATCACCGATGCGATACGGGGTGACGCGTCGCGCGCCGCAGCTACCGCCGGCGCCGACCGCGACCCCGGCCGGCTCGCGTACCTGATCTACACCTCCGGGACCACCGGACGCCCCAAGGGTGCGGCAGTCGAGCACCGGGCGCTTGTCCGGGCGCTGCGCGCCGGCGGTGCGCACCTGCGGTTCGGCGAGGGCGGCGACGACGCATGGCTCGCCACCGCGCCGGTCACCTTCGACATCGCCTTCACCGAACTGGTCATGCCGTTGCTCGCGGGCGGACGCATCGTCCTGGCCAGGGACGAGGAGACCACCGACGCGCCCGCCCTGCTCGGCCTGATCGACCGGCACGCCGTCACCCACCTCCAGGTCGGGTACCCGCAGTGGCGGATGCTCATCGACGCCGGGCTCGGCGACCGGCCGCTGATCGGCCAGACCGGCGGCGAGCCCTGCCCGCCCGCGCTCGCCCGCGACCTGGCGGGCCGGCTGAAGCGGTTCGTCAACGAGTACGGGCTCACCGAGACCACCATCGCGGCCACCCGCTGGGAGGCCGACACCACGGCGGACGCCGTCGCCGTCGGCCGCCCCTACCCGCACGTCACCACCCATGTCCTGGACCCGCTGCTGCGGCCGGTGCCGCTGGGCACCGTGGGCGAGCTGTGCATCGGCGGCAACGGCCTGTTCCGGGGGTACGCGGGCAGCCCCGGGCAGACCGCCGGGCGCCTGGTGCCCGACCCGTACGGCCCGTCCGGCTCCCGGCTGTTCATGACCGGCGACCTGGCCAGGATGGCAGGCGACGGCACGCTGCACTTCGTGGGCCGTGCCGACGGGCAGGTCAAGATCCGGGGCAGGAGGGTGGAGACCGGCGAGGTGCAGGCGGTGCTCGCCGAACACCCCGCCGTCGGCGAGGCGGTGGTCGTACCGCGCGGCCGGGGCGACGGGGCCCGTCTTGTCGCCTACTGCGTACCCGCCACCGGACAACAACTCCCCTACCTGGGCGACCTGTTGGACCACTGCGCACGGTCGCTCCCCGACCACATGCTGCCCACCTACATCGTCCCCATCGAGAAACTGCCGCTCACCCGGCACCGCAAGGTGGACATCGCCGCACTCCCCGACCCCGGCCGCACCGCCGAGGGCGGCGACGAGTCCTACGTCGCACCCGAGGGGCAGCTGGAGGAGAACCTCGCCCGCATCTGGGCCGACGTACTGGCGGAACCGGGCGGCGCGACGCCGCGCGTCGGCGCCCGGACGGGGTTCTTCCGGATCGGTGGCGACTCGCTGCGGGCGGCGCGCGTCATCGCCCGGGTCCGGGAGGAGTACGACATCAGGCTGGCGGCCCGGACACTGTTCGACCAGCCCACCGTCGCGGGCCTCGCCCGCGCCGTCGAAGAGGCCGTGCTCGCGCAGATCGCAGAGCTGACCGACGCAGAACTGGCAGACGCACACAGGGAGTTCAACTCGTGACCAGACCGCAGGGGGGCGCCTCCAACGCAGCCGCACCCGACGCATCCGCCGCGCCCGATGCCGCAGCGCTTCGTGCGGAGCTGTTGCGGCGTCGGCTTTCGGGGGCGGGGGCGGGGGCGGGGGCGGCCCGGCCCGGCAGGGGCATACCCCGGGTGCGGCGTGGGGAGTCGCTTGCGCTGTCGTCCGGGCAGCGGCAGTTCTGGTTTCTGCATCAGCTTGCGCCGGAGGCTCCGGAGTATGTGTTGCCGATGGCCTACCGGCTGCGGGGGTCGCTGGCGGAGCAGGCGTTGCGCGAGGCGTTCGATCTGCTGGCCGGGCGGCACGAGATTCTGCGCACCCGTTACGTACTGGAGGGCGCCGAGCCCCGCCAGATCATCGACCCGCCGGGACCGGCCGGCCTCGTCCGGGCCAACCGTGGCGGGCTCGGTGCCCAGGAGCGCGAGGCGGAGGCGGAGCGCTGCCTGAAGGATGCCGCGCTGCGTCCGCTCGATCTGGCGCAGGAGCCGCCGATGCGGGTCCACCTGACCCGGTTCGCCGACGACGACCATCTGCTGGTCGTCGTGCTGCACCACATCGTGTGCGACGCCGCGACCCGGCTCCTGCTGCTCGCCGAACTGTCAGAGCTGTACGCGGCATGTGCGGAGGGACGTACGCCACGGCTGGCGGCCGAACCCGTGCAGTTCGCGGACTACGCGGCCTGGCTCAACGCACGCCAGGACGGCCCCGAGGTGCGCGAGGACTCCGAGTGGTGGCTGCGGCAGCTCGCCGGGATCACCCCGCTCGACCTCCCCACCGACCGCCCCCGCGGCGCCGTCAGGTCGTGGGCGGGCGACACGGAGACGTTCACCGTGCCCCAGCCGGTGGCCGTACGGCTGCGCGCCCTGGCCCAGGAGCACGGGGCCTCGCTGTTCATGGTCACGCTCACCGCGTTCCAGGCGCTGCTCGCCCGGCACACCGGCGGGCGCGACATCGCCGTGGGCACCGCCGTCTCCGCCCGTACCCGCAGCGAGCTGGTCACCATGGCGGGCTACGCGTTCAACACCCTTGTGATGCGGGCCCGTTGGGACGGCGATCCTTCTTTCGGGCAGCTGCTCGCGGCCAACCGCGACACCGTGCTCGCCTCCCTCGACCACGCCTCGGCCCCCTTCGACCGGCTCGCCGAGTCCCTGGAGCTGGAGCGCGACCTGTCCACCACCCCCGTCTACCAGGTGATGTTCGACCTGGCCGAGGCGGCTGGCGGCGCCGCCGAGCCGCTGCGGCTGCCGGGTGTCGCGGTGAGCGCCGTCGACGTGCCACAGGGCGTCGCGCGCTTCGACCTCACCGTTCACCTTGAGGAGCGGCCCGACGGCTCCCTCCACGGCGCCCTCGAATACGCGACCGCGCTCTTCGACCCCGCCACCGCCAAGCGCCTCACCGGGCAGTACGCGCGCCTGCTCGACGCCGCGTCCGCCGCGCCCGGGGAGCCCGTCGCCGCGCTCGACATCTTCGACCCCGACGAACGCACCCTGCTGCTGGCCGGCCGCACCGACCCGGTCGGCACCCGCACGCCCCTCGACGCCGGCGCCCTGCGCCCCGTACACGAGACCATCACCAGCCAGGCCGCCACGACCCCCGACGCCGTGGCCGTCTTCCACGGCGACCGCGAAGTCACGTACCGCGAACTCGACTCGTACGCCGGCAAGATGGGACACCTGCTGCGGGAGCTGGGCGCCGGACCCGAGCAGAGCGTCGCCGTGCTGCTCGACATCGGCCCCGAGGTGGTCTCCACCCTGCTGGGCATCTGGCGGACCGGCGGCGCGTACGTGCCGCTCGACCCGGGATACCCCGACGACCGCCTCGCCTACATGGTCGCCGACACCGGGGCCCAGATCATCGTCACCGAACGGCGCTACGCGGACCGCCTCGCGGGCCTCGGCGTGCGGCTCGTCGTCGTCGACGACCCGCAGGACCGGGCCGTCCTCCAGCGCTGCCCGAGCACCCCGCTCGTACCGCCGCCCGGCGGATACGACCTCGACCACCTCGCGTACGTCATCTACACCTCCGGCTCCACCGGCCGCCCCAAGGGCGTGCTGGTCTCGCACCGGGGGCTCGCCAACTACCTCGGCTGGACCGTCGACGCCTACGCGAGCGCGGGGACGGGCGGCGCCCCGTTCTTCTCCTCGCTCGCCTTCGACCTCGGCGTACCGGACCTCTACACCCCGCTGATGACCGGCCAGCCGGTCCATCTGCTCTGCCAGGACGCCGACGTCACCGAGCTCGGCCGGCTGCTCACGCTGCGCGCCCCGTACGCCTTCGTGAAGCTCACCCCCGGCCATCTCGACCTGCTCACCCAGCAGTTGACGGACGAGGAGACCGCCTCCCTCGCCGGAGTCGTGATCGCCGCGGGGGACTCCTTCACCGGACGGCTCGCCAACCGCTGGCTGCGCAAGGCAGGCCCCGGCGGCACCCGGCTCGCCGCCGAGTACGGGCCCACCGAGATCACCGTCGGCAACTCCGCCTACTTCCTCGAAGGCCCCCAGGACGCCGAACTGGTCTCCATCGGCCGCGCCATCCCGCACACCACCATGCGTGTCCTCGACGAGGGCCTGCGTCCGGTGCCCGTCGGCGGCATCGGCGAGGTCTGCGTCAGCGGCATCGGACTCGCCCGCGGCTACGCCCGCCGCCCCGCACAGACCGCCGAGCGCTTTCTGCCCGACCCGTACGGGAAACCGGGGGAGCGGCTCTACCGCACCGGCGACCTGGCACGCGTACTGCCGGACGGGAACCTGGACTTCGTCTCGCGCGCCGACCACCAGGTCAAGCTGCGCGGCTACCGCATCGAACCGGGTGAGATCGAGACCGCGCTCATCGCGCTGCCGGGTGTCGGCGAGGCGGTGGCGCTCGTACGGGAGGACTCGCGGGGCGACCGGCGGCTGGTCGCGTATCTGGTGCCCGGCCAAGGGACGGGGGAGGAAGGGGATGCGGACCCGCTCGCGCCCGAACTGCTCCGCGAGCGCCTGGAGACCGTACTGCCCGACTACATGATCCCCTCCGCCTTCGTCACGCTCGACGCCCTGCCACTGACCGCGAACGGCAAGCTCGACCGTGCGGCGCTGCCGGTGCCCGGACGGGACGCCGCCGCCGTCGGCGAACACATCGCGCCGAGCACCGACGAGGAGCGGGCGATGGCCGCCGTCTGGTGTGGGGTGCTGGGCCTGGACCGGGTCGGTGTGCACGACAACTTCTTCGACCTGGGCGGCGACTCCATGCGCGCCGTCGCGCTCGCCGGTGCGCTCCGCGAGAAGGGGCTGCCCGTCGCGGTGCGCGACATCTTCGAGCATCGCACCGTGGCCGGCCTGTGCCGGGTGCTGAGCCGGGGCGGGGGCGGCGGCGGCGAACGGTTCACCCCCGTCGAGCCGTTCGCGCTCATCTCGGAGTGGGACCGGGACGCGCTCCCGGCGGACGCCGTCGACGCCTATCCGCTCTCGCGGACCCAGGCGGGCATGTTCATCGAGATGTACTCCGACGCTGAGCACCGCTACCACAACATCACCTCCTTCCGGATACGCGACGACCTGCCCTTCGACCCGGCCGCCTTCCAGCAGGCCGCCGACCTGGTGGTCGCACGGCACGAGGTGATGCGCACCTCCTTCGTGTTCACCGGCTACTCCCGGCCGCTCCAGATCGTCCACGCGGCGGCCTCCATGCCCTGCCTCCACGACGACCTGCGCCACCTCCCGGAGCCCCAACGCTGGCCCGCGCTCACCGAGTTCGCCGACCGCGACCGGATGCGACTGCTTGACGTGGGCCGCGCACCGCTGATGCGGATGGCCACCCACGTACTGGACGACGAGGGCTGGTGGCTGTCCATCACCGAGGGCCACCCGGCCATCGAGGGCTGGAGCTACCACAACCAGCTCATGGAGATGCTGAACGCCTACCGGCGAATCCGGGACGGCCAGGAACCCGACCCCGCACCGCCCCGACTCGCCCTGCGCTACGCCGACTTCATCGCCGCCGAACTCCGCTCCCTGGGCAGCACCGAGGACCGGACCTACTGGCGCACCCTCGTCGACGCCCACGAGAAGTTCCGGGTGCCGCCCGGCTGGGCGGGCGAGCGGGAGGAACAGGAGGAGTCGGACGGCCGCTACCGCATCGACATCCCCCTGTACGACCTGGAGCCCGGCCTGCGCGCCCTCGCCACCCGCACCGAAGTCCCGTACAAGAGCGTGCTGCACGCCGCCCACAGCAAGGTGCTCAGCCTGCTCACCCGGCAGCGCACCTTCCGCGGCGGCATGGTCATCGACGCCCGCCCCGAGGTGCGGGGCGCCGACCGGGTCTCCGGGATGTACCTCAACTCGGTGCCCTTCCCGTACGAGCGGACCGCCCGCACCTGGGGCGACCTGGCCCGCCAGGTCTTCGACACCGAGGTCGGCCTGTGGCCGCACCGGCGCTTCCCGATGCCCGCGATGCGGCAGGAGGGCGGCGAACGCCACCTGGTGGACGTGCTGTTCCACTACCTGGACTTCTACCAGGTCGACGCGGGTCTCGTGGACAGCGCCGCATCCCGCGACGTCAGCCCCAACGAGTTCCCCCTCGTCGTCGGTACGCCCACCACCGGCCTGCTCAGCATCGCCTCCCGCACCCGCGTCCTGGACAGGGACCGGGCGCAGCGCCTGGCCCGCCTCTACCGCGCGGTGCTCGCCGACATGGCGGCCACCGGACCCGAAGGGGACGCCACCCTCGGCTACCCGGAGGCCGGTGAACGCGGCATCGACGTGCTCGCACACCCCGGCACGCCCCGGCCGCTCGACACCCTCGCGGCCTTCGAGGAACAGGTCCGTCGCACCCCCGGGTCGACCGCCGTCGTCATGGGCGCCGCCCAGCTCACGTACGCCGAACTCGACGCCCGCGCCAACCGGCTCGCCCGGCGCCTGCAAACGCTGGGCGCCGGACCCGAGGCCTGCGTCGGCGTCCTGCTCGACCGCAGCCCGGCCCTCGTCGTCGCGCTGCTCGCCGTCTGGAAGTCCGGCGCCGCCTACGTTCCCGTCGACCCGTGCACGCCCGACGCGCAGCTGCACACCCTGCTGGGCGGTGCGGACTGCCGGATCGTCGTCACCGACACCGGGTACCGGCGACGCGTCGCACCCTTCACGGCGCTCGTCGTGGACGCCCCCGGGGAGCACGAGGCGCAGCGGGCACTGCCCTGTACGCCGCCCGTGCGGCTCGACGACCAGGACCGGCTCGCCTACGTACTGCACACCTCCGGATCCACCGGGCGGCCCAAGGGCGTCGCGGTCAGCCACCGGGCGCTCGGCCACTACCTGGACTGGGCGGTGGGCAACTACTTCACGGAGCCGTCTGGAGGTGCGCCGTTCTTCACCTCGGTCGGCGCCGACCTGGGCGTACCCGCCCTCTTCGGACCGCTGCTGACCGGGCGGACCGTACACCTGCTGCCGCAGCGCTGCGAGCCGGCCGAGTTCGGCGAACTGCTGTCCGCCGGGGCTCCGTACGCCTTCGTGGGACTGACGCCGGGCCACCTGGCACTGCTGGAGGAACAGCTCGACGACAAGGAACTCGCCGCGCTGGCACCGCTGTTGGTCAGCGCCGGCGAGGCGCTGCCCTCGTCGCAGGCCGAGCGGGTCGCCGTACGGGTGGCAGCGGCCGGGCGGACACTGCGGCTGGTGGCCGAGTACGGGCCGACCGAGGCGACGGTGGCGGCCTCCGCCTACCGCACCGACGGCCTCGCCGTGCGCGACCTGGTGCCGATGGGGCGGGCGCTGCCCGGCACGACGCTGCGGGTCCTGGACGAACACCTGTCGCCGGTCCCCGACGGCGCCGTCGGCGAGGTCCACATCGGCGGCCCCGGGCTCGCCCGCGGCTACGCCCGGCGTCCTGGGCACACCGCGGAACGGTTCCTGCCCGACCCGTACGGTCCGCCCGGCTCCCGGCTCTACCGCACCGGCGACCTGGCACGCGTACTGCCGGGCGGCGAGCTGGAGTTCGCGGGGCGCACCGACCGGCAGCTCAAGGTGCGCGGCCACCGGGTCGAGCCCGCCGAGACCGAGGCCGCGCTGCTGGCCGACCCGAGGGTGCGCGAGGCGCTCGTCGTCGCCGTGCCCCGCGACGTGGGCGGCAGCACGACCGCGGTGTGGGTGGTACCGGCCGAGGGGGCTGTGGGCGTGACGGGTACGGCGCTGCGCAGGGCGCTGCGTGAGGTGCTGCCCGAGCCGCTGGTCCCCGCCACGTACCGGATCGTCACGGCACTGCCGCTGACCGAGAACGGCAAGTACGACCGCCGGGCCATGGCCCGGGACAGCGCCGAGCGCCCCGCCGGGGGCACGTCCCCCGCGTACACCGCGCCGCGCACCACGACCGAGCGCCGCCTCGCCGAGGTGTGGAAGCAGGTGCTCGGCCTCCAACGGGTCGGTGTCCACGACCGGTTCCGCGACCTGGGCGGCGACTCGCTGCTTTCGCTGTCCGTGCTGGCCGCCTCCCGGTCGGCCGGCCTGGCGCTGGATCTGAGCACGATCCTGCGGCACTCCACCGTGGCAGCGCTCGCCGCAGCCCACGACACCGCGAAGGAAAGCTGATCACCATGCGGGAATCTTCCGAAAGCCAGGCCTCCGTGAGCCGGTCCTCCGTCCGCCACTTCATCTCGCTGGACGACCTCACCGACGAAGAACTGCACGCGGTCGCCGAACGCGGCGCCGAGTTCGCCGACCGCGCCGCCGGGGCCGAACGCCCCCTGGACGGCTGTGTGGCGGGCATCTACTTCGCCAAGACGTCCACCCGTACCCGTACGGCGTTCTCCGCCGGCGCGCAGCGGCTCGGCGCCTCAATCGTGGCGTACGGCCCCGGCGACCTCCAGACCAACACCGGGGAGACCAGCGAGGACACCGGCCGGGTGTTCTCGCGGATGCTCGACGTGCTGGTCGCCAGGACGGCGGGACCCCAGGCGGAGATGCGGGCCTGGGCGCGCCAGGACCGCATGTCGGTGATCAACGCGATGAGCGCCGAGGAACACCCCACCCAGGCCATCGCCGACCTGGTCACGCTGCTGGGGCAGTTCGGGCGGGTGAAGGGGCTGCGCGTCCTGTACCTGGGCGAGGGCAACAACACGGCCGTCGCCCTCGCCCTGGCGCTGAGCCGCTACCCCGGTGTGGAGCTGGAGTTGCGCACACCGCGCGGGTACGGGCTGGCGGCCGACGTACTGGAGTCGGCGTCGAAGCACGCGGCGCGCTGCGGGGCCTCCGTACGCGAGTCGCACGACCTGGACGACCTGCCACGCGACGTGGACGCCATCTACACGACGCGCTGGCAGACCACCGGCACGACGAAGCCGGACGCCGACTGGCGGGAGCGGTTCGCCCCGTTCCAGGTCGGGGCCCGGCTGTGGGAGACCAGCCCGGACGCGGTGTTCCTGCACGACCTGCCCGCCCACCGGGGCGACGAGGTGACCGCCGAGGTCCTGGACGGGCCGCGGAGTATCGCGTTCGCGCAGGCCGAGAACAAGATGCACAGCGCGATGGCGGTACTGGAGTGGTGCCGAGGGGGAGTTGCATAACTGAACGACGGGCGGCCTGTGGGGAGTTGTCCCACGGGCCGCCCGCCGTCGCCAGTCGCTGATCAGCGCAGTACGGCCCCGCCGCCCTCCGAGTCGGGGCGTATCCGCCGGCGGTCCAGGGCGGCGTACACCCGGTGCAGCCAGCGGTCGGTGCCGTCGAAGCGCGGGGTGAACGACGTCCGGCCGTGCACAGTCAGCCTGTTGTCGACCACGGCCAGGTCACCGGCGCCCAAGTCGTGTGGGTGGGCGATCCGTTCGAAGATCTCGCGCAGCTCCTCCATGGCCCGGCGGGCCCCGTCGTCGAGCGGGTGCGTGGCGGCGAAGTCGACGGTCACATCGGGGTCCGCCGGGTCGCCGCGCAGCACCGGGTGGACCGGAGTGACCCCGCCGAGGTCACCGAACGACGGCGGCGGCTCCGTCATGAAGCGGTCCTCGGACAGCACCCGGCGGGCCTCCGAGGTCAGCAGCGGCAGCGCCCGCCGCACCGACGAGGTGCACAGCCGTGCGTCGCCCGTCGGGTCGGCCCGTACACACATCAGCCCCACGTAGTGCGGGCGGTTGGGGTGGAAGGCGTTCTCGGTGTGCATGTGCAGGGCGACCGAGCCGGCGTTGCTCTGCTGCTTCTCGTGCCCCGGTACCGGTACGACGTCCTGGACCAGGGCGCCGGACTTCTCGCTCCGGAAGGCGATCACCTCGCCGAGCTGAAGCATCACGGCGGTGACGGCCGAACTCGCGACCGTCGCCGTCCGCCGCACGGACCCCGGACGTACGGGCGTGCTGGGCAGGTCGTCCTCGACAGGCAGGTTACGGATCAGCAGCAGCCCATCGGGGCCCGCGTCGTGCCTGAACTCCCGCAATTCCTGCCGCAGTTCGCGGGGCAGCCGCTGGGAAGCGGCACGTGCCGCGGTCAGCCAGCCGGGGCCGTCGATGAGGCCGCCCGCGGTGCGGGCGAGTTCGTCGGCCACCGCGCGCACCTGGTCGTGCTGCGCGCCGGTGAGCGACACAGTCGATTCGACGAGTGCCGATTCGACGAGCGGCGGGGAGGAAGTGGTGTCCGTCATGTTCACATGCCTTCTCGTGATAGCCGGGAAAAGGGAATGAGTTTGTCAATTCCGCGTGCACGCAAGGGGACTTAGCCTCTTTCGACGCTAGCGAGCCGCTGTTTCATGGTCAATCCACGTCAATCCGCAGAATCTCCCGCACCTCGGATTCCTGTCCCGCCAGCGGGACACAGGACTCGGGAAACATGCCTTCCGCCGTCGATGACGGGGCTGCCACACTCGCTGAATACCGCTCCATTGACGAACGAACGGGGAGAACGTGAAGGGAATTGTTCTTGCCGGTGGCAGGGGTACCCGCATGTACCCGTCCACCCTGACGACTTCGAAGCAATTGCTCGCGGTCTACGACAAACCGATGATCTATCACCCGCTCTCGGTGCTGATGCTGGCCGGGATCCGGGAGATCCTGGTGATCTCGACGCCCGAGAGCATCGTGGCGCTGCGCGCCCTCCTCAAGGACGGGGCGCACCTGGGCCTCGACATCACGTACGCGGTTCAGGACGAACCGCGCGGCATAGCTGAGTCGTTCGTCATCGGGGCCGACCACATCGGCGACAGCCCGGTGGCGCTGATCCTCGGCGACAACGTCTTCCACGGCGCCGGCTTCCCGAAGATCCTGCGCACGGCCCGCGACGAGCTCGACGGGTGCACGCTCTTCGGCTATCCGGTGTCCGACCCCGAGCGGTACGGAATCGGCGAGACGGACGCCCAGGGAAATCTGGTCTCCCTGGAGGAAAAGCCGCTGAAGCCGCGTTCCGACAACGCGATCACAGGGCTTTACTTCTACGAGTCCGACGTGGTGGAGATTGCCCGCGACCTGACTCCGTCGGAACGCGGCGAGTTGGAGATCACGGACGTCAACCAGGTCTATCTGAAAAACGGCAGGGCCCGGCTGATCCGGCTGGGACGCGGCCACACCTGGCTCGACGCCGGCACCCATGAATCGCTCCTCGACGCCAGCCAATATGTGCACGTCATCGAGAAGCGCCAGGGCGTCCGGGTGGCCTGCGTCGAAGAAATCGCCCTGCGCATGGGATACATCGACGCGGACCACTGCTACGAACTCGGCACCCGCATGCGGAATTCCGAGTACGGCCAGTACCTCATGCAGGTCGCGCAGACCATCGCCTGACCGAACACGGAGTACGTATGGGTTTCCAGGAGCTGACGCCGAAGGAACTGCTCGGTGCGGGACACGCCGCACCGGAGATCAACGACACGGCATGGCACGTGAGGTGGGACGCACCGGACGCGCCCGACGCGTCCGAGGTGCTGGCCGCGCTGCCGCCCGAGGTGGAGTTCCACACCTCGGGCAGCACCGGCCCCAGCCGCTGCTGGCAGCGCACCCGCGAGTACGCCTGGTCGGAGGCCGGGATGCTCGCGGGGTTCGTCTCCGCGGGCGTGCACGGGCCGCCGGGCGCCGTGGTCGCCTTCGCGCCGCCGCTGCACGTCTACGGCGCGCTGGCGACGTACCTCATGCCCGCCAGGCTGGGTGTGCCCGTCTGGTACCGCAAGAGCTACGTGGGAGCGATGCCGGAGGTCGGCCACGGCCACACAGTGGTGGTGGCCACCCCGTGGATCTTCTCGCTGCTGCTGCGGAACATCGACTGGGTACGTTCCCTGGGCCACCTCACCGTCCTCTACAGCAGCGCCATGCTGCCCGGCGACGCCCACACACTCCTGGAGCAGGCGGGCTCCGGCCGGGTGACCCTCGTCGAACTGCTCGGCTCCACGGAGACGGGCGGTATCGCCACCCGTCGCTGGAGCGGCGGCGAGCCGCCCGCCTGGACCCTCTTCCCTGACGTTTCGTACGGTACGGAGTCCCCCTCCGCCGGGACCGCCCAAGACACCGAATCCGCGGCGGAGTTGGTCATCCGCAGCCCCCGCCTCGGCCACCAGCCAGGACAGCCCCGCCCCGCCGACTGGCGCACCGGCGACCTCGTCGAGCCCGTGGACGCCCGCACCTTCCGCCTCGTCGGCCGCGTCGGCCGCCTGGTCAAGGTGAACGGGCGCCGCATCAACCTCGACGAGACCGAACACGTACTGCGTACCGCGATCGACTGCGAGGACCTCGCGCTCGTCGCGGTCGGCGACCCGATGACCGGCGAGCAGATCGACCTCCACGTCGTATCAACACCCGGTACCGACCTGTCCGAGGTGCCCGCCCTGCTGGGCGTGCGCCCCCGGAAGGTGCACAAGGTGCCCCGCATCAACCGGTCCAAGACCGGCAAGCTCCTGCACCACCAGAAGACCCCCGTCACAGAGCCAGTCACACAGCCCAGGAGAGAATCGTGACACTGATCAACGAGCCGCTGCCGGAGAAGATCAGCCCCCTCGACGACGCCGACATCGCCCGGATGCAGACGAGCGCGGCCACGATCGACAGCCACCTGGCGAGCGGCCGGCCGGTCTACGGCCTGACCCTGGGCTTCGGCCCGCTGGTCACCTTCGAGGCGGACTCCGAGGACGAGCAGGGCAATTCGCTCATATCCCACCTCGGTACGGCCCAGGGCAGGCCGCTCGACCCCGAGGCCGGCCGCCTGGTCGTCTGGCTGCGGCTCAACAGCATGCGCAAGGGCTTCTCGGCGGTCTCGCCCGAGTTCTGGCAGCGGCTGGCCGACCTGTGGAACGCTGGCTTCACCCCGGCGATCCCGCGCGACGGCACGGTCAGCGCGAGCGGCGACCTCCAGCCGCTGGCGCACGCGGCCCTCGCGTTCGCGGGCCACGGCGAGGCGTGGGTACGCGGCGAGGGCGGCCAGTGGTCCCTCGCCCCGGCCCGCGAGGTGCTCGCAGGACTGGGCTCCGAGCCCCTGGAGTGGCCGGTCCGCGAGGCCCTCGCATTTGTCAACGGCACGGGCGTCTGCCTCGCCGTCTCGCTCCTCAACCAGCGCTCCGCCGTCCGCCTGGTGCGCGCGATCAGCTCCCTCACCGCCCGGCTCACCGATCTGCTCGGCGGGAACCCGGAGCACTTCGAGGAGGGCGTCGGCCAGGCCCGCGGCCAGGTCGGCCAGCTCAAGGTGGCCCGCTGGCTGCGGGCCGAACTGCCCGCCGGTCACGCCAGGGAGGAGCGCCGCCCGCTCCAGGAGCCGTACAGCCTGCGCTGTGCCCCCCAGGTGCTCGGCGCCGTACTCGACCAGCTCGACATGGCGGGCGACGTACTGACCCGGGAGTCGGAGGGCTGCACCGACAACCCGCTGACCTACGAGGGCAAGGTGCTGCACGGCGGCAACTTCCACGCCATGCCCGTCGGCTTCGCCTCCGAGCAGACCGGCCTCGCCCTGCACAGCGCCGCCTTCCTGGCGGAGCGTCAGCTCGGCGTCGTACTCAACCCCACCACCAACGGCGACCTGCCCATCATGCTCACCCCCCGGGCCGGCCGCGGCGCCGGTCTTGCCGGTGTGCAGATCAGCGCCACCTCCTTCATCTCCCGCATCCGCCAGCTCGTCACCCCGGCGTCCCTGACGATGCTGCCGACCAACGGCTGGAACCAGGACCACGTGCCGATGGCCCTCAACAGCGCCAACGGCGTCGGCGAGGCACTGGAACTGGCCTGGCTGACCGTGGGTTCCCTCGCGCTCGCCACCGCCCAGCTCGCCGCCATCACCGGACGCGCCGGCCAGGCCACCGGCGTGTGGGCCCAACTCGCCGAGATCTCCCCGGCGTTGGAGGCCGACCGCCCCATGGCGATCGAGGTGCGCCGCGCCGCCGAGCTGCTGCGCTCCCACGCCGACACCCTGCTCACCGATGGCTCCTGAGACATCGGGGAAGAAGGGGAGAACCAGAGGAAAC
Organism: Streptomyces lunaelactis; assembly: GCF_003054555.1. Lineage (NCBI taxonomy): Bacteria > Bacillati > Actinomycetota > Actinomycetes > Kitasatosporales > Streptomycetaceae > Streptomyces > Streptomyces lunaelactis. Next base: position 3,053,140 of record NZ_CP026304.1, on the reverse strand, counting down.
CGGAGACCACGTGATGAACCGTTGGGGGATCATCCTCCCGCTGCCCGGCGTACCGCTGCTGGAACACCAGTCGCTCGTACGCAGGCTGCCCGACCTGGGCTACACCGATGTCTGGACCGCCGAGACCGCGGGCACCGACGCGTTCACGCCCCTGGTGCTGGCCTCGCAGTGGTCGGACGGGCTGCGGCTCGGCACCGCCATCGTCCCGGTGTTCACCCGTGGTCCCGGACTCCTGGCGATGACCGCGGCGACGGTCGCCGACAGCGCCCCCGGCCGGTTCGTCCTCGGCGTCGGCGCCTCCTCCCCGACCATCGTGGAGAAGTGGAACGCCATCGAGCACCGCGAGCCGTTCGGCAGGACGCGCGACACCCTGCGCTTCCTGCGGACCGCCTTCACCGGTAAGGCGGTGACCGAGGACTACCCGACGTTCTCGGTGCAGGGGTTCAAGCTCGACCGCCCCCCGGCGGTACCGCCGCCGGTGCTGCTCGCCGCGCTGCGGCCGGGGATGCTGCGGCTCGCCGCCGCCGAGGCGGACGGGGCGATCACCAACTGGGTGGCGCCCGGCGACGTACCGAAGATCAGGGCCGTGATCGGTACGGAACCCGAACTCGTCGCCCCGATCTTCGTGTGCCCCACCGAGGACGCCGCCGAGGCCCGCTCCGTGGGCCGGATGCTGATCGGCACCTATCTGAACGTGCCCGCCTACCGCAAGTTCCAGGACTGGCTCGGCCGGTCGGAGGCGCTCGCCGCCATGCACCGCTCGCGCGAGGCGGGCGAACACTGGTGGCGGGCCGGGCAGGCCATCCCGGACGCGGTCATCGACGAACTCATCGTGCACGGCTCCCCGGAGGAGTGCCGCGCCCGCCTCGCCTCGTACCACGCGGCCGGGCTCAACACCCCGCTGATCACGCTGCTTCCCGTCGCCGGCGGCGATCCCGTCAAGCACGTCGAAGCACTCGCACCGGGCCGGGCCTGACCCCGTGCTCTCCCGCGTCCTGCCGTCCGGTGTCGCCGTCGCAGAGTCCTACGCCGACCTGCCGGAGGCACAGCTCCACCCTGCGGAGCGCGGCCTCGCCGTCACCTTCCGCGCGGGGCGGCGGGCCGAGTTCGCCACCGTGCGGCACTGCGCCCGCCGGGCGGGCCGGAGCCTCGGCCTGCCCCCGTTCCCGCTGCTGCCGGGGGACATGGGCGCACCGCTGTGGCCGGCGGGCGTGGTCGGCAGCATGACGCACTGCCGCGGCTACCGGGGCGCCGCCGTGGCGAACGCCGCCGACGTCCGCGCACTGGGCATCGACGCCGAACCCCATCTCCCGCTGCCCGACGGCATGTTGGAGCGGATTGCGCTGCCCGAGGAGCTCCGGCACCAGGAGGCGCTGCGCTCCTGGGACCAGACCGTCAGCTGGGACCGGCTGCTGTTCTGCGTCAAGGAGGCCGTCTACAAGGTGTGGTCGCCGCTGACCGGCCACTGGCTCGGCTTCCACGAGACGTCGGTGCTCATCCAGCGCTCGCCGCCCGTCTTCACCGCCCGCCTGCTCAGGGCCGCACCCGACGGCTGCGACGTGCCCTCGGTGCTCGGCGGGCGCTGGCTCGCCGAGGACAGCCTGCTGCTCGCCGCCATCGCCGTACGCCACTGATCAGGACCTCCGCCGCCCCATTCTCCGTAACCCGCAAGGTAGGTAGAACGACGCATGACGACTCGCATACTCGTGACCGGCGGCGCCGGCTTCATCGGTTCCCACTACGTGCGCACACTGCTCGGCCCCGACGGCCCCGGCGACGTGTCCGTGACGGTGCTCGACAGCCTCACCTACGCGGGCAACCCGGCCAACCTGGACGAGGTGCGCGCACACCCCGGCTTTGCCTTCGTCGAGGGCGACATCTGCGACACCGCCACCGTCACCCGGCTCGTCCAGGAGCACGACGAGGTGGTGCACTTCGCCGCCGAGTCCCACGTGGACCGCTCGATCGACGGGGGAACGGAGTTCATCCGCACCAACGTCGTCGGCACCCACACCCTCGTCGACGCCGCGTACCGCGCGGGCATCAAGACGTTTGTGCAGATCTCCACCGACGAGGTGTACGGATCCATCGACTCCGGATCCTGGCCCGAGACGCACCCGCTGCGCCCCAGCTCCCCGTACTCGTCCTCCAAGGCCGCCGGTGACCTGGTGGCGCTCTCGTACCACCACACGCACGGCCTGGACGTACGGCTGACCCGCTGCTCCAACAACTACGGGCACCACCACTTCCCGGAGAAGCTCATCCCGCTGTTCGTCACCAACCTGCTGGACGGCGAGAAGGTGCCGCTGTACGGCGACGGCGGCAACGTACGCGACTGGCTGCACATCGACGACCACGTCCAGGGCATCGAGCTGGTGCGCACCAAGGGCCGCGCGGGCGAGACGTACAACATCGGCGGCGGCACCGAACTCTCCAACGACGAACTGACCCGCCTCCTCCTCAAGGAGTGCGACGCGGACTGGGACGCCAGCGTCCTGTACGTCGCGGACCGCAAGGGCCACGACCGCCGCTACTCCGTGGACTGCACCAAGATCCGCCAGGAACTGGGGTACGAGCCCCGCGTCTCCGTCGAGGACGGCCTGGCCAGGACCGTGCAGTGGTACCGCGACCACCGCGACTGGTGGCAGCCGCTGAAGCAGCGGGCCGCGCTGTGACCGAGACGGTGACCGGCCCCTGGCTGGTGACCGGCGCGCGCGGCATGCTCGGCCGTGGCGTGCTCGCCGCGCTGGCGGCCGACGGCGTGCCCGCGCTGGCGGCAGGCAGGGACGAACTGGACCTCACCGACCGCGCGTCCGTGCACGGGTACGTCATGACGCACCGCCCCGCCGTCGTCGTCAACTGCGCCGCCTGGACGGCCGTCGACGACGCCGAGTCCCGGGAACCGGAGGCCCTCGCGGTCAACGGCACCGGGGCCGGACTGCTGGCCCAGGCGTGCGGGGCGGCGGGGGCTCTGCTGCTGCACGTGTCCACTGACTACGTCTTCGGCGGGGACGGCAGGCTGCCGTACGCCGAGGACGCCCCGCCGGAACCCAGGACCGCGTACGGCCGCACCAAGCTCGCCGGGGAACTGGCGGTACGGGCCACGCTGCCGGACACCGGCTACGTGGTCCGCACGGCGTGGCTCTACGGCGCCGGGGGCAAGAACTTCGTGGCCACCCTGCTCCGGCTGGAGCGCGAGCGCGAGACACTGGACGTCGTCAACGACCAGTGGGGGCAGCCCACGTGGGCAGCCGACCTCGCCGGACACCTGGTCCTGCTGGGCCGTGCGGCACTCGCCGGCACCGCCCCCGCAGGCGTCTACCACGGCACCTCGGGCGGGCGGACCACCTGGTGCGCCTTCGCCCAGGAGATCTTCCGGCTGGCCGGCGCCGACCCGGCCCGGGTGCGCCCCACGACCAGCGCCGCATACCCGACCGTCGCGCACCGGCCCGCCTACAGCGTCCTCGGGCACGACCGCTGGCGCGCCGCGGGCATCGAGCCGATACGGGACTGGCGTACCGCGCTGGCCGCAGCGCTGCCGAGCACGACGAACATGACGCATGTCCCCGCATGACCGAAGTCCCCACTACCCGCGAGGAGTCACCCTCCCCATGCGACCACTGTCGATAGAAGGCGCATGGCTCCACGAGCCGAAGGTCTTCCCGGACGAGCGCGGCGACTTCCACGAGTGGTTCCGCAGCGGCGAGTTCAGCGAAGCCACCGGGCAGGAGCTGAACCTCGCCCAGGCCAACCTCTCCGTATCCCGGCGCGGCGCGCTGCGCGGCGTGCACTTCGCCGACGTACCGCCGGGCCAGGCGAAGTACATCAAGTGTGTGCGCGGCGCGGTGCTGGACGTCGTCGTCGACGTACGGGCGGGATCGCCGACGTTCGGCCGGTGGGAGAGCAAGCGGCTGGACGACACGAGTCACCGGGCCGTCTTCCTCTCCGAGGGGCTGGGGCACGGCTTCATCGCCCTGACCGAGGAGGCGACCGTCGTCTACCTGTGTTCGGAGGGGTACGCCCCGGGCCGGGAGCACGGCATCGACCCGCTGGATCCGGCACTGGGCATCGACTGGCTGGCGGACGTGACGCCACTGCTGTCGGAGAAGGACGCGAAGGCCCCCACGCTCGCCGAGCGGGAGCGGGACGGGTCCCTGCCCTCGTACGCACAGTGCCGGGCCTACCGCTCACGCCTGAACCCCGCATAACCGCACTACTGAACCGCCGAAGGGCCGGGAGAGGCGAAGCGTCTCTCCCGGCCCTCACTCACGTCTCAGCCCCGGCGCGGGAAGAGATCGGGACGGGTCCACCCGTCGAGGTCGTACTCGGACATGCACTGCTCGGCGAAGCCCTTGAGCGCATCGGCCTGCCCGTTGGCCTGGTAGGCCATCAGGGTCTGGACGCGGATGCCCTCGTGGTCGCCGCCGTAGTTGCGCTCGTACAGCTCGTGCCGGGCGCCGAACTCGCTGCCGACCGCGTCCCAGAGCAGCTTGAGCAGCTGCACCCGGTCGACGGCCTCGATGCCGTGCGAACCCCGCAGATACTTGTCCAGGTACGGACGGATCTCGGGGTTCTTCCAGTCGCTGGCATGCGAGTTGAGATAGATGAGGCCGCTGCCGACGCTCTGCTGGATGATCTCGCGGATGCGCGGGTAGCCGACGCCCATGAACGTCCGGTACGCCAGCCCGTACCGCAGATTGGGCTGTACGGAACCGCTCGACCAGTCCGTCGCCGAGGCGGCCATCGAGTCGGAGAGACCCCAGAAGAGGTCCCGCCAGTTGAGCACCTCGCCGACCTGCGCCTGCACCCCGCGGAAGCCCGAAGTGCCCGTCGCCTCAACGGCCTTGAGGAGACAACCGGCGATGAAGTCCAGCTTGACGGCCAGGCGCGCACACCCGTGGAAGGTGAAGCGCTCCAGGAACCCGGACTTCGACGCGAAGGAGTTGGCCGCCATCGCGTCGTACATGAAGACGTTCTCCCACGGCACGAGCACCCGGTCGAGAACGATGATCGCGTCGTTCTCGTCCAGCCGGCTGGACAGCGGCCGGTCGAACGGGGTGCCCAGGGCGGCGGCCTGCATCTCGTAGGAGGTGCGGCAGATCAGCTTCAGGCCGCGGCTGTTCATCGGCACCGTGAAGGTGAGGCCGTACTCCTTCTTGCGCAGCGGGGCGCCCATGTGCGCGATGAGGTTGGCGTTGGTGAGCGCCGAGCCCGTCGCGACCACCTTGGCGCCGCTGACGACAAGACCCGCGTCGGTCTCCTCCTCCACGTGGACGGACACGTCGGCGACCCGGTCGGCCGCGCGGTCGCGGTCGATGGGCGGGTTGACGATCGCGTGGTTGAAGTAGAGGACCCGTTCCTGGGCCTTCTTGTACCACTGGCGGGCGTTGTCGGCGTACGGGCCGTAGAACTCGGCGTGCGCGTCGAGCGTGCCGAAGAACGCCGCCTTGTAGTCGGGGGTCCGGCCCATCCAGCCGTACACGAGGCGCTGCCACGAGACGATCGCGTCGCGCGCCGTGTACAGGTCCCGCTTGCTGCGGGCGGTCTTGAAGAACGGATGGGTGAAGCCGCCGTTGCCGGTGTCCGTCGGCACGGCGAGGGTGCCCCGGGCCTCCGGTGCGTGCATCGCGTCGTAGAGCTGGGCGATGGAGCGCGCGCTGTTGCGGAAGGCGGGGTGCTCGGTGACGTCGGCGACGCGCTCGCCCTGGATGTAGATCTCCCGGCCGTCGCGCAGGGAGTCGAGGTATTCGTCACCCGTCATCGGGCGGACGTTGTTCAGCGTGCGGGCGGGAGCTCCCGCAGGAGATCCGGCGGGGGATCCCAGGGGGGAGGCCGGTATGACGGGAGAGGTCGTTGCGGAGGTCGCCGGCAATTGTCTTCCCTGTCTTTCGTCGGGGGACACGTCAGGCCGGGGGGCGGTCGCAGCGTGCGACCACCCCCGGCCAGCACGCGGGGTATCAGGAGTTGTGCAGGTGGCGCAGATAGTCGTAGGCGCTCGGCAGGGACTCCACGAGCTCCTTCTGACGGGCCTTGACCTGCTTGAAGAGGGGCAGCGCCCCGGCGACCGACTCCGGCTTGTGGGCGAGGGACGGCAGCGGCGCGTCCGGCTCCAGGCCGAGGCCGGCGAAGATGCAGTAGTAGCTGCCGTTGGTCCAGAAGTTGCGGAACTCCGCCTCGAAGTTGCCGTAGTACGTCGACTCGTCGGAGATCGGCGGGTTGATCGGCAGCCCCGCCTTGTACGCGGCGATCTTGTCCTTGATGTTCTGGGTGAGCTCAAGTTCCTTGTTGGCCCGCCAGAACGGAGTGTCGGTCCGCGGCGCGTAGTAGAAGTGCGCCTGGAGGAAGTCCCGGGTGTCGTCGAACATCAACTCGATCTCGCGGTTGAAGCTGTCGACGAGACCCTGGTTGAAGGTGCGGTCCGGGAAGTGCTTGGCCAGCTGGTAGATGGCGGCGCTGGTGAAGTAGATGCCCGTGGACTCCAGCGGCTCCAGGAAGCAGGACGAGAGCCCGATGCTCACCACGTTGTTCACCCAGGCGCGGCGGTTGCGGCCGACGCGGAAGCGGACGTGGTTGAACTCGGTCTGCTCCGGGTCGAGCCCCCACATCTTGCAGAACTCCTCCGTCGCCTCCTCCTGGGAGGTGAACTGGCTGGAGTACACGTAGCCGGAGCCGAACCGGCCCAGCATCGGGATCTTCCAGGACCAGCCGGAGGACATGGCGATGGCCGAGGTGTACGGCTCCACGCCGTTCTTCTCGTCGTCGTGCGGGATCTGCGTGGCCACCGCGCTGTCGCACAGCAGGTGGTCGCTCATGTCGATGAACGGCTCTTCGAGCGCCTTGTTGATCAGCAGCCCGCGGAAGCCGGAGCAGTCCACGAACAGATCCGCGTCCAGGACCAGCCCGCCCTTGGTGTGCAGCGCGGTGACGTATCCCCGCTCGTCCTGCTCCACCCGGACCATCTCGTCCTGCACATGGTTGACGCCCTGCTTCTTGGTGGCGAAGCGCGACAGGAAGTCGGCAACAAGCTGCGCGTCGAAGTGCCACGCGTAACGGGTGGCGGCCTCTCCGTCCAGCGAGCGCGGCGCCTTCATGGCGTCCATCACCGGCGGTTCCGGGAAGCACGCGTAGTCGAACGGCTCGGTCGTCTCGCCCTCGTACTTGCGCTTGTACCAGTAGTGCGACAGCGGCGTCTGATCGTGATCGGGCAGCAGCCCGAACGGGTGGTAGAAGTGGTCGGGTCCGTCGTCGGCGAGGGCGCGGGGAGTGGGCTCACCGGCGCCCGGGGTACGCCAGTTGACGAAGCGCACGGCCATCTTGAAGCTCGCGTTGCACTCCCGCATCCACTCCTCCTCGGCGATGCCGAGGTAGTCGAAGAACGAGCGCTGGAGGTTGGGGACGGTCGCCTCGCCCACACCGATGCGCGGAATCGACGGGGCTTCGAGAACCGTGATGTCCACGGTGCCCTGAAGGGCCTTCCCGAGGTAGGAGGCGGTCATCCAGCCCGCCGTGCCGCCACCGAGAATGACGATCTTCCGAATGTGCGTGCTGTCGCTCTTCACGGGCAGGCCCTTCAAGGTTGGCGCCAGGGGAAGAAGCCATCGTGCAAAGAGGGTCCATACGGCTGCTATACGAATCCGGCGCGGCACCGATAGGAATTCGGTAGAGCCCCTTCGCAAGCTGACCGCGCTACGCACCGCGCACGCGGTGCGACGTACGGAAGGGCGCCGGGATGGGCGACTGGATCACTGGCTGGCCCACGGGAGGGAGTGCCGGCGACAGCAGTGCGGACCCGCTCCCCGTGCTGCTCTGCCTGCCACCGGCGGGCGCCGGCTGCCACCAGTTCCGTACCTGGCAGCAACGCCTGTCCGGTACCGCCCGGGTGCTCGGCGTCCAGCTGCCGGGCCGCGAGGACAGGTGGCACGAGCCGCTTCCCGACACTGTCGAGGAGGTGGTGGAGGCGGTCGCCGCCGAGCTTGGTACCGCCGTCGGCCCCGGGGTGCCCCTGGTCGTCTACGGGCACAGCTTCGGCGGGCTGCTCGGGTACGAAGTGGCCCGCCTGAGCACTGGCACTCCGTACGCCCTGGTCGTCAGCGGCTGCCCGGCTCCGGGGAGTTGGGGCGTCGGCGGACGGCGCGGCGCGGGCGCGGGCTCGGGCTCGGGCTCGGGAGAGGTGGACGACGCCGAACTGGAACGGCTGCTGGACACCGGCGACCTCGACCCCGGCCTCTTCGACGAGGACAGCCACACCCTCATGATCGAGATGCTCCGCAAGGACGCCGGGCTCTCCCGCACCTACACGCCCCGGGCACAGCCGCCGCTCCAACTGCCGCTGTACGTCTGGGGCGCCGACGACGACGAGACCGTACGCCCGGAGGAACTCGACGCCTGGCGGGCGGTGACCGAGGGGCCCTTCCACCGGCACCGGATCCCCGGCGGCCACAACGCGGTGCTGCACCGCCCCGACCCGCTGCTCGCCCAGCTGGCGGGGCTGCTGGACGACGCCCGTCAGTCACGTAACGCCATCGACGCAGGAGCCTGACATGCATATTGATCTCCTCGACCCGGCGCCCTTCGCACGGGGCGACTTCTGGGAGACCTTCACCTGGCTACGGGCCAACGACCCGGTGCACCGCCACCCGGAACCCGAAGGCGAAGGCTTCTGGGCGCTCACCAAGCACCGGGACATCACCCGCGTCTACGCCGACACCGAGACCTTCAGCTCGGCCTCCGGCATGAACCTGGGCAGCCACCCCTCGGCCGTCGCCGCCGTCGCGCAGCGCATGCTCATCGTCTCCGACGCCCCCCAGCACACCCGCCTCAAGCGCGCCCTGCACCAGGCGGTCGGCCCGCAGCGCATGCCGTACATCGAGGAACTGGTCGAGAAGGTCGTCGCGGAACTGGCCGAAGAGGCCCTGGAACGCGGTGAGTTCGACTTCATCGATATCGCCAAGCAGCTCCCCAACCGGGTGGTGTGCGCCCTCATGGGCATCCCGACCAGGGACTGGTCCTGGATCGGCGAACTCACCACGGACGCCTTCGAGTCCGAGGACGAGCGGGAGCGCAGCAACGCCAACTCGGAGATCTTCCTGTACTTCATGGAGCTGCTGAGCGAGCGCAGGGCCCGCCCGGGCGACGACCTCATCAGCCACATCGCCCACGACACCCAGGTGGACGAGGGCGGCGGCGAGCACCGGCCGCTCACCGACGAGGAGATCGTCTTCAACCTGAGCGGAATCCTCTCCGGCGCCAACGAGACCACCCGCTACTCGGCGGCCGGCGCCATCCACCAGTTCGCCCGCAACCACGACCAGTGGCGGCTCCTCCAGGGCCGTGGCCCCGAGGGCATCGCCCCGGCGGTGGAGGAGATCCTGCGCTGGACCACCCCCGGGGTGCACGCCATGCGCACCGTCACCCGCGACACCGAGATCAACGGGGTGCCGATCGCCAAGGGCGAACGGGTCACGCTGTGGAACATCTCGGCCAACCGCGACGAGGACCTGTTCACCGACCCGCACACCTTCCAGGTGGCCCGCAAACCCAACCGGCACATCGCCTTCGGCCACGGCCGGCACCTCTGCCTCGGCGCCCATATGGCCCGGTTCGAACTGGCCGCGCTGCTGCGGGCGTTGACCGGCGTCCTGGACGGCTTCGAGGCGACGGGCCCCGCGCTCTACAACTCCTCCAACTTCACCTGGGGCATCAAGAGCCTCCCGGTGCGACTGCTGCGCAGCCGTACCGCGTAGGCCGTATTTCTGACCTCCCCCCCGACCAGGCCAAGGATCGAATCATGCGCATTCTGTTCACCTGCTATCCGGAACGCACGCACTTCCTGCTGATGGCCCCGCTGGCCTGGGCGCTGCGCTCCGCAGGCCACGACGTACGGGTGGCCTGCCAGCCGAAGATGACCGCCGCCATCAACCAGGCGGGCCTCACCGCCGTCCCCGTGGGCAGCGACCGGGACCTGTGGCAGGTCCACGGCCGCCTCGACAACGAGGGCGCGCGGAAGGCCCCCGGCCTGCTCTCGCCGTACGACGCGATGGAGAAGAGCCCCGAGGACATCGACCTGGAGACGCTGCGCGACGGCTACCGGGTGAGGGTCGCCAGCACACACAAGATGACCAACGCGCCGCTGACCGCGGCACTCGTCGAGTACGCCCGCCAGTGGCGCCCCGAACTGGTCGTCTGGGAACCCATGACCTACGCGGGCGCGATAGCGGCCCAGGCGGTCGGGGCCGCGCACTGCCGCCTGCTGGTCGGCGCCGACGTGTACGGCGTCACGCGCGCGCACTTCAACCGGCTGGCGGCTGATGCCGCCGACGGTGGCAGCGACCCGCTGGGGGAGTGGCTCGGCGGCTACGCCCGCCAGTACGGCGGCGAGTTCACCGAAGAGCTGGTGACAGGCCAGTTCAGCATCGACCTGCTGCCGCCCTCGCTCCAGGTGCACGCCCCGGGCCTCGACTACCGGCCGATGCGCTTCACCCCGTACGGCGGCCCCGCCGTCGTACCGCGCTGGCTGTGGGAGCCCCCGACCCGTCCTCGGGTGGCCCTCACCCTGGGGCTCACGGTCACCGACCACGCCATCGGATTCCCCATCGACGTCGAGGAGATCCTCGAAGCGGTGGCGGACCTGGACATCGAGCTGGTGGCAACCGTCGGCGAGGCCGCCCAGCGGAAGCTGAAGCGGGTGCCCGACAACGCCCGCCTGGTGTCGTACGTCCCCATGCAGGCCCTGCTGCCGACCTGCTCGGCCGTCATCCACCACGCGGGCGTCGGCACACTGTCGACGGCGGCGTTCTACGGAGTGCCGCAGCTCGCGCTGCCCTGGGACGTCGACCAGCCGATGCTGTCCGAGCGGCTCGCCGCACAGGGCGCCGGGCTCACCACGCACTCCGCGAAGGCCACCGGCCAGATCGTCCGAGAGAGCCTCCAACGGCTACTGGACGAGCGGACGTTCCGAGACCGGGCGAAGGACCTGCGCTCGGAAATCCTCGCCATGCCGCACGCCGGCGACCTCGTACCCGAGCTGGAGAACATGGCAGCCGCCGCGCTGCGGTGAACGGCGCGGCGGCTCGGGCCCGGCGGTGGAAAGGCTGCGTCTGTCAGCGGCCGGGCAGCTCCGCCTCGATGAGGTCGGCGGCCCGCCGGGTGCCCCCCTCGGCCGCCATCTCCCGCCGGGCCAGGGCGCATTGCTCGGCAGTGCTCGGGTCGTCGAGCAGTTCGAGCACCGTTTTGCGCAGGGTCTGCGCGGTGGCCTCTTCCTTCGTCAGACGACGGGCGACCCCCAGCCGCTCCAGCATCCTGGCATTCGTGAACTGGTCGGCGGCCTGAGGTACGGCGACCATCGGCACCCCGCAGGCAAGTCCGTCGTGCGCACTGGAGGCACCCGCATGGGTGATGAAGGCATCGGTCTGCTCCAGCACCCTCAACTGGGGGAACCACTCGCACAGTTCGACGTTCTCTGGTATGGGGCCGAGCGCATCGGTGTCGAGGCTCTTGCCGACCTGGAGCACCACGTGCCAGCCCGGCAGATCGCCGAAGGCGGCCAGGCACTCCCGGTAGAACTCGGGGGCATGGGTGTAGATCGTGCCGAGGGAGATGAGCACGACCCGCTCCGCGTCCGCCGGCCGCTGCCAGTCGCCGTGCCGGGTGCTCCTACCGCGGCACGGCCCGGTGAAGTCGTAGACGGAACTGTCCACCAGGTCGGGGTGCGGCTGGAGCGACTTCGAGATCAGCGCGATGCAACGCCGTGGGCGGCGCGCACCGCGCTGCCGGCCGAGCCCCAACTGGTTGACGGCCAGCCAGCGATCGGCCGCGCTCTCCTCAACGTCCACGTCACCGTCCCAGCCCACGGCGGTCGGGCTGAGCTGCACATCGGGCACCTGCCAGCGATCGGCCAGGACACGCGCCGCGTAGGCCACCGGGTCGTACAGGATCAGATCGGGCCGGTCGTGCTCGTACGCGCGCAGGAGTTGCGGGAGCACCCGGCCGGAATCCGCGAGGAACTGCCGCAGATGGTCGAGCATGTCGGTGCCCCAGGCGCCCGGTTCGTCGCGCGGCGGAAGCGAGGAGGTGTAGATCCTGGGTTCCGCGCCGGTCGATGCGACGAGTTCGGCGAATGCCTCGGGAATGGAATACGTGACGCGATGGCCCCGGTCGACGAGCTCCCGAATTACCTCGATGTTCGGCTGGACATGGCCGTGCGTCCCCACGCTGAACATTGCTATGTGCGATGAATTCATATGCCGAAGAATAGAGGCTCAAGCACAAAAAGTGATGCGTGCTCCGCCCAATCGGGAGCACGCATCACTTCCTGTTTTACACCCTGCTTCAGACCCCCGCGGATTCCATCCGCCGGCGCAGGCTGAGCGGGCGCATGTCGGTCCACACCTCGTCGATACGGGCCAGGCACTCCTCGCGGCTGCCCCGGCCCCCCTCTGCGTACCAGCCGTCCGGAAGCGTACGTTCCGCCCACCAGATCGAGTACTGCTGCTCGTCGTTGACGACCACCAGGTACGAGCCGTCCGCAGCGCTGCCGTCGCTCATGAGCCATCCCCCGCGAGGCGCTCCTTCACGGCGGCGGTGAGTGCGGCGGACGCGTCCTTGCGGTCCGCGAGCTCCTCGATGAGCTCGGCGAGCTCACGGAACGTCCGCCCGTCGAAGCCCTCCAGCTCTTCGAGGACCTTGACGTCGAGCGAGTTCTCCAGGTCGAGCACCACCTGGACCATGGAGAAGGAATCCAGGTCGCGCAGTTCCTCGGGCTCCGGAATGTCGGGCTGCTCGGCACAAATGGTGGCTGCCGTCCTGCGGATCAGCTCCGTGAACTCCTCGATGAAAAGCGGGTCGCTGATTGTCTTCGTCTCAATTTCCGACATGAGTTTCCAGGGCTCCTTCGTCGCCGATTCATCTCCGACCGTAACGCCCGATTCGCCACCGGAGCAATGGAACGGATATCGACTGTCGGCTTCCGGTGAAATGCCGAAATGCTTTACGCGGCCTCGTCCTGGCGCAGGATGTGTGCTGCGGCGTCGTCGAGCATGGACATCGCCCAGGACTGGAGGTCCTGTTCGGCAGCCGAAGCCGCCTGGCTCCAGCGCGTCCGCCGCTCCTGCGGCAGGTTCAGATGGATGTCCACCCGGGCCTCGACGGCTGCGGGCTCCTCGCCCTGCCGGGCAGCCCTGACCCGGTTGCGCAGGAAGCTCTTGGACCAGTTGAGCCGCTCGGCCCGGTCCATCCAGTACTCCTGCTCGGCCTCGGGCAGGCTGGCCAGCTCCGCGTGGTGCTGGAAGCTCAGCGTGGCCCTGCGCCGGCGTGGTGCGTAACGCCGGGAGACCCAGGCGTAGTTGCGGAGCGTCTGGTAGTCGAGCAGCGTCTCCTCCACCGCCCGCCGGTAGCGGTCCGGGTAGGTGGAACGCCCGTACGCCAGCCAGTCGCCCAGCCACCAGGAGGTGGAGTCGGCAGCGCCGAAGATCTTCCTGCCGATGTCCTGCCACTCCTCCAGGGGAATGGAGGGCGGCAGCTGAAGGGCCGTGCCCTCGGCAACAGGTGTTTGCTGGGCAGGCGTTTGCTGGGCAGGTGAAGCGGGTCTCTGTGAAGTGGTGTGCATGCGCTGTCGTGAATCCGACATGCCGATTCCCCCGTGGATGGTTTGCGGTGGTGCGGGACGTGCGTGGGCGGACCTGGACCGTGGCGGTAGGCCACTGCGTCAACGGCCCACTCGAACAGATGATTCCCCTTGGTCGAGCACCCGGTCCATGCCCGGACGGCATCCATACGGCATCCCGTTGTCCCGCCAGCGGGACAACCCGAGCCCCCCCGGGGCCAGTCCGTCGGCGCGGCCAACTGCCGTACGACGCCCAGAAGTTCGCCCCACGGTCGGGAAATGCGGAATCGGCGGCCCCGGCCCGGCAGTTGTCCGTGTTAGCTTCCACCGTGATTCGAAAAGCAGGGAGGCATGAATAGGGACGGGGGGCTTCATGGAATTCCGAATTCTCGGCCGGGTCGAGGCGCGTCACGAAGGACGACGTATTCATTTGTCCGGAGTAAAGCAACGGACAGTGCTCGCAGCATTGTTGCTCGCTCGCGGCGAAGTGGTGTCGGACCGGAAACTCAGCCTTTTGCTGTGGGGATGGGATCCGCCCGCAACGGTGAGCGCCCAGCTCTACACCCATGTCTCCCGGATCCGCCGGCTATTGGGCGACCCGGTGTCCCTCACCCGGGTGTCTCCCGGCTACGCCCTTGACATCGGCGGGAGTTCCCTCGACGTCGACGCGTACGAACGGGTGAACACCGCGGGCTGCGAGGCGCTGGCCGAGGGTGACGCGGGCACGGCAAGCCTGCTGCTGCGCGAGGCCCTCTCCCAGTGGCACGGGACGCCTCTCGCCAACGTGACGGAGCAGCTCGCGGACGCGGAGGCGCCCCGCCTCGTGGAGAGCCGCCTGACCACACTCGAAAACCGGATCGACGCAGACCTCGAACGCGGCACGCACCAGCAGCTCGTCGCCGAACTGACCGGCTTGGTCCGCGAGTTCCCGCTGCGCGAGCGCCTGCGCGGACAGCTGATGACCGCACTGGCGGGCACCGGCCGCAAGGGCGAGTCCCTGCGCCTGTACGAACAGGGGCGCCGCCTCCTTGTCGAGGAGCTGGGCGTCGACCCCGGCGAGACCCTCAACGCGGTGTACCAGTCCGTGCTCGACGACCGGGTCCGCGGCGCGGACACCCGGACGGCAGCAGCCGTGCCGCTGATGCTGCCCCCCGACATCGCGGACTTCACCGGACGCGAGGTCCAGCACGCCCTGATCCACGAGGAGTTGACCTGCGACCGGAACCCGGTCGCAGGTGCCTGGCGGCCAAGGCGCACCGTGATCCTGGGCATGCCGGGCGTGGGCAAAACAGCCCTTGCGGTACGCGCGGCCCACGCCGCCCGGGGCCACTTCCCGGACGGCCAGCTGTTCGCCCGCCTGCGCGCCGAGGACGGCAGCACCAGGCCCCCCGACGAGGTGCTCACGGTGCTGCTCCGCGCCCTCGGCCACCCCGACCGGGAGCTCTCAGGGCTCGGCCTGACCGCCCTGACCAGCCGCTACCGCCAGGCCCTCGCCGGCCGCCGACTGCTCGTACTCCTAGACGACGTGGCCGGAGACACGCAGCTCGCGCCGCTCCTCCCCAACACCCCGGAGTCCGCGGTGATGGTGACCTCGCGGACGCCGCTGCCCTCCGTCGCCGGAGCCCGCATCACCGTGCTGGAGCCACTGGGCGAGAGCGCGGCACTGGAACTCCTCGCGGCGACCGCGGGTGAGGCCCGTATCGCAGGCGTGGAGGAAGAGGCCCGCGCCGTACTCGCACACTGCGCCGGCCTCCCGCTGGCCATCCGCGTCGTGGGCACCCGCATTGCCTGCCGGGCCTACTGGCAACCGGAGTTGCTCGCCCACCGCCTCGCGGACCCCGGCCGACGCCTCGACGTACTGCGCTTCGGCAATCTCGACGTCGGGGCGCGCCTGCTGTCGGCCCGCAACAACCTGGCCCCCGACACGGCCGCGGCCCTGGACCGCCTCGCCCTGCTCGCCGCCCCGGAGGTCGACACCGAGGGCGCCGCCACGGCACTCGTCGTACCCCGCGCGGAGGCCGAACGGCTGCTGGAGGCACTGGTCGACGCCGGAATGCTGCAAATCCGCAGACCCGGCCGCCGTACCGGCGCCACGTACGTCCTCCACCCCCTGGTACGCCTGTCGGTGAGCTCCGCCGCCGGCATACCAACCTCCTGAACACGCAATGAAGGGCGGTCACATGAAGGTCCTGATCTCGGGCGGCGCCGGCTATATCGGCAGCAGCGTCGCGTCGTACTGCCTCGATTCCGGAATCACCCCCGTCGTCCTCGACAACCTGGTGACCGGACGGCGCGAATTCACCACCGGCCGCATCTTCTACGAAGGTGACATCGCCGACGGCGAACTCGTCGACCGCATATACGCCGACCACCCCGACATCCACGCGGTAATTCACTGCGCGGCACTCATCGTCGTCCCCGACTCGGTCAACGACCCCGTCGGCTACTACCGTTCCAACGTCACCAAAACCCTCGAATTCCTCTCCCACCTCCTGCACAACGGTTGCGAGCGGCTGATCTTCAGCTCCTCCGCCTCGGTCTACCGCGCAGGCGACGACTTCACCGTCGACGAGGAGTCCACCGTCGACCCGAAGAGCCCGTACGCGCGTTCCAAGGCGATCTGCGAAGACATCATGCGGGACATCTCAACAGTGACCCCACTCCGCACCCTCTCCCTGCGCTACTTCAACCCCCTCGGCGCCGACCCGCAGTTGCGCACCGGAACCCAGCTCCCGAGAACGCGCCAGGTCGTAGGAAAACTGATCGAGGCGTACGAAACCGGGTCGCCCTTCCGGATCGCGGGCGACGGCTTCCCGACCCGCGACGGCTCCGGCATCCGCGACTACCTCCACGTATGGGACCTGGCCGCGGCCCACGTCGCGGCCCTCCGCCACTACGACCGGGCGATGCCTTCCGGAGCACGCTCCACCGTGATCAACCTCGGCACCGGCACCGGCACCACAGTCTTCGAACTACTGGCCGCCTTCAATCAGGTCGCCGACACCCCCATCACGTCCGTCGTGGCACCGCCCCGCCCCGGCGACGCACCGGGCGCGTTCACCCGTACGGACAGGGCAGCCCGACTGCTCGGCTGGCGCGCCGAGCGAACCCTCACCGACGGGCTCCGCGACGCCCTCGCCTGGGCCGCGGTCTGGGACGAACGCCTGCCCGAGCCCGACCCTGCACGGTTGCGATCATCGACACCATGACCGACACGGACAACGCCTCGCCCCCGCCGCCACCGGGCGGCGGACGATGGGGCCCTGACCCCGTCGTGTTTTTCAGCTACCGCACCGTCGACGGACCAGACGGCGACGCGCTGCAGGAGCGCCAGACCCAAGCCGTCCTCAACGCCTTGCGATGGCTCGCCGAACACCCGGAGGCAGCCCCTGGCGGCTCGATGACGATGACCGAACGTAATTGAAGGACAGCCAATCGCAGCGACCGGTCACGCGAGACGGTCGAACAACCAGCCACGTTCTGTGGGCCCCCGCGGGACTCGAACCTGCGGCTTCCCGATGGAGGCCACGGACGCCGCGAAGTACTGCTTCTACCTGCGGTTTTCTGGATAACCCGCATGAAATTTCCTGGTATCGCCAGGATCGCTGCTTCCCAGGGGCGCACACATGGGCACCTCGAAAACAAGCCGCAAAAGTCGCTGACCTGCGGCGATACCCAGTCAAGGGTGACCGCAGGTTGGTGCCCCCGGCAGGACTCGAACCTGCGGCCAAGCGCTTAGAAGGCGCCTGCTCTATCCACTGAGCTACGGGGGCCGGATCGTGGCCTCGGTGGCCTGGAGCCACTGGTGGGTCGTGCGTGACCTTGCCGGGGACAAGGATAGGGCTCCGATCGCCTTGACCCGGTTGCTTCACCTGCGTGGCACGATGTGGAGGTTCAGTGAAGCGAACCGATAATCGCAGGCAGGTGCGATTCCCGCACCGCTTTTGACGTCTCACGTCACGGGTGTTGTGCACTCGTTATGCCTGCGCCCCACTCGTCCCGTCTGCCCCGTCTGTCCGATCGGCGCGCAGAGAGTTCCATACGCTTCAAAAAGCCGCCAAAATTGGGCATTCTTCGCATGTGGCGACCTTGGATGCACGGCCTCAGCTGATCGACGCACTTTCCGCCCTCCGCGACCGTGTCGCCGCCGTGCGTCTTCCTCTCCCTCTTCCCGGCGCTTCGCGCGCCCGGCAGACGCGCGCGGAGCTGCTCGCACAGCTCGACGACTATCTCGTGCCCCGCCTCAAGGAGCCCGAAGCCCCTCTCCTCGCGGTCGTCGGCGGGTCCACCGGGGCCGGCAAGTCGACCCTCGTCAACTCCCTTGTGGGGCGGCGGGTCAGCGAGGCGGGGGTGCTGCGGCCCACCACGCGGACGCCCGTGCTGGTGTGCCATCCCGACGACCATCACTGGTTCGCCGGAATGCGTGTGCTGCCCCAGCTCACCCGCGTATGGCTGCCCCATCAGGACGAGACCGACGGGGCCCGGGACGGCGCGCGCGAGGCGGATGAGGAGAACTCGCTGCGGGTCGAGACCGCCGCCACCCTGCCCCGCGGGCTCGCGCTCCTCGACGCCCCCGACATCGACTCGCTCGTCGTCGAGAACCGGCTGCTGGCCGCCGAGTTGATCTGCGCCGCCGATGTGTGGGTCATGGTGACGACCGCCTCGCGGTACGCCGACGCCGTGCCGTGGCATCTGCTGCGTACCGCGAAGGAGTACCAGGCCACGCTGGTGACGGTGCTCGACCGGGTGCCGCACCAGGTCCTCGCCGACGTCTCGCGGCAGTACGCGGCCCTGCTGACCAAGGCCGGGCTCGGCGACGTGCCCCGCTTCACCATCCCCGAGCTGCCCGAGTCGGCGGGCGGCGGCAACGGTCTGCTGCCCACCACCGCCGTCGCGCCCCTCTTCACCTGGCTGGCCCACCGGGCGCAGGACGCGGCGGCCAGACAGCAGGCCGTGGGGCGTACCGCGGTCGGCGTGCTCGACTCGCTCAACGCCCGGATGCCGGAGCTCGCGAGCGCCGTGGCAGCGCAGTACGCCGCTGCCGTACGGCTCACGGGCGCGGTCGAGGACGCGTACGGGAAGGAGCGCGAGCGGGTTCGCCAGCGGCTCCAGGCCGGCGCGGTGCTCGCCGGCGACGCGCGGACCCGCTGGCGCGGCTATCCGCGCGACAGCTCGGCAGGTGAGCTGCTCGACTCCCTCGTCGCCAGCCTGTGCTGGCTGCTGCAGTGCGCCGTCGCCGCCGCCGACGAGCGGGTCCAGGAGGCCTGGCGGCGCGAGCCGGCCGCGGGCGCCGTCGTCGTCCAGGGGCGCCTGGACCTGGAGGCGGGGGAGCGGATCGGGATCGCCGTACGCCGCTGGCGGCGGGTCCTGGAGGAGCTGGCCGAGGAAGAGGTACGCCGGCTGGAACTGAACGCCGCGCCCGACCCCGAGACGGTGGCCGCGCTTCTGGCGGCCTCGCTGATGGGCGGGCGCCGGGCCCGCAGCGCGGGGGAGAGGCTCGCCGAGCGGATCGGGGCCAAGGGCGCGCTGCGGCTGCGTGACAAGGGCGGCGAGCTGGTGGCGACGTACATCGACGACGTACTGCACAGCGAACGCGACCGCCGTCTCGCGCCCCTCGACGCACTCGACGTGAGCCCCGAGCCGCAGGCCGAGTTGATCGCCGCGCTGTCCGTACTGCAGAAGGAGAGGTGACCGCGGTGACCGCCATCACTGACGACCAGACCGACGGCCAGAACGACGCCGACGGCCAGAACGACGTCGACGGCCAGAACGACGTCGACGGCCAGAACGACGTCGACGGCCAGAGCAACGCCGTAGGCCAGAACGCAGGCGACGAGAACGCAGGCGACCAGAAGGTTGCCGGCGACCGCTGGGACGACGGGCTGATCGCCCGGCGGGCCGGCGGACGGACGGAGGGGGCCGAGAGCGAGCCCGGGGACGACCTCCCTGCCGAGGAGCATGTGCCGATCGGCGGTGCGTACGTGGGGCCGCTGCGGGTCCGGCTCGACGCCCTGCGCGAGCTGATCGGGCTGTCGAGGACCCGGCTGGACGGGAAGACCCTCGCGGAGGCGGGCCGGGTGCTCGACGAGGCCGCCGCCCGGCAGCGGCTCTCCTCGCGGCACACCGTCGTCGCCATCGCGGGCGCGACGGGGAGCGGGAAGTCGACGCTCTTCAACGCACTCGCCCAGGTGCCGATCTCGGAGACCGGGCTGCGCAGGCCCACCACAGCCGCGCCCATCGCCTGCACCTGGTCGGAGGGCGCGGCCGGTCTCCTCGACCGGCTCGCCATCCCCCCGCGGCTGCGGCGCAGGCCGCTCGCGGGCGGCGACGAGGAACTGTCCGGGCTCGTACTGGTCGACCTTCCCGACCATGACTCGGCGATGGTCAGACACCGGGAGCAGGTGGACCGGGTGCTTGCATTGGTGGACGCGGTGATCTGGGTCGTCGACCCGGAGAAGTACGCGGACGCGGCCCTGCACGAGCGCTATCTGCGGCCGCTCGCCGGGCACGCGGAGATCACCTTCGTGGTGCTCAACCAGGTCGACCGGCTGCCGGGCGAGGCCGCCGACCAGGTGCTCGACGATCTGCGCCGGCTCCTCGACGAGGACGGCATGGCGCTCGGCGAACACGGAGAGCCCGGCGCCACGGTGCTCGCGCTCTCGGCGCTCACCGGGGACGGCGTGGGTGAACTGCGGGAGCTGATCGGGACGTTCGTGCAGGAGCGGGACGCCGCGGCGCGCCGGCTGTCCGCCGATGTGGACGCGGCCGCCGCGAAGCTCCGTCCGGTGTACCTGGCCGGCGGCCGTACCGGTCTCGGCGAGCGCTCGCGCGATGACTTCTCCGCGCGGCTGGCGGAGGCGGTCGGTGCGAAAGCCGCCGGTGAGGCGGCGGAGCGCGAGTGGCGCAGGAACGCGGGGCGGGCGTGCGGGACGCCGTGGCTGCGGCTGTGGCGCTGGTACGAGCGGGCGAGGACGCCGGGGAGCGGTGTGCCCGAGGCCGCAGCTCCGGTGGAGGACGAGCTCACTGCACGCCAGCGGGTCGAGCAGGCGGTGCGTACGGTCGCGGACGAGGCGGCGCTCGGGCTGCCCACGCCGTGGGCACAGGCGGTGCGCGAGGCGGCGGTGCGCGGGGCCGAGGGGCTGCCGGAGGCGCTGGACGAACTGGCGGTCCGCGAGGCGGAGGCGATGAGCGGGCGGCCGCTGCGGCCCGCGTGGTGGCCGGCCGCGGTGCTGGCGCAGGCGTCGATGACGCTGCTTCAGATCTACGGCGGGCTCTGGCTGATGGGCCAGATCATCGGCCTGCTGGAGCCCGGTCTGGTGGCGCCGGTGCTGGTGATGCTCGCGGGGATCGTGGGCGGGCCGCTGGTGGAGTGGGCGTGCGCGGCGGCCGCGCGAGGGCCTGCGCGGCGGTACGGGCAGGACGCGCGGCGGCGGCTGCAGGAAGCGGCCGCGGGGTGCGGACGGGCGAAGGTGCTCGATCCGATCGCGGCGGAACTCATGCGGTACCGGGAGGTACGGGAGCGGTACGCGACCGTCTCGGGCTCGGGGAAGTAGGGCGTGGGAACGGGCGCCCGCGGCGGGCATCGGGTGCGGCGGCGGGTGACGGAGTTGTCCACAACGGCGAGGTAGTCCACAGGCGTCGGCGGGATCTTCCCGTCCGGTCCAGCATGGAGATCGGCCGGTAGGGACCGGTCCATGCAACCGGACGGGGAGGTGGCCGTCATGAACGACACCATGGTGACGGTGGTGGGCAATGTCGCCACGAATGTGGAGTACCGGGAATCGGCGACGGGAGGGGTGGCGCGATTCCGCGTCGCTGTGACGCCGAGGCGGTGGGACCGGCAGAGCGAGAGCTGGTCCGACGGGCACACCAGCTTCTACACGGTCTTCGCCTGGCGGACGCTCGCGGTGAATCTGGCCGGGTCCGTCTCCGTGGGTGAACCTCTGCTCGTCCATGGGCGGTTGAAGGTGCGTGAGGAGGCGCGGGAGGGGAAGCACAGGACGTTCGTGGACATTGAGGCGGTGGCGGTGGGACACGACCTGACGCGCGGGACATCGGCATTCCGTCGCGTGGTGAAAGCGGAACCGAATCTGACGGAGCGTCCGCAGGGGGTGCAGGCGCCGACACCCGTGTCCTGACCTGGAGTTGTGGAGATTTGTCGATTCAGAACCGGTGAAACGACGCTGGTGGGGCCCGGGCGGTCGGCGCCGATAACGATTCCGAGTCGGAATGGTTGTCAGACGGTAGGACGGGGGACTGGGGTGCGCGGCATCCCTAGGATTTCGGCGTACTCACGGGGCACTTGAGTCTGCATACGAGGCACTCCCCGCACGCGTCACACGCGAACCAACCGCGTCACCCGCGAAAAGGGCCTCGTTCGGAGGGGAATTCTGTGTTTGCTGTTTTCTCTGCGTCATCTGTACGCAGGCGGGGCGCGGCTCGTCGCCTTACTGCCGCGGCTGTGATGTCGGGCCTCCTCGCGACCGGCGTCATAGCCGGCGCGGGTCCGGCCACCGCCGACGACGGCGTTCAGCACCAGGGTGGCGCGGTCGCCACTCTCGACGGGCTGAAGACGTACGACCGGGCCGTGCTTCACACGAACGGCAAGAATCACGAAATCCCCGCCGGGGTGTTCGAGATGACCGTCGACGGCGGCGGACGGCTGAAGACGTACTGCATCGACATCAACAACCCGACCCAGGACCAGGCGAAGTACCTGGAGACCCCCTGGAACCAGACGTCGCTGGGCGGCAACAAGGACGCGGGCAAGATCCGCTGGATCCTGCAGCACTCCTACCCCCAGGTCGACGACCTGGCGGCGCTGGCCAAGGACGCGGGCACCGGGCCCCTCTCCGAGAGGACCGCGGCGGCCGGCACCCAGGTGGCCATCTGGCGCTACTCGGACAACGCCGAGGTGGACGCACTCGACCCGGAGGCTGAGAAGCTCGCGGACTGGCTGCAGAAGAGCGCCCAGGACGTCGAGGAGCCCAAGGCCTCGCTCAGCCTGGAGCCGAACGCGGTCTCCGGCAAGGCGGGCGGCCGGCTCGGCCCCGTCACGGTCCGCACCGACGCCGGCCAGGTCACGGTGACCCCGCCGGCCGACGCCGCCGCCAGCGGCATCAAGATCACCGATGCGGCCGGCAAGCCCGTCACCTCCGCGGCCAACGGCAGCCAGCTGTACTTCGACGTCCCGGCCGGCGCCGCCGACGGTTCGGCCACGCTGAGCACACAGGCCACCACCTCCGTGCCGGTGGGCCGCGCGTTCGCCGGGGTGACCAAGAGCCAGACCCAGATCCTGGCCGGCTCCAGCGAGTCCACGGTCTCGGCGAACGCCACCGCCACCTGGGCCAAGGCGGGCGCGATACCGGCGGTCTCGGCCAAGAAGAACTGCGCCAAGGGCGGCGTCGACATCACCGCCACCAACAAGGGCGACGCTCCGTTCACCTTCGAGCTGGCGGGCCTGGGGCACTCCATCCCGGCCGGCGAGTCCAAGACCGTCACCATCCCGGTCGCCGAGGACCAGGCGTACGACTTCACCATCACCGGGCCCGACGGGTTCAAGAAGAACTTCAAGGGCGTGCTGGACTGCAAGACCACCGGCACCCCGGCCCCGGGCACGGACACCCCCTCGTCCCAGCCCAGCCCGGCCTCGGCCGGCGGCACCTCCTCGGGTCCCGAGGGCGACCTCGCCGAGACCGGTGGCTCCAGCGCCACCCCGATGATCGCGGGCATCGCCATCGCGCTGGTCGTGATCGGCGGCGGCGCGGTCTTCTTCCTCCGCCGGAAGAAGACGGCGGGCGCCGCGGAGTAAGCAGGCAGAGCAGAGTAAGCAGGCATGAGCGCAACGTGACGCTGCGCTGACGACGGCCCCGGTACGCACTCGCGCACCGGGGCCGCCGGCGTCACGGGCCATGTCCTGAAAGGGCCGGTGCGCCCGAGGCGTGGACAGCTGGTTTCCATCGGGGTATGGACGACTGGCAAGATGGGGTGTATCTCTGCCCACCCACTTCTGGCCGGACGGTTTCTCTTGGCTGAGTACATCTACACGATGCGCAAGACGCGCAAGGCGCACGGCGACAAGGTCATCCTCGATGACGTGACGCTGAGCTTCCTGCCCGGTGCGAAGATCGGTGTGGTCGGCCCCAACGGCGCCGGTAAGTCCACCGTGCTGAAGATCATGGCCGGCCTTGAGCAGCCGTCCAACGGTGACGCCTTCCTCTCGCCCGGATACACCGTCGGCATCCTCATGCAGGAGCCCCAGCTCGACGAGTCCAAGACGGTGCTGGAGAACGTCCAGGACGGCGCGGCCGAGATCATGGGCAAGCTCCAGCGCTTCAACGAGGTCGCCGAGCTGATGGCGACCGACTACTCCGACGCGCTGCTCGACGAGATGGGCAAGCTCCAGGAGGACCTCGACCACGCAGGCGCCTGGGACCTCGACGCCCAGCTCGAGCAGGCCATGGACGCGCTGGGCTGCCCGCCCGGCGACTGGCCGGTCACCACCCTCTCCGGTGGCGAGAAGCGCCGTGTCGCGCTCTGCAAGCTGCTGATCGAGGCCCCCGACCTGCTGCTCCTCGACGAGCCCACCAACCACCTCGACGCCGAGTCGGTGAACTGGCTGGAGCAGCACCTCTCGAAGTACGCGGGCGCCGTTGTCGCCGTCACTCACGACCGGTACTTCCTGAACAACGTCGCCGAGTGGATTCTCGAGCTCGACCGCGGGCGCGCGCACCCGTACGAGGGCAACTACTCGACGTACCTGGAGAAGAAGGCCACCCGCCTCAAGGTCGAGGGCCGCAAGGACGAGAAGCGCGCCAAGCGCCTCAAGGAAGAGCTGGAGTGGGTCCGCTCCAACGCCAAGGGCCGCCAGACCAAGTCCAAGGCGCGTCTCGCCCGTTACGAGGAGATGGCCGCCGAGGCGGACAAGATGCGGAAGCTGGACTTCGAGGAGATCCAGATCCCGCCGGGCCCCCGCCTGGGCTCCATCGTCGTCGAGGTCAACAACCTCTCGAAGGCCTTCGGTGACAAGCTCCTCATCGATGACCTGTCGTTCACGCTGCCGCGCAACGGCATCGTCGGCGTCATCGGTCCGAACGGCGCGGGCAAGACCACGCTGTTCAAGATGATCCAGGGCCTGGAGACCCCCGACTCCGGCGAGATCAAGGTCGGCGACACCGTCAAGATCTCCTACGTCGACCAGAGCCGCGCCAACATCGACCCCAAGAAGTCCTTGTGGGCCGTCGTCTCGGACGAGCTCGACTACATCAACGTCGGCCATGTCGAGATGCCGTCGCGGGCGTACGTCTCCGCCTTCGGTTTCAAGGGCCCGGACCAGCAGAAGCCGGCCGGAGTCCTCTCCGGCGGTGAGCGCAACCGCCTCAACCTGGCGCTCACCCTCAAGGAGGGCGGCAACCTGCTGCTCCTCGACGAGCCGACCAACGACCTCGACGTCGAGACCCTGGGCTCGCTCGAGAACGCGCTGCTGGAGTTCCCCGGTGCGGCCGTGGTCATCTCCCACGACCGCTGGTTCCTGGACAGGGTCGCCACGCACATCCTGGCGTACGAGGGCGAGTCCAGGTGGTACTGGTTCGAGGGCAACTTCGAGTCGTACGAGAAGAACAAGGTCGAGCGCCTCGGCGCGGACGCGGCCCGTCCGCACCGTGCCACCTACAAGAAGCTCACCCGGGGCTGAGTCGCACATGGCCCGCCACATCTACCGCTGCCCCCTCCGCTGGTCGGACATGGACGCCTTCGGGCATGTCAACAACGTCGTCTTCCTGAGGTATCTGGAAGAGGCGCGCATCGACTTCATGTTCCGGCTGGCGCCGGGGGACGGCTCCCCGTCGTTCGCCGGCGGGTCCGTCGTGGCCCGGCACGAGATCGACTACAAGCGGCCGCTGGTCCACCGGCACGAGCCGGTGATCATCGAGTCGTGGGTGACGAAGATAGGCGCGGCGTCGCTGACCATCGCGTACGAGGTCAAGGACGTCGAAGGCCCCTCTTCGCAGGTCTATGTGCGGGCCTCGACGATCGTCGTGCCCTACGACCTGAGCGCCGAGCGTCCGCGCCGGATCAGCGCGGAGGAGAAGTCCTTCCTCCAGGAGTTCCTGGACGACGCCGGCGAGGGTGCTCTCGCAGCATGACCGTGCCCGTGCGCAGTCTGCACTTCGCCGACGCGAGGGAGGCGGAGGATCTCGCCGCCTTCCTCGCCCGGCTGATCCACTACGACCGCGCCGCCGCGGTCAGGCTTCAGGCCTGGGGTGGCGCGCTCGCTGTCTTCGGGCGGCCGCCGTCCTTCGAGGTGCTCGCGATCCGTACGGCACGGCTCGGCGACCCCGTCGAGCTGGATGTCACCGTCTCCGCGGGTGAGCTCCTTGAATCCCTCGAAGGTGCCGGGTTCACCGTCCCCGCCGCTGTCACCGGCCCGCCGTGGGCCGGTCTGCTGCCGCCGCGCGGCGGTTGGCGGGAGCTGTCCGGGCTCCCCGAGGAGACCGCGATGCGCGGCGCGGTCGCCGCCGCCGTCGCCGAATTCCGTACCCGCGATGAGCAGTTGCCCGCCGAGCGCCGCACCCGCGCCGAGCGGGACCGGATCGGGCGGGATATCTGGTCGCGCACCGTGGGTGGCACCGGTCTGCCGCTGCGTGCCGTGCACGCCGCCCAGTCGCTCGGGTTTCTCCGTCCCGGAGTCCCGGTCGCGCTGCTGTCCGCGGGCTCCTGGCTCAGACTGCGTACGCCCTTCGGGTCGATCGCCGTACGAACGAATGGTCTCGGCGGACTGAGTGTGACCCCCACCCGGCCGGGTTAGCCCATCCCCCAGCCGCCTTCCACGCGTGGGTGACCGAGCGGGTCGGTTCCTAGGCCCTGTCAGGGACCTGGCTCTTCGCCGCGTCGTCACCCGAGGTGTTGTCCGCGTGGTCGTCCGGCCATACCCCGATGTGGTCCTGCTCCAGCTCCAGCGCCACCCGGTGCTCCATGCCCAGCGCCGCGGTGTACTCGGCGGGCAGCTGGAGCCGGCCGGCCCGGTCCAGCATCGCGTACTCCCGTGCCACCACCGACTCCTGGCCCGTCGCCGCGTCGACCTCGGTGCGGCGCAGCACCTCGGAGGAGGTGCGGCCGTCGCGGATGGCGACCGTACGCCGCACCTCGCCCGCGACCGCCTGGTCGTGGGTGACGATCACGATGGTCGTGCCCAGCTCCTCGTTGGCCCGGCGGAAGGCGGCGAAGACCTGCTCGCCGGTGGCCGAGTCCAGCTCGCCGGTCGGCTCGTCGGCGAGGAGTACGGAGGGGGAGTTGGCGAGGGCGACGGCGATCGCGACCCGCTGCTGCTGGCCGCCCGACAGCTGCCGCGGGCGGCGGTCGCGGCAGTCGGCGACGCCGAGCATGGACAGCAGCGAATCGGCGCGCTCGGCCTTCTTCTTGGTACGGCCGCGCAGCTGCATGGGCAGCGCGACGTTCTGGGCGGCCGTCAGATAGGGGAGGAGGTTGCGTGCGGTCTGCTGCCGGACGAAGCCGACGACGTCCCGGCGGTAGCGCAGGCGGGACTTCGCGTCCATGCCGAGGAGGTCGTGGCCCGCGACCTTGGCGGCGCCCGCGGTGGGGACGTCCAGGCCGGCGAGGATGTTCATCAGGGTCGACTTGCCGCTGCCGGACGCGCCGACCAGAGCCATCAACTCGCCCTCCTTGACGAGGAGATCGAGCCCTTGCAAGGCCTGCACCTCCACTCCGGCGGTGGTGAAGATACGGACCAGGCGGTCGCAGGTGATGAGCGCGTCGTGCCCGTACGAGGGGCGGCCGCGGTGTGCCGTGGCCCGCTGTTCCAGCTCCGCCAGGGTCGTGTCGGTCATCGTGCGTCTCCTGCCTTGAGTTCATGGACGGATCCCCGGCGGCCCGCCCACCACGCCTGCGCCGCCGCCACGGCGCCCGCGAGCACGATCACACCGGCCGCGGGCAGCCCCAGCGACCAGGGGTCGGCCCGCAGCGGCGCGCCGTCGACAACGGCGAAGCCGGGTGCGGCCGCCAGCGCCAGCCGCGCGAGGTCGACGCCGGGTGCGAGCAGCACGATCGTCGCCCACCCGACCAGCGAACCGCCGACGGCGGCCGGCAGCGCCTGCGGAAGCGCTTCGAGCCCGAGCAACTGCCGCCCCTGCCGAGGCGTGAGCCCCATGGTGCGCAGCCGGGCGAGCAGGGTCGCCCGCTCCGGTGCGGCCCCCAGGACGGAGAGCAGCAGGGCCAGTACGGCATAGCCCGCACCGGCCGCGATGGCGGCGCCGTAGATCCGCTCGGCGCCCTCCTGCATCGGCGAATCGACGAACGCGGCGCGCACCTCGGTCCGCAGGGTGACGGCGATGTCCCTGCCCGCAGCGTGGACGGCGGCACGCAGCCGCGCGCCGTCCACGGAGGAGCCGGTGACGAGCAGCTCGGTGGCCGGGGCCCGGCTGAGACCCGCGCTGTCCACGAGCAGGAAGTCGCCGCTCGGCACGGCGGGAGTGATGTCGCGTACGGCTACGACGCGCACGGTGACGTCGCCCGCGGGGGACTCGATCCGCCGGGGCCCGCTGCCGAGCCGTGCGGCGACGGCGGGGGACGCGACGGCGGGCAACGGCCCGGCGCACCGTTTCGCGCACGCCAACTCCCCTGCCCTCAGCGCCCCGAGGCCCGTCCGCTCCGTCAGGCGTGCGTACGCCCCCGGGTCAACCCCCACCAGCCGTACTCCCTTCGCCTCCGCCGGGTCACGGTCGCCGTTCGGCAGGGACACCCGGTCCGCGAAGTGGACCGGAGCCACCTCCCGTACGCCTTCCGCATCGCGCACGGCCTCGATCGCCCCCGCCGGCAGGCCCAACGAGGTTGCCGGTGCCGTCACCCTGGCGTCCGCCCCGGTGGTCAGGAGCGCCGCCCGTTCCCGGGCGCCCGAGACGCCCGCCAGGACCGAGCCGCCGAAGCTCGCCGTCGTCAGGGCGACGAGCACGGCCAGCAGTGGCAGTGTTCCCGTGGCCGACGAGCGGCCCGCGCGGGCCAGGGACAGGAAGCCGACCGCGCCCCGCAGCCGACCTGCCGCGCGGGACGCCCAGCGCAGGGGCAGCGGGTAGAGCCGTACCAGCAGCAGCGCCGCGATCAGCCCCACCAGCACCGGTGCGGAGCTCACCAGGAAGTCGGTACTCCCGCTGCCCGTGCCACGTCGCCGCAACGCGGTCACCGCGCCCACCGCCAGCACCAACAGGGTCAGTTCGGCGACGGTGCGGCGGCGCGACGGCCGGAATTCAACAAGATCGTCGCGGCCCCCGTACGCCTGCGGTCTGCGGTGCAGCACCACCGCGCGGACCGGCAGCGCGGCGCAGGCCGGCAGCGCCACGGCCGCCGCGCCCGCCAGCGAGGGCAGCAGCCGGCCGTCCGGCACCGCCAGCCGGGCCGCGAGCAGTCCGAGCGCCGCGGCCGGGACCGCCACCACCGCCGTCTCCGCGAACAGCCGTCCGCCGATGCCGCGCAGCGATCCGCCGCGCGAGCGCAGCAGCCCCAGCTCGGCCCGGCGGCGCGCGGCGACCAGCCCGCCCGCCATCGCCAGCACCACCGCGACGACCGCCCCGATCCCGAACGCGGCGACCGCCACCACGGGCGTGATCGCGGAACGCATCGAGGCGTACGAGCCGAGGACGGTCTCCAGGTCGGTACGGAACGCGGCGTTGGTGCCGGCCGCAGCCCGCAGCGACAGCAGTCCGGGGCCGCCGGAGAGGGACGCGATCCGGTCCTTGAGCGGGTCCGCGTCGGACGCCGTCAGCCGGCCGGGGTCGGGCGCGATGCGCCAGTAGTACTCCGGTTCGCCCTTGACGCCGAGCAGCACGGGCGCCGCGTCCGGGGGCAGCAGCAGCGCTGCCAGCCAGTAGCGCTCCAGCGGGTCACCCCCCGGCTCGGCCTCCAGGGCGGGCGTACGCAGCAGCGGCTCGGTGGACCAGTAACCGCCGTGCGGACGCAGCGGTTCGACGATCCCGGTGATCCGTACGGCCAGCGGCCCGCGCGTCTGCCCCGGCACATGGAGCACCGAACCGACCTTGATCCGCAGGGACTCGGCGGTCTGCGCCGTGACGGCCGCCTCCACCTGCGCGGTCTGCGAGGTCACCGCCTCCCGCGCCACGGGGAGCCTGCCCGCGCGCAGCGTCGCGTGCCGGTCCAGCTCCGCCTGCGCGGCCATCCGGAACTTCGGCGGCAGCCCGCGGGTCGGCCGCGCCAACCAGGGATCGTCCACCGCCACCGCCACGGTGGTCCGCACCCCGTACGAGGACTCGGCGGTGTCGGCCCGCACCGGCTCCGGCAGCCGCTCCAGCATGCCCCGGTAGGACGAGGTCAGCGAGTCGGCGCGCATCTGCTTCTCGCGGGCCGACTGCGGTTTCTCGAGCCCCGGCGGCGGGCCCGTCACCTCCAGCACGCTGCTGCGCGCGGCGGCGCTGCGGATGTCATGACGCAGCCCGGCCGTCTCGTACGCCTCGACTCCGCGCGGGAAGAGAGCGGCGAGGAATGCGGTCAGCGCCACCAGCAGCGCCAGCGCGCAGGCCGTACCGGGAGCGGTACGCAGCCGGGTACGTACCCAGGGAGCAACGGCGGCAACGGTTCGCGAGCGCATGTCAGTTGTCTCCCTGGTGGCGCAGACCGACCGCCGGATCCGCGCGCCGCAGCGCGATGGCCGCGACGGTCAGCAGCGGCAGCGCCGCCACCCCGGCGAGCAGCGCGGCGACCTGCCCGGCCGGCAGCTCCACCAGCACCGGCGGCACCGGCCGCGCGGCCTGACCTGTCAGGACGACGAGCGGCACGACGGCCCGGGTGAGTACGGCTCCGAGTGCCAGGCCGACGAGCAGTCCGATGCCCACGAGCAGCCCCTGCTCGGCGGCGATCAGCCGGGCGAGGCGCCGGCGCGGTGCGCCCAGCGCCCGCA
Source organism: Streptomyces lunaelactis (assembly GCF_003054555.1). Classification (NCBI taxonomy): domain Bacteria; kingdom Bacillati; phylum Actinomycetota; class Actinomycetes; order Kitasatosporales; family Streptomycetaceae; genus Streptomyces; species Streptomyces lunaelactis. The sequence continues at coordinate 3,022,619 of NZ_CP026304.1, read as the reverse complement.
GCACGGCGAACTCCGCCGTCCGTTCACGCAGCGACCCGGCCGCGCTCACCGCGAAGCCGACCGCCGCCAGCGCCGCGGCGGCCACCGCCACGGCCGTCAGCGCGGACTGCGATCCGCTGCCCAGCGGATCGCTCAGCAGCTCGTCGGCGGCCTCGTCGCGCACCAGCACCTGCGCCGGGTCGACGTCGGGGCGGGCGCGCAGGGCGGCCGCGACCTCACCCGCCCGGCCCGGATCGGCGCTGATCAGCCACTCGTTGGGGGTGACCGCGGCCCCTGCGCGATGGGCGAGGACCTGATTGACGGCGCGCAGATCGAGCAGCAGCGCGTCGCCCGTCGCGTTCGACGACGCCCCGGGCGTCTCGGCGCCGGTGGCCGGTATCGCCCGTACCGCCTTCACGATCCGTACGTCGAGCGACTCCCCCGCCAGCGTGACCACGATGCGGTCCCCGGTCTTCGCCCCGGCCGCCCGCAGAAACCCGTCCGTCGCCACGGCGGTCGGCTCGGGGGCCCTCGGAAGCTTCGCGGTGACCCGGACGCTGATGTCGACCGCCGACCGGGACCCGTCCGGGTCGGCGAGGCCCGCCCCGGTGTCGTATCCGACGGACAGCGGCGTACGGGCGGAGGCGGCGGGCGAGAGACCGACGGGCCCGACTTCCGGCTCGGTGCCGGTCGTGACGAGCTCTCCCTGCCAGCCGAACCCGGCGGGCACGGCCACTGGCTGCTCGGCGCCGCGCTCGTCGAAGGACCGCAGCCCACCGACGCTGAGGCGGTGCGACTCGGCGCTCTTGACGGGCTGTTGGGTGTCCAGCCGGATGGCCGTCAGGGCGAGCGGACCGGCCGGAGTGCCGCGTCCCCCGCCCGCGGCGGCGAGGTCCAGGGTGAGGAGTCTGCCGCGGCCGTCGGCAGGCAGTTCGCCGAGGACGATCCGGTAGGAGAGCCCGTAACGGTCCTCCAGCACCGCCGTGACCTTGGGTGCCGTGCCCGACGGGGACGTGCTGTCCGCCGTACCCTCGGCCCGCAGCCGCAGATCGAGCCCCAGCCGTCGGGCGGAGTCGGGCAACAGCAGCCCCGGCCGACCGGTCTTCGGCGGCGTGATGGCCCCGAGCACCTTGCGCGTCGGCTCGTCGCTCAGATCGTCGCGCAGCAGCAGCCGTTCGCCGGCATGGGCGGTGTCCACCGCGAGTACGGTCGCCGTCCGCCCGCCGGACAGTTCCATCGTGCCGCGGTGGACCGGGGCCGCGTCGCGTACGCCCGGCAGCGCCGCGAAGACCCCCGCCCGGCCGGGCTCGCTGATGTCGGTGCCGATCATGCGGACCGCGGCCCCGGTCCTGAAGTCCGCCTGGTCGTCCTGCGACCGTTCCCAGGACGCGCTCTGCCCGATGGCCAGCATGCCCATCGCCACGGCGAGTACGAGCAGCAGCACCGGGCCCGCGCCGCGCAGCGGCCGGCGGCTGAACTGCCAGCCCGCGAGGGCGGCGGACAGCCCGCGCCCGCCCGCAGCACGCCGTTCGGCGAGCCGCGCCGCGGGCGGCAGCAGCCGCAGCGTCAGTACCGTCCCGGCGAGCAGCGCCAGCGCCGGCGCCGCCACCAGCAGCGGATCGATGCCCAGATCCCCTTCGCGGTCCCCGCTGAGCGCACCGGCGCCGGACGCCCTGGTCTGCCGGTCCAGCTGCCAGTACGCCACCGCGGCGACCACCAGCAGCCCGACGTCGGCGCCCGCGCGCACCGGCGCGGGCAGTGCCGCGGCCCGGCCCCGGCGGAAGCGTGGGGCACCGGCCGAGGCGAGCGCGGGCGCCACGACAGCGGCGGCACAGGCGAGCGCGACCGCGGCGCCCACCAGCCACACCGAGCCGGTGGGCGAGCCGCCGAGACCGACACCGATGTCACCGAGTGAACTCCGGTCCGCCAGCAGCCCGGTGAGCGGACCGGACAGCAGCGGCGCGCACACGGCGGCGGGCACGGCCAGCAGCAAAGCCTCGATCGCGGCGAGGGAAGCGATCCGCCGGCGTGAACCGCCTCGGGCGCGCAGCAGATCGGTCTCCCCGGCCCGTTCCGTACTGAGCAGCCGGGACACCAGCAGCAGCGCGTACGCGGCGAGCAGCACCAGCTGTACGGCGACGATCATCAGCGTCGAACGGGAGACCAGCAGCGCCCGTTCGGTCCGGTCGAGCACGACGGGCAGTGCGGTGGTGGCCCTCGCGTCGCCCGCGAACACCGGGTCGGCGGCGAGCGTCTTGGGGCCGCTGCTCGCGGCGGTGCGCAGCGTGTCGATCCTGTCGGTGCCGACGCCGTGGAAGTCGGCGGTGGCCAGCCACGAGGTCTGGGACGTGGGGATCCGGCCGGAGGAGAGGACCGCGGGGTCGCAGAGCAGCGGACCGTAGGTGGTGAAGACGACCTTGCGTACGCCGCGTCCGTTCAGCGAGTCCAACTGCCAGTACGGATCGGTGGGTTCGGCCGCCCGGTACAGACCGCTGACCGTGACGGTGAGCGGATCGTCGGTGAGCCGGTCGGTGAGAGCGAGCCGGGCACCGGGCTTCAGTTTCAGCTGCTGGGCGGCCGTTTCGGGCAGCGCGACCTGCAGCGGTCCCGCGCCCCCGGCGGCGGGCCAGGTGCCCTGGGTGAGCCGTATCCGGGAACGGTCCAGCACGGCGATGTGGGTGAGATCCGGATAGCCCGCGCGCGCGGCGGGCGGCTGGAGTGTCCGGGGGAGGGCGTACGGACCCGAGCTCTCCAGCTTCCGTACGGTCACCGGCAGTCCGTCGAAGGTCCGGCGCGCGCCGCGTTCGGCCGCCCGGTCCGCCGACTCCCGCTTGTCCGAGGGGACGTGACCGGTGGTGACGGTGAGCGCGACGGAGGCGGCGTCACGGGTGCGCAGGGTGTGGCGCAGCGCCGCGTCCCCGATGGAGCCGGAGAAGGCGGCGAGGGCGGACAGCACGGAGGCGGTCAGCAGGACGGCGAGAAGAGCGGCGGCGAGCAGCAGTCGATGCGCTCCGACCCGCAGAAGTACGAACCTCGTCACCCGTCCCCCAGCGGTCTGTGCGCGCCCCCCGACGCCGTGACCTGATGCTTTCAGAGTGCACCGGTCTGTGGAAACCGCTTGCGGGGCGACCTTGACCCGATCGTGACCGGTATCCGGGGCCGCGTGTTCAGTTCGCGGTGCTCACGCAGTGGCGCTCAGTACTCGGTGTTCGGCGGCGCTCAGTCGGCGGCGTTCAGCATGGAGGCCGCGGCGTAGGTGAGGTACTTCCACAGGGTCTGCTCGTGCTCCTCGGACAGGCCCAGCTCGTCGACGGCCGTACGCATGTGCTTCAGCCAGGCGTCGTGCGCGGCCCGGTCGACGGTGAACGGCGCGTGGCGCATCCGCAGCCGGGGGTGGCCGCGGTGGTCGCTGTAGGTGCGGGGGCCGCCCCAGTACTGGATCAGGAAGAGAACGAGCCGCTCCTCGGCCGGACCCAGATCCTCCTCCGGGTACATCGGCCGCAGCACCGGGTCCTCGGCGACGCCCTGGTAGAAGCGGTGGACGAGGCGCCGGAAGGTCTTCTCGCCGCCGACCTGCTCGTAGAAGGTCTGCTCCTGAAGGGTGCCGCGCGGAATCTCATTCACCCGTCCATCGTCTCAGACCCGGTGGCCGAGGACCTCAGGCCTAGGACCATCCCCGTTCGGGTGCTCGCCTACAGGGCGGCGGCGCAGGACAGTGGAGGCATGGGAGTGCACGTGGACCGGTTCGCCGAGCCCGCGGCCGTGGCGCGGCGGTCGCTGGTGCGGGAGATCGTGGCGGGCGGCGGGCTGGCCGACCCGGCCTGGCGGACGGCCTTCGAAGAGGTGCCCCGGCATCTGTTCGTGCCGTACTACTTCGCGAGCAGGACGGGTGCGTACGAGCGCCTGTGGTGCGAGGATCCCGACCCCGTGCGGCGGGCGCGCTGGCTGCGCGGGGCGTACGTGGACGGGCCGCTCGCCACCCGCGTGCGCGATGGCGAGCTGGTCTCCTCCAGCAGCCAGCCCTCGCTCATGGCCTCGATGCTCGAGGAGCTGGAGGTACGGGAGGGGAACGCGGTACTCGAGATCGGCGCGGGCACCGGCTACAACGCCGCGCTGCTCGCGCACCGGCTCGGCGACGACCTGGTGACGACCGTCGATCTGGACACGGAGATCACCGAGTCGGCGCGGACGCATCTGGCGGCCGCCGGGTACCACCCCACGGTGGTCACCGGCGACGGCGCGCGCGGCTGCCCGGAGCGCGCGCCCTTCGACCGCATCATCGCGACCTGCACGCTGCCGTCGGTGCCGTTCGACTGGCTGCCGCAGTGCAGGCCGGGGGCGCGGATCCTGGCCCCGCTCTCCACCGGGCTGATCGCGCTGGGGGTACGCGAAGACAGCCACGGCAGAAGCGCGGAGGGCCGCTTTCTGCGCACGTCCGCGTACTTCGTACCGCTGCGCGGCGGCGAGCTGCCCCGGGAGGGGCATATCGGCGGGCTGCCGAGGCGCGCGATCGAGAACGAACTCTTCCGCTTCCTGCTGACGCTGACCGCGGGCAGCCTGGACCCGCACGAGGCCCTCTCGCTGTGGGAGCGCGAGCGGCGCCCGCTGCGGGACCGGTTCGGGGTCACCGTGAGCGGGGGCCACCAGTGGGCCTGGCTGGACGACCCCGAGGGGCCGTACGCCTGGCCGCTCGGGCGCTCGAACGGCTGGGCGTCCGCCGTGGGCGGCTAGCCCCGCCGGATAGTGATCGTGGTCCAGGCGCCGACATGGACTCGGTCGCCGTCGTTCAGCGGGATGGGCACATAGGGCTGGATCGGGTCCTCGGCGCCGTTGAGCGTGGTGCCGTTGGTGGAGTTCTGGTCGACCACGGCCCACGAGCCGTCGGGCTGCTGCACCAGCACCGCGTGCTGGTGCGAGACGCCCGGGTCCTCCGGCGGTACGGACAGATCGATCTCGGGGGACTCGCCGGTGGACTGCCGGCGGCGGCCGATGGCGATCTGGTTCCCGGTGAGCGGGAGGTGCTGCTCGGGGGAGTACGCGGGCAGATTGAGGCCGGTGGCCTCAGGGCCGCTGCGATGCATCATCGCCAGGAAGTACTCGCGGTCGGGCGCGATGACCGCGGTCCAGCCGGCGGGAGTCTGGTACTGCGGCGGCTGCTGCTGCCCAGGGTGCTGACCCGGCTGCTGGCCGGGCTGTTGGCCCTGCGGCTGACCGGGCTGCTGGGTGTACTGCGGTGGCACCGCCTGCTGTTGAGCCTGCTGCTGGAACGGATCCTGCTGCCGGAAGGGCTCCTGCTGCTGGAACGGATCCGGCTGCTGGAAGGGATCCTGCTGCTGGAACTGGTCCGGCCGCTGCGGCGCCTGGGGAGCCGGCGGCGCCTGCGGTGCCTGGGCCTGCGAGGGCGGGGGCAGCATCCAGTCGTCGTCGCCCGTCTGCTGGGGCTGCTGCGGTGCGGGCGGACCCGGCTGCTGGTACGCGGGCGGCGCCGGCGGACCCGGCTGCTGCTGGTACGCGGGCGGCGCCGGCGGACCCGGCTGCTGCTGGAAGGCGGGCGGCATCGGCGGACCCGGCGGCTGCGGGAACCCCTGCGGGGGCTGCTGCTGGGCCGAGGGATCGTTCATCAGCGGCTCGGCGGGCCGGTTCATCTGCGAGGGCCGCGAGCCCTGGTACTCGTACGGATCACGCTGCTGCTGCTGCGCGGGCGGCGGCGGCGCGGGCTGGGACTGGAAGCCCGGCGGGAGATTCAGCCCGGGGGGCTGCTGGGCCGGGGCCACGGGGGTGTACGACGTCGCCGTGTTCGTCAGGAAGTTGTACCGGCACTCCTCGCAGAACGGGGCCATGGCCTCGCGCGGGGTGCGGCACTGCGGGCAGAGCTCGGCCTGGGCGGTGGCGTTGGGATCGCCGGGCCCCGGGTATCCGTAGGCCGGTGGCGGGGGAGGCGGCGGCGGTACGGCACCCGCGGGAGCGCCAGGACCGGCCATGCGGTGGCCGCAGACCTCGCACCAGTCGTCGGAACCCGACTGGTGTCCGTTCGGGCAGGTCGGCATGTCGGCGCTTCCCCCTCTCCTCGTCCGGCCCGAGGGCCGTTTCACTTCGGTGTTTCTGCCTGCTACTTCTTCACACGGACCGTCTTCGTGGAGCGCGTTTCGAGGGTCATCTCGTCGGCCTCCGCGACCTTCGCCTTCAGTCGCACAGTACCTGTCGCCGCATCGACGACGTCGACCACCTTCGAAAGGAGTTTCGCAGTATCCCTGTTCCCCGAATCGGCCGCGAGCTGTACCGCACGGCCGAGTTTGGCGGTCGCACCGTCGAAGTCGCCGGACTTGCGGGCATCAAGCCCCTGTTGGATGACTTGTGCCAGTTCGGCCTGACCTGTGTAGTGCGCGACCTGCGGGTTGATCGACGTGGAGGCGACCATGTCGTCCGTCCACACCGCCTTGACCAGACCCTGTGAAAGCACCTCCGGAGCGCCGCCGTCCGCCGCCGGAATGATCAGCGAGACCCGGGCCGCGAGCATCTCCTGGCCGATCCCGGCCTGCGGCACCTGTACGCACACGTGGTAGTCACGGGACTCGTCGCCCCAGGAGCCGGTGGGATAGTCCCCGGCCCGCGGTCCCGCCTCCGTCCGCCGTCCGGTCAACTCCTCGACCGTGGGCGCGACTTGCTTGACGAACTTGATCTCCACCCCGACGGGCGTCCACAGCCGCAGCGCCACGTCCGCGATCTCCTTGCCCATCGCGTTCTCCATCATGCTGGTGAAGTCGGCGGCAAGACCGGTCGGGTCGGCGACGATGTCGGCCGTGCCGAGCAGCGCGGACGCGATACCGGTGACCTCCTTGACCTCCCAGTCGGTGCCGACCCCGCGGGCGTCGCAGGTGAAGCGGCCGGCGTTGGCCTCGAGCGCGGTCCGCAGATCCTCCGGCGCCTCGTGCTCGTTACGGCCGTCGGTGAGCAGGATCCCGTGCCGGATGGGTACATCGGAGCCGGAAAGGAGCCGGTCGGCCAGCCGCAGCCAGGTGCCGATCGCGGTGCCGCCACCCGCGCTGAGCCGTCGCAGGGCCTCCTTGGCCTGAGCGCGGGTCTGCGCATCGGCGACCGCGAGCCGGCCGTCTCCCGGGTAGACCTCGCTCGCGACATGCGTACCGGCGACCACCGCGAAGGCGACACCGTCGCGCAGGGTGTCGATGGCGGCGGCCGTGGCATCACGGGCATTGCGCATCTTGGTCGGCGGATAGTCCATCGAACCGGAACAGTCGACCATGATCACCACGGCGGCACCCGGCGCCTGTCCAGGTATGTACGAGGGGGAGGGCGATGCTCCGAGGAGCGGCGCCCCGCCGCTGGTGCCGCCGCCCGTGGAGGTCACCGTGACGATCGCGTTGACCTCGCGGCCGCCCTCCGGCAGATATTCGTTCTGGTACACCTCGACGGAGAACTGCGGCACCTGGGATTTGGAGAAAACGGCCATCTGAATCGGCTCCTAGAGGCTCCACTTGGGCAGAGAAAAAAGACACAGGGTCCCGCGGGCACGACGTGTCGGACACTCGCCGGACATATGGGGGCTCAAGCCCTGTTGTAGGCCGATCCTGCCCCTTGCTCAGGCACGGCGAACGGCAGGACGGCCACTGTTACGTTGTCGTGGCCCCCGCCGTCGAGCGCATGGCCGACCAGCACCTGCGCGCTGTGCAGCGGCCGGCCGGCGGCATCGGCCGGGACGGCCCGGGCCATCTCCTCTGCGCCCTCCGCGTAGTTCCACAGGCCGTCCGTGCAGACCACGACCACTCCGGGCCGGTCCGGCTTGAAGGAAGCGGTGTGCGGCTCCAGTTCGTACGCGTCGGCTCCCAGCCAGCCCGTGATGGCGTGGGCGCGCTCGTCGGCGTACGCCTCCGCCTCGTTCATCAGGCCGGCCGCCACCATCTGGGCCGCCCAGGAGTCGTCCTCGGTGAGCCGGGCGGGCGGGCCGCTGCGGTCGTCGGGCACCCAGTACGCACGGCTGTCGCCGACCCAGCCGACGACGAGCAGTCCGGCTGCGGCCACCGCGCCGACGATCGTGCACGCGGGCGCGTTCTGATGGCGGTGCGGGTCGTGCTCCATGGCCTGGCCCTGATCGGGCACGATGGCAAGGGAGTTGACCGCCTCGGAGGCGGCGATGATCGCCTCGTGCATGGCCTGCTGGGGGTGTGTGCCGCGTGGCAGGGACTCCAGCAGCATTTCGTTGGCCGCGTTCGCTGCGGCCTCCGAGGCCTCGTCGGGGCGGGTCGCCGACGAGACGCCGTCGCAGACGATCGCGACGATCGCCGGTGTGCCGTCGGGCAGCGCCGTGGAGGAGACCGCGAACGAGTCCTCGTTGCGGTGGTGGCGCAGTCCCCGGTCGCTGACCGCGGCGACCGAGCCCAGCTCCTGTTCCATGTGGTCGCGTTCGCGGGGCTGGGCGTGGCCGCAGTTCTCGCAGTAGCCGTCGGTGTCGACATGGCCGGCGCGGCAGGCCACGCAGAGCTTGGTGCCGGCCGGGGGTGGTGTGACGGGGGCCCCGGCGCGCGGGTCGGGGGCGGCGGCGCTGCGCGCCTCGGGCGCGGGCAGCGTGAAGTCACCGCCCGCGGGGGAGCTCGCTCCGGCCGGCGCGGCGTGTCCCGGCGGGCTGTCGTACCGCACGGCTGATGCGGGCAGTTGACCGCCGGCCGAGGCTGACAGCGGATCGTCGGCCGAGGCCGACAGCGGACCGCCGCCCGAGTCCGTGCCCGGCAGATCGCCGGGCAGATGGGCCGGCGCGGGCGTGCCCGCCGTATCCGTCCCGGTGGCCGTAGGCCACTCGACAGCCGTGCCGATGGCGATGGTGGGGCGGTCGGCCGGCGTTGCGGGCGCGGCCGACAGGTCGTACCCGCACGCGCCGCAGAACAAGTCACCCGTCTCCAGGGGCTCCTCGCAACTGGGGCAGGTCGACCTGGCGGCCGGCTGGTGCATCTGCGACGACATCAATCACACCCACGTCCGGGGGCGGAAGCGGTTCGCCCGCTCCACCAGGTCCATCCGCTCCTCGCCGCGCTGGGCGAGCCGGGCGAGCACCCGGTAGGAGCGTTCCAGCCCGAAGCGCAGGCCGCGCTCGTCCAGTTCACTGCCGAGCAGCACGGTGGGTGCGCTCGGAATGGTCGGTGCGTTCGGTACGGACGGCCGGGCTCCGGGACTACCGGAGAGTACCCAGTCGAGGGCCGTCCCGAGTACTTCTGTGGACAACTGCTCGCGGCGCACCGCGTCCATACCGAAGTCCTTCAGGGCGTCCACCTGCGCGGCGGCCGCCGACAGGTCGTCGATCAGGGGGTCGTGCGCGGCGCGTCGCCGCAGCCTCGCCCGTACGGCCGCGACCCGCGCCGCCGTGTAGTGGATCGAAGCCTCAGGCACCGACTCCAGCGTCCGTACGGCTCCGGTCCGGTCGCCCGCCGCGATCTGCACCCGGGCCAGGCCGAACGCGGCACTGACATAGCTCGGGTCGGTCGTCCACACTAGGCGGTAGTACTCCGCGGCATTGTCCAGCTGGCCGAGTACCTCGGCGCAGACGCCGAGCGCCAGCTTGGGGGCGGGCTCGCCGGGGAACGCGTCGTAGATCGCGTCGAAGGAGAGCGCCGCGATCTCGTTCTCCCCGGTCACCAGCGAGGTGAGACCGCGATACCAGACGACCCGCCAGTCGTCCGGATGTTCGTTCTCCAGGGCCGCGAGCCCCCTGGTGGCGGAGTCCAGCTCGCGCATCTCCAGCCGGGCGCGCAGCTCGCGCAGCCGCGTCTCCGGGGAGCTCGCCGCCGTGGAGTGCAGCGCGGCGATCAGCTCGGCCGGCGCCGAGGCCAGGAGGCCGGCGAGGAAGCCGGCGTTGGGGTCGTCCGGGTCGACGCGCGGCACGGGCAGCGCGAGCGAGGTCGCCCGCGCGTCGAGCACCGCGATATGCGGGGCGAGTGCCGGCTGCGGCGGGGGCGTGGTGAGGGGGCTGCGGGGCGCCGGGACGACCGCCTGGGTGGCCGCGTACGGAACCGCTGCCGGGGCTCCGTTTCCGGTGCCGTACCCGGGGACGCCCGGGCGGGGCAGCCGGCCGGGGGCGCCGCCGTACGGGCCGGGGGCACCGGAGCCGTTCGCCGCGAGCGCACCGGTAGGGGCACTGTGCAACGCGACCGCGGGCTGCCGCCTGCGACCACGGCCCGAGGAGGCCACAGCCCGCCCGCCCAGCTGCGACACGTCCCCCGTCAGCTCCGCGAACAACTGCGTGTCCGGGACGCGCAGTTCCGGCCCGAACAGCGTCGACAGCGACGGCCGCGGACGGCCCGTCTGGATCGCAACGACCTCCCGCAGCACACCCGTCAGCTGCTCCGCCATCTCCTGCGCCGAGGCGAACCGCCGCGCCGGATCCGGGTCCGTCGCCCGCACCAGCAGCCGGTAGAACGACTCGTACGTATGGAAGACCTGGATGTTCTCCGGGTCCGGCAGGGAGTCCACGAACACATTCGTGTACCCCTGGAAGTCGAAGGTCAGCACGGCCAGCGTCCGCGCGACCGTGTACAGGTCGGAGGCCACCGACGGGCCGACCTCGGCGACCTCGGGGGCCTGGTAGCCGACCGTGCCGTAGATCGCGGACTCGTCGTCGTCCATCCTGCGGACCGCGCCCATGTCGATGAGCTTGAGCTGGTCCTGCTGCTGGATGGCGTTGTCGACCTTGAAGTCGCAGTACAGCAGGTTCCTGCTGTGCAGATGGCCGAGCGCCTCCAGCGCCTCGATGCCGTACGCGCACGCCTGCTCGACCGGCAGCGGGTCCCGCTTGCCGCCCTTGTCCCGGCGCTCGTTGGCGATCTCCTTCAGCGACTTGCCGCCGACGTACTCCATGACGATGTAGCCGTCGAGGGAGCCGGTGCGCTGGTCGAGGTGCTCGACGAAGTTGTAGATGCGGACGATGTTGGAGTGCTCGATCTCCGCGAGGAAGCGGCGCTCCGAGATCGCCGCGGCCATGGCGTCCTGGTCGCCCGTGTCCAGCAGACCCTTCAGGACGACCCAGCGGTCGGAGACCGCGCGGTCCACCGCGAGATAGACCCAGCCCAGGCCGCCGTGGGCGAGACAGCCCACGACCTCGTACTGCCCGTGCACGATGTCGCCATCGGCGAGCTTCGGCACGAAGGAGTACGGGTGGCCGCACTTGGTGCAGAAGCCTTCCGTACGGCCGGGGCGCTCACCGCGCGAACGCCCCACCTGTGCCCCGCAGTCGGAGCGCGAGCAGAACCGCTTGCGCTCGGGGACCTCGGGGTTCTCCATCACCGCCGCGCGCGGCTCGGGGCGCGGCACCTCCGGTACGGACACCAGGCCGGCGCCCAGGCGGTTGCGGCCCGACGCGCTCGTGCTGGCGCCGGAGCTGCGCACCGAGACCGACCGGGAGGAGGCGATGCCCGACAGCGAACGCGACAGCCGCCCGGAGACGGAACGGCGCGAGGTCGCCGAGCGCGACGAAGCCCGTGAGGAGCGCGAACTGCTCCGTGCGGAGCCGGAGTCGCGGCCGCCGCCGGTGATGCCGGTGGGCGGCGAGGACACCATGCCGTTCGACGCGACGACGGGGGCGAGCCCGCATGTGTCGCAGTACAGCTCGCCGCCGCCCATGTCCTCGTAGGAGCCCTCACAGCCGGGGCGATGGCATCTGTTGTTCCCGCTCACGAATCCCCCCTGCGGTCCTCGGGCCCGGACGGTCCTGCCTGTCGCGGGACCAGTACTTCTCTGGCGGCCTGCTGATAGCGCAGCACCGCCTGTTCGGCGACGCGCAGATCGCACGGCGCACTCCACAGCATCCGGCGGGCCGCGTCGTACCGCTCGATCAGCAGCGGATCCTCCGCCATCCCGTGCCGGGCGACCTTCGCCCTGTACGCGTCGAGGCGGCCGCGCAGCTCGGCGCGGACCGCGAGCGGCGCGGTGACGGCACCCAACGACTCGCGGGCGCGCAGCAGTTCGTCCTCGGCCTCGCGCTCCAGGGACTCCAGCAGCGGCGAGAGCCGGTGCCACTGGGAGTGCCTGCGGTACTCGGCGGCGGTGGCGAGCCGCTCCTGCAGTACCGTCGGCGGGCCGCTGACCGCGGGCACCTCGGAGGCCGCGATCTTCGCCAGCACCTCGCCGCGCGCCGAACGCGCCTCGGTCAGCGTCCGGTCGGCGCGCGAGAGCACATCGCGCAGCCGGAGCAGCCGCTCCTCCGAGTCCTGGCGGACCTGGAGCACCGCCTCGATCTCCCGGCGGATGTCCTCCAGGGCGCGCGCGGCCCGGTCGTAGCGGTCGGTGTCGGGCCGGCCGCCGCCCGGGGCCGAACTGCCGACGGCGGGCCGCCAGAAAGCCAGCGGGTCGGAGATCACCTGGGCGCGGAGTGTGGACAGCTCGTGCGTGATCGCTTCCAGCTCGTCGCCCGCGGGGTGCTCCCCGGGCCGTACGCCGACGGAGTGGGCCAGCGAGCGGGTGCGCTGCAGCTCGGCGGAGAGCAGATCTATCCGGGCGGGCAGCGCGGACCACACCGAGTCGGCCGTCACGACCATGTCCAGCGAGCCCGCGTACAGCTCGTTCATCCGGGAGACCAGCTCCTCGAGCGTGAACTGCTCGGAGAGCTTGGCGGGTCCGGTGATCGACGGCGCGGGGTGGGTGGCGGAGCTCGCGATGGTCACACTGCGGCCGCGCAGCCGGTCGGTCAGCTCCACCAGGTCCTCACGACTGGGCCAGCGCCGCCTGGCACGCAGCTCACGGGTGTCGTTCAGGGCGGCGCTGTACGCGTCGAAGTACCCCCACAGCAGCGAGATCGCCTGCTCCGTGGAGGCCCAGCGGTCCTTGGTGACGCCCGTCAGCCCGGCGCCTTCGAGGAGCCGGCGGCCCGCATGGTCCTGCAGAGCGAGGAGCGAGGTTTCGACCGCCTCGTGCTCCGCGCCGAGCCGCGCCAGCGCACGGTCCACCTCGTCCCGGTCCATGACCGGCCCTGGGGGTCCCGCGACGCCCATCGATCACCTCTCTGCTCTTCCTGCCAGGACTAGTTGTGCGCTCTGAAGTCTGTTCGCTCTCGGCCTGTGCCGTCCTCCTCGGCCCGTGCCGTACTCAGCCGGTGCGGAACTTCGGCGCCGGCGGCCCGGTGATCCCGGGCAGATCGGCCACCAGCCATTTGTCGTACGCCTGGGTCCAGGCGCCCTGACGGTAGGTGTCGAGCACCTTGTTCACCCGGCGCACCACATCGTCCTTGCCGAGCTTGGTGGCGACGCCGTAGTACTCGGTGGTGAAGGGCTTGCCGCCCTTGAGCTCGACAGCCGGGTCCTGGGCCGCCTGGCCCGCCGCGAGCGCGGCGTCCGTCACGACCGCGTCGACCAGGCCCAGCTGCAGCCGGACCAGACAGTCGAGCTGGTTGGGCACGGTGAACTGGTCCTCGTCCCCCGGCTGCCCGTCGTGCTTGTCCTTGAACGTGGCCCCGAAGGAGTTCTTCTCCAGCGCGTCGTACGCCGTCGAACCCTCCGCCGAGCAGACCTTCTTCCCGGCGAGGGACTTGTCGTACCCGGTGATGGACGAGCCCTTGGGCGCGAGGACCTGCTGGCCGGTCTGGAAGTACGCGGTGGAGAACGCGACCTGCTTGATCCGGGCGCAGTTGATCGTCATCGTACGGACGACGATGTCCACCGTGCCGTTGTTCAGGGCGGGTATGCGCTGGTTGGTGGGGATGGCGCGGAAGATGACCGCGTCCGGCTTGCCGAGGATGTCCTGGGCGATGGCGTGGGCGAGATCGATGTCGAAGCCCTCGAGACCGCCACTGGCCGGATTGCGGTAGCCCCAGCGGTAGCTGTTCTGGTCGACGCCGACGATCAGCTTGCCCCGCTCCCTGATCGCGTCGATGTTCGGACCGCCGGCCGCCGACGACGGCAGCGAGGCCTCCGGGTCCTTGCAGTCGTCCGCCTTCACGGGCACCGACGAGGCCGCGCTCTGTCCGGACGACCCCGCACCGAGGCCGTCGGCGCCGCCGTGGGACAGCGGCAGCAGCGTGACGGCGGCGGTCAGCGCGCACGCCGCGGCCATCCCCGCGACGCCGCCCCAGCCACGGAACCCGGTCCTCGTGCCCGTCATCGCTCCCCCTCTCACCGGTACTCCGAAAGCCTGCGGTTGATACCGAGGATGGCGCCGGCCGCGCCCAGCACGGCCAGGGCCGCGGCGCCGATCGGCAGTCCGGTCAGCGCTCCGCGCCCGTCCTCGGCCGCCTTGGTGAACTCGCGCTGCTCGTGCCCCAGCGCCTTCTCCAGCGCCGCGTCCACCTGGTCGAAGGACTCACCGGTGGAGGCCTTGGAGCCGATGATCTTCGCCAGCGCGCCGTCGTAGTCTCCGGCCTTGTCGGTCTTGCTGGCGCTGCTGTGCCGGTCCTTCCACTGGGACACGCCCTTGACCGCGTCGGCGACGGGATCGCGTCCCGCGCTGTCGTCGGCGAGCTTGTGCGCATCGCTCAGCTGGGCGCCGAGCCTGCCCATGCCCGTGGTGTAGTCCGTCTCGTACTTGTCGCTCTTGCCGTCGTCGGTGAGCACCGCGCCCCGGGCCACCAGCGTGAGGTTCTCATTGGCGCGCGCCTTCAGGGAGTTGATGCGCGCGTCGTTGAGGACCTTGAGGGACCTCTGGCCGTGGGCCGTGGCGTCGTTCAGATCGGCGCGGGCCACGGTGTGCCCCACGGCGAGCCACAGCAGTACGACGGTGGAGGCGGCGGTCGCGGCGAGCAGACCGTGGTTGAACACGCGGTTCGTACGCCGGTAGTTGCGCCGCTGGGCCCAGACAAGGCCGGTCAGCGCCACCACGCCCACCGCGAGCGAGAAGAGGGGCCAGAACCGGGCGTCCTCGTCGTCCTTGTCGAGCCGCGCCGTCTCCGCGTCGTACAGCTTCTGGGCGGCGGGCAGCAGGTCCTGCGTCATCCGCGCGTTCGCGTACCGCAGATAGGCGCCGCCGAGCGGCAGGCCCTGGCGGTTGTTGGCGCGGGCCGTCTCGATCAGGCCCGTGTATCGGGGGAGTTGCTCGTTGAGCGTGGCTATCTGGCGGCCCGACTCGCTCGAACTGTCCGTATTCGTGGCGGCCTTGATCAGCAGGCGGGACGCCAGCGCGACATCCTTCCGGTACCGCTCGTCCATCGCGCCGGACCCCGCCGCACCGGCCAGGAAGCTGCTGGAGGCCGCCGTGTCCGCGTCGGCCAGCGAGCGGTAGATGGACGCGGCGTCCGCACTCAGCGGCTGGCTGCGGCTCACCACATCGTCGGCCGCGGTCGCCCGGTCCGAGATCTCCAACGCCGTCACCGCGCCGAACGCCACCACCAGCGCGGCCAGTACGGCCCCGATGATCTGCAGCCGGCCCGGCTCGGTCGTCGCGGCCGTACGCAGCAGTTCCTTGCCGACGGACCACGCGCCGCGGTGGGCGGGCGGCTGGTCCGGCGGCTGCCCGGGCGCATGCGTCGGAGCCGATTGGGGCGCGGTGCGCACAGTCGGCGGGTATGTCACGTGACCTCCCCCTCGGTCGCTGACGTCGGCCCGCCTCCCGGCGGGTCGGGGGACGACTCCCGGCCAGCAGTATGCCGCAGTGACTGACATTCACAGCAGGATTGACTGGATCTTGTATCTATCGCAGCATTTTACGATCCTGCCAGGCCCTTCCCCCACCGTGTTCCCCATCATGAATACGCCCCAGCGCCTTGATCGGTTCCCGCCATCAAGCCCGTCCGGCGATTGAGGACAACCCGGTTGCCGGACGGGCCCGGTCAGCCTGTGCGGTCACCGCGCTACGCGTAGTGCGCTCGCAGCCGGGCGCGGGCCTCGGGCGAAGCCCCGATGTGGTCCAGGCCCAGCAGCGCCGCGCCGAGCACCGGCGGGGCCGTCACCACCTCGATCACCGCGTTGGGCGCCCTGGCCGCCAGCAGCTTGCCGATGTGCTCGTCCAGCTCCGGGTGCCGGGCCGCGAGCACACTGCCCCCCAGCAGCACCGGAACCTCCTCGTCGAGCAGATCGAGCCGGGCCAGCGCGACCGTGGACAGCGCGACGACCTCCCCGGCGAGCCGGTGCACCAGCGAGCGGGCCACCGGGTCGCCCTCCGCGCTGGTCGCGAAGAGGACCGGGGTCAGCTCGTGCTTGCGCACCGAGGGGATGTGCTCCAGATGCAGCGCCTCGATCAGGGCGTACATGGAGTCCAGCCCGAAGTGCGCGGGCAGCGTACGGGCCAGGGCCGTCGGCTCGCCGCGCCCGTCCTCCGCCCGCGCCGCGAACCACAGCGCCTCCTCCGCGAGCCCCGCGCCGCCGCCCCAGTCGCCGGAGATCCGGCCGATGGCGGGGAAGCGCGCGGTACGGCCGTCCGGCAGCATGCCCACGCAGTTGATGCCGGCGCCGCACACCACCGCCACGCCGCGCGGCGACTCGACCCCGGCCCGCAGGATCGCGAAGGTGTCGTTGCGCACCTCGGTCGTACGGCCCCAGCCGCGCGCCTGAACGGCCGCCGCCAACTCCCGCTCCTCCACGGGGAGGTCGGCATTGGCCAGGCAGGCCGAGACGTGCGCGACGAACGGCCCGGAGAGCGTGCTGACGCCGGCGGCGGCCGCGGCGGCCGCGACCGTACGGCCAAGAGCTTCGACGGCCGCCTCGATGCCGACCGCGGGCGGCTGGAAACCGCCGCCGCGGGCCTTGCCGAGTACGGTCCCGTCGGCGGCGACCACCGCGACGTCGGTCTTGCTGTTGCCGGCGTCGATGGCCAGGACGCCTCGTGCGGTCATGCCCACGCGAGGTGCTCCCGGTTGTGCGCGATCAGCTTGTCGGTGAGCGCTTCGGCGTACTCGTACTGGCCGATCAGCGGATGCGACAGCATGGCCTTGAAGACACGGTCGCGGCCGCCGCGCAGGGCGGCCTCCAGCGCCAGGTCCTCGTACGCCGTCACGTGGGCGATCAACCCCGTGTACAGCGGGTCGGGTTCGGGCACCGGAAGCGGTGTCGGGCCCTGCCCGCCGACGGCGGCCTGCACCTCGATCACGGCGTCGTCGGGGAGGAACGGCAGCGTGCCCCTGTTGACGGTGTTCACCACCTGGTACGGGCTGCCGCCCCCGCCCAGCAGCGAGGCGGCGAGGTCCACGGCGGCCTCCGAGTAGAAGGCGCCGCCGCGCTTGGCGAGCAGCTCCGGCTTCTCGTCGAGCGCCGGGTCGCCGTACATCTCGAGCAGCTGCTTCTCCATCTCCGCGACCTCGGCGGCCCGCGACGGCTTGGTCCTCAGCTCGCGTACGACCTCGTCGTGCGCGTAGAAGTAGCGCAGGTAGTACGAGGGGACCACGCCGAGCCGGTCCAGCACCTGGCGCGGCAGATGCAGATCGTCCGCGATCGCGTCCCCGTGCTCGGCCAGCAGCTTGGGCAGCAGGTCCGCGCCCTCCGGGCCGCCGAGGCGCACACCGGTCTCCCACGTCAGATGGTTGAGACCCACATGGTTCAGGTGGACGTCGGCCGGGGCGACGCCCAGCAGCCCCGCGAACGTGCGCTGGAAGCCGATGGCGACATTGCACAGACCGACGGCCTTGTGTCCGGCCTGCAGCAGCGCCCGGGTCACGATGCCCACCGGATTGGTGAAGTCGATGATCCAGGCGTTGGGGTTGGTGCGGCGCACCCGCTCGGCGATGTCGAGGACGACCGGGACCGTACGCAGCGCCTTGGCGAGGCCGCCCGCTCCGGTGGTCTCCTGTCCGACGCAGCCGCACTCCAGCGGCCAGGTCTCGTCGTTGTTCCGCGCGGCCTGCCCGCCCACGCGCAGCTGCAGCAGCACCGCGTCGGCGTCGGCGACGCCCGCGTCCACGTCGGAGGTGGTGACGATCTTCCCGTCGTGGCCCTGCTTGGCGAAGATCCGCCGCGCCAGGCCGCCGACCAGCTCGAGCCGGTCGGCCGCCGGGTCGATGAGGACGAGTTCACTGATCGGGAGGGTGTCCCTCAGCCGGGCGAAGCCGTCGATCAACTCAGGGGTATAGGTGGATCCGCCACCCACGACTGCGAGCTTCATCTGTGCATCAGCCCTTCACTCCGGTCAGTGTGACGCCCTCGACGAATGCCTTCTGGGCAAAGAAGAAGACGAGGATCACGGGGGCCATGACCAGTACGGTCGCGGCCATGGTCAGATTCCAGTCGGTGTGGTGAGCGCCCTTGAACGACTCCAGGCCGTAGCTCAGGGTCCACGCGGCCGGGTTCTCCGAGGCGTAGATCTGGGGGCCGAAGTAGTCGTTCCAGGCGTAGAAGAACTGGAAGAGCGCGACGGCGGCGATGCCCGGCCTGGCCATCGGCAGCACCACCTTGATCAGCGTGCGGAACTCACCGCAGCCGTCGACCTTCGCCGAGTCCAGATACTCGTTCGGGATGGTCAGCAGGAACTGCCGCAGCAGGAAGATGGAGAACGCGTCGCCGAAGGCCATCGGGATGATCAGCGGCCAGAGCGTCCCGGAGAAGTCGAACTGCTTGGCCCAGAAAAGATACATCGGGATGATCGTCACCTGCTGCGGCAGCATCATCATCGAGATGACCAGCATCAGCGACAGACTGCGGCCGCGGAAGCGGAACTTGGCCAGCGCGTACGCCACCGGGACGGACGAGACGACCGTGAGGACCGTGCCGAGTCCCGCGTACAGCAGGGTGTTCTTCCACCAGGTCAGAAAGCCCGGGGTGTTCCAGACGTCCGCGTAGTTGCTCCACTCCCAGTCCTTCGGCCACAGCTCGCGGGTCAGCGCCTGCTGGTCGCTCATCACCGAGGTCAGGAAGAGGAAGAGGAACGGCAGCACGAAGAAGAGCGCGGCAGCGATCCCCAGCGAGTGCACGGCGATCCAGTGCAGCAGCGCCTTGCGGCGTGCGGTGCGCTCGGCGCCGGAGAGGGTTTGCGCCGGCGGCGCGACGGGCTTGTCCAGGAGCTGGGTCATGACGTCATTCACCTGCCTGCAGTAGGCCGCCACGGCGGCGCATCAGCAGCGCGGTGAAGGCCATGGCGAGAGCGAAGAGCACAAGCGCGATCACACAGGCCGAGCCGTAGTCGAAGCGCTGGAAGCCGAGGTCGTAGACGAGCTGGGGGAGGGTCAGCGTGGACTTGTCGGGGTAGCCGGGCTCGAACTGCTGGCCAGAGCCGCCGATGACGCCGGAGGCGACCTTCCCCGCGACGAGCGGCTGTGTGTAGTACTGCATGGTCTGGATCACGCCGGTGACAACGGCGAACATCACGATGGGCATGATGTTCGGCAGGGTCACGAAGCGGAACCGCGCCCAGGGCCCCGCCCCGTCCAGTTCCGCCGCCTCGTACTGCTCCTTGGGTACGTCGAGCAGCGCGGCCATGAAGATCACCATCAGGTCGCCGATGCCCCAGAGGGCGAGCGCGGTGAGGGCGGGCTTGGACCAGGTGGGGTCGGTGAACCAGCCGGGGGTCGGCAGCCCGATCGACTCCAGGACCGAATTGACGGGTCCCGTACCCGGGTTGAGCAGGAAGACGAAGGCGAGCGTCGCGGCGACCGGCGGGGCCAGGTACGGCAGATAGAACAGCGTCCTGAAGACCCCGGCACCGGTCTTGATCTTCGTGATCAGCAGTCCGATGCCGAGTCCGAACACGACCCGGCAGCTGACCATGACCACGACCAGCCAGAGGGTGTTCTGCATGGCGGGCCAGAACAGCCGGTAGTCGCTGAAGACGTAACTCCAGTTGTCCAGGCCGTTGAACGTGGGCGGCCGGATGCCGTCGTACTTCGTGAAGGAGAAGTACACGGTGGAGAGCAGCGGATAGGCGAAGAAGACGCTGAAGCCGATCAGCCACGGCGACATGAAGGCTGCCGTCCGCAGTGCTCGTCTTCTGCGCTTCGCCGCAAGGCCGGACCTGCGGCGCTTCGAACGCAGGGTGTGCGTGCGCGTGCTGGCGCTGGTGCTCATGGGCGGACTACTTCGCCTTCGCGATGTCCGTGTCGATCTGCTGGGCGGTCTTCTCCAGACCGGCCTTGAGATCCTTCACGGAGCCCTTCTCGACCTGGTAGCCGAAGTCCTGGAACGTCACCTGGTACGCGCCGCCGTCGGCCTGCGCCGGGGTGGTGTTCGACTTCGGGTGCTGCGCGATCTCGATGAAGGTCTCGAAGCCGGGCTCGATCTTCAGCTTCGGCGACTTGAGCGCCTCCAGCGTGGAGGGCACGTTGTGGATCGCGTTGGAGAAGGCGACGACCGCGTCGGTGTCCGTGGTCATGTACTTCAGCAGCTCCCACGCGGCGTTCTGCTTCTGGCTGGTGGCCGCGATGCCCATGATCGTGCCGGACAGGTAGCCCTTGCCGTACTCGGCGGCCTGGTCGTCGGCGACGGGCATCGGCGCGGTGCCGATCTCGAACGTGGCACCGGCCTCCTTGGCCATCCCGAGCCGCCACTCACCGTCGAGCTGCATGGCGACCTGGCCGGTGTGGAAGGGGTGCTTGGCGCCCCACTCGTCGCCGAAGGTGTTGCGGTACTTCTCGAGCTTCTTGAAGCCGCCGAGCTTGTCGATCAGGCCCTTCTGGAAGGTGAGCATGTTCGAGAAGGCGGGGTCCTTGGCGACGTTGGACTTGCCGGCGGCGTCGAAGTACGTCGGCCCCCACTGGGAGGCGTAGTGCATCGGGGTCGTCTCGTAGCCGTGGTAGGTCGGCATGAAGCCGAGCTGCGAGTAGCTGTCGCCCTTGGGCTTGGTCAGCTTCTCGGCGGCCTTCTCGAACTCGCTCCATGTCTTCGGCGGGGCCGTGATCCCGGCGGCCTTGAAGGCGTCCTTGTTGTAGTAGAGCCCGTACGCGTCGTTCAGCAGCGGCAGCGTGCACTGGTTGCCGTTGAACTGCGTGTAGTCGAGCAGTGTCTTCGGGAAGACCTTCGCCGGGTCGATCTTCGACTTGTCCAGGAACGGCTTGAGGTCGACGAACGAGCCGGAGGTGCAGAACTTGCCGACGCTGTCGGTGGTGAACGACGACACCACGTCGGGAGCCTTGGAGCCGCCGGCCCGCAGCGCCTGCTGGATCTTGGCGTCGGTGATGTTGGCGGTGACCTTCACCTTGATGTTCGGGTGCGCCTTCTCGAAGCGGGCGACGTTGTCCTGGATCGCCTTCACCTCGCTGGGGGCGCTCCAGCCGTGCCAGAAGTTGATCGTGACGTCCTTGTTGGGGTCGTCGTTGGCGGCGGTTTCGTTCGACCCCGTACAGGCCGGGGCGAACAGGGATATCGCGGCGGTCGCGGCGAGCGCGGCGGCCGTCTTCCGGGTGCGTGTGGACATGACGGAGTCTCCCTGTGACGGGTCGAGGGGCCTGGGTCGAACGGGGGAAGTTCGGTCGTGCCGATCAGCGTGAGGTGTCGAAGACTTCGTCCCGCGTGGTGGCCAGGGCGCTCTCCAACGCCCCGCGCAGGACCGGGTGTTCCCGTACGGAACCGAGTACGAGACGGGGCCGGGAAGCGGCCAGTTCGGTGAGCTCCGCCTGTACGCGTTCGCGCAGCGGCTCCCCGCCGGCGGCGATCACCTCGCCGGACAGGACGACGAGTTCGGGATCGAGGACGGCGACCATGGAGGCGAGACCGGTCGCGAGGCCGGTGGCGTACGCGTCGAGCAGTTGGCGGTACGGCCCCGAGTCGGCGCCGGCCGCCCGGGAGACGAGAGCGGCGGCGACCTCGACGTGCGGACCGTGCCCGACGCCCTCGATGCCGAGCTCCCGCGCCAGCCGGGGCAGTGCCTGCGCACCGGCCAGTTCCTGGAAGCCGCCGCTGTTGGCCTTGGTGACCTGGCGCACCAGCGGAGTGCCGGGCACCGGCAGGAAACCGACCTCACCGGCACCGCCGGTGGACCCGCGGTGCAGCCGGCCACCGATGACGAGGGCGGCGCCGAGGCCCTCCTCGTTCCAGAGCAGCACGAAGTTCTGATGCCCGTGCGCGGCGCCCAGTCGCTGCTCGGCGACGGCGGCCAGGTTGACGTCGTTCTCGTACTCGACGGGCATCGGCAGCACGGCGGCCAACTCGTCGAGCAGCGTGGGGGAGTGCCAGCCGGGCAGATGGGACGCGTACCGCAGCCGCCCGGTGGAGGGATCGAAGGCACCGGGCGTACCGATGACGAGCCGGTGCACATCGGAGCGGGTGATCCCGGCGGCCTTCACGGCCCCGTCGAGCGCCTCGGTGACCTGCCGTACGACACTCTCGGCGCGCCGCCCGGGCGTCGGCAGCTCGAACTCGCCGACGGTGGCGCCGGTGATGTCGGCGACGGCGGCGCGGATGCGCTGCGGAGTCACATCGAGCCCGGCGGCGAAGGCGGCCCGCGCGTTGACGGCGTACAACTGGGCGTTGGGCCCGGGCCGCCCCTCGGTGGTCCCGGTGGCGACGACCAGCCCGGCGGACTCCAGCCGCGCGAGCAGCTGCGAGGCGGTGGGCTTGGAGAGGCCGGTCAGCTTCCCTATCTTGGTGCGGGACAGGGGCCCGAGCTCGAGCAACAGGTCGAGCGCGGCCCGGTCGTTCATGGCGCGCAGTACGCGCGGTGTACCGGGTGTGGTTCCGGGTGTGGTTCCGGCCACGACGGATGCACCTGCCCTTCGGCTGCCCACTTCCCCACCTGTACTGTTAGGAAAGTTTCCTATTCGATGAGAGGAAAGTAAGCCGCGCGTCAGGCGGGCGTCAATGGCCTGCGCGTTCTAGGCAACCAAAGTGTTACCTCGGCCGAGTTCGGCCTGGGGCTGGGTGGCCTGAGCAGTGCAAGTCCGAGACCGAGCACACCACCTCGGGCGACAGGACCACCTACTACGCCTACGGGACACCCCAAAGCCAGCCCCACCCGCTGGCCGCGACTGCAGGTGCCAAGGCCGCGACCTACGTCTACGAGGACGCAGCCGACACCACCAGCCGCCCCGGCGCCCAGGCCCTGCAGACCCTGACCGGGACAGCAGACGCGGGCAGGGCACACCCTGCCCCGTCGCCGGGCGAGCGTATGGGCCCCACGACCGGCCCCACACCGGACACGACCCCGACCCAATGTCCCCCAACCCCCGCGTGGGTATCTGACGAGCCGTGGCCGGTGCCGAAAGGGGGGCGGGAGAAGTCCCTCCGACCAGCGGGCTACGGCCGTATCGTGAGTCGCAGCAGGCAGTGACGGGCGTCAGCGGCGAGGTTCGCACCATGAGCGCAGCAGAGACCGAGCATCCGATCTATCCGCCGATCCGGCCGCGGCTCGCCTACGCCGAGACGGGGATCCCTGTGTACCTGCTGATCGACCGCGATTCCTGCGAGATCAAGGTCCACAGTGAGCCGGACGGTGTCCGTTACGAGCACGTTCTGACGGTGCCGTTCGGCAAGGTGTTCACGTTGCCCGACCCCATCGGGATCACCCTGGATACGGAGCCGCTCAAGAGCTGGGTTCGCTGACTCGCACGGCCGACAGCCGGTACGTACGGAATGGGCGCCCTCGCTACTTCGCCAGGTTCGCCGGCGGCGCGATCGGCGTCGCCGCCAACGACTGCGGCGACGTCGCCGACGCGTACGCCGAAGGCGCCGCCATCCCCGCCGTCGGGTCCCCCGCAGCGGCTTCTTCGGCCACCGGCGGGAGGCCGCCCACGATGCGGATGCCCGCCGCGTCGAACGCCTGCTTGATGCGCCAGCGGAGCTCCCGCTCCACGCCCAGCGCCTTGCCCGGCATCGTCTTCGCCGTGACCCGTACCGTCATCGAGTCCAGCAGCACCTCGTTCAGCCCCAGTACCTCCACCGGGCCCCACAGCCGCTCGTTCCACGGCTCGGACTTCGCCAGGTCGTCCGCGACCTCGTTGATCACCGAGCGGACGTGGTCCAGGTCCTCCGAGGAGCGGACCATGACGTCGACCATCGCGGTCGCCCAGCCCTGGCTGAGGTTGCCGATCCGCTTGATCTCGCCGTTGCGGACGTACCAGATCTCGCCGTTGTCGCCGCGCAGCTTGGTCACGCGCAGGCCGACCTCGATCACCTCGCCGGAGGCGACCCCCGCGTCCACGCTGTCGCCCACCCCGTACTGGTCCTCCATGATCATGAAGACGCCGGAGAGGAAGTCGGTGACGAGGTTGCGCGCGCCGAAGCCGATCGCGACGCCCGCGACACCCGCGGAGGCCAGCAACGGCGCCAGGTCGATCTTGAAGGCGCCGAGGATCATCAGGCCCGCCGTGCCAAGAATCACAAAGGACGACACCGAGCGGAGCACCGATCCCATGGCCTCCGAGCGCTGACGGCGGCGCTCGGCGTTGACCAGCAGGCCGCCGAGCGCGGTGCCCTCGACCGCCTGGGCGGAGCGGTTCATCCGGTCGATCAGCTTGGTCAGGGCGCGGCGCAGCAGCATGCGCAGCACCAGCGCCACGATCAGGATCAGCGCGATACGCAGGCCGGTGTTCAGCCAGGTGGACCAGTTCTCCTCCACCCAGCCCGCGGCGTCTCCTGCCTGCTTGGCGGCCTCGTCGAGCGAGACGGGCTCGGGTGACGGATCGGCGGCCAGTAGGACGGACCAGGACACGAGGTGAACCTCCAGGCATAGCGGTGGCAGACCAACCACCCTAACGGGGCAGCCGGTGTGCTCCGTTGCGGTGTTCGAGGGAGAGACGAGGCTCACCCGGGGATGAAAGTGGTGTGGTCGAAAACACCTCGAGCCCGTTACCAACACGTGGTGGCGCTTGGACCTGGCATGAGGAGACACTGAGAGCAGATCGTCCCGGCGCGAGCCACGCGCCGCCGGCGTACAAGGAGGCATCCACCGTGCCGCACGTCCTGGTACTCAATGCGTCGTACGAGCCCCTCGGCGTCGTACCGCTTCGCCGCGCGCTCATCCTCGTCCTGGAGAACAAGGCTCTCTGCCTCGAGGAATCCGGCGCCTTCATGCACAGCGCGACCCGCGTCATCGCCGCCCCCAGCGTCGTACGGCTGAAGCGGTTCGTGCGGGTCCCCTACCGGGGGCCCGTTCCTCTCACCCGCAAAGCGCTCTTCGCCCGTGACGGCGGACGCTGCATGTACTGCGGTGGCGTCGCAACCAGCGTCGACCATGTCATTCCGCGCAGCCGCGGCGGACAGCACGTCTGGGACAACGTGGTGGCGGCCTGCCGCCGCTGCAACCATGTCAAGGCGGACAGGCATCTGCGGGAGCTGGGGTGGCGCCTGCGCCATCATCCCGCCCCGCCGAGCGGGCTGGCGTGGCGCATCATCGGGACCGGGCATAGGGATCCGCGCTGGCTGCCCTACCTGCAGCCGTACGGCGCGGACGACGCGATGGCCCGGATCGACGGCATCTCTGCCTGAGAACGGGTCCTTTTTGTGGCTCGGCTCACCTCCGGGGCGCTGGAGCGTCTGTCGACGGTCTCACTCCGCGACCGCGTACGCCTCCACCGACCACAGCGAGTAGCCGTACTGCGTCGCCCGCGCCTCGCCCTGGACCCGGATGAAGCGGGTGTCCCGGCTGTCCATGCGGACCGCCTCGCGGCCGCCCCTGCCGTCGGCCACCCTCGCGGCGTTGCGCCACGTGCGGCCGTCCGCCGAGACCTGGATGCGGTACTTCGTCGCGTACGCGTCCTGCCAGTGCAGCACCACCTGGCCGACCCGGGTCCGCTGCTTCAGGTCCAGCTGCCACCAGGCGCCGTCCTCGGCCCGTGAGGACCAGCGGGTCTTCGGGTCGCTGTCGATCGCCGCCGCTGCGGGGAAGGCGGCCGTCTCGTCGCCCGACGAGGACGCGGACGCACCGGTGGCGCGTGCGAGGTCGGGGCCCGCCGTGCGCGGATAGGCGCGCACCGTCAGCGTGCGCTCCTGGCCCGCGAAGGACAGCGGCACCGGGTAGTCCCCGGCCGGTGTGCCCTCCGGGACGGTGACCTCGACCGGCACGGTCGTACCCCCTCCCCGCGGCACCGTCGTCTGCTTCGGCACCGTCACCCTGATGCCCGCCGGGGCCTTCGCGGTGAGCTCGCCGCGTACCTCGCCGGGGCGCTGCGCCGTCAGCCGGACGCCTGCGCGCTGCGGGCCGCCGCCGATCTCCGCGTCCGCCTCGCCGCGTACGAGATCGAGGCCGGCCGCCGGGCCGTCCGCGAACCAGGGCACCACGGACCGTACGGCGACGGGCTCGTCCCCGTCCGACGCGATCCGTACGGCGTCCACCCGCAGGCCCTTCGCGTCGGTCTCGGTCCAGCCGCTCCCGGAGAGGGGGCCCAGCGTGCGCCAGCCCTCACCGGGGACATGCGCCTCCACGCGCCCGCCGGAGGCAGTGGCGGCCGCCGTCGGCTCGGTCATCGTGTTCACCGAGGCGACGGCGCGGGGCCGGTCCAGCCATACGGTGTCCTCGCCGGCCGTGTCCCGGGTGCGGTCCGCGCCCGTCCACATCGCCGACTCCTTAGCGGCCCGGTCGAGGAAGGCGTTCAGTACGCCCTTGCCGACCGTGGCCCGGCTCGCCTTCAGGGCCGTACGCAGCGGCTCCAGGTCCAGCGAGTCCCGCCAGGCCCTCTCGCCTTCGCCGCGCGCCTGCGCCTGCAGCATGTCGACGGAGAGCTCGCCCGCCCGGCCGTACCGCGCCAACTGCTCAAGCCACGGCCGTACTTCGTCGTCCAGCAGCCCACCGGCGGGCTTCTTCAGGCGCTGCGGTGCCTCGCGCATCACGGTGAACGCGGCGCGCAGCCCGTCCGCGGCCCGGTCCCTGGCCGCCGCGTCCGTCGTCGCACGGGAGCGCCAGAAGTCGTCGAGGAGCGGCTTCAGATAGCCGGACTCGGCGGGGCTGAGTATTGAGGACGCGTGGTTGCCGGCCAGTGCGCGCACTGCCTCAAGGGTCTTCGCGTCGCCGCCCGCGAGGTCCTCCATGGCGGCCTGCCAGGACTCCTGGGGGCGGTAGCCCCTCGGGTTCCAGGCGTAGTCGGCGGCGGTGAACAGGGGGATACGGGAGGCGGACGCCTGCTCCATGGCGTTGGCGAGCAGGGCGGCCGAACCGGTCGCGACGGCAGGCTCGCGGCCCGTGTAGGGGCCGAGGAACATCCGGTCCTGCGCATAGTCGTTGACCGGGTAGTTGTCCATGGTGACCAGCGGATGCCCGAACGCGTCCCGGGCTCCGGCCAGTTCGCGTCCGGTGATGGTGCGCGGCACCACCCCGACACCCGTCCACGCCACCTGGACCCGGCCGTCCAGCTCGCTCGCGAGCGCCCGCCGGTAGTCGGTGGCGCCGTCCTGGTAGAACTCCGTCGGCATCAGGGACAGCGGCCCGGCCTCCGGGTGCCGGTCCGCCAGATGCCCGGCCACCTTGCCCGCCACGCGCGCCTGAGCCCTGGCCGCGGCCTCGGGGCCCGAGCCGAAGGTGTCGGCGTCCTTGTCGCAGTGCCACTCGCTGTAGCTGACGTCCTGGAACTGCAGCTGGAAGGCGCGTACACCCAGCGCCCACATCGCGTCGATCTTGCGCGTCAGCGCCTTGACGTCGTCGTCCTTGGCCAGACACATCGACTGCGCGGGCGCCACGGCCCAGGCGAGCGTGACGTGGTTCTGCCGTGCGCGCTCGGCGAGTTCACGGAACTGCGTGCGCTGGGCGGCGGGGTAGGGCTCGCGCCAGCGGGCCTGCCGGAAGGGATCGTCGCCGGGCGCGTACAGATAGCGGTTCTGCTTGGTGCGCCCCATGAAGTCCAGCTGCGCCAGCCGCTGTTGCCGGCTCCACGGCTGTCCGTAGAAGCCTTCCGTCAGGCCGCGTACGGCCGTCCCCGGCCAGTCGCGTACGAGTACTCCCGCGATGGCCTTCCGCACGGCTCCCGCGACCGTCTGCCGGACGACCAGCTGCCGCAGGGTCTGGACGCCGTGGAAGAGACCGTCCGTGCCGACTCCGTCCAGGGCGACGGTGTCACGGCCCCGGACCTGGCCGACGGCGATCCGGTAGCCGCCGGAGGGGAGGTCGGCGCGTTCGGGTGCGCGCAGGGCGCGCAGCGCGTCGTGCGCGCCGGTGCCGCCGATGCGCAGGACGGGCCCGCGGCCGGGCAGCGTGGTGTGCACGGTCCGTACGCCGGACGCGTGCAGCAGTTCCTTCAGCCGCTCGACGGCGTACGGATCGGCGTCGCGGTCGGCGGCGACGGTCACCTCTTCGCCGAGTACGACGGCCGGTCCGGCCGCCCGGATCTTCTGCGGCCGCGGCCAGACTGAGGGCACCGCGGTCTCGCCCTCGGGGTCCTGTGCGGTGCCGGCGGGGGAGCCCGGGTCGCCGGGGGCCGCGACCGCGCCGTGCGCGCCGCCGAGCAGGCTGCCGATGACAGCGACGGCGACGGCTGTCGCGGTACGTCTCCTGCGCATGAGCCGCACGCCCGTCTCCCCTCGGTCTCCCCCGGTGTTCCAGTTGGTTTCGAGCCCACCACCACCACACTGAGGGTGTCAATGCGAGTGGCCGTTGTGCCCCCTTTTGCCTGATGGGATGGGCGTTTTGATGCAACTGCCGCACCGGGAACGGAATGTGACCC
This sequence comes from Streptomyces lunaelactis, assembly GCF_003054555.1. Lineage (NCBI taxonomy): Bacteria > Bacillati > Actinomycetota > Actinomycetes > Kitasatosporales > Streptomycetaceae > Streptomyces > Streptomyces lunaelactis. The sequence goes on along the minus strand of NZ_CP026304.1, from coordinate 2,994,211 downwards.
GGAACACGTTGACTGATCGTGTACGTCTGCGGTCGTGCCCGCTGGGTAGGGCTGCTGTGTCCCACTACCGTCTGCTTGGAGTGCCCACCGTGGCCGCATCCGCACACCTTCTGCTCTCTGCCCTGTCCAAACAGGTCCCGGGCCCCGGCCCGCTGACCAGCGAACCCCCGCTCGCCGACGCCGCCCCACTGACCAGCGAACCGCCGCTCGCCGACACCGCACCCCTCACCAGCGAGCCGACCGCCCCCGGCACGGCCGGCGGCACGGAGTCCCCAGGAGTCTGAATGGGCCTTGCCCGGCTCGCCGCGCTGCACGGAGTCGCCACCTTCTACGAGCCCTCCGAGGGCGTCACCGTCGCCGTTCCCGACGCCACGGTCGTCGCGGTGCTCGCCGCGCTCGGCGTGGACGCGTCCGGCCCGGCGGCGGTCCGCGACGCCCTGGACCGCGCGGAGGCCGCGGCGACGGGGCGGCTGCTGCCGCCGACGGTGGTGCTGTGGCCCGATGGCGATGTCCCGGCGCCCCTGACCGGGCTCCCCGCGGGTACGACCCTGCGGGTCGAGCCGGAGGCGGGCGGGACGCTGGAGTGGCTGATCCCTGGGGCGGAGGGCGTGGGCAGGCTTGAACGGGCTTCGGCCGGGCCCCGTTTCGCGGCCGACGCGGCGGACGGCGCGGCTGACGGCGAAGCCGCGGCGCCTGCGGCCTCCGGTGGGCCCGAGCCGGGCTCCGGCCGACCCGCTGTCGCGGCCGAGGCCGGCCCGGTCCGGTGGCGACTTCCGTACGGCGTGCACCAGTTGTACGCCGAGGCGCCCGACGGGCGGACTGCCCGCGCCACCCTTGTCGTCGCCCCCGCGCGGGTGCCGCAGCCCGACGGACGCTCGCACGGCCTGCTCGTACAGCTCTACTCCCTGCTCTCCGCCCGCTCCTGGGGCATGGGCGACCTCGGCGACCTGGCCGAGCTCGCGACCTGGTCGGGGCGGTCGCTCGGGGCCTCCTTCGTACAGGTGAACCCGCTGCACGCGGCCGTACCGGGCACACCCACCGACCCCTCCCCGTACCGGCCTTCGTCGCGCCGCTTCCCCGACCCCGTCCATCTGCGCGTCGAGGACATCCCCGAGTACGCGGGCGCGCGGGACCGGCAGCGGCTGGACGAGCTCCGGGACAAGGGCGCGGGGCTGCGCGAATCCGTGCTGCAGAAGGGCGCGTTGATCGACCGGGACGCCGTCTGGGCGCTGAAGCGCGAGGCCCTGGAGATCGTGCACCGCATCCCGCTCGGGCCCGGCCGCCGTGCCGCCTACTGCGATTTCCTCGCCGAGCAGGGCCAGGCCCTGGAGGACCACGCCACCTGGTGCGCGCTCGCCGAGGTGTACGGCCCCGAGTGGCACAGCTGGCCCGCCGCGCTGCGGGACCCGGGCTCGGCCGGGACCGCGCGCGCGAGACGCGAGCTGATGGACCGGGTCGACTTCCACAGCAGGCTCGTCTGGCTGGCCGACCGGCAGCTGGCCGCCGCCGGGCAGGCGGCGCGCGACGCGGGCATGGGCGTCGGCATCGTCCACGACCTGGCCGTCGGCGTGCACCCGGGCGGCGCGGACGCCTGGGCGCAGCGGGAGGCCTTCGCCGCCGGGATGTCGGTCGGCGCCCCGCCGGACGCTTTCAACGCGCGCGGCCAGGACTGGGGCCTGCCCCCATGGCGCCCGGACGTGCTGGCCGCGTCCGGGTACGCCCCGTACCGCGGACTGCTCCGCGGCCTCCTGCGCAATGCCGGCGCGCTGCGGATCGACCATGTCATGGGCCTGTTCCGCCTCTGGTGGGTCCCGGAGGGCAGCCCGCCCACCGACGGTACGTACGTCCGCTACGACGCCGATGCGATGCTCGCGGTCCTCGCCCTGGAGGCCCATCGCGCGGGGGCCGTCGTCGTAGGGGAGGACCTCGGCACGGTCGAGCCGGGGGTGCGCGAGGCCCTGTCGAGCCGCGGCGTGCTCGGCACCTCGGTGCTCTGGTTCGAGCGCGACTGGGCCGGTACGGGCCGCCCGCTGCGGCCCGAGGAGTGGCGCGAGGGCTGCGTGGCCACGGCCACCACCCACGATCTGCCGTCCACAGCGGCCCGGCTGACCGGCGGCCATGTGGCGCTGCGCCATCGGCTCGGCCTGCTCACCCGGCCGCTGGAGCAGGAGCGTACGCAGGACGCGGCGGACGTCGCCGAGTGGCTCGGCGTGCTCAGCGGCCTCGGCCTGCTGCCGGAGGGCACGGGCGACGAGGAGGGCCGGATCCGCGCGGTCTACCGCTTTCTGCTGCGTACGCCGGCTCGCATGGTCGGCGTCTGGCTGCCCGACGCGGTGGGGGACCGCCGCCCGCAGAATCTGCCGGGCACCTGGGACCAGTACCCCAACTGGCGGCTGCCCGTCGCGGACGCCGCAGGACATCCGGTCACCCTGGAGGAGCTGGCCGCGTCGCCCCGGCTGCACGCGCTGATGGATGTCTTCGCGGAGGCCGCCGCGGACGCCGCCCGCGCCCGGCCCTGTGCTCCGCCCGGTGCCCTGCCGGGTGCTCGTACGGCACCCCCGGACGCGCGCCCGCGATAGCCGTTCGCTACGTTGGCACCGTGGACAAGAAGAACGCTTTGCGCGCCGGCGCCGTCGCGGCCGGTACGACGCTGATGATGCTGCTCCTGTCGTCGCCCGCGCTGGCCGTGACCGCGGACGACGGCGACGACCCGGGCCCCGGCCTGAGCGTGATCGAGACGCTCGGCCTGTTTGTGGCGGCGCCGATCGTCCTCTTCCTGGTGATCGCGGGCCTCGTGATGATCGGCGACAAGTCCAAGAAGCCGGTCTGACGGACTCGTAGCTCAACCGCTTTCAAGGGCGCCTCGGGGGTGTGTACGCACCCGGGGCGCCCTTGCCATGTCCCGGGCCGCGGCGAACGTTCAGTTCTGCTTCACATAACCATCGAAAGTATTCGATGGACCTAAGTGATCAGCCGGTGCGACGGTGGCTCTCGTAACCGAGAGATCCCCCGGTGGGGGAGAGAGGCGAGGGGTATCCGATGGCAGTCCTGGACCGCGTCCGCGGCAGTGAGGCGACCACAGCGAGGACAGCGAGGCAGGTGCGGCAGGCCTCCGGCCTCGGGCTCCTGCTCGCCGCGGTCGCGACGGTCGTCTGGTCCGGGAGCTTCGTCGCCTCTCGTGCGCTCCATGACTCGGTCCCGCCCGTACAGGCCGCGTTCTGGCGCTGGATCGTCGCGATCATCGCCGTCGCACCCTTCGCGATACGGGAGACCTGGCGTCAACGGCGCCTGATCCGGCGCCACTTGGGCTACATCGCCCTCGCCTCGCTGCTCGGGGTCACCGTCTACAACACCCTCGTCAATCAGGCGGGCCTCACCGTCTCCGCCGGCAGCATGGGCATGATCATGGCCGCGTCGCCCGTCCTGATGGCGGTGTACGAGCGTCTCGGCGGCCGGCGCCTCGGGGCGCGTCGCATCGTCGGAATGGCGGTCGCCTGTACGGGAGTCCTGCTGCTGGTCGGCAGGGGATCCCTGTCGCCGGCCTTCGCGGCGGGCGACCTGTGGATGTTCGCGGCCGCGCTCAGCTTCGCCTCGTACAGCGCACTGCTGCGCCGCCGTCCCACCGAGATCGGCGGACTCGTCTTCCTCTTCACCACGTTCGTGCTCGGTGCGCTGATGCTGGCCCCGGCGTTCGGCGTCAGCCTGGCCCTTCAGGGTGGCTTCGAGCCGACGACTGGGACGGCCGGACCGCTGGTGTACGTCGGCGTCCTCTCCTCCGCCGTTGCCTTCCTCTCCTGGAACAAGGCGATCGCGTTGATCGGCGCGGCACGCGCCGGGGTCATCTACTATCTGCAGCCCGTCTGCGTCGCCGTGCTCTCCTTCGTGCTCCTGGACGAGGTGACGGGCCCGGCGCAGATCCTGTGCATGGCCCTGATCCTCGGCGGAGTGATGCTCGGCTCGGGCGTCCGGGTGCGTGGCTCGGGCGTCCGCGTACGGGGCTCGGACGTCCGCGTACGGGGCTCGCGGCGGACACGTCCGGATAGGTTGCGGGCATGACGGGCCTGACCGATTGGGACATCAAGAAGCTCCGGATCCTGCGCACGCTGAATGAGCGGGGGACGGTGACGGCGACGGCCGAGGCGCTGCTGATGACCCCCTCGGCCGTGTCCCAGCAGCTCTCCAACCTGGCCAAGCAGCTCGGCGTACCGCTGCTGGAGGCGCAGGGGCGGCGGGTGCGGCTCACCGACGCGGCGCATCTGGTGCTGCGTCACGCGGACGCGGTCTTCGCCCAACTGGAGCGGGCGGAGGCGGAGTTGAGCGGCTATCTGCGGGGCGAGGCGGGGCTGGTGCGGGTGGGGGCGTTCTCTACGGCCGTGCCCGCGCTGGTGGTACCGGCGGTGCGGCAGCTGCGTACGCTCCACCCCGCGCTGGAGGTACGGGTGCGGGAGGCGGAGGCGGCCGAGGCGTACGAGCTGCTGTCGAACGGGGACGTGGACCTGGCGCTGTCCCTGGCCGCGCACGCGCCGACGGCGCGCGACCCGCGATTCAGCCGGGTGCCGCTGCTGGCCGACCCGCTGGACGTGGCTTTGCCGGCCGGGCACCCGCTGGCGCGGGCGGCGGGGCTGCGGCTGGCCGGCCTCTCCGGCGAACCGTGGATCTTCGGGGGCAGCGGGCCGTGGTCGGAGATCACGCTCGCCGCGTGCGAGGCGGCGGGATTTGTGCCGGAGCAGGCGCACTCGGCGGCGGGCTGGACCGCGATCCTGGCGATGGTGGAGGCCGGGATGGGCGTCGCGCTGGTGCCGCGGATGGCGACGGGGCCGGAGCGGGCCGGCCGGCCCGGCGTGGTGATGCGGGTCCTGAGCGCGGACCAGCCACGACGGCACGTGGTGGCGGCGGTCCGCCGGGGCGCCGAGGAGGGGGGGAGTGGGCCGGGTGCTGGGGGCGCTGCGGGACGCGGCGGCATCGCGGGCGGGGTGAGCCGGGCCCGCGCGGACGCGGGCGCACGGCGACCCATCGAGCGGGGAGCGACTGAACTGCATCGGTATGACACGAGATTGACGGTGTGACACCTGAGGCGGGGGTGACGGGAACGATCATTTTCGGGCAGAGTTGGTCCGCCTCGTTACCCCCACTCAGGACGCACGGAGACCCGATGGAGAAGAGCCTCGTCGCATTCGACGAGACCCAAGTGCCGATCTACTACTCGCGCAAGACGGCTGACATCCTGCACAAGTACGGTCCCGGTCCCCGTATCCACTTCCACATGGGCCTGTTCGACGCCGGCGCCACACCCAACACCACCGTGTCGCAACGGGCCTTGAAACAGCGCATCGTCGCCTCCCAGGAGGCGATCGTCGATCATGCGGCCCGCAGCTGGGGCGCGTACACCGCCCCACCGGGCCGCCTCCTCGACATAGGCTGCGGCGTCGGAGGCGGCTCCATCTACTGGGCGCAGGAGCACGGCGCCAAGGTCACCGGACTCACCGTCGCCGGTGAACACGTTCCGGTCATCAAGGACCTCGCCCGGCAGGCCGGCGTCGCCGACCGCGTCAGCCCGCTCCTCGGGGACGTACACGACTTCACGGCGGGGAAGAAGAAGTACGACGCCGCGTACGCCAACGAGAGCTCCGGCTACATGGACCGGGAACGGCTCTTCAAGGTCGTGGCCAAGTCGCTCAGACCGGGCGGCTGGTTCGGCATCCAGGAGCACTTCATCTGCCGACCCGAGTGGACCGACTTCATCGACGGCTACTACAAGACCCGCCTCGGCACTCTCAGCGAGTACATATACGCCGCCGAGGCGGCGGGCTTCGAGCTGGAGCAGGACGAGGACGTCACCGACCGGGTCGCCGAGTTCTGGGTGCAGTCCATGGCCTGGAACACCGCCGAGCTGGACCGGGCCGAGCGCGGCGGCGAGCGGGACGCCTGGTCCCGCGAGCGGCTGATCGAGTCGACGGTCACGCACGGCAAGCTCTTCCGCATCTGGCGCGACCACGCGATGGAGACCCGGCTGCTGCTCTTCCGGCTGGGCGGGGGCGGGTGACCGATGCCGCCCGTGTACGCGCAGAAGGGCGCGCCCTCCCGGATCGGCTGGCAACTGCCGCCGTTCTACTGCCCGTTCAACGAGAACCTGATCCACCCCAAGGCGGCGGAGCTCGAAGAGCGGGCCATCGCCTGGATCGACGCCCTCGGCATCTATCCGGACGCCACCGAGCGGGCCTGGGGACTCGCCACCCACAGCGCCGACTTCACCAGCCGGATCATTCCGTACGGCGATGTGGAGACCATGCTGTTGTTCACCCAGTGGAACTACTGGGCCTTCGCCACCGACGACGGTCAGGCCTCCGGGTCTGCCAGCACGGCGGATCTCGTCGATCACAGCGCCCGGCTGATCCGTGCTGTCGAGGCACCGGGCTCCGGCCTGCTGCCACCGGGCCCGCACGCCGCGGCGCTCGAGGACCTGGCGGCCCGCACCCGGGCCACACTCACGCCGTTCCAATTGCGGCGCTTCACCGAAGGCATCCGGGATTGGCTGTTCGGAGAGAGCTGGCAGACCTCCAACGCCGAGCGCGGAGTCATGCCGCAGCTCAACGAATTCGCCGCGATGCGGATGTCGGTCAATGGCACCCGCTTCACCCTTACCTGGTGCGACGCGGCGAACGGCATCGACGTCCCGGCAGATGTCCTGTACTCGGCGCCGGTACAGGCCCTGACCGACGCTGCCGGATTCATTGTGAGCTGCGACAACGACGTGTTCTCGTACAACAAGGACGACGACCTGGAACCCTGGGAGCCGAACCTGATCAACGTCCTCGCCCAGCAGAACGGCTGTACGCCGGGAGAGGCGCTGCCCACCGCAACGGCCCTGCGGGACCGCGTGGTGACTCTCTTCGTCCGGTTGCGCGAGCTGCTCGCGCGGGACGCCGACGAGCAGCTCGCTCGCTATCTGCGCTCACTGGAGCACTGGATCGCGGGTGACATCGAGTACCACAACCGAGCGCCGCGCTACGCCAGTCCGCGCAACTGCAACGAACTCCCCGTCCAGGGTGCTTCGTACGACATCACCTGGCGGGACGCTCCCAGTGACGCGAGCGTCGAGCCGCTGCCGATCCCGGCGATCGCCTGGTGGTGGCAGCAGCTCGACGCCTGAACTCAGCGACGCAGCAGCCGTGCCCACCACGAGGCGCGCGGCGCCGCCCGCCCCCCGCCGGCTGGTGCGGGGGCGGGCGGCAGCGCTGCCGGGGGCAGCGGCTCCGCCTTGGCGGCCGGCAGCGGAGAGCTCGAGGTGGTCGCGCTGCCGCGCGGCGTGAACGTCACCGGCAGCGACACCAGACGTCGCGACATCAGGGAAGCGCTCCAGCTCAACTCACCTTCCTGTACACCGAGTTCGAGGTCGGGAAGCCGAGTCATGAGGGTGTCGATACCGGTGTCCGCGATGGCCCGGCCGATGTCCTGCCCCGGGCACTCGTGCGGGCCGCTGCTGAAAGCCAGATGCGAGCGGTTGCCGTGCACCGGCAGCGACAGGTCGGGCCGGATCTGGGGATCGACATTGCCGCCCGCCAGGCCCAGCAGCAGCATGTCGCCCGCCTGGATCTGCCGGTCGCCCAGCACGGTGTCGCCGGTCGCCCAGCGGCCCAGGATCGTGGTCAGCGGCGGTTCGTCCCAGAGGACTTGCTCCAGGGCGTCCGGCAGCGTCATGTGCCCGCCGGAGAGATTCGCGCGGAAGCGGCGGTCGGTGAGAACCATCCGCAGGGTGCTCGCGATGAGGTTCGCGGTCGTCTCGAAGGCCGCGATCAGCACGAGCCGCAGATGCTCCACGATCTCCTCGTCGGTGAGCGACGTGGAGTCCTCCAGCAGCCAGGAAGTGAAATCCCGCCCGGGTGCGGCGTGTTTGCGCTCCACGAGCTCCTGCAGCGCGAGCGTGACGTACTCGTTGCTGGCGACGGCCGTCGCCGTGCCCCGGGTCATGTCGCGTGCGGCCTCGACGAGACGTGGGCCGTACGAGTCCGGGGCGCCGACCAGCTGGGTCATCACCAGCATCGGCAGCGGCTCGGCGAAATCCGTGACCAGATCTCCCTTGCCCGAGTCGGCGAACGCATCGATCAGCTGGTCGGCGAAGCGCTTCACATAGCGGCGCACACCGCGCCGGTCGAAGCGCGCCAGCGACGCGGTGACCGCTCCGCGCAGCCGCTCGTGGTCGGCGCCGTCGACGAAGTGGCACACCGGCTGCCACGCCGTCATCGGAGTCAGCGGATGGTCCGCCGGGACGTTGCCCTCCTGCATGTCGCGCCAGCGCCGCGGATCACGCGAGAAGCGCGAGGGCGTACGGGCCACATCCAGGTTCTCGCGGTGCCCGAGCACCAGCCAGGCCGGCAGGTCGCCCTGCACCAGCACCGGGGCGACCGCGCCGTGCTCGGCGCGCAGCTTCTCGTACAGGCCCGTCGGATCGGCCTCGGCCTCGGGGCCGTACAGGCGGTGCAGGGTCTCGGCGCCCATGCCATGCGCAGGGCAGCCCGGCGGGGGAGTGGATCCCGGCGGGGGAGTGGGGGTGCTCACGATGCCTCCGTCGTCAGGGCGAGGGTCTGCAGATACCGCATCAGCGTCATCAGTACGTCACGGGCGGAGCCGCGCAGGCGCGCGTCACAGTCGACGATCGGTACGCCCGGCGCCAGGTCCAGCGCGCCCCGCACCTCCTCCAGGGGGTAACCGGGCGCGTCGGGGAAGGAGTTGACGGCGACGACGAACGGCACGCCGCGCTCCTCCAGCCGGCCGATGACGTCGAAGCTGACCTCGAGCCGGCGGGTGTCGACCAGCACAACCGCGCCCAGCGCGCCCTCGAACAGGCCGCGCCACAGGAACCAGAAGCGCTCCTGGCCAGGGGTGCCGAAGAGATACAGCACCAGTTCCTCGTTGATGCTGATCCGGCCGAAGTCCATGGCCACCGTCGTCGAGGTCTTGCGCTCCACGCCGTTGGTGTCGTCGACGCCGACCCCGGCCTGGGTCATCGTCTCCTCGGTGGTCAGCGGCCTGATCTCGCTCACCGAGCCGACCAGGGTCGTCTTGCCGACGCCGAAGCCGCCCACGATGACCACCTTGACGGCGGCCGTCGCCGTCTCCGGCAGTACGTCCTCGCTCCGCGGCCCCACGGCCCGCTCAGAGCTTTCGAAGTCCATCGATCACTGCCTCAATCAAAGCGCGGTCCGGGAGTTGGGCGGCCTGGACCGGTGCGCGGGCCAGCACCCGGTCCTCGGCCAGCAAATCGCTGAGCAGCACGGTGACAACGCTCACCGGGAGGCTCAGATAGGCGGAGACCTCGGCCACCGAGAGCGGCGCCCGGCAGAGCCGGACGATCTCGGCCTGTTCCGGCTGCATGCCGGGCCGGGGGCCCGACTTGGCCACGATCAGTGTGACCAGGTCGAGCGTGGTGGGCGCGGAGGAGCCGCTGCGGCCGCCCGTGATGACGTAGAGCCGCTCGGGACTGCTCTCCTCCCAGCCCCCGCCCGCGTCGCTCACGTGGCCTGCCCCGCCTGCCCCGCCTGGCGCGGCGGCGTGCTCAGGTGCTCTCCGATCCGCAGCACCAGGTCCCGCATGCGCTGGCCCATCAGCCCGGCGTCGACTCCGTCGCCGGCCAGCACGGCGAGAAACGCGCCCGCGCCGGCGGCCATCAGATAGAAGAAGCCGCCGTTCATCTCGATGACGACCAGGCGCATCTGCCCGTCGCTGTGCGGGAGTTCGGAGGCGACGGCGCCCGCCAGGCTCTGCAGCCCGGCGCAGGCCGCCGCCAGCCGGTCGGCGGTGTCGGTGTCCGCGCCGTACTGGGCCATGCGCAGACCGTCCGCGGACAGCACGACCACATTCCTGGTCTGCGGTACGCCCTCGGCCAGGTCCTTGAGCATCCAGTCCATGTTGGTCTGGTTGGACTGCTGCTGAATCATGGCTGCGTGTTCCCCTTGCTTGTCTGGTCGGCCTCACCGGACAGGCCGTTCTGGAAGGCGGCCAGCCACATGCCGGGCTGGACCGCGGGTGCGGACTCCTCCGGCTCGGGCATGGCAGCCGCGGCCGACGCCGTGACAGGGGCCTTGCGGCGCCGCTGCGGCAGACCGGTGGGAGTCCGCTCGGTCACGATCGGGACCTCGTCGTCCGCCGTCATGGGCCCCGTGACCGCGCGGGACTGCTGCTCCTCGGGAACCGAACCCGTCGGGCGGGGGCCGGAGGAAGCGCCGATGCCGTGGGCGAGACCGGTCGCCGAGGCGGCCGTGGTGATCAGCGCCTGCGGCACCACGAGAACGGCGCGTACACCGCCGTACGCCGACGAGCGCAGCGAGACCTGGAATCCGTACGCCTGCGCCAGCCGGCCGACCACGGCGAGGCCGAGGCGCGGTGTCTCGCCCAGGTCGTTGACGTCGATGCCCTGCTGGGCCTGGCGGAGCATGCGCTCGGCCCGCTTGCGGGCCTCCTCGCTCATGCTGACGCCGCCGTCCTCGATCTCGACGGCGATGCCCGACTGCACATCGACGGCGGTCAGATGGACCTTGGTCTGCGGCGGCGAGTAGCGGGTGGCATTGTCGAGCAGCTCGGCGAGCGCGTGGATCAGCGGCTCGACGGCGGTGCCGACCACCGCGACCTCGGAGACCGAGTGCAGCTCGACCCGCTGGTAGTCGATGATGCGGGACATGGCGCCGCGCATCACGCTGTAGAGCGGCACGGCCCTGCTCCACTGGCGGCCCGGCCGCGCACCGCCGAGCACGGCGATGGAGTCGGCGAGCCGGCCGATCAGCGCGGTCCCGTGGTCGATCCGGAGCAGATCGCCGAAGACTTCCGGGGTGCGGCCGTGCCGGTCCTCCATCTCCCGCAGTTCCTGGGCCTGTTGGTGGACGATGGCCTGAACCCGGCGGGCGATGTTCACGAAGGCACGCTGCGCGGACTCGCGCAGATCCTCCTCGGCGACGACGGCGTCGAGCACCGAGCGCAGCACCGCCTGGTGCTCGGCAGGCGCGTCGAGCGAGTCGAGTACGTCCTCGGGGAACTCACCCTTGCGCAGCCGCTCCACCACCTGGGGCAGCAGTTCGTCGGCGAGGCGCGCGGTCTCGGACTGCTGCCGCGACAGCACCGCCTCCCGTTGCGCGAGCCTGTGGCTCAGCTCCGCCAGCCGCCGGCCCCGGCGCGCGGTCTCGGCGCAGGCGACGGCGACCGCGAGGACGGCGGCGACACCGGTCCAGATCACGGGGGTACGCGCGGACGCGGAGACCAGGGAAGCGGCAGTCGCCGCGGCCGCCGCGACTGCGACGACAGGCAGCAGCCACCCGAAGGAGACCGCGCGCCGCGGACTTCCGGTCGACGTTTCTTGTCGGACCATCAGCACCCTCAAAACCATCGAACCGGAAAGATCATATGACGACGGTCGGGAAGCATATCGGGCTCTGGTGACGGGAAATGACGCCAGGTCAGTAAATCCGGGGGAATTGGCGCGATGCATACGCTCGCGAAACACAAGAGCGCCCCGGGCCGAATGACCCGGGGCGCCCCTGAGGTGCGGTTACGCGGCAGCGGCGTCCGCCGCCTGCGCCTTCAGCGCCCGCTCGACACCCGCGCGGGACTCCGAAATCAGCCGCCGCAGTGCCGCGTTCGGCTCCGCCGACGCCAGCCACGCGTCCGTCGCGTCCAGTGTGGTCTGCGAGACCTGGAGCGAGGGGTAGAGCCCGACCGCGATCTGCTGCGCGATCTCATGGGTGCGGGTCTCCCACACGCCCTTGACAGCCGCGAAGAACTTCTCCGCGTACGGCGCCAGCAGCTCGCGCTGGTCGGTCTGCACGAAGCCCGCGATGACGGACTCCTGCACGGCGTTGGGCAGCTTGTCGGACTCGACGACCGACGCCCAGGCCTCCGCCTTCGCCTCCGCCGTCGGCCGCGCCGCGCGCGCCGTCATCGCGTGCCGCTCGCCGGCCGCCGTCTTGTCGCGCTCGGACTCCGCCGCGATCTCGTCCGTCCCGAGCCGGCCGACCGCCGCGAGACGCTCCACGAACGTCCACCGCAGCTCGGTGTCCACCGCGAGGCCCTCGATCGACTCGGTGCCGTCGAGCAGCGCCTGCAGCAGGTCCAGCTGCTGCGGCGTACGGGCGGTCGCGGCGAACGCGCGGGCCCACGCCAGCTGGTGGTCACTGCCCGGCTCGGCCGCGCGCAGATGCGCCAGCGTCGCGTCCGTCCACCGTGAGAGCCCCGCCTCGCGCCACCCCGGCGCCGCGTACAGGTCGATCGCCAGCTTTACCTGGCGGTGCAGCGACTGCACGACGCCGATGTCCGATTCCTTGCCGATGCCGGAGAGGACCAGCGAAAGATAGTCCCGCGCCGCCAGCTCGCCGTCGCGCGTCATGTCCCAGGCGGAGGCCCAGCACAGGGCACGCGGCAGCGACTCGGTGAAGTCGCCGAGGTGCTCGGTCACGACGCGCAGCGACTCCTCGTCGAGGCGGACCTTCGCGTACGAGAGGTCGTCGTCGTTGAGCAGGATGACCGCGGGACGGCGGGTGTTCTGCGGGAACGGCACGTCCGTGTGCTCGCCGTCCACATCCAGCTCGATCCGGCTCGTACGGACCAGTTTGCCCCTCTCGTCGAGGTCGTAGCAGCCGATCGCGATCCGGTGCGGACGCAGCGTCGGCTCACCCTTGGCACCGGCGGGCAGGGCCGGGGCCTCCTGCCGTACGGAGAAGGAGGTGACATACCCCTCTTCGGAGATCTCGAGCTCCGGGCGCAGGACGTTGATGCCGGCGGTCTGGAGCCACTTCTGCGACCAGGTACTCAGATCACGGCCGGAGGTCTCCTCCAGCGCGCCGAGCAGGTCCGACAGCCGGGTGTTCCCGTACGCGTGCGCCTTGAAGTACGCCTGCACACCGCGGAAGAACTCGTCCATCCCGACGTACGCGACGAGCTGCTTGAGCACCGAGGCGCCCTTGGCGTAGGTGATGCCGTCGAAGTTCACGAGAACGTCGTCGAGGTCGCGGATCTCGGCCATGATCGGGTGCGTGGACGGCAGTTGGTCCTGCCGGTAGGCCCAGGTCTTCGTGGAGTTCGCGAAGGTGGTCCAGGAGTGCGGCCACTTCGAGTCCGGGTGGTAGGCCTGGCAGGCGATCGAGGTGTAGGTGGCGAACGACTCGTTCAGCCACAGATCGTTCCACCACTCCATGGTGACCAGGTCACCGAACCACATGTGGGCCAGCTCGTGCAGGATCGTCTCCGCGCGCACCGCGTACGCCGCGTCCGTCACCTTCGAGCGGAAGAGGTACTGGTCACGGATGGTCACCGCGCCCGCGTTCTCCATCGCGCCCGCGTTGAACTCCGGCACGAAGAGCTGGTCGTACTTGGCGAAGGGGTAGTCGTAGTCGAACTTCTCCTGGAACCAGTCGAAGCCCTGCCGCGTGACCTCGAAGATCGCGTCGGAGTCCAGGAACTCGGCGAGCGAGGGCCGGCAGTAGATGCCGAGCGGGACGGACTGGCCGTCCTTCTCGTAGCTGCTGTGGACCGAGTGGTACGGACCGACGATCAGCGCGGTGATGTACGTGGAGATGCGGGGCGTCGGCTCGAAGTGCCAGACGTTGTCCTTGGGCTCTGCCCCTTCCGAATATTGCAGTACGGAGTTCGAGACGACCGTCCAGCCCTCGGGGGCCGTCACGGTGAACTGGAACGTCGCCTTCAGGTCCGGCTGCTCGAAGGAGGCGAAGACGCGGCGGGCGTCCGGCACCTCGAACTGCGTGTAGAGATACGCCTGCTGGTCCACCGGGTCGACGAAGCGGTGCAGGCCCTCGCCGGTGTTGGTGTACGAGCAGTCCGCGACGACCTTCAGCTCGTTCGGGCCGGCGTGCAGATGCGGCAGCGCGATCCGCGAGTCCCGGAAGACGGCGCCAATGTCCAGCGCCTTGCCGTTCAGCACGACCTGGTGCACGGCGGGGGCGACCAGGTCGATGAAGCTCTCCGCACCGTCCTCGGCGGACGCGAAGCGCACGGTGGTCACGGACCGGTAGGTGCCGCCCTCCTGCGCGCCGCTCAGGTCGAGCTCGATCTCGTACGAGTCGACGCTCAGCAGGCGGGCCCGCTGTTGCGCCTCTTCGCGGGTCAGATTCGTGCCAGGCACGCGGTCATCTCCTCGGTTCGTGACGTTTGCGGCCATCCTTCCATGGGGCGCGGGGGCGCCGCCTGCCCTGTCCGGGGGCGGGGGTGCGGGGCCTGTCCGGTGCGTGTTCCAGGGGCCCGGGACGTCGGCCCTGACGCGGCGTAGCCGAACTCCCTGTCCGTTTTCCGCCGGAACCAGGCGCCGGATCGCGGCACGCTGAATCCATGACCGACACACTCTGGGCCGCGCGCCCCATCGAGCCCGCCGTCGCCGGGCAACTCCGCGACACCGACGACGCGGGCCGCGCCTGCGTCCCGTTCACCGACACGGAGGGCGGAGCACCGCTGCGGTGCTGTCTGCGCCCGAGCGAGACCGGCGAGCGGATCGCGCTGGTCTCGTACGCGCCGCTGCGCCGGTGGGCGGCCCAGACGTGGGCGAAGCCGGGGGCGTACGACGAGCAGGGCCCTGTCTTCATCCACGCGGAGGAGTGCGGGGCCGGGGCGGGGTCGGGGAGGGTATCCGTTCGCGCGTCCGGGAGCGCTGCGGACGCTGCGAAGCTATGACGCGGAGGGCCGTATCGCGGGTGGCCGCCTGCTGGAGATCCCGGAGACGGCGACGGAGGCGTTCGACGCTGCGCTGACGGAGGCGTTCGGGGATCCGGGGGTGGTGCTGGTGCATGTGAGGGCGGTGGAGTACGGGTGCTTCCAGTTCGAGGTCCGGAGAGCGTAGGCCCGAGCTGGGGCGCTGCCCCGGACCCCGTACGGGGTCCGGGGGCCTCGCCCTAACCCTTCAGCTCCTCCGCCACCAGCTCCGCGATCTGCACCGCGTTCAGCGCCGCACCCTTGCGCAGGTTGTCGTTGGAGAGGAACAGTGCGAGGCCGTTCTCCACGGTCTCGTCGTTGCGGATCCGGCCCACGTACGAGGCGTCCTTGCCGGCCGCCTGCAGCGGGGTCGGGATCTCGGAGAGCTCGACGCCGGGGGCGTCCCCCAGCAGCTCGTACGCGCGCTCCACGCTGACCGGGCGCTCGAAGCGCGCGTTGACCTGCAGCGAGTGGCCGGAGAAGACCGGGACCCGCACACACGTGCCGGAGACCTTGAGCTCCGGGATCTCCAGGATCTTGCGGGACTCGTTGCGGAGCTTCTGCTCCTCGTCCGTCTCGAAGGAGCCGTCGTCGACCAGGTTGCCCGCGAGCGGCAGCACATTGAAGGCGATGGGGCGCTTGTAGACGCCGGGCTCGGGGAAGCTGACGGCCTCGCCGTCGTGGGTCAGCTCGGCCGCGTGGTCCACGACCTTCTTGACCTGGCCGTCGAGCTCGGCGACACCGGCCACGCCCGAGCCGGACACGGCCTGGTAGGTCGTGGCGACCAGCGCGGTGAGGCCGGCCTCGTCGTGCAGCGGGCGCAGCACCGGCATCGCGGCCATCGTCGTGCAGTTCGGGTTGGCGATGATGCCCTTGGGTCGGTTCTTGATCGCGTGCGGGTTGACCTCGGAGACGACCAGCGGCACCTCGGGGTCGCGGCGCCAGGCCGAGGAGTTGTCGATCACGACGGCGCCCTGCGCGGCGACCTTCTCGGCGAGCGCCTTGGATGTCGCGCCACCGGCGGAGAAGAGCACGATGTCCAGGCCGGAGTAGTCCGCGGTGGCGGCGTCCTCGATGGTGATCTCCTGGCCCTGCCATACGAGGGTGTTCCCGGCGGAGCGGGCGGAGGCGAACAGCCGGAGCTCGTCGATCGGGAACTTCCGCTCGGCGAGGATCTTGCGCATGACTCCGCCGACCTGACCGGTGGCTCCGACGATTCCGACCCTCACGGTGACTCCTTCTGTCTGTGCGTACATGTCTGCGTATGACGCGGGCAGCCCGCCCATCATGCGTATGACCCCGGTCTGCTTGTCCAATCCATTGTCCGCGTACCGGGACGTGTGAGGCAGGACATACGAAGAGCCAGGACGTACGAAGAGGCAGGACATACGAAAGGGGCGGGCGCCCAGCATGGACGCCCGCCCCCTCCAGATCACTCGACGAGCTACGGAGTGACCTTCTCGATCACGACGCTGCCCGCGCCCGCGGCCGTGCCGCGCCCGTTCAGCAGCTGCACCTCGCCGAAGAACTGACGCCCCTCGGGAGCCGCCCCGCCCACCAGAACTTCGGCGCTGACCTGCGCCGACGCCCCGTTGGCGAGCTGGACCGGCTTCGTCGAGTCGACCTTGACCGAGCCGAGCGAAGCGGAGAAGAACACATCGCGGTAGTTGTACTCGGTGGTCCCGGCCGGGACGGAGTAGCCGTCGACCACGATGGTGTAGGTGCCGGCGGCCGGCTTGAGCAGGCTCACCGCCTCCTCCGAGTCGCCGTCCGCCGCCTGGCCGACCAGTACGTCGCCCAGGAAGACCGACAGGTCCAGGTCCGCGCCGTTGTCGGAGACTCCGCCGATGGCGACGTCGAGACGGTCGACGCCCTCACCGATGGTGACCGTCGACTCCTGCGACTCGTGGTGCGCGATGGACGGACGGGCGACCTTCGCCGAGCCCAGCGGACCGCCCGCAAGCTTGCCGTTGATCGCTCCGAAGCCGTTGGTGACCTTCCACTCGACGGGGGCCGGCGTGCCGACCTTCGCCTCGGGGATCGTCTTGACGGCCGGGTCGAAGGTGGCGCCCAGCAGGGTGACGTCCAGCTTGTACGGGTTGTCGAGCAGCGGCGACGTACGCCGCGACTCGACCTCGATCTCCCAGACGCCCGGGGTCGGCTCGGCGTACGAGCGCAAGTCCGGACGGCAGGTGTTCGCCGGATTGTTGTAGTTCGGGTAGCAGAAGATCGTCGAGCTGTCGTCGACCCCCACGCCGTACGGGTGGATGCCGATGAACCGGGTCTGGCTGTCCTTGCCCAGAGAGCCGAGCGCGACCTCGAGGTTCTTCGCGCCCTCGGGCACCGTGACGAAGTACGACGTGTGGCTGTTGCGCTGCACCGAGCCGGACGCCGAGAAGCTGTACTCGGGCTTCGCCAGCTCCTTGGAGACGACCACGGTGGCGAGGATCTGCTTGTCGATGCCCTCGGTGCGCTCGTCGTCCAGCTCGAGGATCGCGCTGTGCACGCCTGCCGAGCGGGGCTTGGCCTCGACCTTGACGGTCACCGGCTTGTTGAGCTCCAGCGTGACCGCGCCGGAGCCCGGCAGGTCGAAGGTGCCGTCGTTGTACTTCCAGTCCAGCTCGTGCCGCACGGGGCGGTCCGGGCCGGTCGTACGGGTGATGGTGACGTCGTACGACTTCTTCTGGCCGGCCTTCAGACCGCCCTCGCGGTCGTAGAGACCGGTGCCGAAGCCCGGGGTCTTCAGCGCGAAGTCGATCGCGGTGTCGACCGGAGCCTTGACGGCGTACTCGTGGGCGGTGGCACCGTCCTCGATGGACTCCCAGGCGTCGACGACATTGATCAGGCCGGAGCCCTGCTCATGCGCCTGCACTCCGGCGATACGGTGCGCCGTGCTGGTCAGCGCGGTGCGCAGCTTCGCCGGGGTCAGCGCGATGTTCCGCTGCTTGGCGGCCGACAGGAGCAGCGCGCTCGCGCCCGCGGCCTGCGGCGAGGACATCGAGGTGCCCTGCAGCATCGAGTAGCCGGCCGGGAGCTTGTAGCCCGCCTCGGCGACCGGGCCGCCGGGGGCCCACGTCTGGGTGGTGTTGATGGAGGCGCCGGGCGCGGTGATGGTCGGCGTGAAGCCGCCGTCCTCACGCGGGCCGCGGGACGAGAACGGCAGCAGGTTGTACTTCTTCTCCACGCCCGAGCCGTAGTTGGCGGCCCAGGTCTCCTTGGAGATGGACGCGGCGACCGAGATCACCTTGTCTGCGACGGCAGGGTCGCCGAGGGTGTTGGTGCCGGGACCCTCGTTGCCGGCCGAGATGACCAGCTGGACGCCGTAGGTGTCGATGAGGCGGGTGTAGAGCTCGGCGCGGGCGTTGTTGCCGTCGTTCAGCGCGGGCAGACCGCCGATGGACATGTTGACGATGTCCACGCCGCGGTTGATGACCAGGTCGGCCATGCCCTCGGTGAGCGCGATGTTGGTGCAGCCGCCGCTCCAGGTGCAGGCGCGCGAGGAGACCAGCTTGGCGCCGGGCGCCGCGCCGTTCATCCTGCCGCCGAAGAGGCTGTTGGCGGCGGTGATGCCGGCGACGTGCGTGCCGTGCGAGCCCTCGATGACGCCGATGTTGACGTAGTCGGCCTTGGCGCCCGCGGCGTTGTAGACGACGTCCTTGCGGACCTCGATGACGAACGGGATACGCTCGACGACCTCGGTGGCCGGGTTGTCGGTGCCGAAGTAGCCGATCTGGAAGCCGTTCTTGTACGGCTTCATCACGGTGTCGTTGGAGAAGTCCGCGTCATTGTTGAGGTCGACGCGGGCGGTCCGGGTGCCCGCGTCGTACAGCACGCCCCAGACGTCGGTCGTGTCGCCGTCCCGGTTGAGGTCACCGGCCATGTCGCCGCCCTTGGTGGCGGCCTCGGCGAAGAGGTTGAACTTGTACGCGCCCGCCGGGGCGGAGTACGTACGGCCGTTGACGGTGAACGTCGGGCCGCTCACATCGAGCGACATCCGGCGCCAGGTGCCGTCGCCGTCCGCCACCGGGTCGGTCGCGGTGACCCAGTCGACGATCTTGCGCTCGCCGGTGGTGGTCTTCTGCAGCGCCGGGTGGCCGACGTCGACGCCCGAGTCGAGGATGCCGATCGTCACACCGCGGCCGTCGGCCCTGGGGTGCTCCTTGACGAAGTCCACCGCGCCCGTCTCGAAGGACGGGTTGTACGGGTTCTTCGCCGGGGTGTTCGTGCCGGGCGCAGGGTACTGCGTGGCCTGCGCGCCCGCGGTGCCCCCGCCCTTGGCGGTGTCCCCCGCCGGGGTCGGGTCGTCCAGCTCGACCTCGTGCTTGAGGTCGATGCCGTGAACGCTGGAGAGCTTGGCGGCCGCCTTCAGCGCGGCCTCCGCCTTGGCGGTGGGCAGGGTGGCCCGTACATAGCCGAGCCGGTCGAACGTCCTGCCGACCGTGGCGCCATCGACCGCGTCCAGCTGCTCGGCGACCTGCTCGGTCGCGCCCGGTGCGGTGGCGACCATCACGGTGACGGTCTTGTCGCCCTTGGCCTCGGCCTGGGCGAGCAGTTCGGCGTCGGCCGATCCGAGCTTGTCGGAGGACTTGGCCGCCTTGATGCCCGAGGTGCCTGCCGGATCGTCGGCGGATCCTGCGGAGAAGGCCGGGGCGGAGCCCGTGGCGACCAGCGCGGCCACCAGCGACGCGGCGGCCGCGATACGGGCCACGCGTCTGTGACCTGGTACGGAGCGCCCTGATATGGGCCTCTGGGATTCGGGGGTCATCAGCATCCCTGTTTGGTGAAAGAGAGGGTCCGGAATTCGGTGCCGGATGACCGGTCAGCCTTTCGTAAGTGACAGGGGTTTGTGGAGAGTTGGCGGAGGCGGGATACGGTCATGGCGCACATCCGCCACTGCGGAGCATGCGCCATCGGGGATATAGGGGTGGTTTCCCGGCTTATGCCTTCCGTGGCCCTCCCGGTTTCAACCTTCCGGGTTCAGCCTTCCGGTTCAACCGTCGCTGCGGCCCGCGTAGTGCCGGGAACGGCCGATAGCAGCTCAACCCTTCCGCGCCGGGCAACGCCGCACTCCCTGCCCGAGTCCTGTCCGCCGACCGCAGTCGTAGAGCAGTCGAGAGAGAGGACTGACATGTCAGTACGTACGGGCCGGACGGCGTTGATCGCAGTGGTGATGGCGTCCGTGGGCGTGACCGCCTTCGTGACCCCCGCCGCGGCGGACGGGACGACCGGCGGCCACCACCGCCACCGCGGCACCCAGCAGGCAATCGAGGCCGCCGTCCGCGATGGTGTGCCCGGAGTCGTCGCCCAGGCGCGGGACCGCGACGGCACCTGGAACGGCACGGCGGGTGTGGCGAACCTGCGGACCGGGCGTGAGCGCCTGCCCCAGGACCGCTACCGCGTCGGGTCCATCACCAAGACCTTCGTCGCCACGGTCGTGCTCCAGCTCGAGGCCGAAGGCAGACTCGGCATCGACGACACCGTCGAACAGTGGCTCCCCGGCGTGGTGCGCGGCCACGGCCACGACGGGCGCCGGATCACCCTGAGGCAACTCCTCAACCACACCAGCGGGATCTACAACTACACCGACGACCCGGGCTTCCAGAAGAAGGTCTTCGGCGGTTTCCTCCAGCACCGCTACGACACCTGGACGCCGCGACAGCTGGTGGGGCTCGCGATGGAGCACGAGCCCGACTTCGCGCCCGGCGCGAGCTGGCACTACTCCAACACCAACTTCATCCTCGCCGGGATGGTCGTCGAAAAGGTGACGGGACGGTCGTACGGATCCGAGATCGAGCGCCGGATCCTGCGCCCGCTCTCCCTGCGCGCCACCTCCGTGCCAGGGACCGACGCCCGGATGCCGCGCCCCAGCGGCCGGGCCTACTCGAAACTGTCCGAGGACCCGAAGGCGAGGATCCATGACGTGACCGAACTGAACCCGTCGGCCGCCTGGGCGGCCGGCGAGATGGTCTCCGACTCCGCCGACCTGCAGCGCTTCTACCGGGCGCTGCTGAAGGGGAGGTTGCTGCCGCGGCAGCAGCTCCGGGAGATGACCACCACGGTCGAGGTGGACCCGCAGCGGCCGGGCAACGGCTACGGTCTGGGCCTGATGCGGCTGAAGACGAGCTGCGGCAAGGACGTCTGGGGCCACGGGGGCGGCATCCACGGTTCCTCGTCCGAGGCGCTGATGACGCGGGACACGAGCCACTCGCTCGCGCTGAACTTCAACGGCGACTGGTCCGGGGACGCGTGGGCGGTCGTGGAGGCGGAGTTCTGCGGCTGACGTCAGGCCGGGCGCGCGCCGGGCGGCCGCTGGTTCGTGGGCTGCCGCCCGGTCGTTGCTCAGCGAGGCAGCACCACCACATAGGCGGCCGGGTCGCGGTCGGCCGACGCCATCATGGCCGTGCGGACCACGGTCGCCTGCTGCTCCGGCGACTCCCGCAGCTTCCCGGGCGTGAGGTGGACGACGGTGATGCCGAGCCGCTCCAGATGCTCGCGTTTACGGGCGTACTCCGACCACAGCGCGTCCTCGCCGTGGCGCGGTGCGCGGGTGTCCAGCCCGACCGCGACGGCCTGCTCGGGCCAGTAGGCGTCCACACCGCCGAGGTGGGGGCCGCCGGGCAGCCGCAGGTCCACGTTCCAGACGGGGTCGGGGAGCCCGTACGTCCGCACCAGGTCGTACAGCCGGTCCTCCGCGAGCGCGCGGCCCTCGGCGAGGAGTGAGTCGACGGCGTCCATGACGTGGGGCCGGGAGAGCAGCCGCGCGCGGTTCAGCTCCTTGACGACGGCGGTGGGTTCGCAGTGCCCGCCGCGTACGGCCTCGGTGAGGAGGCGGCGTACGGCATTGATGTCGGCGAGCTGCGCGACGGCGTCGGCGAGGGCGCGGGGCACGGGGGCGACGGGCACGCCGGTGATCTCCTGCGGTCTGGGCAGCGCGTGCGCGCGTACGACGCGGGCGCACCCGGTCGACCGCAGGCGCCGGGTGCGGGGCACGAGGACGTCGATCCGGTCGAGGGAGAGCAGCGGCGGGGCGGAGGAGAACCGGTGCAGGGCGAGGGCGGCGAGCCCGGTGATCATGGCCTCGCCGTACAGGGGGGTGTCCTCGTCGCCCTTCCCTTCCCTCCCCGCACTCCCCTCCTGGCTGCTCTGCGCGGGCACGGTGGGCCGCCCGGCGAAGAGGAGCGTGCCGTGCAGCAGCTCGTCGCTGGTCGGCGGACCGGGGTGCAGAACGTACACACCGGGCAACAGCAACTGCCAGGGTCCACCGGGCCGGCACTGCGTGGAGGTGCGGGCGGCGGAGACACCGTGCGCGCGCAGCTGCGCGACGGAGAGGACGCGCCGCTGAACGTCGGAGAGGTGACTGAGGGGGAGGGGGGAGAGCGGGGTGTTGTGTTTCATGCCGGGGGGATGCCCGCGGGTGGGGCGCGGGCTAACCGCTGTTACAGGCTCGTCGACAATTCAGGACAACCCCGTCCTAAAGTACGGGCGTTCGACTGCCGAAAAGGCCTGTTTCGCGTCCGGGGGGTGGGTCCCCCTCAGGCACCCGCGCCCGCACCCGCACCCGCACCCGTGTCGCACGCCTGTGCCCGCAACCCCCTCGCCAAGTCGTCCCGCGCCTCCAGCACCAGCCGCCGCAGTGCCGGCGGCGCGTCCGGGTGCGAGGACAGCCACGCGTCCGTCGCCGCCAGCGTTCCCGCGTTGTCCTGCAGGCCCGGGAACAGGCCCTTCACCACGTCCATCGCGATCTGGATCGACCGCTCCGCCCACACCCGCTCGATCGCGTCGAAGTACTTCGACGCGTACGGCGCCAGCAGCTCCCGCTGCCCCGCCTGCGCGAAGCCCGAAATCGTCGCCTCCACCAGCGCGTTGGAGAGCGCGTCCGACTCCACCACCGCCGCCCACGCCTGGTCCTTCACCGCCGCCGACGGCCGGGCCGCCAGGCAGCGCACCTGGTGGCGCTTGCCCGACGCCGTGTCGTCGCGGGACAGTTCCCCCGCGATCGCGGACTCGTCCGCCACCCCGTGCGAGGCCAGCGGCTCCAGGAACGCCCAGCGCAGCTCCTGGTCCACATCCAGACCGTCGATCTTCGCCGTATCCTCCAACAGGCCCTGCAACAGCTGCAGATCCGCCGCCGACGTCGCCGTCGTCGCGAAGAAACGCGCCCACGTCAGCTGGTGCTGGCTCCCCGGCTCGGCCAGCCGCAGCTCCCGCAGCGCGCCCTCAGCCAGCAGCCGCCCGCCCTCCTCGCGCCACTGGGGCGCGGCATAGTGGACGAGTGCGGAACGAGCCCACGCGTGCAGCATCTGCAGCACGCCGATTTCAGACTCGCGCCCCGCGAACCGCAGCACCATCGCGATGAAGTCCCGCGCCGGCATCAGCCCGTCCCGCGTCAGATTCCACAGCGCCGACCAGCACAGCGCCCGCGCCAGCGGGTCGGTGATGTCATCCAGATGCGCCCGCAGCGTCGCCAGCGAGCCCTCGTCGAAGCGGATCTTGCAGTACGTCAGATCCTCGTCGTTGACCAGGATCAGCTCCGGCTTCTCCGCCCCGGTCAGCCCCTCCACGACCGTCCGCGGCCCGGCGACATCGGCCTCGGCCCGCGCGTACCGCAGCAACTCCCCGGCCGGAGTGCGCCGGTACAGGCCCACCGCCACCCGGTGCGGCCGCAGCTCCGGGTGCGATTCGGCCGCCTCCTGGACCACCGCGAGCTGCGTGATCCGGTCCCCCGCGTCATAAGTGACCACAGGAGTCAGGGAGTTGACCCCGGCCGTCTGCAGCCAGGACTGCGACCACGTCGCCATGTCCCGCCCGGACGTCTCCTCCAGCACCGACAGCAGATCCCCGAGCCGCGTGTTCCCGTACTCGTGCCGCTTGAAGTAGCGCCGCGCGCCCTCCATGAACGCGTCCCGCCCCACGTACGCGACCAGCTGCTTCAGCACGGACGCGCCCTTCGCGTACGTGATCCCGTCGAAGTTCAGCTTCGCGTCCTGAAGGTCACGGATGTCGGCCGTGATCGGATGCGTGGACGGCAGCTGATCGGCGCGGTACGCCCACGACTTCCGGTTGTTGGCGAAGGTCACCCAGCCGTTGGTGAACCGGGTCGCCTCCACCAGCGAGAACGAGCCCATGAAGTCCGCGAACGACTCCTTCAGCCACAGGTCGTCCCACCACTGCATGGTGACCAGATCGCCGAACCACATGTGCGCCATCTCGTGCAGGATGACGTTCGCCCGGCGCTCGTACGCCGCCTGCGTCACCTTCCCGCGGAAGACGAACTCCTCGCGGAAGGTCACACACCCCGGGTTCTCCATCGCGCCGATGTTGTACTCGGGCACGAACGCCTGGTCGTACTTCCCGAAGGGGTACGGATAGTCGAAGTGGTCGTGGAAGAAGTCCAGACCCTGCTTCGTCACCAGGAAGATGTCGTCCGCGTCGAAGTGCCGCGCGAGCCCCTTGCGGCACATCGCACCGAGCGGGATCTCCAGCGTCGTGCCGTCGTCGAAGGTCCGGCTGTAGCGGTCGGTCCTGTAGTGGTACGGACCGGCGACGACCGCCGTGATGTACGTCGAGATCGGCTTCGTCTCCGCGAAGCGCCAGGTCTCCCCGTCCCGCGACTCCTCCGCCCCGTTGCTCCAGACGGTCCAGCCCTCGGGCGCGGTCACCTCCAGGCGGAACGGCGCCTTCAGGTCCGGCTGTTCGAACGTGGCGAAGACACGGCGCGCGTCGGCGGGCTCGTACTGCGTGTAGAGATAGACCTCGCCGTCCTCCGGATCGACGAAGCGGTGCAGCCCCTCGCCCGTCCGGCTGTACGCACACTGCGCGTCCACGACCAGCACATTCTCCGCGGCCAGCCTGTCCAGCGTGATCCGTGACCCGTCGAAGACGGCGGCGGTGTCCAGCTTCTCGCCGTTCAGTGTCACGGCCGTGACGGCGGGCGCCAGCAGATCGGCGAAGGTCCTCATCCCCGGCCGGGTGGCCCTGAAGCGGATCGTCGTCACCGAACGGAAGGTGCGCGGCCCGGAGCCCTCCGGAACCTCCCCGACCGCCGAACGCAGGTCGAGGGCCACCTCGTACCCGTCGACGGACAGCAGCTCGGCCCGCTGACGGGCCTCGTCGCGGGACAGATTCTCACCGGGCACGGGCACTCCTTTGTGTCTCGTTCGAACAGCACCGATCCTGCCATGTGCACCTGGCACGCGGTATCCGGGAATCCGGCGGTGAGCGGTGGCGTTGCCCGTTCGAGGCGTTCACAACGTCATAACGAGGAGAGACATGTCCCAGAACGGCAAGCGCGGCAAGACCCCCGTGGACTTCTGGTTCGACCCCCTGTGCCCCTGGGCCTGGATGACCAGCCGCTGGATGCTCGAGGTGGAGAAGGTCCGCGACGTCGAGGTCCGCTGGCATGTGATGAGCCTCGCCGTGCTGAACGAGGACAAGCTCGACGAGCTCCCGGAGCAGTACCGCGAGGGCCTGAAGCAGGCGTGGGGCCCGGTCCGGGTGGTCATAGCCGCGCAGCAGAAGCACGGCGACGAGATACTCGGCGACCTCTATACGGCGCTCGGCACCCGCTTCCACAACCGCGGCGAGGGCAACACCCGCGAGGGCATCGTGGCCGCGCTGGAGGAGGTCGGCCTGCCGGCGGAGCTGATCGAGTACGCCGACTCCGACACGTACGACACCGAGCTGCGCGCCTCCCACAAGGAGGGCATCGACAAGGTCGGCCAGGAGGTCGGCACCCCTGTCATCGCGGTCCCGGGCGCGGACGGCGAGCAGATCGCCTTCTTCGGCCCGGTCGTCACCCCGGCGCCGAAGGGCGAGGAGGCGGCGAAGCTGTGGGACGGCACGCTGATGGTCGCGTCCATCCCGGGCTTCTACGAGATCAAGCGCACGCGGACCCAGGGCCCGATCTTCGACTGACCGGTCGGCCGTGCACGGAAGAGCCCCGCGCATGGAAGAGCCCCGCGCATGGAAGAACCCCCGCGAGTCATGTCCTCGCGGGGGTTCTTCGTTACTCCGCCCGCACGTGAAGGTTGAGAAGACGATCACGAGCAGGACGCTTTTGAGGTCCGGTACTACGGAGCCAGCAGCAGGTTGTTCGCGCGCTGCTTCGCGGAGGTGTAACGCTTCGCCACGTCCTGCCAGTTGACGACCTTCCACATCGCCTCGATGAAGTCCACCTTCTGGTTCTTGTACTGAAGGTAGAAGGCGTGCTCCCAGGCGTCGAAGACCAGGATCGGGACCGAGCCCTGGCCGACGTTGCCCTGGTGGTCGTAGATCTGCTCGACGATCAGACGGCCGCTGACCGGCTCATGGGCGAGGACGCCCCAGCCCGAGCCCTGGGTGGTCGCGGAGGCCTTGGTCAGCTGGGCCCTGAAGCCGGCGAAGGAACCGAAGGACTCGGCGATCGCGTCCGCGAGTTCGCCGACGCCGTCCGTCTCCAGCGGCTCGCCGCCGCCGTCGCCGGTCATGTTGTGCCAGTAGATCGAGTGCAGGATGTGGCCGGAGAGATGGAACGCGAGGTTCTTCTCCAGGCCGTTGATCGTCCCCCAGGCCTCCTTGTCGCGCGCCTCCTCGAGCTGCTCGAGGGTGTCGTTGGCGCCCTTGACGTAGGCGGCGTGGTGCTTGTCGTGGTGGAGCTCGATGATCTGCGGGTTGATGACCGGTTCGAGCGCCGCGTAGTCATAAGGAAGTTCAGGAAGCGTGTAAATGGCCATGTCCGGTCCCTCCGGCTGCTTATTGCACATCTTATGCAAGTGCACGCTAGCAGCAGGAGGGCCGGGGGGTGATCAGGCGATGGTCCTAGGCCGTGAGGCCGTTCCTGGCGATCACCGCGAG
The DNA here is from genome assembly GCF_003054555.1 of Streptomyces lunaelactis. Taxonomy (NCBI): domain Bacteria; kingdom Bacillati; phylum Actinomycetota; class Actinomycetes; order Kitasatosporales; family Streptomycetaceae; genus Streptomyces; species Streptomyces lunaelactis. The sequence continues at coordinate 2,967,697 of NZ_CP026304.1, read as the reverse complement.
GTCCGGGAAGTCGGTGACGACGGCGTCCACGCCGAGCCCGTAGTGCAGGGCGTACTCGGCGAACGCGTCACCGAAATCGCTGGGGTTGGTGCCTCGGCGCAGGGCTGCCGGAAGGAACTGGTTCTCCGCGCGGAAGGTGTACGCGCCGACCTTCAGGCCCGCCGCGTGCGCGTCCGCCAGCAGTGATGACGGCGCGACCACCGAGGACTTGTCCGGGCCGATCCAGTCCGCGTACTCCGCGATCTCGCGCAGCCCGGCCGGGGTCATCATCTGCGCGTACGTCTTCGGGTGGCCGTACGGCCCGCCGGTGGTGCCGAGCGCCTGCCACAGCGGAAGGCGCAGGCGAGCTTCGGCGATGCGCAGCAGGCTGGACGGCTCGAAGGACTGCACGACGCACTCGCGCGCGTCGAGCCGGTTGCGCCGGATGACGCGTATGAGCTCCGGCTCCAGCGGCAGGCCGATGGAGCGGAAGTATGTCGGGTGTTTGGTCTCCGGGAAGACCGCGATCCGGCGGCCGTGCTGCCGGGACAGGGTGCGGGCGAGGTCGACGACCTCCTGGAAGGTCATGATCTGCTCGCGGCCGCCGAAGACGGTGTTGCGGTTGCGGACGAGCGGCAGCCGCTCGACCGCCCGCAGGGTCTTCAGCTCGGCGAGCGTGAAGTCCTCCGTGAACCAGCCGGTCACGGCCCGGCCGTCGACCGTCTTGGCCGTACGCCGGTCCGCGAACTCGGGATGCGCCGCGATGTCCGTGGTCTGTGAGATCTCGTTCTCGTGGCGGACGACGAGGACGTGGTCCTTGGTAGGGACGAGATCCGGCTCGATCCAGTCGGCCCCTGAGTGGGCGCCGAAGGTGTAGGCGGCGGCGGTGTGCTCGGGGCGCCAGCCGGCGGCGCCGCGGTGTCCGATGACGAGGGGGCCGTTCGTGAACCGCCTGTTGTCCGCGGCGGCTTGCGTGGCGGGCAGCGTGGCGGGCAGCGCGGCGGCGGCGGTCACGGCGCCGGCGGCGAGCAGGAACGAGCGACGCTGGGTGAGTGCGGGCATGTGGGTCTGTTCCCCCACCCCGCCCGTTCCCGAAACTGGGGCTCCGCCCCAGGACCCCGCGCCTCAATCGCCGGCGGGGCTTGAGGTTGCCGTACGGGGTCCGGGGCTTGCCCCGGTTACGAGGGAATGCTCACCCCTTGCGCGACGCCGCGACCTGCCGCACGTACCCCGCCAGCGCCAGCGCCAGTGTCAACCCGCCTGTGTAGTACAGCTGCGTCCGCGTGTCCGGCTCGCGCGCCATCAGGACGAACACCGCCGCCATCCCCACCAGCGCGGCCCACGTCAGCCCGGGGTACAGCCACATCTTCACGACCAGCTTCTCCGGGGACTCCCGCTCCAGTTGCCGGCGCAGCAGCAACTGCGAGACGGCGATGAAGAACCAGACGACCAGGATCACGGCGCCGATCATGTTGAGCAGCCACATGAAGACGTCGTTCGGGCGCCAGTAGCTGAGCAGCACACACAGGAAGCCGAAGACGGAGGAGACCAGTACCGCCGTGCGCGGCACGCCGCCGAAGACCTTGCCCAGCGCCTTCGGGCCCTGGCCGCGGGCGACCAGCGAGCAGGCCATGCGCGACGCGCCGTAGACGTTCGCGTTCATCGCGGAGAGCAGCGCCACCAGCACGACCATGTTCATGATCTGGCCCGCGCCGGGGATGCCCAGGTGGTCGAGGGTCGCGACGTACGGGCCCTTCTCGACGACCTTCGGGTCGCCCCACGGCACGAGGGTGACGATGACCGCCATCGAGCCGATGTAGAAGAGCGCGATGCGCCACATCGCCGTACGCACGGCCTTCGCGACGCCCTGGACCGGGTGTTCGGACTCCGCCGCCGCGATGGTGACCGTCTCCAGACCGCCGTACGCGAAGACCGAGGCGAGCAGACCGACGACGAGTCCCTCCGAGCCGTTCGGCATGAAGCCGCCCTCGCCGGTGAGGTTGGCGGTGCCGGGCGCGTCGGTGCCCGGGAGGATGCCGAGGATCGCCAGCACGCCGATGCCGAGGAAGAGCGCGATCGCGCCGACCTTCAGCGCCGCGAACCAGAACTCGAACTCGCCGAAGTTCTTCACGGCCGCCAGGTTCGTGCCGCAGAACACCAGCATGAAGAGGGCGACCCAGGCCCACTCGGGTGTGCCCGGCAGCCAGCCCGTCATGATCTTGGCGGCGCCGATGCCTTCGAGGCCGACGGCCACACAGAGCAGGAACCAGAACGCCCAGCCCGCGGTGAAGCCCGCCCACGGTCCGATCGCCCGCTCGGCGTGCACCGAGAAGGAGCCGGACGCCGGGTTCGCGGCCGACATCTCGCCGAGCATGCGCATCACGAGCATGACGAGCAGGCCCGATATCGCGTACGCGACGACGATGGAAGGACCGGCCGCGGCGATGCCGGCGCCGGAGCCGACGAAGAGGCCGGCGCCGATCACACCGCCCAGGGCGATCATCGACAGATGGCGTTGCTTGAGTCCGTGCGAGAGCGAAGCGCCGACCTGCTGGTCGACGGGCGCGGGCGCGGAAGTCCGAGACATGGGCATGCCCTGTTCAGTTGCTGAGACGGGAGAGCGACGCACAGTCTGGGCGCGAGCCCCGTTTACAGGGAGCGCATGTCCGCTATACGGGCACGATGCTCACCCAAGGTGAACACGCACGCACGTCGCGCCCGTACCTCAACTCTGGAACAGTTGCGTGGATCGGTTATGGGGAACCTACAGTCTGGCCGAGCCGCGGCCCTTCCCGCACAACAGCTCCCCGGGCCCCGGACCTCAGTGATGAGCGTCACGTGCTCCCGCGATTCAGGTCGATTGAGACCCATCCTTTGTGCGAACTCCACCAAGCCGCCAACCGCCGCTTTGTGGACGGCTGATGGTGATCGACCGATTCCGGGTGGGCTACCGTCGGCCTGTCCCCACCTGCCCTCACCTTTCGCGGAGTCCCGATGAGCACTGCTTCCGTCACCGCACGCCCGGGAGCGGTCCTCGCCGACCTGTTGCCCGCCTCCCGTACGAAGGACATCGCGCTCGTACTCGGCGGCGCCGTGCTCACCGGCATAGCGGCCCAGATCGCCGTCCCGGTCCCCGGCTCCCCGGTCCCGGTCTCCGGCCAGACCTTCGCCGCGCTCCTCGTCGGCACCGCGCTCGGCGCCCGCCGCGGCTTCCTCTCCCTCGCGCTCTACGCGGTGGTGGGCATGGCGGGCATGCCGTGGTTCGCGGAGGGCGCTTCCGGCTACGCGATGCCGTCCTTCGGCTACATCCTCGGCATGCTGCTCGCGGCCACGGTCGTCGGCGCCCTCGCCCGCCGCGGCGCGGACCGCTCGGTCCTGCGCACCGCGGGCGCGATGGTGGCCGGCTCCGTGATCATCTACGCGGTCGGTGTCCCGTACCTCTCCCTGGCCACCGGGATGTCGTTCAGCGCCGCGATCGCCGCGGGCCTGGTGCCCTTCCTCATCGGTGACGCGCTGAAGGCGGCCCTGGCGATGGGCGCGCTGCCCACCACCTGGAAGCTCATCGGCCGCCAGGGCTGATCGCTCCGGTCGGCTCCGACGCGGAAGGGCCCGCGGCCGCCGGCGGCCGCGGGCCCTTCTGTGCCGTCCCGGGGTTCCCGGGCGTCGGATCTCTCAGGGGCGCCCGGCCCTGCGGGTCGTCCACCAGATGCCCGTACCGCCGAGCGCGAAGAGCGCGAGGGCGGCGAGAGCGAGCGGCAGCGTGCTGCCGGCCGGCCCGGTGCGCGGCAGATCGTCCGCGGCCGGCGGCTTCTCGGGCCCGAAGGGCACATTGTCGGTGCCCAGGAGGAGGGGAGTGTCGGGCGCGTTCGGCGTCGGCTGCGAGGTACCGAAGGGGACGGGCCCCTGCTGCCAGATCAGCTTCTCGCTGGTGCCCTCGGTGACGGGCAGACAGATCTTGCCGGTCTTCTGCAGATCGAAGGTAGCTGCCACCTCGTACGAACGGTGCTTGCCGGCCGCGATGTTGTCGATGACGCAGGCGTAACCGCTGTTGGAGCCCTGGGGCAGCCGGCCCTCCGGAATCGGCACGCAGCCCTCGACCGCCGTGATCTTCATTCCGTCGAAGCCCACGACGGAGAGGGTGACCGGACCGCTGTCCTTGGTCCCGCCGTTGGCGACCGTCGCGGTGACGGTGGTCTTCTCGGTTGTGTTGTCGACCGTGATTTTCCCGGGCAGTTCGGTCGTGATCCTCACATCTGCGGGTGCGGCGGGCCCGGGCGTGCCCCCCTGGCTGCTCCCGGGCTCCGGATGGTCGGCGTATGCGCTGGACGGCAGAATCAGTACGCCCACGGCAATGGCCGCGACTATGGAGCCCGATACTGATCGCGATAGTGATCCCGAGCGTTTTCCGTGCATTCCCAGCCCCCTTGACGCGCGTCGTGCAGTGCGTAGAAGAAGGGTTCCACAAGATTGCGCGGAACTGTGCTGTCATGGGGGCAAGTTCATGCTTCTGTCCTGGTCGCAGTAGGTGCCGAGGGGGCGGACGGGAATGCCGGGTATTCCGGGGCTATTGGTGGCGGGGCGATACCGGCTGGACGAAAGCATTGGGCAGGGGGGAATGGGGCGGGTGTGGCGGGCGGCGGACGAAATGCTGGATCGTCCTGTCGCGGTCAAAGAGATGCGGATGGACGACGCGGACGCGGAGGACACCCGCATCCGCCGCGAACGCACCCTGCGCGAGGCGCGCGCCACGGCCCGGATCGACCACCCCAATGTGGTGCGGGTCTACGACGTGGTCGAGGAGAGCGACCGGCTGTGGATCGTGATGGAGCTGGTGGCGTCCCGCTCGCTGGAGCAACTCCTCGTAGAGGACGGCCCGTTGCCGCCGGGGGAGGCGGCGCGGATCGGCATGGGCCTGGTCGCGGCCCTGCGCGAGGTGCATGCCGTCGGGGTCCTGCACCGCGACATCAAGCCGGGCAATGTGCTGCTGGGAGCGGGCGGGAGGGTCGTCCTGACGGACTTCGGCATCGCGGCGATCCAGGACGCGGCGCAGCTGACGGTCGCGGGGATGCTGATCGGCTCGCCCGACTACATGGCCCCCGAACGGGTGGGCGGCCACCCGGGCCCGCCGTCGGACCTGTGGTCGCTGGGCGCGACGCTGTGCGCGGCGGTGGCGGGCAGGTCGCCGTTCACCCGCCCGACGACGCTGGCGACGCTGCACGCGGTGCTCTACGAGGAGCCGGAACTCCCGCCGGAGGCGGGCCCGTTGTCGGAGCTCCTGACCTCCTTGCTGCTCAAGAACCCGGCGGAGCGGCCGGGTCTTGAGGAGGTGTACGAGGCCCTGGAGCGGGTGGCGGCGCCGCGGATGCCGGAGCCCGCGCGCTACGTCCCCACGCTCCCGATCCCCACGCCCGAGGCCCCTGCTGCCCGCCCGGACCCGGAGCCCCCGGCCCCGGCGCCTCAATCGCCGGAAAATCAAGCCCGTCCGGCGATTGAGGACACGGCCGAAGGCCGTGGGCCCGGGGCCTGCCCCGGTTTCGGGAAGGGCGGGCAGGGAGCAAGAACGAACCGGCCCCGCACCCGCACCGGCCCCCGCACCCGGACCCTCATCGCCGCCACAACCCTCGCCGCCCTCACCCTCGGCACCGCCGCCGTCATCCTCCTCACCGCCCAGGACCCCGACGGCACAGGCGTCAGCAGCAGCAACACCCCCACCGTCGCCGGCACTTCTCACGCGCCACCACCCACGACCCCCCGAGCGAGCCCCGGCACCCGCAACGAGACGGGTTTCGCCTGGGCACCCCCCAAAGCCTGGACCCGCAGCGCCAAGAGCCCGTCCAACGTGCACTACCACTCGCCCGACGGACAGCAAGAAATCGCCGCCTCGTACGCACTCGTACGAGGCGGCGATCTCCTCACCCAATGGCAGCAGTTCGAGCGCGACAGCGCCGACGCCCCCGGCTACCGCAAGATCCGCCTGGAGCGCACCACCTTCCGCGGCCGCCCGGCGATCATCTGGGAGTACGTCTTCACCCAGGGCGGCACCCCCTGGCGCGCCCGCCAGGTCGGCTTCAACACCGGCGGCAAGTCGTACCAGCTCAACGTCTGGTACGCCGCCGCCTCACAGAGCGCCGCCCTGACCACCTACGACCGGGTGACCGAGTCCTTCACGCCACTCTGAACGCCGTCGTCGGACGCATCCGCACCGCCCTTGCCGAGCACCTGCCGCAACACCGCGATCCCGATCACCAGAGCCGCCACCAGCAGCGACAGCAGCACCTGATCACGCGCGTCGCCACCGTCGTAGACCATGTAGCCCAGCACGAACAGGATCATCGCGATCGTCAGCCAGGTCAGATACGGGAACAGCCACATCCGCACCACAAGCTTCTCCGGCATCTCCCGCAGGATGATCCCGCGCATGCGCAGCTGCGTGACGCAGATGACCAGCCACACGAACAGCGCGACCGCGCCGGACGAGTTCAGCAGGAACGCGAACACGGTGTCGGGCCACTTGTAGTTGAAGAAGACGGCCAGGAAGCCGAAGACCACGGAACCGAGAATGGCCGCCTGCGGCACGCCGCGCGAGTTCGTACGGCCGAAGGCCTTCGGCGCATCGCCGCGCTGCCCGAGCGAGAACGCCATCCGCGAGGCGGTGTACAGCCCCGAGTTGAGGCAGGACAGCACCGCCGTCAGCACGATCACGTTCATGATCTGCCCGGCGTGCGCGATACCGATCGAGTCCAGCGCCGCGACGTACGAGCCCTTGTCGATGATCGACTTGTCGTTCCACGGCAGCAGCGTCAGCACCACGAAGATCGAGCCCAGGTAGAAGACGCCGATCCGCCAGATCACGCTGTTCGTCGCCTTGGTGACCGCACGCTGCGGGTCCTCGGACTCGCCCGCCGCCAGCGTCACGATCTCGCTGCCCATGAAGGAGAAGACGACCATCAGCACACCGGTCAGAATCGCGCCCGCGCCGTTCGGCATGAATCCGCCGGCGTCCGTCAGATGCGCGAAGCCCGCCCCGGGGTTGTCCGAGCCCGGCAGCACGCCGAACACGGCCAGCACGCCGATCAGCACGAACGCGCTGATCGCGACGACCTTGATGCCCGCGAACCAGAACTCGAACTCGCCGTACGAGGCCACCGACGCCAGGTTCGTGACCGTCAGCACGACCATCACGATCAGCGCCCAGCCCCACTGCGGGACGTCCGGAATCCAGCTTTCGAGGATCTTCGCGCCGGCCGTCGCCTCGACCGCCAGCACCACGACCCAGAAGAACCAGTACAGCCAGCCGATCGAGAATCCGGCCCACCGTCCCAGCGCCCGGTCCGCGTAGGCGGAGAAGGAGCCGGAGGTCGGGTTGGCGGCGGCCATCTCACCGAGCATCCGCATCACGAAGACGACCAGCGCGCCCACGAGTGCGTACGACAGAAGGATGGCCGGGCCCGCCGCGGCGATTCCGGAACTGGAGCCGAAGAACAGGCCGGCACCGATCACACCGCCGATGGCGATCATGGACAGATGCCGGTTTTTGAGTCCGGCCTGGAGACCGTCGGAGGACTGCGGCTTACCGGGTGTACCGGGCTGCTCGCCTTCCTTCGTAAGGGTCTGCTGCGAGGTCATGGACGAATCCTTAAGTTTGGGGTGCACTCGGGTCACGAGCCCCCGCATTAAAAACCCGCAGCGGCGGGGTACGGAAGGTCCGACTCCGGATCGTTAGGTGAGGATCTTGTACGGAGCCTTTGGCGGGGGCCTGAAGTCCAGCGGGTCCCGACCCCGCTGACCGCTGCCCAGCCCCTCGCGTGCCACACTCGGACCATGCGCGTGTACCTCGGCTCCGACCATGCCGGCTTCGAACTCAAGAACCATCTCGTCGAGTGGCTCAAGGCCCATGGCCACGACCCCGTCGACTGCGGTCCCCATATCTATGACGCCCAGGACGACTACCCCCCGTTCTGCCTGCGTGCCGCCGAGAAGACGGCCGCGGACCCGGACAGCCTCGGCATCGTGATCGGCGGCTCCGGCAACGGCGAGCAGATCGCCGCGAACAAGGTCAAGGGCGTACGTGCCGCACTCGCCTGGAGCGAGCAGACCGCCGCGCTCGGCCGCGAGCACAACGACGCCAACGTGATCAGCGTCGGCGGCCGGATGCACACCCAGGAAGAGGCGACCAAGTTCGTCGAGATCTTCCTCACCACTCCGTACTCGGGTGAGGAGCGTCATACGCGCCGCATCGAGATGCTCTCCGCGTACGAGGCGACCGGCGAGCTCCCCCCGATCCCGGCCCACCACCCGCAGCAGGGCTGAGCGTGCCCGAGGGGCACACGATCCACCGACTGGCCGCCGACCACTTCGAGAGGTTCGGCGGCCGGCCTGTGCGTGCGTCCAGCCCGCAGGGGAAGTTCTCCGACAGCGCGGCGCTGGTCGACGGCCAGATCCTGGAGACCACTGAGGCGCACGGCAAGCACCTGTTCCTCGGCTTCGGCCCGCTCGGCTGGGTCCACATCCACCTGGGCCTCTTCGGCAAGGTGAACTTCGGGGACGCTCCCGCGCCGCCGCCCACCGACACGGTGAGGCTGCGCCTCGCCGGCCCCACCGCGTACGTCGATCTGCGCGGCCCCACGACCTGCGGGCTCATCACCGACGGCGAGAAGCAGGCGATACACGACCGCCTCGGCCCGGACCCGCTCCGTCCCGACGGCGATCCGGACGCGGTTTGGGCCCGAATCTCCCGTTCCCGTACGACGGTTGCCGCGCTGCTGATGGACCAGAAGGTCATCGCGGGCGTCGGCAATGTCTACCGCGCCGAGGTCCTGTTCCGGCACGGCATCGACCCGTACCGCGCGGGTAGGGACCTCGGTCGCACCGAGTGGACAGCCATCTGGAATGATCTCGTGGGGTTGATGCGCGAGGGCGTACGGAACAACCGCATCGACACGGTCCGCCCCGAACACACCCCTGAGGCGATGGGCCGCCCGCCGCGCGTCGACGACCACGGCGGCGAGGTCTACGTCTACCGCCGGGCGCTGCAGCCCTGCCATGTCTGCGGCGGCGAGATCCGCACCGCCGGTCTCGCCGCACGCAATCTTTTCTGGTGCGGGGTTTGCCAACGGGGTTAGTTTCCCCCGCCGCACGCCCTAGAAGCCGTGAGGCAACCACGGCGCGACGTCCGACGCGAACGCCCCCGACGCCTCGGCCACCGCGCCCGCCCGAACCTCCCGTACCCGCCCGCCCCGCCAGCGCCGACAGCGAGATCCCGCCCAGGTACGCCGAGCCCAACTCCCTTACGGACAGCGTCAGGTCGGCTTCGTCCTCCGTCCGCTTGCACGACGCCCCCTTCGCGTCGCCCGTCAGCCGCCACCGCCCCGCGTTCCACGGACAGAAGTCGTCCTCGACGTCCATGACGACATCCACCGGCGTCCGGTACGTCCGCGCCTCCAGCGCCGCCCCCACCTCCACCAGCCGCACATGCAGCGAGTCCCGCAGCCGGACATTGCAGCGCCGGATGTCGGAGACCAGGTGCTGCCAGGGGTCGTCCACCGGACGGTTCAGCATCCGCAGCTTCGAGGTCAGGTCGATGCCGAAGAGGAAACGCCACAGCGCGGCGCACCCCGCCGGATCCAGCGCTTCCAGATCCTGCAGGATCACCGTGCCGTTCGGACCGGCCGTGTCCCAGGACGGCTTGATCCGGAACAGGGTGTACCCCACGACCTCCCCGCCCCGCTCCGCGAGCACGCACTGCAGCGGCGACGCGCCCTCCCGGTCGGCCGGCGCGTCCAGGACCGGCAGCCGCTCCCAGCCGGGCCGGCGGGCGAGCATCCCGGGCCGCCCGGCGACCAGCCGCGCGTACACCGCCTCGCACTCCGCCCCCACGTCCGTGGGCTTCACCTGCCGCAGCCGGATGTCGTCCGTGCCCTCAGGCACCGCGAGCCGCACCCGCGCCGTGTCGATCTCCGCCCGCAGCTGCAAGGTCGCGGCCCCGTAGCCGAACCGTCCGTAGATCGCGGGCTCCGAGGCCGTCAGTACGGCGAGCGGTTCGCCCCACTTTCGTACGTCATCGAGCTGACGCCGCATCATCGACGTGAGCACCCCGCGCCGCCGGTGGGTCGCCGCCACGCTCACCATCGTCACGCCCGCCGCCGGCACCACGGCCCCGCCCGGCACCGAGAGCCGGAACGAGAACGCCCCGGCCGTCCCGACGCAGTCCTCCCCGTCCCAGACCCCGATCGAGCGCTCGTGCTCGGTCAGCGAATCCCAGAGCTCCCGCTCCTCCGGGGATTCGTCGACGCCGCCGAAGGCGAGTATCAACTTCCTGTACCAGTCGTCCCATTCGGACGGACGCAGCACCCTCAGCTCTGTCGTCATATGCCATGACTACCAGGGCTACGTCGTCTGGGCGACCCGATTTCGAACGCATTGTCACAGGGGTCCCCCTGCACGGGAGCCGAGTGGGTGGATAGGGTCCAGGCCAATGGCCCGTGGCTCTGCAGCAGACGCGTACACGGCCCGGTCGCGGAAAGCGGTGCACCGGGCACGTATCGCCCTGCGCAAGTCCGGGGTCGACTACTTCCGAGGTGACGGCTCCGACTGGATCGCCCTCGCCGGACTGCTGCTCACGATCCCCGCCTTCACCTGGGGCACGATCGTGTTGCCGGTCTGGGTCTCCCCGGCCGCCCTGGTCCTGCCCATCGTGGCCGGCGGTCTGCTGCTGCGCCCGGCGAGCCTGCTGGGTCTGTACGCGGGGGCGGCGGCGGCCCTGATCATCGAGGCGGTCGTCCTCGGCCCGTACACCGAAGGCCCCGCGAGGGTCACCCCCGGCACGGTCCTGACGGTCGCGGCCTGCGGCTTCTTCGGTCTGCTCATCGCCCAGTTCAGAGCACGCGTCGGCGTGCCCTGGCGGCGGGGCGGAACGATGCTCTTCGACCTCCGCGAACGCATCCGCGTACAGAGCGCCCTGCCGCGGCTGCCGGGCGGCTGGCACCGCGAGATGTCGCTGCGCCCGGCCGGCGGCCAGTCCTTCTCGGGCGACTTCGTGGTCGCGGCCCGTACGAACGGCGGCCGCACCCTCGAAGTCGTCCTCACCGACGTCTCGGGCAAGGGCATGGACGCGGCATCCCGCGCGCTCCTGCTGTCCGGCGCCTTCGGCGGCCTGCTCGGCTCGCTCCCGCCGCACGGCTTCCTTCCCGCAGCCAACGGCTATCTGCTCCGCCAGGACTGGGACGAGGGCTTCGCGACCTCCATCCACCTTGTCCTGGACCTGGACTCCGGCGACTACGAGCTCTTGTCGGCGGGCCACCTCCCCGCCCTCCAGCTGCACGCGGGAAGCGGCCGCTGGGAGGAGAAGGACACCGAGGGGCCGCTACTCGGTGTCTACGACGGCGCCCAGTTCGACCCGGTCAAGGGCTCGCTGCGCCCCGGCGACGTACTGATGCTCTTCACGGACGGCCTGGTCGAGGCGTCGGGCCGGGACATCAGCGAGGGCATAGACCGCCTTACGGGGGAGGCCGACCGCTACGTCCTCTCGGGCTTCGAAGGCGCGGCCTGGCATCTGATCGAGGCGGTGGCAAAGGACGTCAACGACGACCGCGCGCTGCTGCTCCTGTGCCGCGAGGCGTGAAACCCAGCCCGTGAAGCCCAGCCCGTGAAGCCCAGCCCGTCCGGCGATTGAGGACATGGCCGAAGGCCGTGCTCCGTCCGCGACGGACAGGTCCAAGAGATGCTGGGCGCCACGACCGCATCCTGAGGAGTCCCGGTGGCAGCAACGGACAACGCCGTCTGGCGCGAGCACGGCAACCCCCTGGTCACCGGCTCCGGCAGTGGCCCGCTGCCAGGCGTACGCCTGGCCGTCAAAGACGTGCACGCCGTCGCTGGGCACAAACTGGGCGCCGGCAACCCCGCCTGGCTGGCCGAGGCCGAGCCCCAGCCCGCCCACTCCTGGGCCGTCGCCGCCCTCCTGGCGGCAGGCGCCGACATCACCGGCATCGCCCAGACCGACGAATTCGCCTACAGCCTCAACGGCACCAACGCCCACTACGGCACCCCGCCCAACCCCGCCGCCCCCGGCCGCGTCCCCGGCGGCTCCTCCAGCGGCCCGGCCGCCGCGGTCGCCCTCGGGGAGGCAGACGCCGGTCTGGGCAGCGACACCGCAGGATCGATCCGCGTACCGGCCTCGTACTGCGGGCTCTACGGCCTGCGGCCCACCCATGGCGCCGTCCCCGCGACCGGAATGCTGCCGCTGGCCCCCTCCTTCGACACCGTCGCCTGGCTCGCGCGGGACGCGGACACGCTGGCGCGGCTCGGCGATGTACTGCTCCCTCGGGGTGGCGACGAAGCCCCGTTCCGTACGGCCCTGGTGGCCGCGGACCTCGTCGCGCTCGCCGACGCGGGCGTACGCGAGGCCTTCGGCCCGGCATCGGCCGGACTGGCCGAACGGCTGGGCCTGCGGATCGAGCAAGTCCCGTCCCTGGGCGGCGATCCGGCGGAGCGGGCAGTGGCCTTCGCGACGGTGCAGGCCGCAGAGGTGTGGGAGTGCGACGGGGAGTGGGTGAGCGCCCACCCCGGCACGCTGGGGCCGGGCGTAGAGGCCCGGTTCGCCCGTGCGGAGGCGGTGACTCCCGAGGAACGGGCGGGCGCGGAGTCGCTACTCCACCGGACGGCCCGCGACCTGCGCGCGGCGATCCCCGACGACGCGGTACTGCTCCTGCCCGCAGCGAGTGGGCCCGCGCCGCTGATCGACGAGGACCCCGAACGGAAGGCCGCCACCCGGCAAGGCACCTTCCGCCTCACCTGCCTGGCGAGCGGCGCGGGCCTGCCGTGCGTGGTGCTGCCCCGGATGGCGGTGGACGGACTGCCGGTGGGGCTTGCGGTGATCGGCGGTCGCGGGACCGACCGCGCGCTGCTCGCCCTGGCGGGCGCCGCTTAGTTGGTGGCGGCGAATTCGACGAACGCGGCGAAGGCCGCTGCCGCGACGGTGAGGGCCGGGCCCTCGGGGTTCTTGGAGTCGCGGACGGCGACGGCGGCGGGGCAGGCGGCGACCTCGACGCAGTCGCCTCCGCTGCTCCCGCTGTACGAGGACTTGGTCCAGGTGGCCTCGCCGAGGGTGGCGCACTCGACGCACTCGCCGCCGCTGTCGCCGCTGTAACTCGACTTACGCCACGCCGCGTTCGTCAGGTTCCGGCTCGGGCCCATATCGCTCCTCCATCACGCGGCTGATCAGTGCCGCCGAATCCTCAACAGAGAGGGCTGCGGCCTGCAGGCGAGCGTAACGGAGTGAACCCTCGTTGGCTGCCTCGGGGTTGGCGGTCGCGTGACCTGACACAAAGTCCTCGGTGTAGAGGAGATCCGGGTCCTGGCCGAATCGCATCAGCGTGAACGAGCCTGTCAACCCGGTGTGTTCACCGGCCGAGAAGGGCAGCACCTGCACGTTCACCCGGCGCTGGTCGCGCAGTTCCAAAAGGTGGCGGAGTTGGTTTCGCATGACCACCGGGCCGCCGATCGGCCGGTACAGTGCGGCCTCGTCCAGCACCACCCAGGTCAGCGGCGGGTGCTCCCGCGCCAGGACGCGCTGCCGCTCGATGCGGGCCGCGACCAGCTCGTCCAGGTTGTCCGGTGAGGGCGCAGCCAGCACGGCCCGCGCGTACGACTCGGTCTGCAGCAGGCCGTAGACGACCTGCGCCTGGTACGTGGAGATGTACGTCGCCCGCGACTCCAGCTCCGCGTACGGCTGAAACCAGGACGGAAGTTGGCTCCGAAGCACCAACCCCACCAGCCGCGACATCGCCCCCTCCGTCCCCAGCGCCGCGTCAACCCGCTCCGAGAACTCCCTGGTCGGGACCTTGCGCGCGGTCTCGATCTGGCCGACCAGGGAGCCGGTGCAGTAGATGATCGAGCCGAGTTGCTTCTGGTTGAGGTCGGCGGCTTCGCGTAACCGCCGAAGCTCCGCGCCGTAGTAGTCGAGCGGGGAGGCGCTCGGGTCGAGGTCTCGGATGTGCGTCATGACTCCCCCAACGGTACGCAGGGTTGCTCACAGGGTGTAGTCGAGCGTAACCGGGCGACGCCAGGGTTGGTGGCAGAACAAACCAACCTGTCCTGCCCCACCGGGAGTTATCGTGCACCAGATCGATGCCGCGCCATCAGCCACGTACCGGATGAGGTTCACCGTGGGTGAGCATTCGGCGCGACATCTCCGCCGGATCGTCCGCTCGTACTTTCACCTGTGGCGGCTGGAAGAGCTGACCGACGCGGCCGAGCTGGCGATCACCGAGCTGCTCGCGAATGTCGTTCGGCACGTCCCGGACAGACGGTGTGGGCTGCTGGTTCTGCGCCAGGAGTCAGGCGTACGGATCGAGGTCACCGATGCCGCGCCGGGGTTGCCCGCTCTCAGGGAGCCGGAAGACGGGCTCGCCGAGGACGGGCGGGGGTTGCTGCTGGTCGATGCGGTCACCGACCGCTGGGGTGTGGTTCCGCACGCACAGGGCGGCAAGACGGTGTGGTTCGAGCTATTCGGCCCGTCCGGCGATTGAGGACAACGGCCGCCATGGGCTGCGACGCAGCAAGCGCCGACACGACGAGGAGCGGCTGCGTAGACAGCCCGAACTCCCGGGCGGACGGGGCCGACCGGACCGTACAGTCTCGGACATGTCGCAGCAGATGCTGACCCTGGCCGAGGTCGAGGCGATCGCCCGCGAGGCGCACGCCACCCAGAAGGACAAGGCGGACCGCCCGTACACCGAGCATCTCGCCGCCGTCGCGGAAGGCGTACGCGTCCGGGGCGGGAGCGACGAGCAGATCGCCGCCGGCTGGCTGCACGACTCCGTGGAGGACGACGCGCTCTCCCGGGAGTGGCTGGAGGCGGCCGCGCTGCCGCAGTCGGTCAAGGACATGGTCCTCGCGCTCACGAAGCGCAAGGGCGAGTCGCTCGAGGACTACACGCGGCGCATTCTGGCCACTCCGGGCGCGCGCCTGGTCAAGGAGTCCGATCTCGCGCACAACGCGGACCCGGGGCGGCTGGCGGTGCTGGACGAGGCGACGCGGGTCCGCCTGGAGGCGAAGTACGCGAAGGTCCGGGGTCTGCTGGGGCTCACCCCTGGCTCCGCCCCGGACCCCGCTCCTCAATCGCCGGAGGGGCTGAAATTCCGCCCCTCCGGCGAATGAGGCTCAACGCCGGAGCCGCCCGAGCTCCGTCGCGTCCCGGCGGAACGCCCACCGCATATCCGGCTCGGTCACCCACCGCAGGCTCCGCCGCACCGGCGGCGTGCACAACAGCGTCACCGCTGCCGCCGCGATCAGCGTGAGCATGATCTCGCCGCCCGGGTCGCTCAGCCAGGCGTAGTCCTCGAAGACACGCCCGTAGTCGGCCGCCTTGATCAGCAGCCCGTGCAGCAGATATCCGCAGATCGTGCCCGCGCCCAGCACCGTGAACCAGGTCCTGCGGCGCGGCACCCAGGCCAGGAACCCGGCCGTGAGCAGCAGCGCGCAGCCGAAGAACGCCAGCGTCATGACGATCCCCGCCCACCACGGCACCCCCAGCTCCTGGGCGCTGCTGGAGCGGTAGAGCCAGCCGAAGTTCATATGGGCCGAGGCCCAGTACGCGAATACGCCGGCGCCCGCGAAGAGCGGCAGCGCCAGTAGCCGCGCCTCCCGCCGCCGCACCAGCTGGAAGTGCTCGGGCTTCAGGCACAGCCCCAGCACGAAGAACGGCAGGAACTGCAGCACGCGCTGGAGATTGAGGTCGGCCCCGATGTCCGGCGTCAGCGTGGCGAGCGAGGCCAGAGTGAGAGCGACCGGAACCGGCCACTTGATCAGCCGCCACAGGGGAGCCGTCAGCCGCCAGATGAACAGGGCGGCCAGGAACCAGGTCAGATAGAAGGGGTCGAGCAGGCTGATCGGCTGCTCGGGGGCGTCCTGCGCCCACCGTCTGAAGAGGGAGTAGACCACCTCGAAGACGACGTACGGCACGGCGATGCCGGTCAGCAGCCGTCTGAGCTGGTCGGGGCGGCCGGTGTAACTCCGGGAGAAGTAGCCGGAGATGAGGATGAAGGCCGGCATGTGGAAGGAGTAGACGAGGAGGTAGAGCGCCCGGGAGGCGCGACTGCCGTCCATCACCGGCTCCCATGCGTGCGCCACGGCCACGAGCACGATCGCCAGATACTTCGCGTTGTCGAAGTAGGCGTCTCGACAGGCGGACTTCGGAGCGGACTTCTCGGCAGGCGCGTCCACAACCTGTGTGTGCGCCTGCTGTGTCGTAGGGACGGGCTCCGACTCCCGGGCCGTGGGGAGCGGGGCCCTCTGATTTCCATGCGGAGCGTGGAACATCTGAGGCACCCTAGCCGCGCCGATTCGATTTAGTAAAACTCCTTCCGCACGTCTCCCATTCGAATCTGAAACAGCCGCCAACCGCCCGCTATGCCCTAGTTAATCCCCGTTAAATGGTGCATATCGTCACCCTCTTGCGGTGAAGTGAATTTCCTCACCGCAGGTCTTCGAATTTCTCGTGACCGAGGTGTGGGGGCATGGCAACGATCAGGACTGAATTCCGTCCCGTATTTCACTCCGCCGGGGGAGCCTTCCCTTGCCACCAGGCGTACGGGGGCGCACGGTTGGCGTGATCCCGTCGTCGATGATTCGTCAGCGGGCAGCATGTACGGGACTGTTGGTGGCACGATGGTCACGGCGGGGGTGTGCTGGGCCGCACGCTCCCAGGCCGGCAAGGCGGACCGACCGAGGGTGTGATCAGTTGTGGCCATTTCACTGTCTGTAGTGCTGCTGTTGGCGATCATCCTGGTTGTGCTGATCCGCGGCGGCTCGATCAAGGCCGGACCCGCCATAGTCGCGGCGCTGTTCGGCTTCTTCCTCGCCTCGACGGGCATGGCGCCGTCGATCAACAGATTCCTGGACTCGATAGCCGACACCATCAACCAGATCAGCTTCTGACTTGGTGTGACCGCAAACGCCTCAGGCCCGGCTCGGGTGATCAACCACCGAGCCGGGCCTGAGGCATGTGGAGCGGGCGACGGGAATCGAACCCGCGTAGCTAGTTTGGAAGACGCCGTATGCTGGTGGCCGCTGAGCTGGGAGGTCGCTGACCTGCGGGGGAGCGGTCGTCTCGCCCTGGTTCCCCGTAGTTCCCCGCTCGACTCCGACCGATCGGGCACGCAAGGGGCACGTTGCCGCAACGCACAGCCAACGACGGAGAGAAGCCCCGGGCTCAGCCTGGGGCTTCTCTTCTTGGACGCTGAGGTTGATGTCGACTGGTGATGTCAAGGGTCTTGGCGCCGTTGCCGCGCTACGTAGACCGCCCCTACGACCGAAAGCACGAGGAAGAGCAGTGCGGCCCCACCCGACATCACCGCCAGCACGGCTGCCCCGCCGCCCCCTACATCGTCTTCACGGGCGGCCACCTGCGGGTCGTCGGCCTGGTATCGGACGATCATCCGGTCGCCGACAGAGCTCTTGCCGCCGCCGCTGCCCACAGGCAGATCTGATACCACGGTCTGTCCGTCGACCTCGAATTCGACCTGGCAGTGGCCGATCATGCACGAGCCGTTCCTGTGCAGCGTTGCGGAGGCCCGTTCGCCGTCCTGGAGTGAGCGGAGATGCTGGGCCGCCGGAAACATCACTAGTGCTGATAGCGCGCCCAGCAGCAGCGCGAGTACCAGCGACATCAGCAAGGCCGTGCGGGGTCCCAGGGTGCTAGGGGCCATGTTCCGCTGGTACACGCTGGAAGTGCCCGCGTTTGATGTGCCGTCCAAATCCTTCGCCCCCGTTTCAGTTCGTGTCGAAGTGATATGCCACGTCTCACACGTGGACTGCGCTTCGCGTCCGTGTCCCTGAACAGGGTAAATGGGGGATTGCTCGGCATCGCGATTTGATGTCGGCACACCGGGCATGGCCCGCCTGCCTGCCGTCGGCAACGGAGGTCGGTGGAGCGGCTTTGGGCCCGACTCGCCGCCCCCGTCCTGGGCGAGCGTGCAGCTGCTCGACGACTCGATCCGCGCGGCTGCCGCCCACTCCTACACCTCGATCACCGTCCCGGTCGCCGGGGACCAGCCCTGCCGGCCTTTCCGCTGGGGCCGCCAGCTCGACATTCGACCCGTCCGCGCCTTCGACGACGGCTCCGACATCACCGAGCAGGCGGTTGCCTCCTACGTCGCCAAGTACGCCACCAAAGCCGCCGAGTCCACCGGCAGCCTCGACCGTCGCATCGGCAACCGGGAAGTCCTCGACCTCCTGGACGTGCCCGACCACCCCCGCCGACTCATCGAGGCCTGCCTCGACCTCGCCCCGCTCTACCCGGATCGGAAGCTCGGGGCCTGGGCGCACATGCTCGGCTTCCGCGGCCATTTCTCCACCAAATCCCGCCGCTACTCCACCACCCTCGGCGCCCTCCGCCAGATCCGCGCCGACTACCGCGCCGCCCATGAACAGGACGCGCTCGGAGACCCGGACACCGTGCTCGTCCTCGGCTCCTGGCAGTACGCCGGGCACGGCCACACCCCCGCGGAGTCAGCTCTCGCCGCCTCCATCGCCCGCGATATCCGACTCAACCGCGAAACCGCCCGC
Source organism: Streptomyces lunaelactis (assembly GCF_003054555.1). Taxonomy (NCBI): domain Bacteria; kingdom Bacillati; phylum Actinomycetota; class Actinomycetes; order Kitasatosporales; family Streptomycetaceae; genus Streptomyces; species Streptomyces lunaelactis. Next base: position 2,949,154 of record NZ_CP026304.1, on the reverse strand, counting down.
GAAGCCCTCGCCTCGGAAGGAGACCGGTCGTGAGTGACCACCTGCTGACCGTCGAGCAAGTCGCCGAACGCCTCGGCACCACCGCCCGCTTCCCTCGGCGGCTCATCGAGGAACGTCGGATCGAGTACGTCAAGGTGGGCCGACACGTCCGCATCCCCGAACGGGCGATCGTGGCGTTCATCGAGGCCAACACCGTTGCGCCCTCAGCCCGTCGACTGCGGAGCGTGGCCTGATGGCAGCCAAGAAGCGGCCCTTCGGCCGTGTCCGCAAACTGCCCTCGGGCCGCTACCAAGCTCGTTACCTGGCACCGGACGGCATCGACCGCCCGGCGCCGCACACCTTCCGCACGAAGCGGGAAGCGGATGACTGGCTGGCCGAACGTCAAGCCGAGCTGCGCGCCGGGGACTGGGCCGACCCCGACGCCGCCAAGGTGCCCTTCGGCACGTACGCCGCTACCTGGATCACCGAGCGGGGCATCAGCGCTTCGACCGCTGACCTGTACCGGTCGCTGCTCCGGAACCATCTCGCGCCGACCTTCGACCGCGTCGTCCTGGCCGACATCACTCCGGCCATGGTCCGGGCCTGGCGCGTCGCTCGGCTGGACGCGGGTGCTGGGGCTTCATCGGTGGCCAAGTCGTACGCGCTTCTGCGGGCTGTGCTCATGACGGCCGTGGAAGACCGGCTGATCCGGCGCAACCCCTGCCGGGTCAAGGGCGCGAGTGTCGCTCCCACTCCTGAGCGGCCGACGGCGACCGTTCAGGAGGTCTACGAGATCGCGGGGGCGGTGCAGCCTCGGTACCGCGCCCTCGTCCTCCTGGCGGCCTTCACAGGGCTCCGCTGGGGCGAGCTGATCGGCCTCTGCCGCCGTGATCTCGACCTCGACGCGGGCACCCTCCGCGTGCGCCGGAACGTCGCCGAACTCCACAGCGGCAAGCGGCTGTTGAAGGAACCTAAGAGGCGCTGCGGGCAAGCGCACCGTGGCGATCCCGGCCGTGATCGTGACTGATCTTGCTACGCATCTTGCCGTATTCGCCGAGCCGGGCCCGGACGGCCGCGTCTTCATCGGGGCCAAGAAGGCGACACCTCGCCGCAACCACTTCAACAAGCTCTGGCGCAAGGCGTGCGACCAGGTCGGGATCAAGGGCCTGCACTTTCATGATCTCCGGCACACGGGGAATACCCTCGCTGCCGCGACCGGGGCGAGCACACGTGAGCTGATGACCAGAATGGGCCACAGCACCGCCCGCGCCGCGCTGATCTACCAACACGCAACAGCCGAGCGAGAGCGGCTGATTGGCCAGGCCGTGAGCGCGGTTGTCGAGCAGGCACGGAAGCAAGATCCCAAGCCGAACGGGCACGCAACGGGCACATAGGCCCGAACGAAGATCGGCAACGCATCAGGGCCAGGCTGGAGGATGAACCTCCGACCTGGCCCTGAGCCGTTGAGAGCGGGCGACGGGAATCGAACCCGCGTAGCTAGTTTGGAAGACTAGTGCTCTACCATTGAGCTACGCCCGCAAGCATCGCACCGCAGGTCACGAGGGCCGCGGTACGAGGAGCATCGTAGCGGGTCCCTGCCCGGTGCCGCACACCCCATTCCGCGCGGCAACCACTCCCGGAGAATGCGGCAGCCGTATGGCCTGCGGGCATGTACCCTACGTGTCGCACCGACGGGGTGTGGCGCAGCTTGGTAGCGCGTCCGCTTTGGGAGCGGAAGGTCGTCGGTTCGAATCCGGCCACCCCGACCATCACCACCACCGCGCTTCAAGATCGCATTGTGGGGCTCATCCTGCTTGCGGCTACTATGCAAGCTGCGTGCCCGTGTGTCCGACGCGTCCGGCGTAAAGCCGGCGAGCCGGACGGAGAGCCGGGCCGAATCCGCTGAGCCGCCTCCAGTGCGGCGGACGCAGAACCCCAGAATCAGCCACCAAGGAGACCGAACCGTGAAGAGCGCCGTGGAGACCCTGAACCCGACTCGGGTTCGGCTCACTGTCGAGGTGCCCTTCGAGGAGCTCAAGGACAGCCTCGACGCGGCGTACAAGAAGATCAACCAGCAGGTCACGGTCAAGGGCTTCCGGAAGGGCAAGATCCCGGCCCGAGTGATCGACCAGCGGTTCGGCCGTGGTGCGGTGCTGGAGGAGGCCGTCAACGACGCCCTCCCGAAGTTCTACACCGAGGCGGTCAACGACGCCGAGCTGAACCCGCTCGGCCAGCCCGACGTCGACATCACGGAGCTGAAGGACGGCGAGACGCTGAACTTCACCGCCGAGGTCGACATCCGCCCGACCATCGAGATCCCGGACTACTCCGGCATCGAGGTCACCGTCGACGCCGTCGAGGTCAGCGAAGAGGACGTCGACAAGGCCGTCGAGGAGCTGCGCGGCCGCTTCGCCTCCACCAACCCGGTCGAGCGCGCCGCCGCCGAGGGTGACGTCGTGACGATCGACCTCGAGGCCAAGGTCGACGGCGAGGTCCTCGAGGACGGCGTCGCCGCCGGCGTGCAGTACACGATCGGCTCCGGCGAGCTGCTCGACGGCATCGACGAGGCCGTCACCGGCCTGGAGGCCGGCGGCGAGGCCACCTTCACCTCCGAGCTCAAGGGCGGCACCGCCGAGGGCAAGGAGTCCGAGGTCACCGTCAAGGTCACCGCCGTCGCCGCCCGCGAGCTCCCCGAGCTCGACGACGACTTCGCGCAGATGGCGAGCGAGTTCGACACCCTCGAGGAGCTCAGGGCGGACAGCCGCAAGCGCCTCGAGAACATGAAGCAGTACGACCAGGCCACCCAGGCCCAGGAGCGCGTCCTGGACGAGCTGCTGAAGCTGGCCGAGGTGCCGATCCCCGAGAAGCTGCTCGAGGACGAGGTCAAGACCCGCAAGCACAACCTCGAGCACCACCAGCTCGGCCAGATGGGCCTCGACATCGAGAAGTACCTCGAGATCCAGGGCAAGACGGTCGAGGAGTTCGACGCCGAGACCACCGAGCAGGCGGTCAAGGGCATCAAGACCCAGTTCATCCTCGACGAGCTGGTCAACAAGGAGAAGCTGAACGTCAACCAGGAGGAGCTCACCGAGCACCTCATGCGGCGTGCTGCCACCTCCGGCATGAGCCCCGACGAGTTCGCCAAGGCCGTCGTCGAGGGCGGCCAGGTGCCGATGCTCGTCGGCGAGGTCGCCCGCGGCAAGGCGCTCGCCGTCGTCGTCGAGGCCGTCAAGGTCACCGACACCAACGGTGAGGTCGTCGACCTCGCGGACGACGAGGACGAGACCGAGACCGCCACCGAGACGGTCGAGGCCGTCGTCGAGGGTGACACCGAGGGTGACGCGGCCGCGGAGAAGACCGAGGCCTGAGCCTCGCGCTGACTCCTACGACGGGCCCCGGACGCACCTTGCGCCCGGGGCCCGTCACTGTAGTCACGGGTCCCAACTACCTTGCGCTCCGAGCGAACAGTTCGGGAACCGGGATGGCGCCCGCCCACCAGCGCGTTAGGGTCCATGAATACGAGGGCAGGGGAGTCCCCGCCTCCAGTACGAAGACGCTGAGACGGCCGGAGCCGTCAGAGACGAGCAGGTGGATACGTGACGAATCTGATGCCTTACGCCGCCGGTGAGCCGTCCCTCGGTGGTGGCCTCGGTGACCAGGTCTACAGCCGACTGCTCGGCGAGCGCATCATCTTCCTCGGCCAGCAGGTCGACGATGACATCGCCAACAAGATCACAGCTCAGATGCTCCTCCTGGCCGCCGACCCGGAGAAGGACATCTACCTCTACATCAACAGTCCCGGTGGCTCGGTGACCGCGGGCATGGCCGTCTACGACACCATGCAGTACATCCCGAACGACGTGGTCACGATCGGTATGGGCATGGCGGCCTCGATGGGCCAGTTCCTGCTGACCGGCGGCACCGCGGGCAAGCGCTTCGCGCTCCCCAACACCGACATCCTGATGCACCAGGGTTCCGCCGGCCTCGGCGGCACCGCATCGGACATCAAGATCCAGGCCGAGTACCTGCTTCGTACGAAGAAGCGCATGGCGGAGATCACCGCCCAGCACTCCGGCCAGTCCGTCGAGACGATCATCCGTGACGGCGACCGCGACCGCTGGTACACCGCGGAAGAGGCCAAGGCGTACGGCCTCATCGACGAGATCATCTCTGCCGCCTCGGGCGTTCCGGGCGGCGGCGGCACCGGCGCCTGACCTCGCGAGCACTCACGCTCCCGAGCCGGGCAGTCCGCACCCCAGCCACCCCAGCCCACAGAACGCCACCAGGATGGTGAACACCGACATGAGCAACTTCTCCGCCGCCGCCAGCGGCCTCTACACCGGCCCGCAGGTGGACAACCGCTACGTCGTGCCGCGCTTCGTGGAGCGCACCTCGCAGGGTGTGCGCGAGTACGACCCGTACGCCAAGCTCTTCGAGGAGCGCGTGATCTTCCTCGGCGTGCAGATCGACGACGCCTCCGCCAACGACGTCATGGCGCAGCTGCTGTGCCTGGAGTCGATGGACCCGGACCGCGACATCTCGATCTACATCAACAGCCCCGGCGGCTCCTTCACCGCGCTGACGGCCATCTACGACACGATGCAGTTCGTGAAGCCGGACATCCAGACGGTCTGCATGGGCCAGGCGGCCTCCGCCGCGGCCGTGCTGCTCGCCGCCGGTACGCCCGGCAAGCGGATGGCCCTGCCGAACGCCCGCGTGCTGATCCACCAGCCGTCCTCGCAGACCGGCCGTGAGCAGCTCTCCGACCTGGAGATCGCGGCCAACGAGATCCTGCGTATGCGTACGCAGCTCGAGGAGATGCTGGCCAAGCACTCCACCACGCCGATCGAGAAGATCCGCGACGACATCGAGCGCGACAAGATCCTGACCGCCGAGGACGCGCTCGCGTACGGCCTCGTCGACCAGATCGTCTCGACCCGTAAGAGCACGGCGGCCGCAGCGGCCGCCTGACCGGTCCGGCGCCCTTGGCGCGGTGCACGACAATGTGAACCACGCCAAGGGGGGCCCGAACGGGGGCCCAGGCAAGGTACCGTCGGATATGAGGCACCAGGAGTCGGCTGAACCAAGCTGCTCCCAGGCGAAGGGGAAGCACCTCGTGGCACGCATCGGTGATGGCGGCGACCTGCTCAAGTGCTCGTTCTGCGGAAAGAGCCAGAAGCAGGTGAAGAAGCTCATCGCAGGCCCCGGTGTGTACATCTGCGACGAGTGCATCGATCTCTGCAACGAGATCATCGAGGAGGAGCTCGCAGAGACCTCCGAGGTGCGGTGGGAGGAACTTCCCAAGCCGCGCGAGATCTACGAATTCCTCGAGGGGTACGTCGTCGGGCAGGAGCCCGCGAAGAAGGCCCTCTCGGTAGCGGTGTACAACCACTACAAGCGCGTCCAGGCCGGCGAGAACGGCGGCGGCACGAGCCGCGATGACGCGATCGAGCTGGCGAAGTCCAACATCCTCCTGCTGGGCCCCACGGGCTCCGGGAAGACGCTGCTGGCCCAGACCCTCGCACGCATGCTGAACGTTCCGTTCGCCATCGCCGACGCGACGGCGCTGACGGAGGCGGGTTACGTCGGCGAGGACGTCGAGAACATCCTGCTGAAGCTGATCCAGGCGGCGGACTACGACGTCAAGAAGGCCGAGACCGGGATCATCTACATCGACGAGATCGACAAGGTCGCCCGCAAGAGCGAGAACCCGTCGATCACCCGCGATGTGTCGGGCGAGGGCGTCCAGCAGGCCCTGCTGAAGATCCTGGAAGGCACGACCGCCTCGGTCCCCCCGCAGGGCGGCCGCAAGCACCCGCACCAGGAGTTCATCCAGATCGACACGACGAACGTGCTCTTCATCGTGGGCGGCGCGTTCGCCGGCCTGGAGAAGATCATCGAGTCGCGTGCGGGCGCGAAGGGCATCGGCTTCGGCGCGACGATCCGCTCGAAGCGCGAGATCGAGGCGAGCGACCAGTTCCAGGAGGTCATGCCGGAGGACCTCGTGAAGTTCGGGATGATCCCGGAGTTCATCGGTCGCCTGCCCGTCCTGACCTCGGTCCACAACCTCGACCGCGAGGCGCTCCTCCAGATCCTGGTCGAGCCGCGCAACGCGCTGGTGAAGCAGTACCAGCGCCTGTTCGAACTCGACGGCGTGGAGCTGGACTTCGACCGCCCGGCGCTCGAGGCGATCGCCGACCAGGCGATCCTGCGCGGCACGGGCGCGCGGGGTCTTCGGGCCATCATGGAAGAGGTCCTGATGTCGGTGATGTACGAGGTGCCGTCGCGGAAGGACGTCGCGCGGGTGGTCATCACGGCGGACGTGGTCCGCAACAACGTGAACCCGACGCTGGTGCCGCGGATCGTGAAGGACGACGGCCGCCACGAGAAGTCCGCGTAGCGGTTCGGTAGTTACGCGGAAGGGGCGCCCGGCCGGTTCAACCGGCCGGGCGCCCCTTCCGCTGTGTCACTACAGCTTGACGCGGACCTCGTTGCGCAGCTTGGCGGTGAGGCTCGCCGCCTCGTCGGGGGAGCTGGCCTTGCCACCCATGGCGGAAGCAACGTTGAAGGGGATCACCATGGCCAAGGTGCTGTGGTCACCCCATGCGCACAAGGTCGTCGTGATTTCCTTGGGGCCCTCGGTGCTGCCGGAAGAGCCGCTGCCGGGCTTCGTCTTGATGTCCTGGCACTTCAGCACGGCGCCCTTGAGCTCAGCCGGCTTGTACTCCTTCGGACTGCCGACAAGCTGCGCTTCGTCGCTCTTGTCCTTCTTGGACTCTTTCTCCATGTAGGCGAAGAAAGCGTCGACCACTGCCTCAGGGTCTTCGATCTCGCCGTAGACGCCGCCAAACGTCAGGAACTTCTGGGACAGCGGGTTTTCCTTGCTCCCTGCCTGGTAATTGGCCTCGACCTCCTTGGCGTTCTTCACGCCCCAGGTCTCGGCATCCTTGAGGTCTTCGTCGTCGGACGAACTGCTGTCCCCGTCGGCCTTCTTGTACTCGCTGAGTACGGTCGCCGGAGTCGTCAGCTTGTGCGGTCCGTCGTCCGCGACATCGCTGCCACTGCCGCCCAGCAGCAGATACGCGCCGCCGGCGATCACCGCGAGCGCCACGACCGAGGCCACGACGATCAGGCCGGTCTTCTTCTTCGGCGCGGCCGGCGGGGGCGGGACCTGGCCGCCGCCGTACGGCTGCTGGCCGTACGGGCCCGGCTGCTGGGGCTGGCCCCACTGGCCCTGCTGGCCCTGCTGCGGCGGAACGCCCTGCGGAGCCTGCTGCGGGTATCCGTAGCCGGGTTGCGGAGGCTGCTGCGGGTACCCGTAACCGGGCTGCGGGGCCTGCGGCGGCTGCTGGCCGTAGGGACCCGGCTGACCGTACGGTCCGGGCTGCTGGGGCTGCTCACCGTACGGGCCCGGCTGGTTGTAGCTCATTACTGCGTTCCCCTCCAGATGCTTATGTGGTTCGAACATCCTGACCCAGCCACCTACGGCATGGGGCAGCAGGGGTCACACCGTTACCGAACATTCCAGTTTCAGTACGGCCCCGTGACACCTCTAAACTGGGCCCGTGACCGAGAACTCTCAGCAGCAGCAAGCCGGCAACCCCACGGTGCCTACTCAGAGCCTGCCGACCCAGTACGCGCCGGCCGAGGTAGAGGGGAAGCTGTACGAGCGCTGGGTAGAGCGCGGTTACTTCGCGGCGGACCCCAAGAGCGAGAAGCCGCCGTACACCATCGTCATCCCGCCGCCGAATGTGACGGGCAGCCTGCACCTGGGCCACGCCTTCGAGCACACGCTGATCGATGCCCTCACCCGCCGCAAGCGGATGCAGGGTTACGAGACGCTGTGGCAGCCCGGCATGGACCACGCCGGTATCGCCACTCAGAACGTCGTCGAGCGCGAGTTGGCGAAGGAGGGCAAGTCCCGCCACGACCTCGGCCGTGAGGCGTTCGTCGAGCGTGTCTGGCAGTGGAAGGCGGAGTCCGGAGGCCAGATCTCCGGACAGATGCGCCGGCTCGGTGACGGCGTCGACTGGAGCCGCGAGCGGTTCACCATGGACGAGGGTCTGTCCCAGGCCGTCCAGACGATCTTCAAGAGGCTCTACGACGACGAGCTGATCTACCGCGCCGAGCGGATCATCAACTGGTGCCCGCGCTGCCTGACCGCCATCTCGGACATCGAGGTGGAGTACCAGGACGACCAGGGCGAGCTGGTCTCGATCCGCTATGGCGAGGGCGACGCGTCGATCGTCGTCGCGACGACCCGCGCCGAGACGATGCTCGGCGACACCGCCGTCGCGGTCCACCCCGAGGACGAGCGCTACGCCCACCTCGTCGGTACGGAGATCGAACTGCCGCTCACCGGCCGCCGGATCCCGGTCGTCGCCGACGAGCACGTCGACCCCGAGTTCGGTACCGGCGCCGTCAAGGTGACGCCCGCCCACGACCCGAACGACTTCGAGATCGGCCAGCGCCACGGCCTGCCGAACCTCACCGTCATGGACGAGCACGCGGTCATCACCGCGCACGGCCCGTTCCAGGGTCTTGACCGGCTCGAGGCCCGGTCCGCGATCGTCGGCGCGCTGCGCGCCGAGGGCCGGATCGTGGCCGAGAAGCGCCCGTACACGCACTCTGTCGGCCACTGCTCGCGCTGCAAGACGACGATCGAGCCGCGGCTGTCCCTGCAGTGGTGGGTCAAGGTCGCCCCGCTCGCCCAGGCCGCGGGGGACGCGGTCCGCGACGGCCGGGTCAACATTCACCCCAAGGAGATGGAGTCCCGGTACTTCGGCTGGGTCGACAACCTGCACGACTGGTGCATCTCGCGCCAGCTGTGGTGGGGCCACCGCATCCCCGTCTGGTACGGGCCGAACGGCGAAGTCGTCTGCGTCGGACCGGACGAGCAGCCGCCGACGGGCGAGGGCTGGACCCAGGACACCGATGTCCTGGACACCTGGTTCTCCTCCGGCCTGTGGCCCTTCTCCACCCTCGGCTGGCCCGAACAGACCGAGAGCCTCGAGAAGTTCTATCCGAACTCCGTCCTGGTCACCGGGTACGACATCCTCTTCTTCTGGGTCGCCCGGATGATGATGTTCGGTCTGTACGCGATGGACGGCACCCCGCCGTTCCACACCATCGCCCTGCACGGCATGGTCCGCGACCAGTTCGGCAAGAAGATGTCGAAGTCCTTCGGCAACGCCGTCAACCCGCTGGACTGGATGGACAGTTACGGCTCCGACGCCGTGCGGTTCACGCTGGCCCGTGGTGCCAACCCGGGTGTGGACGTCCCGATCGGCGAGGACTGGGTCCAGGCCTCTCGTAACTTCGCCAACAAGATCTGGAACGCGACCCGCTTCGCGTTGATGAACGGCGCGACGGTGGAGGGCGAACTGCCGCCCGCCGAGCAGCTGTCGGCGGCCGACCGGTGGATCCTCTCCCGGCTCAACGCGACCGTGGCCGAGGTCGACGCGTACTACGAGGACTACCAGTTCTCGAAGCTGTCCGACGCCCTCTACCACTTCGCGTGGGACGAGGTCTTCGACTGGTACGTCGAGCTCTCCAAGACCACGTACTTCGCGGGCGGCGAGCAGGCGCGCGTCTCCGGTCGCGTCCTCGGCGAGGTCCTCGACGTCACCCTCCGGCTGCTCCACCCGGTCGTCCCCTTCGTCACCGAGACGCTGTGGACCACGCTCACCGGTCGCGAGTCCGTCGTCATCGCCGACTGGCCGAAGGACAGCGGCTTCCGGGACACGGCTGCCGAGCAGGAGATCGAGCTGGTCCAGCGGGTCGTCACCGAGGTCCGCCGGTTCCGCTCCGACCAGGGGCTGCAGCCGGGCCAGAAGGTTCCGGCCCGGCTCACCCTGGACGGGACCGCGCTGGCACCGCACGAGGCCGCCATCCGGCAGCTGCTCCGGCTGCAGCCGGAGGGTGAGGGCTTCAGCGCCACGGCCACCCTCCCGGTCGCGGGGGCCACGGTCGCGCTGGACCTGTCCGGCACGATCGACGTCGGCGCCGAGCGGAAGCGGCTGGCGAAGGACCTGGCCGCGGCCGAGAAGGAGAAGGCCCAGGCGCTGGGGAAGCTCGGCAACGAGGCCTTCCTCGCCAAGGCTCCGGACAACGTGGTCGACAAGATCCGTACCCGGCTCGCCAAGGCCGAGGAGGACATCGCGCGGATCACCGCGCAGTTGGACGGCCTGCCGCAGGAGTAGCCGTACACGAGGTTCGGACGTGAGGCCTCGGGGGTCCGTTCCCCCGGGGCCTCACGCGCGTTTTCCCGGTGGCCCGATTAGGCTGGCCGGGGCTCCTCCGTAGACTGGGACCTGTGAGTGAGCAGCCCGACCCTTTCGACGAGATCGTCGACGCCGAGACAGACCGTGACCCCGACCTGGCGGTGATCGAGGCCGGCAGCCGTACCCTGCGCGCGCAGGCCGGGTCGCTCCAGGGTGACGCCGTGCCCGCCCGGCCCGCAGACCCGGAGGTGGACAAGGCACTGCGCGAGGTCGAGGCGGACCTCGCGACGCGCTGGGGCGAGACCAAGCTCGAGCCCTCGGTCTCCAGGATCGCGGCCCTGATGGACCTGCTGGGCGAGCCCCAGCACGCATACCCCTCGATCCACATCACCGGGACGAACGGCAAGACGTCCACGGCCCGCATGATCGAGTCCCTGCTCGCCGCCTTCGACCTGCGCACGGGGCGCTACACCTCGCCGCACGTCCAGTCGGTCACCGAGCGGATCAGCCTGGACGGCTCCCCGATCGAGGCCGAGCGTTTCGTCGAGACGTACAACGACATCAAGCCGTACATCGAGATGGTCGATGCCCAGCAGGAGTTCCGGCTCTCCTTCTTCGAGGTGCTCACCGGCATGGCGTACGCCGCCTTCGCCGACGCACCCGTGGATGTCGCGGTCGTCGAGGTCGGCATGGGCGGCAGCTGGGACGCGACCAACGTCATCGACGGGTCGGTCGCCGTCATCACGCCCATCGATCTGGACCACACCGACCGGCTGGGCGAGACGCCCGCCGAGATCGCCGTCGAGAAGGCGGGTGTCATCAAGCAGGGCGCCGCGGTCATCCTGGCACAGCAGCCGGTGGACGCCGCGCAGGTCATGCTGAAGAAGGCCGTCGAGGTCGACGCGACGGTCGCCCGCGAGGGCATGGAGTTCGGCGTGGTCGCCCGCGAAGTCGCGGTCGGCGGCCAGCAGGTGACGCTGCGCGGCCTCGGCGGGGAGTACGAGGAGATCTTCCTCCCGCTGTACGGAGCCCACCAGGCGCACAACGCCGCGGTGGCGCTCGCCGCGGTCGAGGCCTTCTTCGGCATCGGCTCGGAGCACGCGCGCACGCTCGACATGGACACCATCCGCAAGGCCTTCGCCTCGGTGGCCTCGCCCGGCCGCCTGGAGGTCGTACGCCGCAGTCCCACGGTCGTGCTGGACGCCGCGCACAACCCGGCGGGCGCCCGCGCCAGCGCCGACGGCATCACCGAGTCCTTCGGCTTCTCCCGGCTGATCGGCGTGGTCGGCGCGAGCGGCGACAAGGACGTCCGCGGGCTGCTCGAGGCCTTCGAGCCGATCTTCGCCGAGGTCGTCGTCACCCAGAACTCCAGCCATCGGTCGATGAACGTCGACGAGTTGGCGGCGGTCGCGGTGGAGGTCTTCGGCGACGACCGGGTGGTCGTCGAGCCGCGGCTGGACGACGCGCTGGAGGCGGCGATCACGCTCGCCGAGGAGGAGTCCGAGTTCGCGGGCGCCGGTGTCCTGGTGACCGGCTCGGTGATCACGGTCGGCGAGGCCCGGCTGCTGCTGGGAAGGGGCTGACAACTGATGCGTACGCTCTGTGCGTCGACCCTGATCGGCGAATTCTTCGTGATCGGCTTCGCCGGTCTGGTCGCCATGAAGTCCGACGACATCTCCATGGCGACGGTCTGGACGGTCTGCGGCGCCGGCATGCTGCTCTCGGTACTGCTCTGCGGGATGATCAGCCGTCCCGGCGGGGTCCAGCTCGGGTGGGCGCTGCAGATCGCGCTGATCGTGAGCGGCTTCGTGGTGCCGACGATGTTCGTCCTGGGCGCGCTCTTCGCGGGCCTGTGGTGGGCGTCGGTCCACTACGGCCGCAAGATCGACGAGGCGAAAGCGCGGTGGGCCGCGGAGGCGGGGTGACCCTGAACCCGGGGCGGAGCCCCGGGAACAGCGCCCGGGAGCCCCGGGAACAGCCCCCGGCAGAGGCGCCCAGGTCCCACCGGTAGCCTCGGACTACCGCACACCCGTTTTGAAGGAGCCCGTACCGTGAGCCAGCGCACGCTCGTCCTGCTCAAGCCCGACGCCGTACGCCGCGGCCTGATCGGCGAGATCATCGGCCGGATCGAGGCCAAGGCCGGCTGGACCATCAGCGCGCTGGAGCTGCGCTCGCTCGACCAGGAGACCCTGGAGCAGCACTACGGCGAGCACAAGGGCAAGCCCTTCTACGAGCCGCTGGTCGAGTTCATGGCCTCCGGTCCGGTCGTCGCCCTCGTCGTCGACGGCGAGCGCGTGATCGAGGGCGTACGCCAGCTGGCGGGTCCCACCGACCCGATCGCGGCCGCGCCCGGCTCCATTCGAGGTGACTTCGGCACGATCGTCCGGGAGAACCTCATTCATGCCTCGGACTCGGAAGAGTCCGCCATTCGGGAACTCAAGATTTTCTTCCCCGGCCTTTCCTGACGCCGCGTCAGCCATACGTACGCATGACCTGGGGCGACCGAAGGAATTTCGGTCGCCCCAAGGCATATGACCGCGCAATGCGGGAACGCATCGCTGCGACACCTCGTCACCTATACAGAGGTGGACTCACCGCGCGGTGTCCGTGCAGGCGGCACTACGATGAAACCTCCACGCCACAGCGCGCCCACCTCGCCATCCTGAAAAGCCATCAACGCTCGATTTGGGAAGGCCAGACGCATCCTCATGGGGAACAACATGTCGTTCATCGGCCGTGACATGGCTGTCGACCTCGGGACCGCCAACACGCTGGTGTACGTCAGGGGCCGGGGGATCGTCCTCAACGAGCCGTCCGTCGTCGCCATCAACACCAACACGGGTGGCATCCTGGCGGTCGGCTCCGAGGCGAAGAAGATGATCGGCCGGACACCGGGCAACATCGTTGCCGTCCGGCCGTTGAAGGACGGCGTCATCGCCGACTTCGAGATCACCGAGCGGATGCTCCGCTACTTCATTCTGAAGATCCACAAGCGCCGGTACCTCGCCCGTCCGCGCGTCGTCGTCTGTGTGCCCTCCGGCATCACGGGCGTTGAGCGCCGCGCGGTCATCGAGGCATCGACGCAGGCGGGCGCCCGACAGGTGCACATCATCGAGGAGCCCATGGCCGCGGCCATCGGCTCCGGACTCCCGGTTCATGAAGCCACCGGCAACATGGTCGTCGACATCGGTGGCGGTACCACCGAGGTCGCCGTCATCTCACTCGGCGGAATCGTCACAGCACAGTCCATCCGCGTCGCCGGCGACGAGCTGGACAACGCGATCATTCAGCACATCAAGAAGGAGTACTCGCTCCTGCTCGGTGAGCGGACCGCCGAGAACATCAAGATCACCATCGGCTCGGCGTTCGACATGGGCAAGGACGAGCACACCGAGATCCGCGGCCGTGACCTCGTCTCCGGTCTGCCGAAGACCGTGGTGATCTCCGACGCCGAGGTCCGCAAGGCGATCGAGGAACCGGTCAACGCGATCGTCGACGCCGTGAAGACCACCCTCGACAAGTGCCCGCCCGAGCTCTCCGGCGATGTCATGGACCGCGGCATCGTCCTCACCGGCGGCGGCGCGCTGCTGCGCGGCCTCGACGAACGGCTGCGCCGCGAGACCGGAATGCCGATCCATATCGCCGAGGATCCGCTGGACTCGGTGGCCCTCGGAGCCGGCAAGTGCGTCGAGGAGTTCGAGGCGCTCCAGCAGGTACTGGACGCCCAGCCCCGCCGCTAGCGAAACTCAAGGATCGGCGAGATCCTCCCCCTACGCCCCGGCGGGCGTGGGGGGACCCCCTGTATGGGTCCGCTGCCAACCCGTACGGCGGATCGTTGATATACAGAGATCAACATTCCTACGAGGAAGGCACGGCCGCCGCACGTGAGGGACACACGAGAGAGCCGGCTGCTCCTGGTGCTGCTGATCGCCATCGCGTTCGCATTGATCACGGTGGATATCCGCGGCGGCGAGGGGTCACCGGTCGACGGCGCCCGGCAGGCCGCCGCCACGGTCTTCGGACCCGTCGAAAAGGGCGTCGCGACAGCGGTCGACCCGATCGGCAACGCCATAGGGGCCGTTCGCGACTCCGGCGAACGTCACGACCGCATCAGCACACTGGAGCGTGAGAACGCCGCTCTCAAGCAGAGGCTCGGCAGCGACGACCGCAACCGCAGCCGGGTGCGCGAGCTCGACACCATGCTCAAGACGGCCGGCGCCGGCCAGTACGGCATCAAGGGTGCCGAGGTCATCGCCATAGGAGCGGCCCAGGGCTTCTCCTGGACGGTGACCATCGACATCGGCGCGCGCGACGGCATCAAGCGCGACATGACCGTCCTCAACGGCGACGGACTCGTCGGCCGGGTCACCACCGTCGGCCCGGACACCGCGACCGTACTGCTCGCCAACGACCCGGACTTCACCGTCGGCACCCGGATGGAGAAGACCAACGAACTGGGCTTCGCCACCGGCCAGGGCGACCAGCCGCTCCTGGTGCAGCTGCTCAACGGCAAGGCCAAGGTCAAGAAGGGCGACCGCCTGGTCACCTTCGGCTCGCAGGCCGACAAGCCGTTCGTGCCCGGTGTCCCGGTCGGCGAGGTCGTCAAGGTCGACCCTTCCGGCGGCGACCTCACCCGGAACATCTACGTCCGTCCGTACGTCGGCTTCACCAAGCTCGACATCGTCGGCGTCGTCGTCGAGGCGCCCCGCTCCAATCCGCGCGACACGGTCCTGCCGCCCAAGCCCGCAGCGCCCAAGCCCACCCCGACGGTCACCGTGACGGTCACGCCCTCGCCGAACGACGGCCTGGACGAGGCTCAGAACGAGAACCAGGCCCAGGGGCAGGCCAACAGCACCGGGCAGCCACTGGATCCGGGCACCGCCACCGGCCAGGCCCAGGATCCGGGCACCGCCGACGGCCAGACCGACGACGAGCAATAGGAGCTGATCCGTCATGCGTTTCAACCGGATGCTGCTCTCCACGACCCTCGTCGTGGTCGCCCTCGTCATCCAGGTCTCCGTCCTCGCCCGCCTCCAGCTCCCCGGCGCCGTCCCCGACCTCCTGCTGCTCGTCGTCCTCGGACTCGCCTTCGTGTACGGGCACATGGCCGGCGCCTTCATCGGCTTCGGCGCCGGCCTGCTCGCCGACCTCGCCCCGCCCGCCGACCACGCCGCCGGCCGTTACGCACTCGTGCTCTGCATCATCGGCTACCTCGCCGGCCTGGTCCGCCCCGAGAACGGCCAGCTCAGGTCAGCCACCGGACCGATGGTCGTGGTCGTCGCGGCCGCCATCGGCTCGACACTGCTGTACGCGGGCGTGGGCGCCCTCGTAGGCGACACCGCCGCCCGCCATGTGGGCCTCGGCAGCCTGCTGTTCACCGCAGCCGTATACGACCTGCTGCTCGCGCCCTTCACCGTGCCGTTCATCATGGCGCTGGCCAGACGCGCCGATAACGATCCGCTCGCCGAAACCAAGAGGGGCGGCGGTGGCGGCGACGTCGCCTCGGGCTGGCTCACCTCCGGCACCGGACTGCGCATCGGCAACCAGCGCGGCGGCCTGCGGGCGAAGGCGGCCCGGAGGCAGGCGGTACGCGCCGGACGTATCAAGGGAGTCAAGCGACTGTGACCGAGGGGGCAGCGTGAGCAACATTCCGGAGACGGGGCGGACCCCCCGGGTCCAGATCCGGCTCGTCGTCATTCAGGTACTCGTCTTCTCCCTCCTCCTCACCCTCGGCGGACGCCTCTGGTATCTCCAGATCCGCAATGGTGACGAGTACACCGACGAGGCGAAGAACAACCACGTCCAGCAGGTGGTCCAGCCGGCCGTCCGCGGCGCGATCCTCGACGCCCGCGGCGTTCCGCTCGCCGACAACGAGACCCGGCTCGTGGTCTCCGCGTCCCGCACCGAGCTGATGAAGATGAAGGACGACGGCAAGGGCGTCCTCACCCGGCTCGCCGGTGTCCTCGGCATGAAGCCGAAGGACGTCACGGACAAGGTCAGGCTCTGCGACGCCAAGACCCCGCAGCCCTGCTGGAACGGCTCCCCGTACCAGCCGATCCCGGTCACCGACGAGGCCACCACCCAGCAGGCTCTGCAGATCCGTGAGCGCGCCGAGGACTTCCCCGGCATCACTGCCGAGCCCACCGCCGTACGCCGCTACACGGCGCCCGGCAAGACCAACACCGCGCAGGTCCTCGGCTATCTCTCGCCCGTCACCGACGAGGAGATCACCAAGGCCAAGGACAGCGACTCGCCCTTCCTCCGCTCCGACCAGATCGGCCGCTCGGGCATCGAGCGCACCTACGACAAGGAGCTGCGCGGCAAGGCCGGCGTCACCCGCTACGAGGTCGACAACCTCGGCCGCGTCATCGGCCAGGCTGCGAAGGACGAGGCCCAGCCCGGCGCCAACCTCGTCACCTCGATCGACGCGCGCGTGCAGGCGGTCGCCGAGTACGAGCTCAACGGGGCGATGAAGGCCGCCCGCCTGGAGTTCGACAAGAACACGGACGAGAACTACAAGGCGGACGCCGGCGCCGTCGTGGTGATGGAGAACAAGACCGGCCGGATCATCTCGATGGCATCCCAGCCGACGTACGACCCCAACTCCTGGGTCGGCGGCATCTCCGGCAAGGACTACGCCAAGCTCACCGGCAAGGACTCCAACTACCCGCTGCTGAACCGTGCGATCCAGGGCCAGGCGGCACCCGGCTCGATCTTCAAGGTCATCTCCTCGACGGCCGCGGTCAACGCCGGGTACCCCTTCGACGGCGACTACCCGTGCCCCAGCTCGTACTCCGTCGGCGGCCAGGTCTTCAAGAACTTCGAGTCCAAGGGCTACGGCAGTATCGGCCTCGGCCGGGCCCTGGAGGTCTCCTGCGACACCGTCTTCTACGGCCTCGCCCACCAGGAGTGGCAGAAGGACGGCGGCACCAAGCCCAAGAAGAAGACCAACGACTGGTTCTACAAGACCGCCCACCAGTTCGGTCTCGGCAAGGAGACCGGCATCGACCTCCCCAACGAGGTCAGGGGCCGCGTCCCGGACCGCCAGTGGAAGCAGAGCTTCTGGGAGGCCAACAAGGACGGCTGGTGCAGGCAGGGCAAGAAGAACGGCGACTACGTCGAGAAGATCGCGTACGAGAACTGCCTCGAAGGCAACCGGATGCGCGCCGGTGACTCCGTCAACTACTCGATCGGACAGGGCGACATCCTGGTCACGCCGATCCAGATGGCCACGATCTACGCCGCCATCGCCAACGGCGGCACGCTCTACAACCCCACCATCGGCAAGGCCGTGGTCGGCGCGGACGGCAAGACGGTCCAGGAGATCAAGCCCGCCTCGCACGGCAAACTGCCGTTCACGGGCGAGACCCGCGACCAGATAGACGAAGCCCTCGCGGGAGTCACGACCCGTGGTTCCGCCGCCTGGCGATTCGGCGGCTGGCCGCAGGACAAGATCCCGATGCACGCCAAGACGGGTACGGCGGAGGTCTACGGCAAGCAGACGACCTCCTGGTTCGTCTCGTACACCGAGGACTACACGATCATCATGACGATCGCCCAGGGTGGTACGGGATCCGGTGCGTCGGGCCCCGCCGTCCGCAACATCTACGAGGCGATGTACGGCCTCGACGAGGAGGGCGGCCAGGACCTGAAGAAGGCCCTGCTGCCCAAGCCGCAGACGGCACTGCCGAAGATCGAGGCGGACGGCTCCATCGACGCCCCGAAGATCGAGCCGTACGAGCCGGAGGAGAAGGAATCCCCGGACGAGACGGCGCAGCTCGCGGGCCCGCCCGCGCGGAGGGACTGAGACATGGCCGGCACCAATGGCTTCTCCGTCCCCGGGTACGGGCCCAAGCCGGGCGGACTGTGGTCCCTGCTGAGCGCCCGCGACTCCGTGATGCGCCGGCTCGACTGGCCGATACTGCTGTCCGCGCTCGCGCTGTCCTTCGTGGGCTCCCTGCTGGTGTGGTCGGCGACCCGTAACCGCACCGAGCTCAACCAGGGCGACCCGTACTACTTCCTGTTCCGGCACGCCCTCAACACCGGTATCGGCCTGGCGCTGATGGTCGGCACGATCTGGCTCGGGCACCGCACCCTGCGCGGCGCGGTCCCGGTCCTGTACGGGCTCTCCGTCCTGCTGGTCCTGCTGGTCCTCACCCCGCTCGGGGCGACCATCAACGGCGCGCACGCGTGGATCGTGATCGGCGGCGGCTTCTCCCTCCAGCCCTCGGAGTTCGTGAAGATCACGATCATTCTGGGGATGGCGATGATGCTGGCGGCCCGCGTGGACGCCGGTGACCAGCTGCACCCCGACCACCGGACGGTCGCCAAGTCGCTGGGCCTCGCGGTCCTGCCGATGGCGATCGTGATGCTGATGCCGGACCTCGGCTCGGTGATGGTGATGGCGGTGATCGTGCTCGGGGTGCTGCTCGCCTCGGGCGCCTCCAACCGCTGGATCCTCGGGCTGATCGGCGCGGGAGTCATGGGCGGTGTCCTGGTCACGATGCTCGGAGTGCTCGACGAGTACCAGATCAACCGCTTCGCGGCGTTCGCCAACCCGGAGCTCGACCCGGCCGGTGTCGGCTACAACACCAACCAGGCGCGGATCGCGATCGGCTCGGGCGGACTGACCGGCACGGGCCTGTTCAAGGGCTCCCAGACCACCGGCCAGTTCGTGCCCGAACAGCAGACGGACTTCGTCTTCACGGTGGCGGGCGAGGAGCTCGGCTTCCTGGGGGCGGGACTGATCCTGCTGCTGATCGGCGTCGTGCTGTGGCGTGCCTGCCGTATCGCACGCGGGACGACCGAGCTGTACGGCACGATCGTCGCGGCCGGGATCATCGCCTGGTTCGCCTTCCAGGCCTTCGAGAACATCGGGATGACGCTCGGCATCATGCCGGTGGCGGGGCTGCCGCTGCCGTTCGTGTCGTACGGAGGCTCGTCGATGTTCGCGGTCTGGGTCGCGGTCGGGCTGCTCCAGTCGATCAAGGTTCAGCGACCGATAACGGCTTAGGCCCTGTCCGGGCGATCTTCGAGGATCAGCCCGCGGCGTCAGATGCGGTGCATCGCAAGGCGGAGGATCGCTCTCGTACTGGACGTACTTGGGCGACTCCGACAACGCAGCGAGGTGCCGTAGCTGGCGTCGAGGGCCCGACAAGATCGCCCGGACAGGGCCTAAATGAACAGCTGGGGCTCCCGCGGAGACGTTTGGGCAACTAGATTCGGTTCATGGCGGATACGAAGCGCGAGATCGAGCGGAAATATGAAGCCACTCCCGAGACCAGGCTGCCGGACCTGACCAAGGTGTCAGGGGTGTCGGCCGTCGTCGACAAGGGCGTCGCCGAGCTCGACGCTGTCTACTACGACACGGCCGACCTGCGGCTTGCCGCCGCCTCGATCACCCTGCGCCACAGAACGGGCGGCGCCGACGCGGGCTGGCACCTCAAGCTCCCCGTCGCACCGGGCGTACGGGACGAGATCAGCGCACCGCTGTCCGAGCCGATCCCGCGGACCCTGGCGGCGCTGGTCCGGGCGCGCACACGGGACGCCGAACTCGTCCCCGTGGTACGGCTGCTGTCCTCCAGGGACGTGCGCCACCTGGTGGACGCGGACGGCGCGCTGCTGGCCGAGCTCAGCAGGGACGCCGTACGCGCGGAGCGTCTCACGGACGGCGGCCGCACCGCCCAGTGGGACGAGATCGAGGTCGAGCTCGCTGACGACGCGGACCCGGCCTTCCTCGACGCGGTCGAGAAGAAGCTCCGCAAGGCGGGCGTGCTCCCGGCCGAGTCCCCGTCCAAGCTGGCCAGGGCCCTGGCGGAGACCGCCCCCAAGGGCGAGCGCGCCCGGAAGGCCGTGGCCCCGCCCGAGCACGCCCCCCGGACCGCCGGCGAGCACATCCTCGCCTACCTGCGGGAACAGGCCGACGCCCTCATCTCGTACGACCCCGCCGTGCGCCGCGATCTGCCCGACTCCGTCCATCAGATGCGGGTCGCCACCAGGAGGATGCGCAGCGCGTTCAAGACATACGGAAAGGTCGTCGACCGGAGCGTCACCGACCCCATCGGCGAGGAGCTCAAGTGGCTCGCGGCCGAGCTGGGCGTCGCCCGGGACCAGGAGGTGCTCACCGAGCGGCTCAAGTCGAGGATCGACGCACTGCCCAGGACCCTGCTGCTCGGCCCGGTACGCGGGCGGCTGCGCCTGTGGAGCGTCGCCCATGGCTCGGGCGCACGCCGCAAGGCCGTCGCCGTGCTCGACAGCAAGCGCTACCTCGCGCTCCTGGAGTCGCTGGACGCACTGCTCGCCGACCCGCCGCTGCTGAAGGCGGCGTCCGGCGAGCCCTCCAGGGTGATCCCCAGGGCGGTTCTCAAGGACTACGACCGGCTGGCCGCCCGGACCGGCCACGCGCTGGAGCTCCCGCCCGGCGAGGCGCGGGACCTGGCCATGCACGACGCCCGCAAGGCCGCGAAGCGCGCCAGGTACGCGGGCGAGGCGGCGACACCGCCGCTCGGCAAGGCGGCCAGGAACTTCGCCAGGCGGATGAAGGCCGTCCAGACGGTCCTCGGCGACCATCAGGACAGCGTCGTCGCCCGCGAGGCGCTGCGGAATCTCGCGATCCAGGCCCATGCGGCAGGGGAGTCGGCCTTCTCCTGGGGACTGCTCTACGGCCACGAGGAGGCGCAGGCCGCCGAGCGCGAGGCGGAGCTGCCCGGCGTGTGGGCCAAGGCGTCCGTCCCGAAACTTCGGGCGGATCTGACCGGCTGAGCACCGGGGTACGCTGGATGGTCACCTTGCCCGCTCACGAGAGACACCACGATGCCTGTCGAGTCGGTCTTCCCACGCCTGGAAGCGCTTCTCCCGCACGTCCAGAAGCCGATCCAGTACGTCGGCGGAGAGCTCAACTCCACCGTCAAGGACTGGGACGCCTGCGATGTCCGCTGGGCGCTCATGTACCCCGACGCGTACGAGGTCGGACTGCCCAACCAGGGCGTCATGATCCTCTACGAGGTACTCAACGAGCGTGAGGGGGTGCTGGCCGAGCGCACGTACAGCGTCTGGCCGGACCTCGAAGCGCTGATGCGCGAGCACAAGGTCCCGCAGTTCACCGTGGACGCGCACCGCCCCGTGAAGGCCTTCGACGTCTTCGGGCTGAGCTTCTCCACCGAGCTCGGCTACACCAATATGCTCACCGCCCTCGACCTCGCGGGCATCCCGCTCGAGTCCAGGGACCGGACAGTCGACGACCCGATCGTGCTGGCGGGCGGGCACGCCGCCTTCAACCCCGAGCCGGTCGCGGACTTCATCGACTGCGCGGTCATCGGCGACGGCGAGCAGGCGGTCCTGGAGATCACCGAGATCGTCCGCGCCTGGAAGGCCGAGGGCCGTCCCGGCGGCCGCGACGAGGTGCTGTTCCGGCTCTCGAGGACCGGCAGCGTCTACGTCCCGCGCTTCTACGACGTCGAGTACCTGCCCGACGGCCGCATCGCCCGGGTCGTCCCGAACAAGTCGGGTGTCCCGTGGCGGGTGTCCAAGCACACCGTCATGGACCTCGACGAGTGGCCGTACCCCAAGCAGCCCCTCGTGCCGCTCGCCGAGACCGTCCATGAGCGGATGTCCGTCGAGATCTTCCGCGGCTGCACCCGCGGCTGCCGTTTCTGCCAGGCCGGCATGATCACGCGCCCGGTGCGGGAGCGGAGCATCACCGGCATCGGCGACATGGTCGAGAAGGGCCTCAAGGCGACCGGCTTCGAAGAGGTCGGACTGCTCTCGCTCTCCTCCGCCGACCACAGCGAGATCGGCGAGATCGCCAAGGGCCTCGCCGACCGGTACACCGAGGACAAGATCGGCCTGTCCCTGCCGTCGACCCGTGTCGACGCGTTCAACGTGGACCTCGCCAACGAGCTGACCAGGAACGGCCGTCGGTCGGGTCTCACCTTCGCCCCCGAGGGCGGCTCGGAGCGCATGCGCAAGGTCATCAACAAGATGGTCTCCGAGGAGGACCTGATCCGTACGGTCTCGACGGCGTACGGCAACGGCTGGCGTCAGGTGAAGCTGTACTTCATGTGCGGCTTGCCCACCGAGACCGACGAGGACGTGCTGCAGATCGGCGACATGGCGGTCAAGGTCATCGCCGAGGGCCGCAAGATCTCCGGCCAGAACGACATCCGCTGCACCGTGTCGATCGGCGGCTTCGTGCCCAAGCCGCACACGCCGTTCCAGTGGGCCCCGCAGCTGAGCGCCGAGGAGACGGACGCGCGGCTGCAGAAGCTGCGCGACAAGATCCGCGGCGACAAGAAGTACGGCCGCTCGATCGGCTTCCGCTACCACGACGGCAAGCCCGGCATCGTCGAGGGCCTGCTCTCGCGCGGCGACCGCCGCATCGGCTCGGTCATCCGCGCCGTCTACGAGGCCGGCGGCCGCTTCGACGGCTGGCGCGAGCACTTCAGTTACGACCTCTGGATGGCCAGCGCCGAGAAGACGCTGCCCGCGTTCGGGGTGGACGTCGACTGGTACACCACCCGTGAGCGCACGTACGAGGAGGTCCTGCCCTGGGACCACCTGGACTCCGGTCTCGACAAGGACTGGCTCTGGGAGGACTGGCAGGACTCGCTCGACGAGACCGAGGTCGAGGACTGCCGCTGGACGCCGTGCTTCGACTGCGGTGTCTGCCCCGCCATGGACACTTCCATTCAAATCGGGCCCACCGGCAAGAAGCTCTTGCCTCTCACCGTGGTCAAGTAGCGCCGGTACGAAGGCTCGTGGCGACGGCCCGGCCGCGTGGGGGAACCCCGTGGCCGGGCCGTCGCGCCACCCGGCACAATGGGGCGATGCCCCAGCTCATCGCCCCCGACGTCCGCTTTCACGCCTCATTCCTCGGCGCGATGAAGGAGTTCCTCGACGAGGGCTCCGACCCGAACGCGGTGCTCGCCCACGAGGTCGAGGAGTTCGGCGGCAGCTGGCAGGAGCCGGACGTCTTCGCCGCGTATGTGGCACGGCAGCACGCCGAGTCGCTGGAGGACGGCCCGCGCCCCGAGGGCTGGGTCCCGAACACCAACCTCTGGTACGTGGACGGCGATACGTATCTCGGGCGGCTCGCCATACGCCACCGTCTCACCCCGTTCCTCCTCGAGCTCGGCGGGCACGTCGGCTATGCCGTGCGACCGAGCGCCCGGCGGCGCGGGCACGCCGGCGCGATGCTGCGCGACTCCCTTCCGTACGCGCGCCGGCTCGGCATCGATTCCGTCCTCGTCACGTGCGACATCGACAACCACGCCTCGCGCAGGGTGATCGAGGCGAACGGCGGGGTACTGGAGGACGAGCGCGGGCTAAGACGCAGGTACTGGATCCGGACGGGCCTGTGACGCGTCATGTCTGACATGGAGTTCGAGAAGTCGCCTCAGCCTTACGGGAATCATCAGGCGCCCGCGCAGTACGAGCCCGGCGAGGGCTGCCTGACCACGCTCATCCGTATCCCGGTGCGGATCGTGGTGCTGCTCGTCGTCCTTCCCGTACGGATGGTCTGGGACCTCCTTGTCGTCTGCGGCCGTGCGGTCGAGCGCGTGTTGCTGAGGCCGCTGGGCCGGGCGCTGGCCTGGGTCTTCGAGAACGTGATCACTCCGCTCGCTCTCGCGACGGCGTGGCTGGCCGTCTTCCTCGGCAAGGCGCTGTTCGTGTGGCCGTGGGTCGCGCTGTGGACATATGTCGTGGTGCCGGTGGTGACGTACGGGCTTGTGGTGCCGCTGGTGTGGATCTATCGGCAGCTGCTGACGCCGCTCGGCCACGGGCTGGCCCGGCTGGTCGAGAACCTGCTGCTCGCGCCGCTCGGCTGGATCTACCGCCGACTGCTCACCCCGCTCGGGCTCGGTACGACCTGGCTTGCCGTCTTCCTCGGCAAGGCGCTGTTCGTGTGGCCGTGGGTCGCGCTGTGGACGTATGTCGTGGTGCCGGTGGTGACGTACGGGCTCGTGGTGCCGCTGGTGTGGATCTATCGGCAGCTGCTGACGCCGCTCGGCCACGGCATCGCGTGGCTCGTGAGCACGGTGTGCCGCGGACTGTGGGCGGCGGTCGTCTGGCTCGTCGTGACGCTGCTCGTCACGCCCGTCGTCTGGGTGCACCGCCACATCCTCGCCCCGGTCGGCCGGGAGATCGCCGCGGCGATCGGCGTCGCCTGGCGCATCGCCGGATACATCTCGCGGGCCGTAGGCCGGGCAGTCAAGTGGCTCGCCTGGAACCTGATCGGGCGGCCGGTGCGCTGGACCTACCAGAACATCTGCACCCCCGTGGGGCACGTGGTGCGGGACGCCATCTGGCGTCCCGCGAAGAAGGCCGCTGTCGAGACGGGCCGGGCCGCCGGTGCCGCGCTCCGGGCGGCCGGCGAGGTCGTACGGCAGGCCAGGCGGGACGCCTGGCGGGCGCTGGTCGGCGGGCCCCCGGCGCCGAAGGGCGTGGAACCGGGTGTGCGGCGGGCGCGTAGGCTGGGTGATACGCAACAAACACAGACTGTTCCCGGCGCGGCGGCCGAGCCCGAGATCTCCCTGCACAAGCAGGTGTGAGCCGGGCGGGCCCCCAGGGAACACCCCCGCACGTCCGAGGGCGGCGCGCCACCCGCGTCCGCCCCGCACCGAGGAGAAGAACCACTGGGCAAGCGACAGCCCGAAGGCCCGCCGCCCGCACCCGCGGTGCAGCGCATCCGACTGCGCTACACCAAGCGCGGCCGCCTCCGGTTCACCAGCCACCGTGACTTCCAGCGCGCCTTCGAGCGGGCGCTGCGACGTGCCGGGGTGCCCATGGCGTACTCGGCGGGCTTCACCCCGCACCCCAAGGTGTCGTACGCCAATGCCGCACCCACCGGCACGGGCAGCGAGGCCGAGTATCTGGAGATCGCCCTCACCGAGCACCGCGACCCCGACAAGCTGCGCGAGCTGCTCGACGAGTCGCTGCCGGCCGGGCTCGACATCACGGACGCCGTCGAGGCCCGCACCTCGGGTCTCGCCGACCGGCTCACCGCCTCCGTGTGGGAGCTGCGGCTGGACGGTGTCGCGTTCGATGACGCCGAGAAGGCCGTGTCCGCTTTCCTCGCCGCCGAGACCGTAGAGGTCGAGCGGAAGGCGAAGAACGGCATTCGGCACTTCGACGCACGGGGCGCCGTGGTGGAGCTGCGGGTCCTTCCTCCACAGGCTGATAGGCCGGTGGCCAGTGCCTGTGCGATACTGCGCCTGGTGGTACGGCACCTGACACCTGCTGTACGACCCGACGACGTCCTGTCCGGTCTCCGAGCTGTGGCCGACCTGGCGCCGCCGGTCCCCGCAGCGGTGACCAGGCTGGCGCAGGGGCTCTTCGACGAGGAGTCCGGCACGGTGACCGACCCGCTCGCGCCCGACCGCGAGGCAATTCCGGCCGCTACACCCACGGCCGCCGGAATCGCCGCCGCGAGGGCCTCGGAAGGTCCCGCCGCGTAAGGACAGTCGTTGTAGCGCAGCCCTGGTACTCGGGAGCCACCTGGGTCGGGCCGCGCACCGAACAGAAGACTTTCGCCAGGCCGTGCGTACATCGCGTACGGAACCGGCGAGCCATACATCAGCTCCCGTGCGGCGCCCGCGCCCCGGACGGCGGCACCGTGCACATCACGCGGGCCGCGGCCGGACCGGAATCAGGCGCGGCGCCCGGGAGCGTGACGGGAGAACCACCCGCATGCTCGAGCCGAAGGATTCCGGCACCGCCGGAGAGACCGAGAACAACTCGCCCAGCGACACGCTGCCCCCGCGCCGCAGGCGCAGGGCCGCGTCGCGTCCCGCAGGGCCGCCGAGCGCGGCCGCGGGTACGGCCGGCGTCCCCGCTGACGTCACCGAAACCACCGAAGCAGCCGAGCCCCTCGCGCCGGCCGCCGTGGCCGTGGAGAGCACGGAGTCCGCCGAGCCGGAGGCCGAGGCCGTCGCGCCGCGTGCCCGTCGCCGTGCGACCCGTAAGGCGACCGCGCCCTCTGGTGCGCCGCAGTCGGCGGATGCCGACGAGATCGCTGTTGCCGATGAGGCCGCTGCCGAGCCGGAGGCCGAGGCCGCCGCGCCGCGTGCCCGTCGCCGTGCCACCCGTAAGGCGACCGCGCCCTCTGGTGCGCCGCAGTCGGCGGATGCCGACGAGACCGTTGTTGCCGATGAGGTTGCCGCTGAGCCGGAGGCCGAGGCCGCCGCGCCGCGTGCCCGTCGCCGTGCCACCCGCAAGGTGGCCGCCCCCGAGCCGGTCGAGTCCACCGAGGCTCCCGCCGCCGAGGACGAGACCCCGGCCGAGGCCCCCGCACCGCGTGGTCGTGCCCGCCGCAGGGCGTCCGCGCCCGCCGGTGCGCCGCAGGCAGCCGAGGCCGAGAGCACGCAGAGCGTGGAGGCCGCCGAGCCGGAGACCGAGGCCGCCGCGCCGCGTTCCCGCCGTCGCGCCACCCGCAAGGTCACCGCGCCCGCCGCCGCGCCCCAGGCCGTCGAGGCCGACGAGGCCGTCGCCGAGACGGGCGAGCGCCTGCCCACCGGCGCCGTCGCGCAGATCACCGCCGACGAGGCCGAGGTCGCGGCCGCCGAGAGGGCGGCGACCCGGGGCCGTACGCGCCGCCGCGCCGTCTCGCCCGAGTTCACCGCTCAGCCGGAGAAGGCCGCGAGGGCCGACAAGGGCGAGCAGGCCGAGAAGAGCGAGGCGCCCGCGCGCGGCCGCCGTGCCGCACGGCCCGCCGTGGCCGTCTTCCAGGCGCCCGTCTTCGCCGAGCCGATGTTCCAGACCCCGGAGACGGCCGCTGCGGCTGCCGCCGCTGCGGTGGAGGAGCCGGAGGAGGACGAGGAGCTCGTCGAGCCCGTCGCCGAGACCCCCGCCGCCCCCGAGCCCGCCGGGCGTCGCCGTCGCCGCCGCCGTGGTGAGCCGGCAGAGCCCGTCGAGGCTCCCGCTCCGGTGGCCCAGGAGGCCGAGCCCGAGGCGGAGACCGAGCCCGAGGCGGAGCAGCCCGCCGAGGGCGAGGAGTCGGACGAGTTCGAGGACCGTCCGTCGCGCCGCCGCCGCCGTGGTGGCCGCCGCCGTCGCCGTGGCGAGCCTGCCGACGCCGACGAGACCTCGGAGGAGCAGGCCGACGAGGCCGCCGCCGAGGACACGCAGGACACGCAGGACGAGGAGGACGAGGAGGACGAGCACGAGACCCCCTCGGCCGCCGGCACCAGCAGCAGCCGTCGCCGGCGCCGCCGTCGCCGTCGCAGCGGTGAGTCCGGGCCCGAGGAGGAGCCGGGTGCGAGCGACCCGGAGCGCACGGTCGTCAAGGTCCGCGAGCCCCGCCCGGCCCGCGAGAAGCCCGAGCCGTCCGACGAGGTGCAGTCCATCAAGGGCTCGACCCGTCTGGAGGCGAAGAAGCAGCGCCGCCGCGAGGGCCGCGAGCAGGGCCGCCGCCGCGTGCCGATCATCACGGAGGCCGAGTTCCTGGCCCGCCGTGAGGCCGTCGAGCGTGTGATGGTCGTCCGGCAGAACGGCGAGCGCACCCAGATCGGTGTCCTCGAGGACAACGTGCTCGTCGAGCACTACGTCAACAAGGAGCAGGCGACTTCGTACGTCGGCAATGTCTACCTGGGCAAGGTGCAGAACGTACTGCCGTCCATGGAGGCCGCCTTTGTGGACATCGGCAAGGGGCGCAACGCCGTCCTGTACGCCGGTGAGGTCAACTTCGAGGCGCTGGGCATGGCCAACGGCCCGCGCCGTATCGAGGTCGCGCTCAAGTCCGGCCAGTCGGTCCTCGTCCAGGTGACCAAGGACCCGATCGGCCACAAGGGCGCCCGCCTCACCAGCCAGGTCTCGCTTCCCGGCCGCTACCTCGTCTACGTGCCCGAGGGCTCGATGACCGGTATCAGCCGCAAGCTGCCCGACACCGAGCGCGCACGGCTGAAGACCATCCTCAAGAAGATCGTCCCCGAGGACGCGGGCGTCATCGTCCGTACCGCCGCGGAGGGCGCCAGCGAGGACGAGCTGCGCCGCGATGTCGAGCGGCTGCAGGGGCAGTGGGAGGACATCCAGAAGAAGGCCAAGAGCGGCGGCAGCTCGAACGCGCCCGCGCTGCTCTACGGGGAGCCGGACATGACCGTCCGGGTCGTCCGCGACATCTTCAACGAGGACTTCTCGAAGGTCATCGTCAGCGGTGACGAGGCGTGGGAGACCATCCACGGATACGTCGGTCACGTCGCCCCCGACCTGACAGACCGGCTGAACAGGTGGACCTCCGAGGTCGACGTCTTCGCCACCTACCGGATCGACGAGCAGCTGATGAAGGCGCTGGACCGCAAGGTCTGGCTGCCGAGCGGCGGCTCGCTGGTGATCGACAAGACCGAGGCCATGGTCGTGGTCGACGTCAACACCGGGAAGTTCACCGGCCAGGGCGGCAACCTCGAGGAGACCGTCACCAGGAACAACCTGGAGGCGGCCGAGGAGATTGTGCGTCAGCTGCGGCTGCGCGACCTCGGCGGCATCGTCGTCGTCGACTTCATCGACATGGTGCTCGAGTCCAACCGCGATCTGGTCATGCGGCGGCTGCTCGAGTGCC
This sequence comes from Streptomyces lunaelactis, assembly GCF_003054555.1. Taxonomy (NCBI): domain Bacteria; kingdom Bacillati; phylum Actinomycetota; class Actinomycetes; order Kitasatosporales; family Streptomycetaceae; genus Streptomyces; species Streptomyces lunaelactis. Next base: position 2,920,402 of record NZ_CP026304.1, on the reverse strand, counting down.
TCGGCCGGGACCGTACGAAGCACCAGGTGGCCGAGGTCACCTCGCTCGGCCTGGTCCAGATGACCCGTAAGCGGGTGGGCCAGGGTCTGCTGGAGTCCTTCTCCGAGACCTGTGTCCACTGCAACGGCCGTGGCGTGATCGTGCACATGGAGCAGCCGACCACCGCCGGTGGCGGTGGCGGCGGCAAGCGCGCCAAGAAGCGCGGCCGCGGCGGTGCGGCCGGTACGGACCACGTCCACGAGCACGAGCAGGCGGAGGACCTGGCGGAGGCCGAGACCGAGGCGGAGGTCGCCGCCGAGGTGGCCGCCCCGGTTGCGTTGGCCGAGCCCGAGTTCGTCCCCGACGAGGAGCTGTACAGCAGCGCCGCCGAGGCGGAGGCGGCCGCTACCCGCGGTCGTGGCCGCCGGCGGGCGACCCGTAAGGCGACGGCCCCGGCCGGTGCGCCGAAGGCCGCAGAGGTCAGGGCCGAGGAGCCCAGGGCCGAGGAGCCGAAGGCCGAGGCCCCGGCCCCGGCCGCCGAGCCGGAGACGCCCGCGGAGGAGGCGGCCCCGACGGGCCGTGGCCGCCGTCGGGCCACCCGCAAGGCGACGGCTCCGGCCGGCTCCCCCGCGTCCTCGACGCCGGCGGTCGCCGAGATCACGGTGCCGGAGACCGCCGCCGGGCCCGAGGCCGCCAAGGCCGAGGCGCCCGTCGCGGCCCCCGCCGCCGAGGAGGCGCCCGTCGCGGCGCCGCCGCGTGCGCGCCGCCGGGTGACCCGTAAGGTCACCGCTCCGGCCGGTTCGCCCTCAGGCGCGGAGGAGGCCGCGGTCGTCGTGGTCGCCGCCTCGACCGAGTCCGAGCCGAAGGCCGATTCCGAGGTCGCATCCGAGCCGCAGCCGGAAGAGACCGAGGGTGCTGCTCCGGCCAAGAAGGCGGCCCGCAAGACCGCCAAGAAGGCCACCGCGAAGAAGGCCGCGGCCAAGAAGACGACGGCCAAGAAGGCCGTGGCGAAGAAGACGACGGCCAAGAAGGCTTCCGCGAAGAAGACCGCGGCCGCCGATCAGCAGACTCCGCCCTCGGTGTCGGCGTCAACCGACGGCTGAACGACTGAACAGTCGATGAGCCTTCAGTGAACGGACCGTGTCCCACCCCGCAGTGCTCGGGGTGGGACGCGGTTTTTGTCTCCCAATCGATGCGGAGCTCCGTTAACAGCCCCGAAATTCCCTAGGAAATCCCTGATAATGTGACGGCGGTCGCTGCCGGTTGTGGTCCCGTTCCGGAGACTACGGTGGGTGACCGGCCCGGTTCGGGACAAGACCGGTCCCAGAATCCTCGGTAGGGCGTCGGCTTCGCGCCGGAGGGGTTTGCGCGGCCTTCGTGAGACGTCCGCACGGCCCCTGATCCTCTGCCATAAAGAGCTCAGCGGTGTTCAAGGAGGACGTCCATGACGAGCAGCAACCAGCAGCCCATTCCCGCTGCCCGCCCGGTCATTGGTGAGGAAGAGATCGAGGCCGCAGTACGTGTACTGCGCTCCGGCAGGGTCGTACAGGGCCCCGAGGTAGCCGCGTTCGAGGAGGGCTTCTCGGAGCTCGTCGAGGGGCGCCACTGCGTGGCCGTCAACTCGGGTACCTCCGCGCTGCACCTCCTTCTGCTGGCCCTTGGCATCGGTCCGGGTGACGAGGTGATCGTTCCCTCGTTCTCGTTCGCGGCTTCGGCGAACGCGGTCCGCCTGGTCGGCGCCGACGTCGTCTTCGCCGACATCGAGCCCGGCAGCTACGGCCTTGACCCGGCGGCGGTCGAGGCCGCCATCACCCCGCGCACCGCCGCGATCATGCCGGTGCACCTGTACGGCCACCCGGCCGCGATGGACAAGATCATGCCCATCGCCGCCAAGCACAAGCTGGCCGTGGTCGAGGACGCCTGCCAGGCGCACGCTGCCGCGCTGAACGGCACCCCGGTCGGCGCCTTCGGTGCCGGCGGTACGTTCAGCTTCTACCCGACCAAGAACATGCACTCCCTCGAGGGCGGCATGATCTCCACGGGCGACGCCGAGACGGCCCGCACCCTGCGCCTGCTGCGCAACCAGGGCATGGAGCAGCGGTACGCCAACGAGATCGTCGGCGCCAACATGCGGATGACCGATGTCGCCGCCGCCGTCGGCCGCGTACAGCTCTCGAAGCTGGGCGGCTGGACCGAGCAGCGCATCGCCAACGCCGGCTACCTCACCGAGCACATCACCGCGCCGAACGTGCAGACCCCGACGGTCGCCGAGGGCGCGCGCCACATTTACCACCAGTACACGATCCGGATCACCGGGGACCGCGACGCCGCGATGGCGAAGCTCACCGAGGCGGGTATCGGCAACGCCGTGTACTACCCGACCCCGATCCACCGTCTGAAGCCGTACTGGGAGCCGGACCAGAAGGCCGGCCGCAACTGGGACCTGCCCGAGACCGAGCGTGCGGCCGCCGAGGTCGTCTCGCTTCCGGTGCACCCTTCGCTCGCCGCGGAGGACCTCGAGCGCATCGTCGCCGCCGTGAACGACCTTGGAGAGAACCTGTGACCACTCGGGGACTGCGGGCCGGCCTGGTCGGCCTCGGCTCGATGGGCCGCCACCACGCCCGCGTACTCGCCGGCCTGGAGGGCGTCGAGCTCGTCGCCGTCGTCGACCCGATGGGCGACAAGAACGGCTGGGCGCAGGGCGCCCCCGTGCTGTCGACCGTCGACGAGCTGATCTCGCTCGGCATCGACTACGCCGTCGTGGCCTGCCCGACCGCCCTGCACGAGGAAGTCGGCCTGAAGCTGGCCGAGGCCGGTGTCAGCGCGCTGGTCGAGAAGCCGGTCGCGGACACCGTGGACGGCGCCCGCCGCCTCGTCGAGGCCTTCGAGTCGCGCGGTCTGGTGGCCGGCGTCGGCCACATCGAGCGCTACAACCCGGCGCTGCGCTCCCTGCGTCAGCGTCTGGAGGCCGGCGAGCTCGGCGACGTGTACCAGGTCGTCACCCGCCGCCAGGGCCCCTTCCCGCACCGCATCGCCGATGTCGGCGTGGTCAAGGACCTCGCCACCCACGACATCGACCTCACCGGCTGGGTCACCGGCCAGACGTACACCTCGATCTCGGCCCGTACGGTCTCCAAGTCGGGCCGTCCGCACGAGGACATGGTCTCCGCGGTCGGTCAGCTCTCCGACGGCACCATGGTCAACCACCTGGTCAACTGGCTGAGCCCGCTCAAGGAGCGGTTCACCTCGGTCACCGGTGAGAAGGGCTGCTTCATCGCGGACACCCTCACCGCCGACCTGACCTTCTACTCCAACGCCGCCCAGACGACCGAGTGGGAGGCTCTGCAGGCCTTCCGCGGAGTCGCCGAGGGCGACATGATCCGCTACGCCATCCCGAAGCGTGAGCCGCTGCTGGTCGAGCACGAGCTCTTCCGGGACGCGGTCCTCGGCAAGTCCCAGGACATCTGCACGCTCCGCCAGGGCCTCCGTACGGTCGAAGTGGCGGCAGCCGTGCTGGAATCCGCCCACAGCGGCACCACCGTGCAGCTCAAGACCGGGGACGATACGGCAGATGGCGTCTGACAGCACTGAGGCGACGGCCCGTCCCGGCAGCCGCGGCCGCATCGTCATGCTCGTCGACAACAGCGTGCACGGTGACTCGCGGGTCCAGAAGCAGGCAGCCTCCGCCGCGGCGGTCGGCTGGGACGTGATCCTGCTGGGCAAGTACTCCGGCAAGGGCGAGGACAACTGGAAGCTCGGCGACGCCGAGGTCCGGCTGATCAATATGCGGGCGAAGCTGTCCGTCAAGCCCAGGGATTTGCGCAACGCTCCGCTGCGCCGCCCGCTGGCCTACTCCTCCGAGCGCGTGGCGGACTTCCGCGTGCAGCTGGTGAAGGCCTGGCGTGCGGACCTCCGGGTCCGCGGCGACGAGCTGAAGGTGGCCGACGGCCGCTCCAAGCTCGGCACCCAGGCAGCGAAGACGTGGCTGGCGGTTCCGAAGCTGGCGTCCAAGGCGACCTCCCGCTGGGTTTCGCTGCGCAGGCGTGAGACCAAGCGGCTCGGCAGGATCAGACGCACCCGCTCCGCGCCGCTCGACAAGCTCACCACCGAGTTCTGGCTGAAGACGATGGGCAACCGTGCCTGGCGTCGGCTCGACCCGGGTGTGTGGGACTTCGAGCTGTCGTACGGTCCGGTCATCGACGAGCTCAAGCCGGACATCATCCACGCAAACGATTTCCGGATGCTCGGCGTAGGCTCCCGGGCCGCTCTCAGGGCCAGGGGCGCCGGCCGACCGGTCAAGCTGGTGTGGGACGCGCATGAGTTCCTGCCGGGCGTACGCTCCTGGGCGAACAAGCGCAAGCTGCCCGCGATGGTCGCGTACGAGCGTGAGCACGCCAAGTACGCGGACGCCGTGATGACCGTCTCGGGCGGTCTCGCCGATCTGCTGCAGAAATCCCACAAACTCGCCGAGCGCCCGGCCGTGGTCCTCAACGCCCCCGACGCGGCGGCGACCCACAGGGAGACAGACGAGCAGGTACCGGACATCCGCGAGCTGTGCGGCATCGACAGCGATGATGTACCGCTGCTGGTCTACAGCGGTCTGGCGGCGGCGCAGCGGGGTCTCGGCATCATGGTCGAGGGGCTGCCCGAGATCCCGAAGGCCCATGTGGTCTTCGTCTGCGGCGATCCCGAAGCTCCGTATGTACAGGGGCTGCTCCGGCGGGCAGAGGAACTCGGCGTGCAGGAGCGGGTCCATGCCGTGCCGTACGTACCGCACTGGCAGGTCGTGCCGTTCCTGTCCGGCGCCAACGTGGGGGTCATTCCGATCCACCACTGGCCGAACCACGAGATCGCGCTGATCACGAAGTTCTTCGAGTACTCGCACGCACGGCTGCCACTCGTCGTCAGCGATGTGAAGACGATGGCCGAGGTCGCCTCGGAGACCGGTCAGGGCGAGGTCTTCAAGGCCGAGAACGTCGCGGACTATGTGCGCGCCGTCAAGGCCGTGCTGGCCGACCCGCAGAAGTACAGCGCTGTATACGACACCGAGGGCCTGCTCGAGGAGTGGACCTGGGAAGCCCAGGCCAAGGTCCTCGATGAGGTCTACACGCGACTGCTTCAAGGGGGCGGGAGATGACAAGAACCCCTGACGTCAGTGTCGTGGTGGCGGTCTACAACACGATGCCGTATCTCACCGAGTGCCTGACGTCGCTGGTCGAGCAGAGCATCGGCCTCGACCGGCTGGAGGTCGTCGCGGTCGACGACGGCTCGACCGACGACAGCGGTGCCGAACTGGACCGCTTCGCCAAGAAGTACCCGGACACCATCAAGGTGCTCCACCAGGCGAACTCCGGTGGCCCGGCCGCACCCAGCAACAGGGCGCTGGAGGTGGCCACCGGACGTTACGTCTACTTCATCGGCGCCGACGACCACCTCGGCAAAGAAGCGTTGGCGCGGATGGTGGCCTGTGCCGACGAGCACGAGTCCGACGTGGTGATCGGCAAGATGGCCGGCACCAACGGCCGCTATGTCCATCAAGCGCTCTTCAAGAAGAGCGACCCGGACATCAGCATGTTCGACTCGGCGCTGCCGTACACGCTCGCCAACACCAAGCTGTTCCGCCGTGAGCTGGTGGAGAAGCACAAGCTGCGGTTCCCCGAGGACCTGCCGGTCGGCAGCGACATGCCGTTCACCATCGAGGCGTGCGTCAAGGCCCGCAAGATCTCGGTGCTCGCGGACTACACGTACTACTACGCGGTCAAGCGCGTGGACGCGAGCAACATCACCTACAAGTCCAGCCATCTGTCACGGCTGCGCTGCACGGCGGAGATCCTGCACCACGCGGCGGGCTTGGTCGAGGCGGGTCCCAAGCGGGACACGCTCTTCGAGCGCCACTTCAACTGGGAGATCTTCAAGCTCGTCAAGGACGACTTCCCCGCGCTGGACGCGCAGACCAGGCAGGAGGTGTGCGCCGGGATCGCCGAGCTGGCCGACGAGTACCTCACGGACCCGCTGCGCGACGCGCTGCCGGTCATGAAGCGGGTCAGGATCGTGCTGGCGCAGCGTGGCGCGGTGGACGAACTGGCCGCGGCGATCGAGTCCGAGGAGGAGAACGGCCCGCCGTCGTTCCACCTGGAGGACGACCGGGCCTACGCCCGCTACCCGGGCTTCAGGGACCCCCTGCTGAACATCCCCGACCGGGTCTTCGAGGTGACCGGCGAGTCCGCGGCCGCCCAACTCGCGTCGGGCACCGAGCTGGTCTCGGCCGAGTGGGAGCAGGACGGCGACAATCTGTCGCTGGCCATCGCGGTACGCCTCGGGCTCACCGGCGACACCGAGTCCGCCGCCGTCCGCCTCGTCCAGGGCGCGATGCCGAAGAGCGCGGACAAGGCCGGCGGCCGCAGGCTGCCCGCCGGCCATGAACTCCCTGCCCCGGTGGGGAAGTTCACCCAGGAAGTCACGGCTGACGGAGCCGGCACGGTCATCCGTGCACGGATTCCCGTCCAGCCCCACCAGGCCACGCTCGGCGTGCGCGTCTACCTGGACGTCGCAGGCTGGACGTATGAGATCCCGGTGCGTGGCAAGGACCTGCCGATGCCGCTGGCCCGGCGTTGGCGCAGCGGCACCCCGTACCGAGTGGCGGCGCGCGTGAATGCCAAGGGCCGGATGGTCGTCCAGACCGGCCTGCTGTTCCCGCCCGCGAACGCGAATAGATGGTGGTCGCGTGTGCGACCCCTGCTGGTCCGTGTGAAGAGGAAAGTAACCCGATGAATATCTGTGTAGTAGCGCTCGGCAAGATCGGGCTTCCGCTCGCCGTGCAGTTCGCGGCCAAGGGCCACAAGGTCATCGGCGCCGACGTCAACGAGAAGGTCGTCGAGCTCGTCAACGCCGGCACCGAGCCGTTTCCCGGCGAGTTCGACCTCGACCGGCTGCTGAAGGAGACCGTCGGCGCCGGGCTGCTCAGCGCCACCACCGACACCGCGGCCGCCGTCGCCCAGTCCGACGCCGTCGTGGTCGTCGTCCCGCTCTTCGTGGACGCCGAGGGCACGCCGGACTTCGGCTGGATGGACTCCGCGACCAATGCGATCGCCAAGGGCCTCAAGCCCGGCACCCTCGTCTCGTACGAGACCACCCTGCCGGTCGGCACCACCCGCACCCGCTGGGCGCCGATGCTGGAGGAGGGCTCGGGCCTGACCGCCGGCACCGACTTCCACCTGGTCTTCTCGCCGGAGCGGGTGCTCACCGGCCGCGTCTTCGCCGACCTGCGCCGCTACCCCAAGCTCGTCGGCGGCGTCGACGAGGCCTCGGCGAAGCACGGTGTCGAGTTCTACGAGCAGGTGCTCGACTTCGACGAGCGCGAGGACCTCGCGCAGCCGAACGGAGTCTGGGACCTGGGCACCGCCGAGGCCTCCGAGCTGGCGAAGCTCGCCGAGACCACCTACCGCGACGTCAACATCGGTCTGGCGAACCAGTTCGCCCGGTTCGCCGACAAGAACGACATCGACGTCAAGAAGGTCATCGAGGCCTGCAACTCCCAGCCGTACAGCCACATCCACCAGCCCGGTATCGCGGTCGGCGGCCACTGCATCCCGATCTACCCGCGGATGTACCTGTGGAACGACCCGGAGGCCACCGTCGTCCGCTCGGCGCGCGAGGCGAACGCCGCCATGCCGGAGTACGCCGTCGACCTGCTGGCCGCCGCCTACGGCGACCTGGACGGCGTGGGCGTGCTGGTGCTCGGTGCCGCCTACCGCGGCGGCGTGAAGGAGACGGCCTTCTCCGGCGTCTTCCCGACCGTCGAGGCGCTCAAGGCGCGCGGGGCCGTCCCGTTCGTCTCGGACCCGATGTACACCTCCGAGGAGCTGGCCGCGCACGGCCTCACCCCGCACGAGGGCCAGGTCGTCACGGCCGCGATCCTGCAGGCCGACCACGCCGAGTACCGCGAGCTGGCCGCCTCCGACCTGCCGGACGTCCGCGTCCTGGTCGACGGCCGCCGCACCACGGACCCGGCCCGCTGGGAAGGCGTCCGCCGGGTCGTCATCGGCGGCTGACTTCGTTGCACGTCCGTACGCGTGGTGCCCTTGGCGGCAGGGGCCGAGGGCACCACCTGTTGGGAGGCGAGTAGTCCAATCATGCTAGCGTTTGAGGGTGTCTCTCTCCCTTCCTCCAAAGCGTTCTCGCAAACATCTGATCTATCTCGCGATCGGGTTTCCGCCCGCTGCGAAGAGCTGTGCCTACCGGATGCGCGAGACAGCGAACCAGTTCGTCGATCAGGGCTGGGACGTCACCGTGGTGACCATTCAGCAGAAGTCGTGGGAACGTGACTTCGGTCTCGACCACACCCTCTCCGAGCGCGTCGACCCCCGGGTCCGCATCGTCGAGCTGCCTCTTGTACGGGAAGATCTGGAGACGGACCTCCGCAAGTTCTCCGAGTCCCGCGCGCTGCACCCGGGCGGCTGGGCCGCGAAGTACCGGGAGAAGGGCATGAAGCTCTTCCCCGAACCGATTTACGGCGGCTGGCGACCTGACCTCGAGAAGGCCGTGCTGCGGCTGCATCGCGAGAAGCCTGCCGATCTGGTGCTCGCCACCTGTGTTCCGTACGTCACCATGTCGGCCGCGCTGAAGCTCTGGGAGACCCACCGCGTCCCGTACGCCATCGACTTCCGCGACGGCTGGTCGGTTGACGTGGTCGACGGCGGCGAGGCGTTCACCAAGGACTCGGTGTCCGGGAAGTGGGAGCGCAAGGTCCTTGAGAACGCCGTATCGCTGTGGCTGGTCAATGACCCCATCGCCGAGTGGTACCGCGACCGGTACCCGGACCTCGCTTCGCGGATCCACGTCGTACGCAATGGCTATGACGCGGACAGCGTCCCGGCCGAGACGCGCAAGCCCGACCACGAGACCGGACTGGTCTTCGGGCACCTGGGCGTGGTCACCTCGCCGCCGCAGTTCCTCAAGGCCGTGATCGACGGCTGGCGGATCGCCCGGGATCGCGATCCGCTGATGGCCCGCTCCCGGCTGGAGATCCGCGGCCAGATCGGGTCCGGCGCACATCGCGAAGCGAATGCCCACATAGAGCTGATCCGGCAGGCCGAGGGGGACGGAGTCAGCTTCGGGGGCCCGGCCCCCAAGGCCGAGGTGCCGGAGATCTTTGCTTCCTGGGACGTACTCCTGCTCATGATCATGGGGGGCAAGTACATGACGTCGGGGAAGGTGTACGAGTACATGGCGACAGGCCTGCCGGTGATGTCCGCGCACAAGGTGGAGCACGACGCGACCACTGTGATGGACGGGCACCCGCTGTGGACCGGTGCAGCGGGGTTCGACACGGACAAGCTCGCCAACCTGTACTCGACGGCCGCGCGGATCGCCTTCGAGGCGACCGACGAGGAGCGGGCCGAGGCCCGTACGCATGCCGCGCAGTACGCGAGGGATGCCCTGATGGGCCCGGCGGTGCGCCACCTCGCGGAACTGGTTGAGTCAGGACGTTCGTCCGGGTCCGTGAGGACCAACGAGGTGGAGGGCCTCCCCGCATGACCCAGGTGCTCCTGATCGCAGGCCACGTTCCGCAGCCTGCGCTTCTCAAGGCGTCGCTCGAGAAGTTCCGGGCGGCCGGTGCGACGGTCCGGCTCGCCGGCCTCTTCGAATCTGCTGACATCGACTCCGACGGCCTGACACTGGCCGGGATCCGGTCACTGCCCGAGGGCGCGGAGGCCGCGCACGGCGAGGCGTTCGTCCGGCGCATCTCCAAGGGCGCTGCGCCCCGCCGTGTCTGGCGGCATGTCGAGCGCGACCGCTGGGTGCGCGGCCACGCCCGCAAGGCGCAAGTGCTGGTCGCCCTCGACGCCGGCGCCGTCTACACGGTCTGGCGGCTGTCCCAGCGCAACCGCAGGGCCGACGCGGTCTTCGGTATTGCGCCCGCGCTCAAGGCGGTCGCGGACCGCCAGGCGCGCCCCGGACACTACGCCTTGCGAGACGCGTTCCACACGCTGCCGTCCGCGGTGATCGCAGCCCGGCGCACCAAGCGGTTGGCCCGCTTGGGCGCCAACGGCCTGTACCACCGCGCCACTTCGCCCACCGTCATGCGTAACGCGGTCGGCGCGAAGGTCTGGCGGTCCGCTGTCTCCGCGCCGCGCTTGCCCGACGGGGTCCGCGCCAGGCTGGCCAAGCGGGTCAGCCACAGCATGGCCAAGGGCGGCCGCAGAGCCGGCTCGGTGATAGTGCTGCACTCTGCCGCCGAGCGGATGGCCGACCGCGCACTCCAGGCTGAGCTGCTCGTCGATGCCGCACGCCGGGACATCGGCCGAGGCCATGACGACCTCAAGGGCCGGGCGCGCGCCGTCAAGGCCGCCCTCGCCCTCGCCGACGAGCGGTACAAGAAGGGCGACCCCAAGCGCGCCGCCGAGCTTCTGTCATCGGCTCTGACGCTCGCCTTCCACCGGGCGATTCACTTCGACGGGCTGTCGTCCCCCCTCATGACCGATACGGCCGGGTACCTGGCGCCGTTCCGGGACAGCACCGCCTTCGCCGCGCTGTCCGCGCCGCGCGGGCGTGAGCTGCCTGCCGCGACGCCGCCGGCCGACCGCCCGATGCGGCTGCTCGTGACGACGTACTCGAACGCGAACTTCCTCCAGCCGATCATGGACCGATACGCCGGCCACCCCGGTGTGGAGATCCGCTTCCTCGACCTCAAGGAAGACGACGAGATCCGTCCGCTGGCCCGTGGTGGCCAGCGGATGATGGAGCACCTCCTCGGGGGCCAGCGCCGCTTCGGCACCCAGGTCGAGCACGCCCTGCGCCCACATCTGGACTGGGCGGACACCGTCTTCGTCGACTGGGCCACCAACGCCTCCGCGATCTTCTCGTTGGTCGACCCGGGCACGACACGCATGGTCGTACGGCTGCACAGCTATGAGGCCTTCACTTTCTGGCCGCATCTGGTGGACTTCACCCGCGTCGACGATGTGGTCTTCGTCGGCGACCATCTGCGCGATCTGACCGTGGACTTGCTGCCGCCGCTGAGTGAGCCGGCCGCTCCCGAGCTGCACGTCATCGCCAACGCGATGTTCCTGGAGCGCTTCCAGCTGGAAAAGGCGAGCCCGGATGCCCGCTTCACACTCGGCCTTGTCGGTGTGAGCGCTGTCGCGAAGGACCCGCGCTGGGCCCTGGACGTTCTGCGGATCCTGCGCGGGCACGACGAGCGCTACCGCATGGTCGTCGTGGGCGACGGCCTTGACCGCAAGGCCAGTCGGGCCGCTCGCGACTACGACGACCTTCTCCAGCGGGACCTGGATGAGCTGACAGCGACAGGTGCGGTGGATCTCATCGGCCGCACCGACGACGTTCCCGGGGCGCTCACCAAGGTCGGTGTGATACTCAGCAGCTCGGTTCGCGAGTCCTTCCACTGCGGCCTTGTTGAGGGCGCCGCCAGTGGGGCGCTCCCGGTGGTCCGTGACTGGCCGTTCTTCGCAGACAAGGCGAACGGCGCCCGCACGCTGTTCCCGGCCGACTGGATCGTCACGACGCCGGAGGAGGCCGCCGAGCGGATCCTGGCGCTGACCGGCTCGGAGGAGAATTGGCGCACGGCGACGGCGAGCGCGGCGAAGCATTCGCTGTCGACGTGGGACTGGTCAGTGGTGGGCCTGGAGTTCGACAGGCTGTTGCTGTCCGACGAGGTGTAGCCCGTACGAGGCCGGCGCGGTGCCTGCCCAACCTGCACGAATGCTAGCGACGCGCTCTGCGGCACGGAAAAAGGAAAGGTCGGGGCTGAGTCATGGCGGTCTGGTCCGCACGGAAATCCAAGGGTCAGCTCGATGCGCCGCAGCGCCGTAATGCCGCCGCGACACCGCCTTCGGACACAACCCTCCCGGCGACCACCGGCTGGCTGCTGAGAGGCAAGGACGGCAGGCTCACGGCGTACGCCCCGACGACCGAAGGCGTCCTGCGGTGGACCGAGACTCGCCCCGGCGGCCCGGAATGGTCCGGCCCCGACCTGATTCCCGCTCCCGGCGTGCTGCCGTATCTCTCCATAGCCCAAGGTGCCGACGGTTATGTCCATCTGCTGGGTCTGCGGCGCGCTCGCCTGGCGGACGGCCGCACCGGAGTCGATGTGGTGCACGCCCTCCAGTACCAGTCGGGCCTCGCGGTGCGCGACTGGCACCCGCTCGGCACCCCGTATCCGAGAGACCCGGACCTGGCAGAGCAGATAGGTCTCCCCTCGGGAGTAGTGAACGCGCAGGGCTCGCTCCATGTCTTCGTCCGTAACGCATGCGCAGGCGTCTGCGGGCGCAGCCAGGGGTCGTCGGGCAGGTGGGGCAAATGGGCTGATCTCAAGGGCAAGGGGGTGCTCGGTACGGTCTCCGCTTCGACCACTTCCGAGGGCCTCATGGAAATCCTGGCCACGACGGCGGACGGCATCATTCGCTGGGAGCAGGAGACGGCGGGCATGGACTTTCAGCGCGCCGAGGACATACCGGCCGGCGCTGCGCCCGACTCCCTCACCGCGGAACGCACAGGCGGCAATCGGCTCACCCACTTCTGGCACGACGCGGACGACCACATGGCCCGCGCCTGGCGCCCGTCCACCAAGGAGCCGATCACTCTCGGCACCGGTACGGGCACCGGTCCGGTCGCCCTGCTGCGTACACCGGTCGAAGGCAACGACTGCACGATCCTCGCCCGCCGTGACGCCGCCACCGGTCGCCCTGCCCTCGCCGCCTACCCGACCGAACACGAGTCCCTCGAATGCTCCTGGACCCTCACGGGAGAACCGTGCGCAGGCGCTCCGGCGCTGGCGATCGACGGCCGGGGCAGGATCGTGATGGCGGCGTTCGGTACCGACGGGACGCTGCGGGTGGCCCGGCAGAAGGCGGAGTCGGGCCTTGCCCTGGAGGCCTGGGCTCGCGTCTGAGGGCCTTTCTCAGATGGCCGAGGCCCTCAGACCGTGCCCGTGTGTCCCGGGCTTCAGCCTGCCCGCTCGGCGAGCAGGTCGTCCTTCTCGTCGTACAGCTCGCCGGTCTGCGGGCACTCCCACAGCCCGGCCTCACGCTCGACCAGCTTGACCCCGGCCTTGCCGACCCAGCCGATCTGCCGCGCGGGCACGCCGACGACCAGCGCGAAGTCGGGCACGTCCTTGGTGACGACGGCGCCCGCCGCGACCATGGACCAGCGCCCGATCCGTACCGGCGCCACACATACCGAGCGCGCGCCGAGCGAGGCGCCATCGGCGATCTTCACGCCGACGGCCTCCCAGTCGCCGCCGCGCTTCTGGGTGCCGTCGGGGGCCACCGAGCGCGGGTTGTGGTCATTGGTGAGCACCACGGCGGGCCCGATGAAGACACCGTCGCCGAGCTCGGCGGGCTCGTAGACCAGCGCGTAGTTCTGCAGCTTGCAGTTGTCGCCCATCCTGACGCCGGTGCCGACGTAGGCACCACGCCCGATGACGCAGCCCTCACCGAGGCGGGCGCCCTCGCGGATCTGAGCGAGCTCCCAGACGCTGCTCCCGGCGCCGATCTCGGCGCTCTCGTCGACCTGGGCGGTGGGCTGGACCCTGTAATTCACTGTTCTGCCTTCCGGTGCGCGGCTTAGCCCGGCGAGCATACGGCCCCGCGCGGGTTCAGCGCCTTTGGGCCCAGGCCGTCCGGAGCTGCAGCGCCAGGTACACCGCCGCCGCCGTCGGGACGATCGTGCGGTACCAGCCCACGTCCGGTGACCACCAGGCGAATGCCGCCGCCGGGACGAGGAGCACCAGCCCCGCCATACGCAGGACCCACCAGCGCCTCGGGCGGGGAACCGGGAAGGCGGGGGAGCCCAGGTCGGTCGACATGGTGTCCCTGATGCCCTTGAACACCCCGCGGCGGGCGAGGAGTTGGGCACCGTCGAGCCCGGCCAGTATCTCGTCGCGCTCGCCGAAGCCGGCCGGGATCGGGGGCAGCCCGAGCGCGGCCACCAGCTCCGACTGGCGCTCGGCCGGGCTGTTCGTGCCGCGCAGCAGGGTGACCAGCGGGCGCGGGTCCGGGACCGGGAAGACGGCGGCGAGTGCCTGCGCCGTGGCAGCGGCCTCGGCGTGGTCGGTGACCGGGGCGGTCGGGTCCCACAGGTGCCTGGCGCGCGCCTTGCCCTTGTGGAAGAGGGTGAAGCCGTAGCGGTCGGCGGTGCGGCGAAGGACCAGGGCGGGCCACTTCTCGCCGGTGGTGAAGTTGTCGGCGGCCGCCGTCAGCAGCTCCTCGCCGGCGGCGAGGGTCGCGCGTCTGCCGGGGGAGGGGTCGGGGACCAGCTCGACGTAACTCATCGAAGACCGTGCGGGCGCGATACGGAGCGAGACACCGCACATCAGCGCGGCCTCGGCGACCTCATGGGGCGGCGCGGCGGCTATCGCGAGCGAGCGCGGCGCGGGGACGGAGCCGGGAGCGGCCGCCGGAGCCGCGGGCTGCGGCGGGCGTCCGAAGAACGGCGTCTGGGACGCGACCTGCATCCGTACGCCCAGCCGGAACTCCAGGAACTCCTTGCGGCTCTCGCCGACGTACGCCCAGGGGAACCGGCGCGCGTGCACGCCGATCGCCCGGAAGACGTCGAGTGCCTCGGTCCAGCGCTCGGCGAGGATCAGCATCAGCGCCAGGTGATTGCGGAAGCCGGCGGCCTCGGGGTCGCCCGGCGCGTACCAGCCCGAGAGCTCCAGCGCGCGGGCGGCGGCCGCATCGATCCGGTCGCGGCCGATCGGACCGTCCGCGGTGGAGTCGTCGGACACCACCTCGTACTCGATGGCGGCGAGCAGCGGCAGCGCGTGCAGTTTCGACCCTGGCAGCGCGTTCTCGGCGGCCCGCTCGGCGAAGTCGAACATCTCCTCGTGCGAGCCGTACCACTTGGCGCACAGATACTGCAGCGCGGTCGCATGGCAGCCGTAGTGGTGCGGGGCGCGGGCGACGGCCTCCGCCCAGTACGCGTCGAACACATCGCGCGGGGCCTGACTGCCCAGCGCGTGGGTCAGCGCGACGCGCCACGGGACCGGATCGGCCGGGTTGAGATCAGCGGCGCGGCTGATCACCGGAGCGGCGTCGTCGAGCAGCGTGAAGAAGGCCTGGAACTGGTCCTGCGACACATCCTTGGCGCGGGCCCCGGTACGGATCTCCCACGCCCGGTCGATGCAGAGGTCCGCCTTGACCAGTACGGCGTCGGGGTCCTCGGGCGACTCGGCGAGCCAGGCGTCCAGCCAGCCCGGGTTGCGCAGGGCGGCGCCGGCCAGCTCGGCGACGTACTCGCTGCGGCGTTCCCACTCCGCGCCGAGCCGGGTCGCCGCGAGCAGCTCACGGGCCGGCCGGTGGTCGCCCGCGGCGGCCGCGGCGAGAGCGGCACGCATCGGTTCGGTGGGTGCGTCGACGCTCACGGCCTCGTCCGGCGGCAGATCCGTGCCCACGGACGAGCCGTGGCGGAGCATACGAGGCAGGGTGATCAGGGAACGAAAGGACACGAGCGCTCATTGAACAGCGAGGAGCCCCCTCGTACCAGGGGCTGACGCCAGGGGTTCACATGACCTGACGCCAGGCGTTCATGAGAGTGCGGACCCCGGTTTGACCCCTTGCGCGGGCCCCCGTAACCTTGACCCTCGGTGTGTTTCCATGCACGCCCACCCCTGAGCAACTCCCTCCCGATGGTTTCTGCCGGTCGGGAGAGGCCGCTCATCCTTCCGGATCGTCGCAGGCTTCGGCCTGTGCGAGCGGCTGGCTTCAGGGGATCCGTTCCGAGCGAGAGTGAGATCCGCGTGTACGCCATCGTGCGCAGCGGTGGTCGTCAGCACAAGGTTGCTGTTGACGACATCGTTGAGGTTGACAAGATTCCCACTGCCAAGGTTGGCGACACGGTCGAGCTCTCGACCCTGCTCGTTGTCGACGGCGACGCTGTGACCAGCGACCCGTGGGTGCTGGCCGGTATCAAGGTCACGGCCGAGGTCGTGGACCACCACAAGGGCGCGAAGATCGACATCCTTCGCTACAAGAACAAGACCGGCTACCGCCGTCGCCAGGGTCACCGCCAGCAGTACACGGCGATCAAGGTCACCGGTATCCCCGCGGCTGCGAAGTAAGGGACTGAGGAGACATGGCACACAAGAAGGGCGCATCGTCCACTCGGAACGGGCGCGATTCCAATGCTCAGCGGCTCGGCGTGAAGCGCTTCGGCGGTCAGGTCGTTCTCGCCGGTGAAATCCTGGTCCGCCAGCGCGGCACCCACTTCCACCCGGGTACGGGCGTCGGTCGCGGTGGCGACGACACCCTGTTCGCGCTGAACCCCGGTGCGGTGCAGTTCGGCACCCACCGTGGCCGCAAGGTCGTGAACATCGTTCCGGTCGCCGAGTAATTTCGGTCACTGCAGAACGGTCTTCTTTGCGAGGGCGGACCTCGCTTCCCGTATCGGGAAGCGGGTCCGCCTTTCGCTTGTTACTAGATAGACATTCCGTACATAACTGGAGGCACACCCATGACCACCTTCGTGGACCGCGTCGAGCTGCATGCCGCCGCGGGTAACGGAGGCCACGGCTGCGCCTCCGTTCACCGGGAGAAGTTCAAGCCGCTGGGCGGCCCCGACGGCGGCAACGGCGGCCGTGGCGGTGACGTCATCCTGGTCGTCGACCAGTCGGTGACCACGCTGCTCGAATACCACCACAGCCCGCACCGCAAGGCCACCAACGGCCAGCCCGGCGCCGGCGACAACCGCTCCGGCAAGGACGGCCAGGACCTGGTCCTGCCCGTACCCGACGGCACCGTCGTCCTCGACAAGGAGGGCAACGTCCTCGCCGACCTCGTCGGTCAGGGCACCACCTTCATCGCCGGCCAGGGCGGCCGCGGCGGCCTGGGCAACGCGGCGCTGGCCTCCGCCCGCCGCAAGGCACCCGGCTTCGCGCTCCTCGGCGAGCCGGGCGAGTCCCGTGACGTCGTCATGGAGCTCAAGACCGTCGCCGATGTGGCGCTGGTCGGCTACCCGAGCGCGGGCAAGTCGTCGCTGATCTCGGTACTCAGTGCGGCCAAGCCGAAGATCGCGGACTACCCGTTCACGACGCTCGTACCGAACCTGGGTGTCGTCACGGCGGGCTCGACCGTGTACACCATCGCCGACGTCCCCGGCCTGATCCCGGGCGCCAGCCAGGGCAAGGGGCTGGGCCTGGAGTTCCTGCGCCATGTCGAGCGCTGCTCGGTGCTCGTGCATGTGCTGGACACCGCGACGCTCGAGTCCGACCGGGACCCGGTCTCCGACCTCGATGTGATCGAGGCGGAGCTGCGGCAGTACGGCGGTCTCGACGACCGGCCGCGCCTCGTCGTCCTCAACAAGATCGACATCCCGGACGGCCAGGACCTGGCCGAGATGATCCGCCCGGAGCTCGAGGACCGTGGCTACCAGGTCTTCGAGGTGTCGGCGATCGCTCGTACGGGCCTGAAGGAGCTGTCCTTCGCCCTCGCCGGCATCATCGCGGAGGCGCGTGCGGCCAAGCCCACGGAGGAGGCGACGAGGATCGTCATCCGCCCGAAGGCCGTCGACGACGCGGGCTTCACGGTCAACCAGGAGGAGGACGGCATCTTCCGCGTGCGCGGCGAGAAGCCGGAGCGCTGGGTGCGCCAGACCGACTTCAACAACGACGAGGCCGTCGGCTACCTCGCGGACCGTCTCAGCCGCCTCGGTGTCGAGGACCAGCTGATGAAGGCCGGTGCCAGGGCCGGCGACGGCGTGGCCATCGGTCCCGAGGAGAACGCGGTCGTCTTCGACTGGGAGCCGACGATGATGGCGGGCGCGGAGATGCTCGGCCGCCGTGGCGAGGATCACCGTCTCGAGGCCCCGCGTCCGGCGGCTCAGCGCCGGCGGGACCGCGACGCGGAGCGGGACGACGTGCAGAAGGAGTACGACGAGTTCGACCCGTTCTAGGCCGTGTCCGACCCTGTCCGCGCGGGGTCGTCCTCAACCGCCGGACGGGCGTGAAAAACAAGCTCGTCCGGCGGCTGACGACACCCTGAGGCGTCCGATTCGTTCTTGTACCTGAGGCGACACAACCCCATACCCGCAATGACCGTCTTGTACGCGGGGGTGGGGCTGTCGCCCCGGCACACTGAACGGAGCGTCGATGAAGATTTCCTTCCTCATCCACACGATTTAC
Organism: Streptomyces lunaelactis; assembly: GCF_003054555.1. NCBI lineage: Bacteria > Bacillati > Actinomycetota > Actinomycetes > Kitasatosporales > Streptomycetaceae > Streptomyces > Streptomyces lunaelactis. Next base: position 2,902,287 of record NZ_CP026304.1, on the reverse strand, counting down.
GGCATCGGCGGGACCATCCGCACCACGCTGAACCTTGCGGAAGAGCTCGCCGACCGGCATGAGGTGGAAATCGTCTCCGTCTTCCGGCACCGGGACATCCCGATCTTCGCCATCGACTCGCGCATCAACGTCGTACCTCTCGTGGACACCCGGCCGGCCTCCCCGGGCAACGAGAAGAAGCATCCGCTCCACCTGGAGCCCGCCGGGCTCTTCCCCCGGTCCGAGGCCCGCTACAAGGAGTACAGCAGGCTCACCGACGAGCGGGTGCGGGCCCACTACTCCCGCTCGGACGCGGATGTGGTCATCGGGACCCGGCCGGGACTGGTCGCGTACGCCGCGCAGTTCGGCCCGGAAGGCGCGGTGCTCATCGGGCAGGAGCACATGACGCACAACCACCACAAGCCCGAGCTGCGCGCCGAGATGTACGGCCACCTCACCAGGCTCGACGCCTTTGTGACGGTGTCCGAGGGGGACGCCGCCTCCTACCGCGAGCAGATGCCGCTGCCCGGCACCCGGGTGCTCGCCATTCCCAACAGCGTGCCCGAGCCGATGGTCGCGCCTTCCGACACCTCGGGCACGACCGTGGTGGCCGCGGGGCGGCTGGCTTCGGAGAAGCAGTACCAGGTGCTCATCGAGGCGTTCGGCAAGGTGGTTGCCGTCCGGCCGGAATGGACACTGCGGATCTGCGGCTGGGGCAATCAGAAGGACCGGCTCCGCAGACGCATCGACGAGCTGGGCCTGTACAACAGCGTCCATCTCATGGGCCCCCGCTCGCCCATCGAACCGGAGTGGGTCAAGGGCGCGATCGCCGTCTCTACCTCCCGGCACGAGTCGTTCGGCATGACGCTCGTCGAGGCCATGCGCTGCGGTCTGCCGGTGGTCAGCACCGACTGCGACTACGGGCCCCGGGAGATCATCGAGGACGGCGTGGACGGACTGCTGGTCCCCGTCGGCGATGCCGATGCCGTGGCCGACGCCCTGCTGAAGCTCATCGACGACGAGGAACTGCGCCGGCGGATGGGTGCGGCCGCGCAGCGCAACGCCCGTCGGTTCGCCCCGGGTCCGGTCGCCAAGCTGTACGAGGAGCTCTTCGCGGAGCTCGGTGCGGCCACGGCGTCGAGCGGGAGCGGCGAGCACCTCGCCCCGGCGGCGGGGGAGGGCGAGGAGTTCACGCCCGTGGCGGACTGCGCGGTCGCCGAGGACGGCGGGCTGACCGTCACCCTGATCCCCCGGGGCGGCCGGCGTCTCGGCAAGGGTGTCGAACTGCAACTCGTGTGCAACCACCCCGATGCCGCCGTCGAGGCGCGACGATTCGCGTTCGACGCGGAGGGGCGGGCGACCGTGCCCGTCGGCGCGGACCTCCCCGAAGGTGCCTGGACCTGCCAGGCCGAGCTGCCGGACGGCGAGCGGGTCGCGCTGGCGACCCGCGCCGTCGACCAGCGCGGATCGATGCACGTCGCGTCGCGTACGCCCGCGGACGGGCCGGTCCGCAACCTCGTCCCGTATACGAAGCAGGGAGTGCTGGCTCTGCGGTCCTGGGCCAGGCCGGTCCACGCCGAGGTCGGTGAGATCCGTCTCGCCCGGCAGAGGATCACGGTCTCGGGGCGGCTGTCCGCCCCGGGCACCCCGGCCGGCGACCCGGTCCTGCTGCTGCGCCGCCGCGGCAGTGCCCCCGCAGAACTGACGTTCCCGGGCGACCGCGAGGGAAGCGACGGCTTCCGGGTCACCGTCCCGTGCGCGGCTCCCGCGAACCGTCAGGCCGAGCCGCACGACGTCTGGGACCTGTGGCTGCGGTACGCGCCCGACGCCGAGCCGGTCAGGCTCGCCCGGGTGCTCGACGACGTCTGGGAGAAGGGCTCCCTCTTCCCCTATCCCGGCACTGACCTGCGCAAGAAGCGACCCTTGGCGAGGCTGCGCGCGGTGGCCCGCAGACTCGGCGGGAAGCCGCAGGAACGGGTCACGGTCAAGGTCTTCTACAGCGCCGCCAACGAACTCGTACTGAACGTTGTCGACAAGCCGATCAAGTAACTGTACGCGCCCTTGACAACTGTGGTTTCAGTCACTCGGCGGAGGGGCTGGGACACCGATGTATCCCATGCCTACGGGGTGAACGCCCGGCTTCGCGGAGGTGTGGGGTGGTTGAAGTCCGCCTTGCGAGACGGTCACGGAGAGTGCGACCATCAGCCCCGTCCCCCACTTGTCGCAAGGTAGGTCGCCTGTGTCTGTGCCGCACGAAGCCAAGCCCCGCACCACAGCAGTCGTGCTCGCCGGTGGTACCGGTCAGAGAGTGGGCCTGGCGATCCCGAAGCAGCTGCTGAAGATCGCCGGCAAGGCCGTCATCGAGCACACGCTGTCGATTTTCGAGCAGGCCGAGTCGGTCGACGACGTCATAGTGCTGATGGCGCCGGGGTTTGTGCCCGACGTGGAGAAGATTATCGCCAAGGCCGGGCTGACCAAGGTCAGCAAGGTGATCGAGGGCGGCGCAACCCGCAACGAGACCACCGAGCGCGCCATCGAGGCCCTCGGTGAGGGGCTCGCGGAGGGCGAGGACCGCAATGTCCTCTTCCATGACGCGGTCCGTCCGCTTCTGTCGCAGCGTGTGATCAAGGACTGTGTCGACGCCCTCGACCGCTACCAGGCCGTCGATGTCGCCATCCCCTCCGCCGACACGATCATCGTGACCCGCACCCACGGCGATGACGGCGAGTTCATCACCGACGTCCCGGACCGCTCCCGGCTGCGCCGCGGCCAGACCCCGCAGGCCTTCAAGCTCTCCACGATCCGCAGGGCGTACGAGATCGCGGCCGGCGACCCGAACTTCCAGGCCACCGACGACTGTTCGGTCGTCCTGAAGTACCTGCCCGACGTGCCGATCTATGTCGTCGCGGGCGACGAGTACAACATGAAGGTGACCCAGCCCGTCGACGTCTTCATCGCCGACAAGCTCTTCCAGCTGGCCTCCAGCGCTTCGCCGCAGCAGGCCGACGAGGCCGCCTACCGCGAGCTGCTGGCCGGCAGGACGCTGGTCGTCTTCGGTGGTTCGTACGGCATCGGCGCGGACATCGCCGCGCTGGCCGAGCAGTACGGCGCCCATGTGTACGCGCTGGGCCGCTCCACCACCGGCACCCACGTCGAGAATCCGGAGCATGTGGACGACGCGCTCTCCGCGGCGTACTCCGCGACCGGCCGCATCGACTACGTCATCAACACGGCGGGCGTGCTGCGCATCGGCAAGCTGGCCGAGACCGACAACACCACCATCCAGGAGGCGTTGAACGTCAATTACCTGGCGCCTGTACAGATTGCCCGTGCGTCGTACAAGTATCTGGCGGAGACCAAGGGGCAGCTGCTCCTCTACACGTCCTCCAGTTACACCCGTGGCCGCGCCGAATACAGCCTTTACTCGTCCACCAAGGCGGCCATGGTGAATCTCACCCAGGCCCTCTCGGACGAATGGGCGGGCGAGGGAATTCGAGTGAATTGCGTCAATCCGGAGCGCACGGCCACCCCGATGCGGACGAAGGCGTTCGGTGCGGAGCCGGAGGGTTCGCTGCTCTCCTCCGAGGCCGTGGCCAGGACCTCTCTGGATGTGCTGCTGTCCGATCTGACCGGTCATGTCATTGATGTGCGACAGCAGGATCCGACTCGCGAGGCGAGCGAGGCATCAGGCTTCGAGCAGGCGCTCGCCTCGGTTCTTGACGTCCAGGAAGATGTGTAATAATCCACCGTTAAAGTATTTTTCGGGCCCGAATTCGTGAAGCCCCACCTTCACAATTCCCGCCAAAACGTGAATCAACCGGCACCCCTTGGAGCAGGTTCTTCGTGATTTCGACCGCCATTCGTCTGGCACGCGTCGGCAGCCCCTCAGAGCTGACCGCGGCAGCCCTGATGGGACTCGGCTATCCGTGCGTCATGCTCGCCGCGCTGATCCCGAACATCTGGTTCTTCGCGGCTGCCGGTGCCGTGACCTACGTGGCGGACTGGTATCTGCACCAGAAGGGCAGCTACCTGATCAACCGCCTCAACAAGGTCCGGGTCGGCCTGCCGATCCGCTTCCTGCTGCGGCAGCTGCTGCTGGTCCTGCTGCTCGCCCGCGAGAACCTGGCGGAGACCCCGCTGTTCTACGCCGCGGTCGCCGGATTCCTGGTCTTCTACGGTCTCCAGGCGCCGCAGGGAGCCCTGGCGACCCTGATCCGGCTGCGCCGCACCATGCCGGTCGTCACACGCAACGTCGACCTCCACGCCGTACGCATCCCGGACGCCCCGCCGAACGTGCTGCTGCGCCGCTCCGGCGAGAAGATGCTCCACCTCGACATCCCGGCGATGGCCGGTGTGGTGATCGCCGCCGGGAGCGGCAAGGACGTCATCGGATACGCGGGCGTCGCCGCCACCCTCGCCCTCGGGCTGATCTACACGGCCGTCCTCGTGCCGTATCTGCGCCGCAAGCGCCGGGTGCCGGGTGCGCCCACCGTGCTCAAGGCCGTGAGCACCTGGCTGCGTGAGTACCGGCCGACCGTCGTCCTGTACTTCTCCGGCTCCGACGAGTCGGCGTACCAGGTCAACATGTGGCTCGAGACGATGGAGCAGGCCGAAGGCCGGCCGCTGATCATCATGCGTGAGCGCAGCCTGGTTCCGAAGCTCGCCGTGACCGACGTGCCGGTGATCTGTGTGCCCGGCGGCACGCATCTGATAAACCTCGACCTGTCCATGGTCCGGGTCACGCTGTACGCGGCCAACGTCGGCAAGAACGTCCACATGCTGCGCGTCCCGACCATGAAGCACGTCTTCATCGGCCACGGCGACAGCGACAAGCTCGCCAGCGTCAACCCCTTCTCCAAGGTGTACGACGAGGTATGGACCGCGGGCCGGGCCGGCCGGGACCGCTACGCGCTCGCCGACGTCGGCGTACGCGACGACGACATCGTCGAGGTCGGCCGCCCCCAGCTGGCCCCGATCAAGAGCTGGACCGGCGCTCCGAAGAATCCCATCCCGACCATCCTGTACGCCCCCACCTGGGAGGGCTGGGACGACAGTCCCGGCAACACCTCCCTGCTGCTGGCCGGCGAGAACATCGTCCGGCGGCTGCTGGAGGCCGAGAAGCCGGTCCGCGTCATCTACAAGCCGCACCCCTTCACCGGCATCCGCAACAAAAAGGCCAAGGCCGTCCACGAGCGGATCACCGCGATGGTGCGCGCCGCGGCCGCCGAGCGTGCCCTCGACCAGCGCTGGGCGAAGGAAGCCGCCGCCGAGCAGTCCGGACAGGCCGCCGCGCAGGCCGAGCTGACCCGTATCGAGGCCAGGCTGAACGTGCTGACCGCGCCGGGCCGCGCGGGCGGGGACGAGTCGGAGGAGTCACGGATCTCGCTCGCGGATCCGGAGCGCCTTGCCGAGATGAAGAAGCTGCGGGCCGAGTGGAACGACGCGTACTGGCGTTCCTTCGGCTGGTGGGAGCACAAGGTCGTGACGGGGGCCGAGCCGAAGCTGTACGACTGCTTCAACGAGGCCGACGGCATGGTCTCCGACATCTCCAGCGTGGTCTCGGACTTCATCGCGAGCGGCAAGCCGTATGCCGTCACCGACTCCGCCGAGCTGGGCGTCGAGGAGTTCAACCGGCAGAACACCGCCGTACGGGCCGCGGTCATCCTCTCCAACAGTGCGGAGGAGCTCGGCGAGCTGCTGGACGCGGTGGCCGATCCGGCCGCCGACCGGCTGGCGGATGCCCGGCGCGAGCTGAAGACGTATCTGCTCGGCCCCGACAAGCCCACCTCGATAGATCGGTTCAACTCGGCGGTACGAGCGCTCACGGCCAAGTCCGAGGCCCGCAACGCCGGTGTGGAGCAGCGCATCGGTGGGCAGTTCGTGGGCGAGCTCGACCGTGAGTCCGACTCCGGTGCCGAGTCCAATGGCGCAGAGGCGCCGGTGGCTCGCTGACGCGCTCGAGCAAACCTCCCACGGCCCGGACCGCCGCCCCTCGCGGGCGGGTGTCCGGGCCGTGTCGCATCCGACATGCGGGCGACACGCGCCGCCGTGTCGCATCCGACACGTGGGCGACACACGCGCCGGGCATCATGGCCCGACCTTCCGCCGTGTACGACTACCGAGGTGTCCATGTGCGATGTCAGCGTGATCATCGGGGCCTATGAGGCCCTGCCCTATCTGGTGCGCTGTCTGGAGTCGGTCGAGGCCCAGACGATCGGTGCGGACCGGATCGAGCTGATCGCCGTTGACGACGGTTCCTCCGACGGCACCGGCGAGTACCTGGAGGAGTTCGCGGTCCGCAGCAAGGTCCCGACGCGCGTGGTGCGGCAGACGAACTCCGGTGGTCCCGGCGGCCCGCGCAACGTGGGTCTCTCGCTGGCCCGCGGGCGCTATGTGTTCTTCCTCGACGCGGACGACTACCTCGGTGAGGAGGCGCTGGAGCGGCTGGTCTCGATGGCCGACCGAGCCGGCACGGATGTGGTGCTCGGCAGGATCGAAGGCGTCAACCGCAACGCCGCCAAGTCGATGTGGGAGCGCAGTGCCGAGCGCGCCGACATCTACGCGTCCAACGTCAAGTTCACGCTGAGCGCGCAGAAGCTCTTCCGCCGCGAGCTGCTCGTACGGCTGGGCATGCGCTTCGACGAGACCATGCGCACCGGCGAGGACGCTCTGTTCACCATGGAGGCGTATCTGCGGGGCAACGGCGTCTCCGTGGTCGCCGACTACACCTGCTACTACCTGGTCGGCCGGGACGACGGCAAACACGTGACCAAGAGCGGGAGTTACACGCTGCGCTTCCACTCCGCGCGGGTGCTGATGGAGCTGATCGCCACGTACGAACCGCCGGGGGCGCGGCGGGACCAGCTGATGGTCAGGCCGTTCGTGGTGACGCTGCTGCCGCAGTTCGGCCCCGTCGTGCTGCGGCAGAACGAGCAGATCCTGCTCCACAAGATGGAGCTGGCCGCCCCGTTGATGGAGGCGTACTGGACACCGGGAGTGGCGCGGCGGCTGGGCGAGAGGGACCGGCGGCGGCTCACGTGCGTCGCCTCGGCGCGGCCGGATCTGCTGAAGGAGGCGCTCCTCGCGCCCGAGACGCCGCGGAAGGTGTCCTTCGCCCGGCGAGTGGCGCGGCGGCTGCGCAGGGAGATGAGGAAGAGAGAGCCGTGGCAGGCTGTCCAGCGCGTGAAATGACCGAGCACGCACTGCACGCACTGACATAGATTCGACTGTGTGACAGAGGCAAGACAGCAGGTAACCCAGGCCCGCAGGATCGTCGTCAAGGTCGGCTCGTCCTCCCTGACCACGGCCGCCGGCGGACTCGACGCCGACCGCGTCGACGCACTCGTCGATGTGCTCGCCAAGGTCCGCAGCGGCGGCGAGAAGGAGATAGTGCTGGTCTCCTCCGGCGCCATCGCAGCCGGCCTCGCACCACTGGGCCTGGCCCGCCGCCCCAAGGACCTGGCCCGCCAGCAGGCCGCCGCCAGCGTCGGCCAGGGGCTGCTCGTCGCCCGCTACACCGCGTCGTTCGCGCGCTACGGCGTACGCGTCGGCCAGGTCCTCCTCACCACCGACGACACCAGCCGCCGCGCCCACTACCGCAACGCCTACCGGACCCTGGACCAGCTGCTCGACATGGGTGCCGTCCCGGTCGTCAACGAGAACGACACCGTGGCGACGGACGAGATCCGCTTCGGCGACAACGACCGTCTCGCCGCCCTCGTCGCCCATCTCGTACGGGCCGATCTGCTGGTCCTCCTCTCGGACGTCGACGGGCTCTACGACGGGGACCCGGCCAAGCCCGGCACCTCACGGATCGAGGAGGTACACGGCCCGGCCGACATCGCACACGTCCAGATCGGCAGCGCCGGCAAGGCCGGCGTCGGCACCGGCGGGATGGTCACCAAGGTCGAGGCCGCCAGGATCGCGGCGGCCGCGGGCGTCCCCGTCGTCCTCACCTCCGCCGTCCGCGCCGCCGACGCCCTCGCGGGCCGCGCCACCGGCACGTACTTCCACAGCACCGGCCGCCGCTCCGCCGACCGGCTGCTCTGGCTCGCCCATGCCTCGACGCCGCAGGGCGCGCTGACCCTGGACGACGGTGCGGTACGGGCCGTGGTGCACGGCAAGAAGTCGCTCCTGGCGGCCGGGATCGCCGCGGTCGAGGGCGAGTTCAGCGCGGGCGATCCGGTCGAACTGCGGGACACCGAGGGCCGGGCCGTGGCCCGCGGCCTGGTCAACTTCGACGCCAAGGAGATCCCGCAGCTGCTCGGCCGTTCCACCCGTGACCTGGCCCGGGAGCTCGGCCCGGCGTACGAGCGGGAAGTCGTACACAGAGACGATCTGGTGGTCCTGCGCTCCTGAAACGGCTGAAAGTCCAGTCTTCGGGCAGAGAGCTTCGGCAAAACCGCCCCACGTTCCGTCCGGGACTGGTCAACTTTGTTGCGGGGGGATGGCGGGGTACAGAAAGCCACCACATGCAACAGGAGGCCGCCGGTGAGACGAGCGCGCCCCGGGGATGTGCCCCGAGGGAGTGGGGGCATCGCCCACGCCCGTAGGGCCTTGGGCGAGGAACGAGCCCTGACCAGCGTCGGGGCGGGCCCCGACTTCGGCGACGCCGAAGGGAGCCAGGAGACCGGAGAGAGCGGCACACACGCCGAAGAACGTGTGCTGTCCAAGCTGTGGCACATCACCCTGAGCGTCTCCGGCGCCGAAGCCCCGCTGAGAGAGGTCCGGCGCGGTCTGGAACAGCTCGCGCACGACCATCCCTTCCTGCTCACCAGCCGGTACGCCAACGACCACGCGGAGATCCGCTACTGGGAAGAGGCGCGGGACCTGCACGACGCCGCGGCGGTGGCGCTGCGGCTGTGGGGCGAGCACCGCTCGAGCGCCAAGCTGCCGCCGTGGGAGATCGTGGGCCTGGAGGTCATCGACCGCCAGACGTACCACCAGCGCAGAGCGGAGGGCTACGGCCCGCTGCCTGCCGCACCGGCGGGCGTACACCCCTTCTGAGGCTTCCGTCTCGCAGTTCGGGATACGCGAGGACGCCCGCAGGGAGCCCCCTCAAAGCGCAGTACTCTGCGGGCATGACCTCGCTTTCGCCGTACGACAACCTCTCCCCGGTCGCCCAGGCCGCCTACCGGGCCCGTGCCGCCTCCGCCGACCTCGCGCCGCTGCCGCGCTCGGCCAAGGACGACGCCCTGCTGGCGATCGCGGACGCGCTCGAGGTCCGTACGAGCGAGATCGTCGCGGCCAACGCGCAGGACATCGCGCGCGCCCGGGAGGCCGGCACCAGCGAGTCGATCATCGACCGGCTCACCCTGACCCCGGAGCGGGTGCGCGCCATCGCCGCCGACGTACGGGACGTGGCCGCGCTGCCCGACCCCGTCGGCGAGGTCGTGCGCGGCTCCACCCTCCCCAACGGCATCGACCTGCGCCAGGTGCGCGTCCCCCTCGGCGTCGTCGGGATCATCTACGAGGCCCGCCCGAACGTCACCGTGGACGCCGCCGCGCTCTGCCTGAAGTCGGGCAACGCCGTGCTGCTGCGCGGCTCCTCCTCCGCGTACTCCTCCAACTCCGCGCTGGTGAAGGTCCTGCGGGACGCGGTCGGAGGCTCCGGACTGCCGGCCGACGCCGTGCAGCTGGTGCCCGGTGAAAGCCGGGAATCCGTACGGGAGTTGATGCGGGCGCGCGGCCTGGTGGACGTACTGATCCCGCGCGGCGGCGCCGCCCTGATCCGCACCGTCGTCGAGGAGTCCATCGTCCCGGTCATCGAGACCGGCACCGGCAACTGCCATGTGTACGTGGACGCCGAGACCGACCTCGACATGGCCGTCGACATCCTGATCAACTCCAAGGCGCAGAGGCCGAGCGTCTGCAACGCCGCCGAGACACTGCTCGTCCACCAGGACATCGCAGCCGCCTTCCTGCCGCGAGCCCTGGACGCGCTGGCCGAGGCCGGGGTGACCGTGCACGGCGACGAGCGGGTGCTCGAGTACGCCGAGGGGACCAAGGCGACCGTCGTGGCGGCCACGCCCGAGGACTGGGAGACGGAGTACCTCTCGTACGACATCGCCGCCGCCGTCGTCCACTCGCTGGACGCGGCCGTCGCCCACATCCGGCTCTGGTCCTCCGGGCACACCGAGGCGATCGTGACCACCTCGCAGGCCGCGGCCCGCCGCTTCACCCAGTTGGTCGACTCGACGACGGTCACCGTGAACGCGTCCACGCGTTTCACGGACGGTGGCCAGTTCGGATTCGGCGCCGAGATCGGAATTTCCACGCAGAAGCTGCACGCGCGGGGGCCGATGGGCCTGCCGGAGCTGACCTCGACGAAGTACATCGTGACAGGAGACGGTCACATTCGGTAGTCGCTGCCCCTGTGGTGCACGTGGGCCGGGGGCGTGGTGGGTTGCGGGGTTTCACGCGGGTGGAGGTCACCCGGGCGGGGATAGTTCGGACTCTCACTGCCCAAACCGATCGCCCAGGTCTACTCTGAAGGCGTGCCGGACGACGTGGGGGGCAGGCCGTTCCCGGACGGCTGGGAGCCCGACGACGACCGCGGGGGCGCGGACGAGGACTTCGCCTCCGTGGTGTTCGACGAGGACTTCGTACGAGCCGCCGAGATCCATGAACCGACCGCCGTCGAGCGGCTGCTGGCCGCCGCACAGGCACGCGCCGAGGCCGAGGCCACCCGCGCCAGATCCGGCGGCGGACCGGGCGACGACGAGCCCTACGACGACGGCTACGGCCCCGGCGGCTACGGCCGCGAGCGGGCGTACGACGACGACAACGAGGCCGCGCACCCCAACGACGCGTACACCGGACCGTACGGCCGGCACGGCGGCGCTCTGCGTCCCTACCGCGGCAGCGCCCGCTGGCACCGCCCGGTGGCCTGGATCCTGGCCCTGCTGATGGGCATCGGGATGGTCGCCCTCGCCTTCACGGCCGTGTACCGGGGAGCCGCGGGCAACCGCCAGGACCGGGTTCCGCCGCCGGCGACGACCGGCGTCGACTCGACGCCCACCAATGGCTCGGCCACGGACCGGGTCGGCGGGCCCTCGGCTTCGGCGGAGTACTCGGCGCCGCCCGTCTCCGCCGATCCGCGTATGCCCTGAGCAGCCACGCATTACTCCCTGTGCCCACTCTGAACGGCCGAGTGGGAACTCGGGGGAGTTTGTGGAGCGCCAGCGCGTTTACCTTCGCTCTGCCGGACCTACCCTGAAAGTATGGCTGGGCGCGGAGACCCGCCTGAGGGGACACCCGAGGGACTCCCCGGCGGTGGTGAGGACGAGTACCGGTCCGTCGTCTTCGACGAATCGTTCGTACGGGCTGCGCGGCTGCAGGAATTCTCCGCGCAGGAGCGGATGGGCGACCATGCGCGGGCTGTGCGCAGCCTCCCCGTCTGGGGTCGCAGAAGCGGCTCGAAGCAGGTTCTCCTCCTCGTCCTGCTGGTCGCGATGGCCTTCGGGATGGCGATCTATCTGGGCGTCCGGCACCCGTACCCGGCACCGCAGTTCAAGCAGGCGGAGCCGCTGCACATCACCATGATCCCGCTGGCGCCCCAGGGCCCGGTCCCGGGCGGCGCCCCCACCGAGCTCTACGCACACAGCCCCGCAGCGGAGTTCCGCATCGGGGCCTCGGGCATCACGCTGCCCGGCGCCCGGCGCACCGAGAACTTCTCCGAGGACCAGGTGATGACCGCGCTGACCACCGCCAAGGACTACCTCGTGGAGTCCTCGCTCGACCCCGATGTGCTCACAGGAGGCGCGGTGCGGCCGGTGCGGATGCTGCTCGACCCGGATCAGCTGGAGCAGTTCGACCGGAGCATCGCCTCTCCGGCCGGCGACGGCCGCCATGCCGCCACCGGCTGGCTGGTGCGCTTCGACCCGTCGAAGGTCGCGCTGGCCGACCCCAAGATCCGGGTGCAGGGCACCCTGCACGTCGCCGAGGCGGGGCCCGACGCCCTGGAGGTGACGTCGGACCACACCTTCGCCTACGCGCTGCGGCCCGTCGGTGTGAGCGGCCCGCAGGCGAGTGAGGCCTCGCTGTTCACCGTCCGCCGCGAGCTGCACTTCCGCTTCGACCGGGACGACCTGCGCCAGCACCGGGCCGAACTGCTGGTGAGCTATGTCCAGGCCGGCCCGCAGTCCTGCTCGGCGGACGCCTCGGGCGCCCTGCGCCCGCTGCTCGCCGGCCAGCGGGCGAGCGCGGACGGCCCGGCGGGCACTGACCCGTACGCGAGGGGTCGGGCCACCGCGGCGCTGTGCGGGGCGCTGGCGCCCGGCGCTCAGCCCTTGCCCTGACCGCTGTCGTCGTCACTCGCAGGGCCGCTGCCGTTCCCGTGGCCGTTGCTGCCGTTCGTGCCGCTGCCCCCGTCGGAACTCCCGCCGCTGCTGGAACTCCCGCCGCTTCCGCTGCCGGCTGCGCCCGTGAACTTGTCCCGCAGTTTGCCGCTCAGGTCACCCGCGCCGCCGGCTATGTCACCGACCAGCTTCATCAAGGGGTCCTTGCTGGTACGGACCGTGTCGGCATAGTGCGAGGCGGACTCGCGGAAGGAGTCGGACACCGAGGTGTCCTTGTCCTCCGTGCGCCGCGGGTAGTGCCCGTCCATGATCCGCTGGTAGTCGCGGGTCGCGGCCCACTTCTTCAGCTCGGCAGCGCGGACCGTGGTGAACGGGTGCGAGCGGGGGAGCACATTCAGAATCTTCAGCACGGAGTCGCGCAGATCGCCGCCGGCCTCGTACTCCTCGGCCTGCTTCAGGAACGCGTCGACGTTCATCTCGTGCAGGTGGTTGCCACCGGCGATCTTCATCAGACCGCGCATCGACGCCTGCAGGTCCTGGCCGACCAGCAGCCCCGCCCGGTCCGCCGAGAGCTCCGACTTGCGGAACCACTCGCGAAGCGCGGTGACGATCGCCATGATCGCGACGTTGCCGAGGGGGATCCAGGCGATCTTCAGCGCCAGGCTGGTGAGGAAGAGCAGGACCGTGCGGTAGACGGAGTGGCCGGAGAGAGCATGGCCCACTTCGTGCCCGACGACCGCCCGCATCTCCTCCTCATCGAGCAGCTCCACCAGCCCGGTCGTGAGCACGATGAGCGGCTCGTCCAGGCCGATACACATGGCGTTGGGCCGCGGGTCCTGCGTGACGTACATGGCCGGGACCTTCTCCAGGTCCAGGATGTAACAGGCGTCCCTCAGCATGGTGTTCAGATGCGCGAACTGGGCGTCGCTCACGCGCACCGAGTCGGAGAGGAAGAGCAGCCGCAGGCTGCGCTCGGGCAGCAGCCCGCTCAGTGCCTTGAAGACGGTGTCGAAGCCGCTGAGCTTGCGCAGGGCGACCAGCGCGGAGCGGTCCGCGGGATGTTCGTACGCCCGTGATGAGATGCCCGGGAAGCGCTTGCGCTGCCTGCTCGGAACGTTCTCGTGATTGCTTTCGGTCATCATGCCCCCTGTTGGCGCGAGTCCGTGCTCGTCCCCCTGACGGACCCCAGCGTAGGTGCTGGGGCTACGGTGCGGCGGGGGCTGTGGATAACTGAGGAGTAGACCCGACATGCCGGATTCCGCCGCACTGCTCGCCGCCGCATCCGAGCAACAGGACCGGGCAATACGCTGCGCATCCTGCTGATCGTCTCGATCGTCGGAGCGGCATTGCTCGCCTGGTTCCTGCTGCGCGGCTACCGCGAAAACGGCGGCGACGACAACCACAACGACTGAGTCGGCGTGAGCGTGCCCGGACGGCCCGCATACGATGTGCGCGAAGTCTCTTCGCTCCGATTCCCGAGCTCCGGTCCCGGACTCCCGATCGATAGGTCCCGCTGAAGATGAGCATCGCCAGCACCGCCGCCAACCTGGTCACTCTCGCCGAGGGCGCCGAGCACGGTGGCAACCACGAAAGCCTCAGCCCCTACCTCACGGGCGGCGGCGCCCTCTTCGCGCTGCTCCTGCTGCTGTGGATCACCACTCGATTCAACCGCGACCGCTGATTCGGGGCCGTGACATCGTGCCAGTAGGCTCTGCACGCATGGGAGAGCAGGAAGTGCCTACCGGTTCCGGTTCGGGCAAGCGCCGAATCGGCGTGATGGGCGGGACGTTCGACCCGATCCACCACGGACACCTGGTGGCCGCCAGCGAGGTGGCCGCCCTGTTCCACCTGGACGAGGTGGTGTTCGTACCGACCGGGCAGCCGTGGCAGAAGAGCCAGAAGGCGGTGTCTCCGGCCGAGGACCGCTATCTGATGACGGTCATCGCCACGGCGTCCAACCCGCAGTTCTCGGTGAGCCGCATCGACATCGACCGCGGCGGGGCGACTTACACGATCGATACGCTGCGGGACTTGCGCTCCCTCAACGACGACGCGGATCTTTTCTTCATCACGGGAGCCGACGCGCTCTCCCAGATCCTCGGCTGGCGGGACGCCGAAGAGCTGTTCGCGCTCGCCCACTTCATCGGTGTGACCCGGCCGGGTCACGACCTGACGGACGACGGGCTGCCAGAGGGCGGGGTCTCCCTGGTGGAGGTTCCGGCGCTGGCCATCTCGTCGACCGACTGCCGGGCCAGGGTCGCGAGCGGCGATCCGGTCTGGTACCTGGTGCCGGACGGTGTGGTGCGCTACATCGACAAGCGCCAGTTGTACCGCGGCGAGTGAGCCACGGAGAGGGGCACCGGTGAACGACCAGCAGAATCCGTACGACCCGTACTACCAGCAGCCGCAGATCATCGGCTACGACGAGTACGGGCAGCCGGTGTATCAGCAGCCCCAGCAGTACGACCCTTACGCGCAGCAGCAGCCCCAGTACCCTCAGCAATCGCAGTCTCCCGAGCAGGGGCAGAGCCAGGGACAGGGATACGGGTACGACCCGTACGCGCAGCAGCAGCAGCCGCAGTCCGAGCAGCCTCAGCAGTACGACCCGTACGGCCGGCAGACGCAGTCCCAGGGGTACGGCAACGGCGGCTACGGCTACGACACGGGCCAGCAGCCCGCGGCCGTGGACACCACCCAGCAGTGGAACATCCCGCAGCAGCAGGCCCCCGCCGAGCCGCAGACGCAGCCCCGGCCACAGGTGCGGCCGCAGGCACAGGCGCCCGAGCCTGGCGTGCCCGAGCAGCGCCGGCCCGCGCCCGACCGCGACTACCGGACCGAGCAGTTCACCTTCATCGAGGAGCCCGACGAGGATTCCGAAGACGTCATCGACTGGCTGAAGTTCACCGAGAGCCGCTCCGAGCGGCGCGAGGGGGCCAGGCGGCGTGGCCGCAACCGCCTCGTCGCGCTCGTCGTCGTGCTGGCGCTGGCCGTCGTGGGCGGCGTCGGCTACCTCTGGTACGCGGGCAAGCTGCCCGGCCTCGCGGACACGGACAAGAAGAACACCACGGCGACCGGACCGCAGAAGCGGGACGTGATCGTGGTGCATCTGCACAACACCAAGAAAAAGGGCACCTCCACGGCGCTCCTCGTCAACAACGTCACCACCAAGCAGGGCACTACCGTCCTGCTCCCCAACTCGCTCTCCGTCGCCAACGACGACGGCACCGCCACCACCCTCGCCAAGTCCGTCGAGGACGACGGCTCGACGGGCACCCGGGAGGCCGTCGGCAGCCTCCTCGGTGCCAAGATCACCGGCACCTGGCGGCTCGACACCCCGTATCTGGAGAACCTGGTCGAGCTGGTCGGCAATATCGACCTGACCACCGACACCGACGTGCCCGGCGCGAAGAAGGGCGAGGCGCCGCTGGTGAAGAAGGGTGAGAACCAGACGCTGAACGGGCGGGCTGCTGTCGCGTACGCCACCTACCTCGGGCCGGGCGAGGCCGAGGCGAAGCAGCTGCAGCGCTTCGGCCAGGTCATGCAGGGTGTGCTGCGCAAGCTGCCGGACGACCCGAAGGCGGCGACCGTCACCATCGAGACGCTGGCGCAGATCCTCGACCCGTCGCTGCGCGAGAGCGACCTCGGCGCCACGCTGGCGAAGCTCGCCGCGCACGCCAAGGGCGGCGACTACAAGACGGCGGTGCTGCCCGTCCAGCAGGACGGCACTCTCACCGAGCAGACCGCCAACAGCGTCGTCAAGGACGTCCTGGGCGGCACGGTCTCCGCACCGGAGAAGGACGCGGCCGTCCGTGTGGGCGTCAGGAACGCGTCCGGGAACACGGGCGCCACGGAGGCCGCCCGGATCGACCTGGTCAACGGCGGCTACACCGTCCTCGACGGCGGCAAGACCGCCGACACCACGTCGTCCTCGCAGGTCACCTACGGAAGCGAGACGCAGAAGGCGAAGGCGGTGGAGGTCGCCAAGACCCTGGGCCTGCCGGCGAGCGCGGTCAAGCAGGGCAAGGCGGTCACCAACGCCGATGTGTCGGTCGTCCTCGGCAAGGACTACAAGGCCGAGTGAAGGCCGAGTGATCGTCGGCGGCAGGATCGACTGCCGCAGGATCGACGACGAGGATCGGACGACGAGGATCGGACGACGAGGAACGGCAACCAGGATCGGCACCGGATTCGGCGATCAGGGCCGGCCGTAGGGGGCCGAAATAATCGCGGCAAGGGCTGTCGGCGGTCCGTGAGACCCTTGAAGGGTTCTTGACCGCCGACGAAAGCCTGCTTGTGACCGCCACGGATCGCTCCATCGAGCTCGTCAACGCCGCCGCTCAGGCGGCCGCCGACCGGCTCGCGCACGACATCATCGCGTACGACGTCAGTGATGTGCTGTCGATCACCGACGCATTCCTGCTCGCCTCCGCGCCCAACGACCGCCAGGTCAAGTCGATCGTCGACGAGATCGAGGAGCGGCTCAACAAGGAGCTCGGCGCCAAGCCGGTGCGCCGCGAGGGCGACCGCGACGCCCGCTGGATCCTGCTCGACTACATCGACATCGTCGTGCACGTCCAGCACAGCGAGGAGCGTGTCTTCTACGCCCTGGAGCGGCTGTGGAAGGACTGCCCCGAGCTGCCTCTCCCCGAGGACGCACTGAAGACCCGCGGCAAGGCCGAGGAGCACGCGCAGCTCACCGGCGACCCGGAAGGTGAGCTGAGCTGAACGGCAGCGACACCAGCAAGCGCAGCAGGGGCCGCCGCGTCGTCCTGTGGCGGCACGGCCAGACCGCCTGGAACCTGGAGCGCCGCTTCCAGGGCTCCACGGACATTGCCCTGACCGAGGCCGGCGTCGCCCAGGCGCGCCGCGCCGCCCGGCTGCTCGCCTCGCTGAAGCCCGACGCGATCGTCGCCTCGGACCTCAAGCGGGCAGCGGCCACGGCCGGCGAGCTGGCCGGGATCACCGGGCTCGACATCTCCTACGACGCCGCCCTGCGCGAGACGTACGCCGGTGCCTGGCAGGGGCTGACCCACGAGGAGATCGTCGGGCAGTACGGCGAGCAGTACGCCGCCTGGAAGCGCGGCGAACCCGTGCGCCGCGGCGGCGGCGAGCTGGAGACCGAGGTCGCCGACCGGGCCGCTCCTGTGGTGCTCCACCACGCCGAGAAGCTGCCCGACGACGGCACGCTCGTCGTCGTCAGCCACGGCGGCACGATCCGCACCACCATCGGCCGACTGCTCGGTCTGGAGGCCCACCACTGGGAGGGGCTCGGCGGTCTCACGAACTGCTGCTGGTCGGTGCTCGGCGAGGGCGCTCGCGGCTGGCGGCTCCTTGAGCACAACGCCGGCACGCTGCCGGAACCGGTCCTCGGCGACGACGACTGAGCGACTCCTCGGCCAGGCCGGGCCGGTGTCCGGCCCCGCACCCCCGGATTTCACTTTCCGGCAGGTCGCAGGCTAAAGTTCTTCTTGTTCGCAGCGCGGAGCGCGAAGAACACGCGGGGCTATAGCTCAGTTGGTAGAGCGCCTGCATGGCATGCAGGAGGTCAGGAGTTCAATTCTCCTTAGCTCCACAATCCGGATCCCGTCCTCACTAGAGGGCGGGATTTCGCCTTTCCCGGCCTCGCTCGCCAGACCTCGCCGACCCGCGCGGACCCTCAGGCGCGCAAGTTCGCGGGAGGCGGGGTTGGTCGTCAGGACGGCGCGACCGTGCGGCAGGAGGACGCGGCCGATGCCGGCGGTCTGCTGGTGACCGTCACTCAGCTCGGCCTGGTGATCGGCGTCGCCGCATTCGGCACACTCTTCCTGAATCGGCTGACAGCTCCCGGGAGCCAGAGGTCCGCGGATGCGCAGTGGGTGAGCGCCCTCGCGCCGGCAGCCGCGTCGATCTTGGGCGCGGTGGCAGGTCTGGTACGGAATCGCCGCTGACCCTCTTGCGTGGCCATGGCAGAATCGGACGGCCGGAGGGGACACCGGCCAGGACGGGAGGGAGAGCACGATGTCCGCCAGCAGTAGCGAGGAGGCCGATGACCTGCTTGCCACGGCGGAGGTACGTGCTCGTCTCAGTTGCCCGTCCTGCGGATCGGCGCATGTCGCCCAAGTCCTCGGCGACAACGGCGGGGTTTCCTACGTGTGCACGGCCTGCGGCCACAGCTGGAGCTGAGTGATGGGTGCACACAGGCGGAAATGCGACTGGTGCGGCAGTGGTACGCCGATCGTCCGGGACATGGACCCGGTCAATCCCGAGTACCAGTACTGGTGCGAGGAGTGCGCGCGGGCGCTGATCATAAAGGGCGACCCCATCGAGACCTACCGGGAACTCGAGGGGGAGCCGATCTACGGCCGTCTCCTCGACGAGCACTGCACTCTCAAGCGGTTCTACTCGTTCGCCACAGCATGATGGCAGCGAGAAAAGGGACGTTACCGGCCTTGTCCGTACAGACCGGAAACGATTTGGTGATGGACCAGGCGGAGCGTTAATGTTGTCGACGTCGCCGCGGGGGAAACCCCGGATCTGGGTGGCGCACTCAAGGGGCTATAGCTCAGTTGGTAGAGCGCCTGCATGGCATGCAGGAGGTCAGGAGTTCAATTCTCCTTAGCTCCACAGAAGCGGTAGAAACAAGGAAGCGGGCCATCCGGATCGGATGGCCCGCTTCCTTGTGTGTCCGTCAACCGCGGCCGCTGCCAAGGGCCTTGCGGTTGCTGCTGGGCAGAGCTGGGCGGCTGGTGGGCGCGGGGGCCCGCTCGGCCGGTGCCTGCTCGATACGGAGCGCCAGCGCGGGACAGCGGCGTACAGCCCGCTGTGAGCGCCCCCGCAGATGCATCGGAACGGTCGCGTCGGCCACCGCCGGGTAGCCGTCGGGGCCGAGCCGGATCAGCTCGGGGACGATGTCCGCGCAGAGCCCGTGGCCCTGGCAGAGCGTCCAGTCGACGGCGAGCTTCTCACCGCTCGGAATCGACTCCTCCGCCTCTTCGTAGCCGGGATTGGGAAGCGGCAGCACGCCGACCGTCTCGCGTCCGCAGCCGCCGTCGAGCACATGGGCGGCGAGGTCGTCGGTGAAGGCGGACAGGGTCGAGGCGAAGAACCGCGCGGAGCCGTCGGGGTGCTTGCACGCGCCCCGGCCCTTCACGGCCTGGGTGACCTCGCGCAGCGCCTCCAGGGCGGCAGGGCCGCCACCGTTCATCACGTCGGACAGGCCACCGGCCGCGGCGGGCAGGCCGAGCTTGCAGGGGCCGCACTGGCCGGCGGTCTCGGCGGCGAGCCAGTTGGCCACCCGCAGCGCCTCGCCCAGCGGGCAGGTCTCGGGGCCGATCGGCAGGATCGCGCCGGCGCCCAGCGAGCCGCCCACGGAGGCCAGGGACTCGCGTGAGACGAGCGCCTCGTGGACGGCGATCGAGTCGATCCAGTTGCCGTGGTAGCCGCCCGTCAGCACGCCCTGGGGGAGCGGCGGGGCACCCGCCAGCTGCAGTACGTACCGCAGGGGTACACCCGTGGGGACCTCGACGACCATCGGGCGCGCCACCGCCCCGGAGATCGTCAGCATCACGGTGCCCGGCTCGGTGTCGAGGCCGGTGTGGCTGTAGCGGTGGGCGCCGATGCGGGCGCCGATGGCGAGCTGCGCGAACGTCTCCGCGTTGGACAGCAGGGTGGGGGCACCGCCGACTCCGGTGTCGGAGGCGCGCTCACGACGGCCGGGCGGCAGGGCGGGGCCGCCGTTCACCGCGCGGATGACGGAGGAGGCCTCGCCGGAGACCATGCGCTCGGGAGTGCGGACCACTCGCGCGCGCAGCTGCTGCCCGCGCCGGTCGGAGAGTCCGCGCTCGGCGAGGGCGGCGCGCATGGAGATCTCCGTGGAGTTACGGGTGACCGCGACGACCAGGGTGCGCGCGCCGAGCGCCTC
The DNA here is from genome assembly GCF_003054555.1 of Streptomyces lunaelactis. Classification (NCBI taxonomy): domain Bacteria; kingdom Bacillati; phylum Actinomycetota; class Actinomycetes; order Kitasatosporales; family Streptomycetaceae; genus Streptomyces; species Streptomyces lunaelactis. The sequence goes on along the minus strand of NZ_CP026304.1, from coordinate 2,882,109 downwards.
TGCGGCGATCAGGGCGCCGTCCAGGATCAGATGGGGGGCGCGGTTGAGCAGAACGGTGTCCTTGCGGCAGGCGGGCTCGCCCTCACTGCCGTTGATCACGACGACGGGCCGCACCCCGCGCCGGATGGCGGACTTCGCCACGGCGCGGAGCTTCTGCCCGAAAGGGAAGCCGGCACCACCACGGCCGCGCAGGGTTATGTCGTCGGCGAGCTGCGCGAGCCGCTCGCCGCTCATGGGTTCAAGAGGGCCGTGCACCTTGAGATGCATGGGGAGGTCGAGGCGCTCGACAAGGTCGAAACCCTGCGTCAGCTGGGGAAGGCCGACGACGCGGACCTCGGGGACATCGGGGAGAGGGGTGTTCACGGTCGGTCTCCTGCGGGTGCGTGCCAGGGTTCCCCGGCCGGGGGCGGGAAGAGCGGTCCGGGCATCGGCGCTGTGTCCTCGTACGTGGCGGCGCTGCCGGTTTCGTACGGGGAGGTCGGGGCGGTCGGGGATCGTGCGGGGACAAGGGGTCGTAAGGGGGAGGTGTGTCGTACGTGGGAGAGGTGTTGAAGGAGGGAGGGGCGTCGTACGAGGAAGGGGTGTCGTACGAGGAAGGAGCGTCGTACGAAGGTGTGGGCTCGTAAGCGGGAGGGGGCTCGTAGGCCGGGGGCACGGCGGGCACGGCGGGCGCGGAAGGGACGGCCTGCGCGGGCGGCGGCGGCGAAGGAGTCGGCCACAGGCCGCCCGGTGCGGGCCCCGACTCCGACACGACGGGTATCTCCTCGGTCATCGGTACGCGCTCGGCGAGCGGGGCCGTCTCGGCGGCGAGGGAGACCGCGCGATAGGCGGCGGATATTCCGGGGCCCGGACCGGTGCCGCTGCTCATCGTCGGCTCGGGGGCCGGCGGCATCGGCACCTCGTACAGCTGCGGCGAGGGGGCCGCGAGCCGTCGGGGCTGGGCGCGCGCCTGGCCGAGGGACGACGGGCGCTGGAACTCCTGCTCGTACGCGCGCTGCTGCGGAATGCCGTTCATGCCGCTGCGGCCGTTCATGTCGTTCAGGCCGGCCGGCGCGGTCACACCCGTGGCACCCGGGAGGGGGGAGGTTCCGAGGTCGCGACGCAGCTGCTCGTCCGTCGCGGGACCGTCGCCGCTGCGGCCGAGGAGGTACATGATCTTGTTGGCGATGCGGCGCTGCACCGGACGCGGCATCAGCCGTACGCACACGGCGGCGGCGACCCCGGTGAGCGCGAGGCAGTACATCACCATCACCCAGGTCGCGGCGGGCCGGCCGGTGTACAGACCGTGCACCAGCGCCGAGCACCAGGCCGGGTAGGCCAGCATGTGCAGCGGCCGCCAGCGGCCCGCAATGCGGATGTTGCCGGCCAGGGCGCTGCGCAGTGCGCCGGTCGTGGCTGCTACAACCATGAGGAGGCCGGCCAGCGAACCGAAGCCGATGAGTCCGGACGTACCGCTGACGCCGAGTCCGAACGGGACCAGGGCACCCAGGAGTTCTACGTGTCCCAGTGAGACCTTCACGGTGCCGTGCAGCAGAAGGAAGCCGAGCGAGGCGATCGCGGTGGACCGGTGGATGCCCTGGGCGAGCAGCCGGTGGCGTGTGGACAGCAGCAACCTGTCGGTGGCGATCAGGCCCCACGCGACGGAAGCGGTCAATGACACCAGGGACAGAACCCCGGTGGTGAAGTCGAGCGCAGAGCGAAAGCTGTCACTCCCGCCGATGGCGAGCAGGGGTAGGAGCACCAACGCTGCGACGGAAAGGCCGCCTTGGACGGGGCGGCTCAGACCGGGGCTGGGCGCGGGCGACGAACGGCTCTTGCGATGAGGCTTCATGGGGCGACTCCGAATGGTGCGGGAAAGGCGGTCCCGTTGACGCATGCTAGGTCCACCCATACCGGACAGTACGAGGTTTGCTCGTTTAGAGAGCGGAACCACAGTCAACTGACTCTGGGGTTGCCCCGGATAAGGTCGATACGCGGAGTAACTTGGTCGGCTCGGTGCATGAGTCGGTGCTCAGTGTGACCGTTTCGGAACGTCTGCCGACGACTGCCGGAACGCGATGGGGAGTGCGTGGGTGATCCGCGCGGAACCCTTCGGATCGTGCGTCGGTGATCATTGCGGAACCCCTCGGGACGTAAGCGGGTGATCCTTGCGGAACCTCTCGGAGCGTGCGCCGGTGATCCCTGCGGAACCTTTCGGGGCAGGCATCCATGCTCGCCGGGGGCCTTCGGGGCATGTGACCGGAATCCGCCGACGGCCGCTCGCGCGATGGGTCCGGAACCCGCTGGCGGCCGCTCCGGGTGTCCTGACCGGAACCCGCTCCGAGCCCACCTGAGGGCGCGAGCGGAACGTGCTCCGAGCCCGCCCGAGGGCGCGAGCGGAACCCGCTGCGGGTCCCCTCCGCGCTGCCGGCGGCAGCCATGCCCTGTCGGGATTACTCCTACGCACCCGGTTCACTCGCTGCGGTACCCTGACGCCATGCGTGCCGTACGCCTTCTGCTTAGCGAGCCGCGCTGATCAGTCCCGACGGATCAAAGATCCGGTTGGAATCGGCGCGGCGTCCCCTCCTGTGCGAGGGGCTTTTTCATTTCGGTGGATGTCACAGCGCAGGCAGAGACGATCGATGGAGCTTTAGGGATCATGAGCGAGACGAATTCCGCTGCCACAGAGGTGGCCGCAGCGCACCGCTATACGGCTGCCATGGCCGCCGGCATCGAGGCACGCTGGCAGGACGTCTGGGACGCCGAGGGCACGTACGAGGCGCCCAACCCGAGTGGTGATCTGGCGGGCGACCCGGAGCTGGTCGCCAAGCCCAAGAAGTTCATCATGGACATGTTCCCGTACCCCTCGGGCACCGGCCTGCACGTCGGCCACCCGCTGGGCTACATCGCCACCGACGTCTACGCCCGCCACCAGCGCATGACGGGGCACAACGTCCTGCACACACTCGGCTTCGACGCCTTCGGCCTGCCCGCCGAGCAGCACGCGGTGGCCACCGGCACGCACCCCCGGGTGTCCACCGAGGCGGCCATGGACAACATGAAGGTCCAGCTGCGCCGGCTGGGCCTGGGCCACGACAAGCGGCGGTCCGTCGCGACGATCGACCCCGAGTACTACAAGTGGACCCAGTGGATCTTCCTGCAGATCTTCAACTCCTGGTACGACGAGGACGCCGACAGGGCCCGTCCGATCGACGAGCTGGTCGCCCAGTTCGAGAGCGGTGAGCGCTCGGCGCCGGGCACGCGCGCGTGGAGCGAGCTGAGCGCCGTCGAGCGCGCCGAGGTGCTGGGTGGCTACCGGCTGGCGTACGCCTCCGACGCGCCCGTCAACTGGTGCCCGGGGCTGGGCACCGTACTGGCCAACGAAGAGGTCACTGCGGACGGTCGTTCCGAGCGCGGCAACTTCCCGGTCTTCAAGGCGAAGCTGCGCCAGTGGAACATGCGCATCACCGCCTACGCCGACCGGCTGCTGAATGACCTGGACGCGCTGGACTGGCCCGAGGCCATCAAGCTGCAGCAGCGCAACTGGATCGGCCGCAGCGAGGGCGCGCGCGTCGACTTCCCCGTCGGCGAGGACGCGATCACCGTCTTCACCACCCGCCAGGACACGCTGTTCGGCGCGACATACATGGTGCTGGCGCCCGAGCACGAGCTGGTCGAGAAGATCACCCCGGCCGTCTGGCCCGAGGGCACGCACGACGTGTGGACCGGCGGGCACGCCACTCCGGTCGACGCCGTCGCGGCGTACCGCAAGCAGGCCGCTTCGAAGTCCGATGTCGAGCGGCAGGCCGAGGCCAAGGACAAGACCGGCGTCTTCACCGGCACGTACGCGACCAACCCGGTCAGCGGCGAGAAGGTCCCGGTCTTCATCGCGGACTACGTGCTGATGGGTTACGGCACCGGCGCGATCATGGCCGTCCCGGCGCACGACAGCCGTGACTTCGCCTTCGCGCGCGCCTTCGAGCTGCCGATGCGCTGTGTGGTCGAGCCGAGCGACGGCCGCGGCACGGACCCGTCGACCTGGGACGACGCCTTCGTCTCGTACGAAGCGAAGATCGTCAACTCCGCGAGCGCCGAGATCTCGCTGGACGGCCTGGGTGTCGTCGGCGCCAAGGCGAAGATCACCGATTGGCTGGACGCCCGAGGCATCGGCGAGGGAACGGTCAACTTCCGGCTGCGTGACTGGCTGTTCAGCCGCCAGCGCTACTGGGGCGAGCCCTTCCCGATCGTCTACGACGAGGACGGCGTCGCGCACGGGCTGCCCGATTCGATGCTGCCGCTGGAGCTGCCGGAGGTCGACGACTACTCGCCTCGTACGTTTGATCCTGACGACGCGGACACCCGGCCCGAGACGCCGCTGTCGCGCAACGAGGACTGGGTCAATGTGGAGCTGGACCTGGGCGACGGCGTCAAGCGCTACCGCCGGGAGACCAACACCATGCCCAACTGGGCGGGTTCGTGCTGGTACGAGCTGCGCTATCTGGACCCGCACAACAGCGAGAAGCTGGTCGACCCGGCGATCGAGCAGTACTGGATGGGTCCGCGCGAAGGGCAGCCGCACGGCGGCGTCGACCTGTACGTGGGCGGTGCGGAGCACGCCGTGCTGCACCTGCTGTACGCGCGCTTCTGGTCCAAGGTGCTGTTCGACCTGGGGCACGTCTCCTCGGTCGAGCCGTTCCACAAGCTGTACAACCAGGGCATGATCCAGGCGTACGTCTACCGGGACAGCCGCGGCTTCCCGGTGACGGCCGCCGAGGTCGAGGAGCGGGACGGCAAGTTCTACTTCGAGGGCGAGCCCGTCAAGCGCGAGCTGGGCAAGATGGGCAAGTCCCTGAAGAACGCCGTCACTCCGGACGAGATCTGCGCCGAGTACGGTGCGGACACCCTGCGCCTGTACGAGATGGCGATGGGGCCCCTGGATGTTTCCCGGCCGTGGGACACCCGGGCCGTCGTCGGCCAGTACCGGCTGCTGCAGCGACTGTGGCGCAATGTCGTCGACGAGACCACCGGTGAGATCACGGTCGTCGACACCGAGGCCGACGAGGCGGCCCTGCGCGCCCTGCACAAGGCGATCGACGGTGCGGGAGGGGACCTGGCGGGGCTGCGCTTCAACACCGCCATCGCCAAGATCACCGAGCTGAACAACTATCTGACCAAGGTGGGCGGCCCGCTGTCGCGGAGCGTGGCGGAGCAGCTGGTGCTGCTGATCGCCCCGCTGGCCCCGCACATCGCCGAGGAGCTGTGGCACCGGCTGGGGCACAGCGACTCGGTCGTGCACCAGGACTTCCCGGTCGCCGACCCGGCGTATGTCGTGGACGAGTCCGTGACGTGCGTGGTGCAGATCAAGGGCAAGGTCAGGGCGCGGCTGGAGGTCCCCCCGTCGATCTCGGAGGCGGACCTGGAGGCGTTGGCGCTGGGTGACGAGGCCGTGGTCGCGGCGCTGGGCGGCGCGGGCATTCGCAAGGTGATCGTGCGGGCGCCGAAGCTGGTCAACATCGTGCCCGCGTAGTCTCCGGGCCGTTCCGGCGAGGCTCCCGCGCGGGCCCGGCCGGGGTGACAGGGGTTTCCCCTACGGGCAGGTTGGGGGTTCCCCTGGAACCCTTGGCCTGCCCTTTCCGTTTACGGTGGGAGGACAACATCCGACGCCGGAGGGGCGCCCATGGAAGCCGCGATACTGATTCTGGCGCTGCTTTTCGTCGCCCTTGTGGCGTTGGGGGTGTATGTGACCGTGAAGGTGGTCGGAGCGGCCAAGCGCGGTGTGGAGCGCACGGTCACCCAGGCCCGCCGCACCGTCGAGGAGACCACGCTGCGGGCGAAGAGCTATGGGCAGGGCGGTGTGGTCGGCGAGCTGGCGCAGCTGCGGCTGGCGCTGCGTACGTCGATGAGGGCCACGCAGGACGCGCTGCACGCGGGCGTGGCGGAGGACGCCTCGCTGTCCGAGTCGCTCGCGCTGTTCCGTCGGCTGAGCGGGCACGGTCGAGAGCTCGACGATGAACTCAAGCGACTGGAGCGCGAGCCGGACCGGGCGACGGTGGCCTCGCTGCTGCCCGGACTGCGCGAGCGTACGGAGCGGATCACACATTCGGCCGAGTCGCTGCGATGGGCGGCGCGGGACCGGGCGCGGAAGTTCGCGGACGATGATCTGGACGCGCTGAGCGATCAGATCGACGTGGAGGCCGGGGCGTTGCGGCACTGGTCGGCCGCGGATGTGCCGGACGGGGAGCCGGCATCCTGGCCGGAGGCCGGGCGGACGGCCGGGGGCGCTGGGGCCTCCGAGGTGCCGGCGGAGCAGACCTGGCCCGAGCCGGGGGCCGCTTCTGAGGCGGAGCCGCAGGCGATCACGGCCCGCGACCCGAGGCAGCAGACCACCTACCCCTGGCAGAAGAGCGCCCGCCCGGAGACCACCAACTGATCCTCCGGCCGGGCGGTCCGGAAGTGAGCTGATCCTCCTGGCCGGGCAGTGCGGAAATCGAACCGTTCCTCCGGCCGGGCTGCCAGGAGACCGCGAACCGGTCCCTCGGCGGGGCAGTTCGCACGCCACGCACTGGTCCTTCGGCGGGGGCGACGCGATCTTTGCCACGGGGCCGGGCTGCCGCCCGGCGGCCCCTGCGGGTAACCTCCCGCTCATGTCCCGCCATGTCGCGATCGTCACCGATTCCACGGCCTACCTGCCGCCGCCGACGATGGAGCGGCACGCCATCGTCGCGGTGCCGCTGACCGTGGTACTCGGTGATCAGGCGTTTGAGGAGGGCACCGAGATCTCGGCCCGCTCGCTGGCGCTGGCGTTGCAGAAGCGACGCCCCGTGACCACCTCCCGGCCGAGCCCCGAGGTGTTCTCCGAGGCGTACCGGCGGTGCGCGGAGGCCGGCGCGACCGGGATCGTATCGCTGCATCTGTCGGCGGAGTTCTCGGGGACGTACGACGCCGCCGTGCTGGCCGCCAAGGACGCTCCGGTGCCGGTGCGGGTGGTGGACACCGGGATGGTCGCGATGGCCCTGGGATTCTGCGCGCTCGCGGCCGCGGAGGCGGCCGAGGCGGGCGGCACGCTGGACGACGCGGTGGCGGCCGCGGAGAAGCGGGCCGCGGGCACGTCCGCGTACTTCTACGTCGACACGCTGGACTACCTGCGCCGCGGCGGCCGGATCGGGGCCGCGCAGGCGCTGCTGGGCTCCGCGCTCGCGGTGAAACCGCTGCTCCAGCTGGACGGCGGCCGGATCGAGCTGCTAGAGAAGGTGCGCACGGCGTCGAAGGCGATCGCCCGGCTGGAGGAGATCGTCGTCGACCGGGCCGGTACGAGCCGGGTGGACATCGCGGTACATCATCTGGCCGCGCCGGAGCGGGCTGCGTCGCTGGCGGGGCGGCTGCGCGAGCGGGTTCCCGGTCTGGCCGATCTGCATGTGAGTGAGGTGGGCGCGGTGATCGGGGCGCATACGGGGCCGGGGCTGCTCGGGGCTGTGGTTTCGCCGCGCTGAGTGGCGTTGCTGCTGAGCGGCGCGGCTGATGGGCGGTGTGGCTGCTGAGCGGCGCGCCAATCACCTTTGAGGGTGAGCGAGTTGTCCACATCGGGGCGGCTGTCCACGGAAATGTGGCCTGCTCAGCGAGGTCGGACGGATGTGCCTACCGTCCTGTGACATGGCTCTTCGATCACGCTCCGCAACCAGTGGCCCGGGCCGCGCCCCGGCCTCGGACAGCCGCGCCCGTCATGGTCGCGGCTCAGGATCAAGCCGCGGCCCGGGCCGTGGATCCGGCCGTGGACCGGGCCGTCCGGCGCGGCTCCGCGGGAGGCGGGTGTCCGCCGCGGCGACCACAGCACTGCGCCGCCGGGCGGACGCGCTCTTCGAGGCTCCACCGCGCAGTGCGGGCACGGGGCTTGACGCGGCTGTCGCGCGCTCCCGACTGGATGAGGGCGTTCGTACCGAGACAGACGCGGGGACGGACGCCCGACGGCGGGCGGGCCTTGCACTGCGGGAGCGGCTGCCCTTGTGGGTGCAGCTCAGGTGCGGGCTCGAGCCCCGGACTCTCGCCGCGCTCGCCGTCGTTCTCGTGGTCGCCGGAGTCTTTGCGGCCCAGTACTTCTGGGTGGGGCGGCCCCAGTCCGTACGCGCCCCGGAGCTGGTCCAGCAGAGTGCGGCCACACCGGAGCCGCAGCCGCAGCCTTCGCCGGGGGTGCCGCCGGCGCCTTCGGGCGCCGGGGCCGGAGGGCCTGGCGGGCGGATCGTCGTCGACGTGAGCGGCAAGGTGCGCCGGCCGGGGGTGCTCCAGCTGCCGGCCGGATCCCGGGTCGCCGACGCACTGCGGGCGGCCGGAGGTGTCAGAGCCGGTACGGATCTGACCGGGCTCAACCGAGCCCGGGTGCTCGTGGACGGCGAGCAGGTGGTGGTGGGCGGGCCCGCGCCGCCGGGCCCGGTCGCGAGCGGATCGGGGGCCGGCGGATCGGGTACGGGCGGCGGCGCGCAGGCCGCGGGGCCCGTGAGCCTCAACGCCGCCACTGTCGAGCAGCTCGACACGTTGCCCGGCGTCGGTCCCGTACTGGCCCAGCACATCATCGACTACCGCACTCAGCACGGCGGTTTCCGGTCCGTCGGCGAACTCCGCGAAGTAAACGGAATTGGTGACGCGATGTGTCGATGGTAACCTATGAACATGACTCCTTCAAGGGCCGTGATTCTCGTCCGGATCAGCGATGACAAAGCCGGAGATGCCCAGGGTGTAGGCCGGCAGGAAGAGGACTGCCGAAGCCTTGCCCAGCGTCTCGGATGGACAGTCGCGCAAGTCGTCACCGAGAACGACACCAGCGCGTACAAGCGCAAGCGCATCAAGCTGCCGGACGGAACATCCGTCCTGCGCACGGTCCGGCCGCGATTCCGGTACGTCCTGGACGGTCTTGCGTCGGGCGAATTTGACGGACTCATCGCCTACGACCTTGACCGCGTTGCGCGCGATATGAGGGACCTGGAAGACCTCGTGGACGTGGTGCAGTCCGGCTACCCGCACCTCCCCGTGGAGAGCGTCTCGGGGTCGCTGCGCCTGGCGAACTCGAGCGACATTGCCATGGCGCGGGTGATGACGGTCATGGCCAACAAGTCCAGTAGCGACACGGGACGCCGCGTCGCCCGTAAGCATGAGGAGCTCGCAGCAGCAGGCAAGCCCGGCGGGGGAGGGTTTCGCGGGTACGGCTATGACGTAAGGAACCTGGAGATCGTCCCCGAAGAGGCGGAGATCGTCCGGGAGATAGCCGGCCGCATCCTGGACGACGAGTCCCTGAACGCCATTGCGGCTGACTTGCAGGCCAGGGAGGTACCTACCGTCACCGGGGCCCCGTGGAACTCCCGAAGCGTGAAGTCGATCGTCACCAAGCCCCGGGTGGCCGGCCTGCGCGCGCACCGCGGGGACGTCGTAGGGGACGCCGTGTGGCCTCCTATCCTGGACAGGGGCCAATGGGAGGACGTATGCGCCCGGTTGGCAGGGCGAGTGAGGAATGTTGACTTGACGCTGCAGCGGTGGCTTACCGGGGTCCTGGTCTGCTCGAAGTGCGGGCGGACCATGCCCGGCGCGCAGGGCAACAACGGCGTGCGCTACTGGTGCGCCACTCCCCGGGGCGGCTGCGGGAAGATCGCGATCAAGGCTGAGCCGGTAGAGGCAGAGATCGAACGGCGTGTTCTCGAGGGCCTATCGGGACCGCAAGTCCTTGAACAGCTCCGGCACGCGGCCACGACTGAGGCGACCGACGACGCACGGCGCTCCCTGGCGGAGGACGAGCAGCAGCTGAAAGAGCTTGCGGGTATGTGGGCCCGCAAGCAGGTCAGTCTCGCGGAGTACCGCGAGGCCAGGTCACTGATCGAGGCGCGCGTGAAGGACTCCCGGGCGTTCGTCACCTCCCGTGCCCCGCGGGTGCTGCGCAGGCTGCTCGCGGGGGACATCCACGAGGGGTGGCATGCGCTCACTCCTGCCGACAAGCGGGAAGTCGTCATTGCGTTGGGTGGCATGTGGCGGGTGATGCCGCACGACCGGTCCAAGGGCAACAAGTTCAACCCTGCGCGTCTCGTGCCCATCGAGGCGGGGGAGCAGCCCCCTGCGTCCGCCTGAGACTCCGGAGCAGTAGAGAGCCCCCGTCGCTCACGTCGATGGGGGCTCTCGTGTGCCGGGATGTCAGAACAGGTAGCCGGCTGCAAGGGCCGACCGCCAACCCGCCTCCCACTCCCTTAGCTGCTCGATCCGGGTGTCCAGCCGCGCGAACGACTTCTCTGCATCCCGCCACCGCTCCCGAGCCTGCTTCACAGCAGCCGCACGGGCCGCGAAGGCAGCAGGATCAGCCTTGGTACGCGTGACGATGCTCGGGAGTCCCCTCACGGGGTTCATCGAGTACGTCACTGTCTCGCCCCGTCCGGGCTGCATCTGCTTCGACGGCTGCACAGCCGTCCGGGCCCGCTGCACTGCAGGGTCAGCCTTGGTACGCCGTACCGGAGTCAGAGTCTCGGTAGCCCACTTGCACGCCTGATTCGTGGACATGCCGCGGCTCTCAGCGTCGAGCACCAGGCGTCCCCATGCCTTGAGGTCGGTCGCCATCAGATGCCTCCCACGATCGCGTTGAAGACGACCTTGGTGTCTGCCGCCCGGTATACCGCTCGCCGCGCCTCACGCAGCTTGTGGCGCTCTTCCTGGAACAGCTTCTCCTGCGCCCGGGCGGCCGCGCGGTACTCCCTGGCGATGCGGGTGCGCTCGGCATCCTTATCGGCCTGCTCAGCCTGCTCCCTGGCCTGGCGGACCTGATCCTTGAGCGCAGCCTCGATCGCGATCTCTTCGGCGCACAGTCGCGCAGCGAGCTCCTCAGCCGTAGGCGGCTCCGGGGGCACCTCTACGGGCCCCAGGCGAGCGGCGCCAAGCTCCGGGTCCCAGACCCGGCGCAGCTCCGTCTCCCGGGGTGCGAGCAGCGTGCGGTGGTCGACCGCGGGGAACGCGCCGAAGCCCGCTGCGCTCCTGCGGGTGGCCTTGATGCCCGCCTCGCGCCACTGAGCGAGGTCCCCGAGGTGCGACCACGGCGTGCCGTCACCGGCGCCGGGTGCGTCCTGAGCGAGGACCAGCCGGAGCCCGTAGCGGCCGGCCAGGGCCGCGAAGCTGGCCGTAGGCGCATCCATGCCGACAGCCAGGCAGGCGAGACGATCGATCGCCTGGCTGCGGTTGAGGGCCCTGGTGGTCTGGGTGCCCCACCCAGGGACGCATGCCTTGACGCAGGCGGTGCAGATCCAGGCAGAAGTCCCGAAGATCTCTGCGGGGACCAGGCGACGCTGGACAGCATCAGCGTCCCCGCAAGCCCGGCACGGCGTGTCCGGGTTGGCCCTGGTATGGGCTGCGATCTCGCGCTCCCGCTCGATGCGGTGACGGTCCGCCACCATGGCCCACGCGTCCCGGGGGGCCTGGTCCTTCTCCATACGGTCGAGCCGTTCGCGCAGGGCGTCCAGCTCCCCGGAGGTGTCCGGGGGCAGGTTCGTGGCTGCGGCCGGCGGGTTGTCCGTACGTCGGTTCTTGCGGTCCTTACGAGACATCACGGGGAGTTCCTCTCAGAGTTGCAGGTGACGCAGATGCCATCGGGACCCGTGGTCTCGTGTCCGGCGCCGACATGGATGAACCAGACCGTGAACCGGTATTCCGTTGCCCAGGCCGGTCCCCCGGTGGTCATCGGTGGCAGCGGCTCACCAGTGCGCTGGTGCAGCAGTATTTCGGCGAGGGTTTCTCCGGCATCAAGGCGTGGCATCAACAGATCCACCACGCGGGCCGCACCTTCCATGCGGGCGGCCTCGTCGGCGTCGGCCGGCGGAGCGAGCTGCTGCTCCAGGCGCCGTAGGCGTGCGTCAAGCGACGCGGACGACATGAGCACCCCCGGGGGTCTGGGTGGCTTCCAGAGCCGCTACGCGGGCTTCCAGCTCCGCGTGCGAGGCGAGCAGCGGGAGGGCCCTGACGATCTCGGAGGCTGCGCGCAGACGGATGCTGGGTGACTTGTCCTTGAGAGCGGCGTGCAGGGTGTCGACCGCGTCGCGCACAGCCGCGGTGAGAGCGGCCACCGACTCGGCAAGGACTGCTCGGCGCGCAGCCTCCACGTCGGCACGGAACTCAGGTTCCTCGCTCCAGCGGCGGACCTGCCGGCCGCTCATGCCGACTTGTGCGCCGGCCGCGTCGGTGGACACCCCTCTGGCAAGCAGCACGACTGCTTGGGCCTTGGCATCCAGGTCGGGAATGGTCATGGTCGGAACTCCTCTCAGGGGGTGGTGCAGACAGAGAGCCGGGTGCAGAAGGGATCGGCCAGGAGGTACTGGCGAGCCTGCGCGAGAGCCGCACTCTGCGTGGGGGCGAAGAACCAGCGCGAGTTGCTTTCGTGCCGGGCAAGCACGGTGAACGGGCTCTCGACTGGCGTACCTGAGGCCGCCCCTCTGGATCCGTGCGCGTGGGTGAACAGCACGTGAGGGAGCATCTCGGACCTGTCGGGCTCCGTGGACTCCCATCCCACAACGAGGCCGCTACGGACCAGGATCACGTCACCGGTCTCGTAGTTGAGGGACACCGACGCCACGTAAAGCGGGTGGGACTGCTTGAAGTTGGGGCAGGGGTAGTCAGGCATCTCGGTTCCTCTCGGGGTGGACGGCCGTCAGCGGGGACGGCCGTCCGGTGGTGGTCAGCGAGTACAGGTGGACCAGCAGCGGGTGCGGGCGCCAGTGGACCAGCAGACAGAGCACGGGTGATCGGGGTCTGGGAGCGGGGGGTGTGCCGGGTGTGCCGACTCTTTTGAAACCTCCTCAGTTCCTACGTATAGAGGGACTTTGGTTTTAGTCGGCACACCCGGCACACCCCCCTCGTTCTTCTCCGCATCGTCCTCGTTTGTCCGGAATCGCACCCCGCCCCATCGGGGGTACGCCACCGGTAGCGGCTTAGCATTGAAGTCCCCGAGCACTCGCTCATGCCGAGATGCGCCTTCCTTGTCTCGGGACTTGGCTGCCTTTTCCACCCGGTGGCTCTGCGTCTGCGAGTGATCGCCGAACCGCTGCAAGAACACCCGTTCCGCGAGGGGGTTGTTCCCTCGCTCCTGAGCCCATTCGTTGAATGCCTGGCGCATGTCCAGCGTCGCGACATGACTGCCTCCGTCAGGGATCAGTTGCTCGCCCCAGAAGGCGAGGACCAGGTCTGTCTCTTCCCGCCAGGCCCTGGTGGCTTTCCGGATCTGCTCCGGCTCATCCGAGAGAACCATCCCTGCCGTGAACCACTTATGGGCTCCGTCGACCAGCCACCGCAGCGCAGCCGCAATGATCTCTGGATCGCCGTTCTCCGCCCTGGTGACCAGCGTTGGGTCCCCCTGCCGCTCATGCGGCTCTTTGGGGTCGGAGACGAACGTGTACGGGAAGGGGATCAGAGAGAGCCTGCGCCAGGTTCCCTCATCCGTCTCCGAGACGATCGGCCGGTAGTTGGTGGTCACCACCAGGCTGTGCGTCGTGTCCCATGTCGTCTCCGACTGGTACAGGTGGTGTCCGCTCATCTGCGGTGACGTGGCTTTCTTGAGCTGCACCGCGTTGAGGTGCGCCCCCTCCGGGAGCTCCTCTATCAGGGCGAGCCTGGCCCCGCGAAGGACCATCGTTTCGTCCCGCTGGGCGCTTCCGACCAGAACCGCGTCGGGCACCAGTACCGCGTAGTCCCCGATGGCCTTGGACGTGGCAGCCATGATGGTCGACTTGCCGTTCTTGCCGCCCGCGCTCAGGAGGGGTGCCTGATCCCGTGGGTTCCTGTATCCGGTGATGGCCTGCCCGAGAACCTCTTGCAGGTACGGGCGAGTCTCGTCGGGCAGAGCCGTGAGGATCTGGTCCCAGCCGGCAGAGGTGGCACGTGGGTTGTAGTCCGCGCCGGTGATCCGAGTCATGTACCGCTCGGGGTCGTGTGGCAGTAGATCCAGCGTGCGCATGTCGACGATGCCGCTGGGGGTGTTGAGCAGGTGGCGGTCGGCGTCAAGCGCTTCGTCGTCGACCTTGACGATGCCTTTGGCGAGCTTGGTCACCGCGCTGATGCGGGACGACGACAGGAGGCTTCTCCAGCCGTCTATGGCGTTAGCGTTGGTCGGCTGTCCCGTGGTTGCCCGCAGGCCCTCCACGACGTCCGCAAACCGGTTCTTGACGTACTTGCGGACCGCTTCGACTGCATCCGAGTCGTCCTTGCAGCGCAGCCACACACGGCCGTCCCAGCGCAGCCATCCGGCGCCGGAGGTGTAGCAGAACCTTCCGTCGAAGACCTCATCGGCGATGGTCTCTGCCATGAATGCGTCGGAGTACGTACCGTCCGACGTGGACGTGTCTGGCTGCCTCGCACTGGACGCGGCCTGCAATCCGTCCATCGTCCCGCCGGCCGCGAAGTAGTCATCGACTCCCTTGACGGTCGTCCCGTTCACCTCGGGCGGGACGATCAGATAGTGCGGGGTGGCACCCTTGGACTTGAGCCACGCGCCCAGCCGATTCATAGCCCGCAGGACATTCATGTTCTTCGCCGCGTCGGCGTCGAAGCAGACAACGATCGTGCGGTCCTTGAGCGGGATGTCCTCCCAATCCCCGAGCGTCCCGAGCTTGCTGCGCCAGTTGTAGACCCCGGTGATGCCGACTGCCGCGCGCCCCTTAGACACGAGAGCATCGACCTTTTTGATGCCCTCGGTGATCCACAGGGATACCGAGGTGTTCCTGATGTGCTGCTGGGTGAACGGAGGGACGTCGACGTGCACGGGGGACCCTGCCGGATTCTCGTACTTGAGCTCCCGGACCTTCCCGTTCGGGCTCTGGGACTGCCGGGGGACGCTGGGCTTGATCTGCGCGGCGATCTGCTCGCCAGTCGCCCGGTAGAGAGGGATGTACAGCGCCGGGTAGGCGTCCTCACGCTCCGTCTGTCGACGGCTGAAGCCCTGTTCGGCGAGCATCGCTCGATCGTCAGGGACCCCGAGCAGCGTCCGGTAGCCGCGATCGGCTGCGACACCACGGTCCACTGAGGACCCTTGCAGGATCTCTGCCTCGTGCTCCGGACTGAGAGCGGACGCCGGCGCGCTGTCGGCCGCCGGCGTCGGCGCAGCCTCCTCGAGGCTGGTCTGGCCATCGACGTGAGCGACGGGGGCTGTGCGGCTGTCACCGCGCAGGTCTCGCCTGGTCAGGCCGATCGCTTCGAGTACGGCGTCAGCGCCCCTGTTGCTGTGGTGGCCATCGCAGCTCGCAACGAAGCAGGTCGGGTGGGCGGACGTCAGCTTCCCCAGCTTCCTGGGGCCGCCGCACACAGGGCAGTCCCATTCCGTGCCACGCATGGCTACGGTCTGCGCGAGAGCGTCCTCAACGATCTGACGTGCATCGACGGCAGTAGTCACGCCGCACCGCCGACCGGGGCCAGGCGGTAGGCGCAGGCAGGGATGAACTGCCCGCAGCAGGGGGCCGACCGGACTGTGTAGAAGGGCCGTCGCTCCAGCCCTCCGGGGTGGACATGCTGCCCCCGGCAGAGGGGGCAGCTCTCGACCACGAGGCTGATCTCATGCCCTGCGGGGAAGTCGTTGAGACGTGGCCGGCAGTACGCCACGGGGGCCGCCTTGACCGTGTCGACCCCGATGTCTAGTGTTGCCATTGTCGATTTCTTCTTTCTGATGAGCCCCCAAACTGCTTGCTACGGCGGAGGGGGCTCTTCGGTTTTCTGGGGTGTCGGCACAGGCCCTCAGCTGGATTCCCGTCCACCTGAGGGCCGTTTTATGACGCGGCCAGGTCGGGCCCCTGTCGGTCTCGTCTGGCGGTGAGCCCGAGGAGTGCGACGACGCGGCGCACCTGTGCGTCGCTCAGCGGCCCCCCGTGCCAGAAGTCCGGGGGGCGCTCTTGCTCGCGTGTCGGCTGCGTGCTCACTTGGTGCCCGGCTTCCGCACCTGGCTTGCTTCGAAGCGGGCCAGGTCGTTTTCGGCGTAGAGAGCCCGGCGGCCGACCTTCACGAACTTGGGGCCGTAGCCATTGAGGCGCCAGCAGCGAACGGTGCTCGGCGCAGCGTGATACCGGGCTGCGACTTGTTCCGTGGTCAGGTACCTGACCGTGTCCGGGGCGGGGTTGGTCTTCACGACGTCGCCTCTTGTCCGAATGAGAATGACTGTCACCTCAATCATCCCAGCGCACTAGGCCACTTGTCAACGCAAACCCACCATGTCATGCTGAGCGCGACACCGACATGCGAGGGACGACTCATGAGACTTGAAGAGGCCATCGGCCGGAACGTCGCACGCCTACGGGAGACTGCCGGCCTGTCTCAGGCGCAGCTCGGGACAGCACTGGCGGCCTATCTGGGCAAGCCCTGGAGCCGCCAGGCGGTATCCGCCGCAGAGAAAGGGCGCAGGGCCTTCACGGCTGCGGAGCTGGTATCCCTGGCACTGGCGTTGAAGACGTCCCTGGACCTACTCCTCCTGCCAGGCGCACTCGGCTCTCACGGGGCGCTGCTCCCAGGGGAAGCGGAGTTCACGGACCGGGAGTACGAGCGGGCGATTGTCGGCGAGAGCCCGAAAGGGGACGCGAACCCCCAGTCCCTGGACCGCGCACGCGGTGCGTTGATTGCAGCACTCCGAGACCAGTACGGCGCTTACAAGCTTGTGGCCAAGAGCCTTGAGAGCCAAGCCGTCTTCCTCGATCACGCATCGTTCGCGCTCGGATTCACGGACGAATTGATCTATGACGAGATCGCGCCCCGGAATGACTGACGTCCGCCAGCCCGGACACCCAGAAGCCCCCGTCGACAGTCGACGGGGGCTTCCGACTGTCTGCCTACATGGCTTCCGCCGGGGTGGCCAGGGCGTACCGTCCACGGTCCGCCCGCCGGACCTGGCCTGCGTCCAGCAGTCCGATCAGCAGCCGGTTCACCGTGGCCCGCGACAGTCCGGTCCGTTCGACCAGCGTCGGGACCTGGCCCGCACCGTCCGCGATGGCCGCGAGGACCTTCCCCTCGGAGTCCTGCGCCGGCGCAGGCGCCTTGGCCATGCTGACGGACTGCTTCCTGTCGCTCGGGTCCATGGCGCGGGACCAAATGGGCTGCGCGGGCAGTGCGATCACAACCGCCTTGTCCATGTACCGCACGCGGACCGGGTCGGGCCCGCGCTTGCCATCCCGGATCAGCGCCACCCCGGGCGCCGGGAGCTCATCAGCGTTCCAGCCCTTGGCCTGAGCATCCTCCCCGAGCACAACCCTGGCCTCCGTCGGCGTGCGGACCGCGAGGCAGATCGACGTACTGATCTGCGGGCTGATCTGCTTCGGTACCCCGTCCCCGATGGTCGGCTTCTGGGTCATCCACCACAGGTCGATGCATGCGGCCCTGCCCATTCGGGCGAGCGACTCGAGCCCCTCGAGCGCGTCTTTCGCTGCGGTCACCACCTCCGCCCCCTCGTCGACAACGACCGTGATCCGGGGGCGGTCAGCGGTCGGTGTCCACGTGTCCTGGCCCTTGGGCAGGACATTGAGCCTGTCGTGCATTTCCGCCTCGAGCTCATCGACCAGCGTGACCACCTCATCCGGGGTGGATGCGACGCGGGCGCGGTGGTCCCACAACCGGCCTTCGACGCGCTTGAGGTCGATGATGGCGAGCGCGTTGCTCCCCCCCTCCGATGCGTCGTACAGCAGCGGTCGGGATGCCACTGACTTGCCTGCTCCGGAGCGTCCGGCGATGAGTAGCCGCTCCCCGAGCGGTACGGTCACCTGCTCCCCGGTCACGGTGTCGACGCCGAGCGAGCGACGCTCGGGAGTCCAGAGCAGATCGTCTCCATCCGCAGCCGAACGGGTCCGAATGGTGAGCTCCGCCCATCCGCCCTTCTTCCCTGCCTTGGTCTCGATGCGAAGGTCAGTCCTGGCGCCGAGCAGCGCGCGCACGTGGTCGCCCGAGCTGCTCAGCTTGGCCGCGGTCCACGTGCCATCGAGGCGGACCGCGCAGACGATGCCCGATTCGGTGAGCTTGGGCTTTCCTGTGAGGGTTCCCGCCAGGCCCCGCTTCTCGCAGTGCTCGCGCCAGTGCTCGGGCTGCAGCCTGGCGAGCAGCGCTCGCTCCTCCTTGCTGGGCTCAAGCCCTCGGGGTGCACGCTTGCTGCGCACGATGGCAATCACAGCAGCGCCGGCCGCCATGGTGCCAGCACCGCTGCCACCCCAAGCCCAGACTTCTTCCGGGATGGCGGGCAGACCGACGTACGCCGCTGTGCCGAGACCAGCCGCTGACTTGAGCGCGAACACGGGCAGCGAGTCCGGTACCCGGCGCTGTGCGGTCTTGAGTCCACGCTCTGCGGTGTGGACCGCGCTGGTGATGCCGGACGGATCCAGTGCCTTGGCAGCGGCGACCGCGTGGCGGGCATCGCGGACCAACGGCTTGCGCTCCGCGCGCAGTTCCCTGCGGCGCAGCGCTTCGGATCGGTAGCGCTTGGCGGTCCAACGGGCTGTGCGGCGTATCTTGTTGCTGCTCACGGTGATCCTCCATAGATCCTGTGGGCGGGGCGGCGGTCCCTGCATGGGCCGCCGCCCGTTACGTTGTGTTACGAATCTGACTTGTCTCACGGGCTCACGGGGCCCCCCTACGTGCGCGCGCGTGAGGGCTGAGACAACCGTGACGGAGCGTGGTGGCCCCTCTCGCGGCCTTTCAGGCCCCGGTTGACCCTCGGAGACCCCGTGGAGTCCCTCGGGCCGCGAGAGGGGTATCAGCCGGCGGTGAGCTTCGGTTCGTCGGCGTAGGGCATCAGCCGGCCTTCTTCTCGTCTTCGCATCCGCCGTCGAGATACGGCTGCTCGGTGATGCGGCCGTCGAGGTCGACGTGGATTTGCGTGTCCTCGGAGAGCCAGCAGGTCCACACGCTGCTGGTGTTGGTGTACGGCCGGTGGCGCATGGTGGTGCCACAGCAGATGGGCGGTGCGGCATGGGTGACTGCGTCCCCGGTCGAGAGGTCACTGATGGCTGTTCCGGTCATGGCGTTCTCCTTCGGTGTCCGGGGCCGGACTGTCCCAGCTCCCCTCACCGCCCGTGCGAGACGGGCGGATCGGGCAGCCGTCAGCGGCGGCGCTTGTGCTCGGCCTGAATGTCGGCCTCGTTCTGCTGCGCGGCCTTGAGCTCGCGGGCCGCCTTGACCGGGTCGTGCTGGTTGCGGCGGGCACTGGCCCGAAGTGCTGCCGCACCGTCACGCAGGTCACGGAGCTCGCTGTCGGAGCGGGGGCGGGTGTTCGGGGTGTAGCTGAACAGGCCCATGACGGGTCTCCTTCGTTACGGGGCTGGGGCTGTCCCAGTCCCACCGCACCCCCACGGACGAGCCGTGGAGGACGGAAGGACTGTCAGCGACCCTTCTGGTAGTCGCGCCACATCGAGCGCAGAACGAGGACGCAGATGGTCAGCGAGACTGCGGAGATCGCCACGGCTACGGCGGACACGGCAACGGTGAGCAGGAAGATGGAGCCTCCGACACCGATGCCGACCCACTTGGCTGCGCCACCGGACGACTGCTGTACGGGCGCGTGCTGGCATGCCGGCGGCTGCGCCTGCTGGGTGACCTGCTGTGCCTGCAACAGGGCTGCGACGAGGCGAAGGTTCTCGCTGTTCGCCGCAGCCTCCACGGCATCCCTGGCAGCCTTCTCGATGTCACTCACGACGCCACCTCCGCCGGAACGAGCGTCATCTGTCCGGGCATGGGCTGTGGTCCGCGAGCCTCATCGAGCCTGCCGAACACCTTCTTGACGTACGAGGCGGACCGGGTGGACACCCGTGCCGTTTCGGTCGGCGAGGTGCCCCTAACCCAGCACTTTTCGATGACCGCAAGGGCTGCGTCAGCGGGCAGCCTTTCGGTCACCTCACCGGACACCCCATCGGACACCTCGTCATCGGTGTCCCGAGGGGTGACCACCAGGGGCCACACCCTGCGGTCACCGCAGATGACCAGCGGCTTCACGGGTGGCGCCGGAGCGAGAGCCGGACGCGCCTGAGCCTCGGTAAGGGTCACCTCATCGGACACCTCAGCGGACACCTCAGGGCCGCCCAGGGGCCGGGTGACCAAAGGTGCGGTCACCGACGCCGGGGTGTCCTCTGCGGTGCTCTCAGCGTGCTCCTCGCGGGCCAGTGCGTGAGTCCTCCAGATCGCGATGGGCACCAGGAGTGACACCACGACAACCACCGGGATGTTGACGACCATCACCCTGGCGTCCAGGAGGTGCGCAGCGATCTGTGCCGCACCCATCAGGGTCAGCGACAGTGCGATATCGAACCCCTTGAACCACCGCAGGGCAGCCATCACGTAGGCGTCGACTGCCACGGGGAGCATGGCCGCGATCGCGGGGTCCGCTCCGAGAGAGCGGGCCAGGTCGTACTCGGCGTGCGCGGTGAACGCGATGCCGGCCGCGAGGGACAGCCGCGTCAGCCACTTGCGGGCAGTGTCGTTGGTGCTCATGCCCCATCCCCCGCCGCGTCCGCCTTGAGAAGCGCATCGAGCTCGTCATGCGCGTTGAGCAGGTCCCGGAGTACGAACTCCAGGGCGGTGGCGGCTCGGAGCACTTCGGTGTGGTCGTGGATGTTGGCGCACTGGTGCTTGGCCAGAGACTCGCGGGCACAGGTGATGGCGATGTCCAGCGGCGGGGTCCAGCCGATGCCGTCGACTGCGGGGTCGTACAGCGGGTCGTATGCGCTCATCGGGCACCACCTGTCCGCAGGCCACGGAGGTCCGCGTCGTCACGGTTCGATTGGGCCTGCCGCTGTGCCTGTGCCTCGGCGTAGTCAAGGGCATCCTGCGCCCGCTGGTCGTTGGCGCTCATACCGCCACCGCCTTGGTCTCCGCGAGCCGCGCACCGTGGTAGATGAGCACCGACTGAAGCGGCATCTCACCCGCGTTCGGTACCTGGACGGGCACGCCCATCAGTCCGGCGGAGTCAGCCTCGCGCCACAGGCCCCGGAGGACCTCCGTGTCGGTCGCCTCCCTGGCAGCGCGCATCGCGTTGTGGGCCGCCTCCACCAACTTGCCGGGGTCTGGCGCGAGCTCGGGCTGTGCGGAGGTCCGCTGTTGCCGCTCGGGCGCAGCCTGCGTGGCGGCCGGCGGCTCAGGGTGATCGCGATCACCGTCGTCGATGCTGCGCCCGTCCACGGGGATCATCAGTACCTGCAGCAGGAAGTACTTCAGCGCTGCGGACATGGCCTTGTTGGTGGCCTTGTCGGCGAAGTCGGACGCTTCCCCGGGCACGGTGGCTTCCAGGCAGTCACCGGCTGGCCCGTAGACGCGGTACCGCATGGTGATGCGGACGGTGGTCATCTTCTCGCCGTGCCGCTCGGCAGTCTTCTCGATGACCTCGGGGAGGATGAACACGCCGTGTGCGCGCATCGGTCCGGCGACGGCCGACATCAGGTCGTCGATGCCACGGAAGCTGTAGCGCTGCGAGGAGTTGACCCGGTCCTTGCTGACCGGGACGACGTCGCGCATGACGTTCGCCAGTGCGGTGTGGACACGGAGATCTGTGTTGCTCATGCCGCACCGCCCTGCGTGCGCTGGGTGGCACGACGGGCGCGCATGTGCTCGCGGTGGCAGCCGCGGCACCTCCGCCGGTTCCCGGGCGCGGCATAGGTGTTCGCATCGTCGTACTCGTGACCCTGCGGGCAGTGCGTCTTGACTGCCTGGTTCGTGCCCGCATCCCCGCGCCGGACGTTCTCCACGTGTGTGACAGGTTCCAGGTGATCCGGGGTGACGCAGGCCCGGTCGCGGCACAGGTGGTCCAGCTCCAGCCCCTCAGGGACCGGGCCGACCAGGGCTGCGTACGCGAAGCGATGGGCGACAACCTTGCGCCCGCAGTGATCGAAGGCTCCGTACCCGCGGCTCGTCTTTCCGGCAGTCCAGAGCAGACAGCCGTTCTCGTTGGGCAGTGCGACCTTCACCCAGAAGCGACGCGTGTCCGCCTCTGTGATGGGCGCAGTGATCGGGATAGCTTTCATTGAGCGGGTCTCCTGGTCTGTCAGGTGTCCGTTAGGCCCCGTATCGGCGTTGACGCGCCGGTATGGGGCCGCTTCTTTGCTTGCAAATCCGCTACCTCTTAGGTCTCCATGGACCCTTGGGGGACCGCCGGTTCGCGGAGCTCCAGACCCGGGTCCGGCCGTGACACGCGCGGTGGTTCATGCCGCGTCGGGCCATCGGCTGGGGGCCTCGGACCCGCGGCAGGAGGGACCGGCCGATCTGCGCCTGGTGCCGCCCGCCCTGGCGGCCTGGGCCGCGGCTGCTCTCGCGCTGGGTGCGCGGGGGTGGTGGACGGCGGCGGGTGTGGCGGCCTGTGTCGCCGTGGCGGCTCTGTTACTGGCTCCGGCGGCGCTGCGTACCGTACGCGCGCCTCTCGGACTTCCGGCTGCCCGCCGAGTACCGCCGGTCGGCGGACAGCAGCGCCTGTCCGAGCCCAGGCAACGGCAACGGCGTCGCCGTCGGCTCAACGGCACCGCCCTCGCCGCGCTGTTGCTGTGCGCCGCCGCGGGTGCGGCCTCGGCCGGACTGCATGGCGCGGATCTGCACCGCGGTCCGCTTCCCGCCCTGGCGGACCAATCCGCCTACGTCACCGCCGAGTTGACGGTCACCTCCGATCCGCGACCGATCCGGCCCCGGGTCCGCGGCGACCACATGGCGGCCGGGTCTGTCGTGCTGGACGCGGAGGCGACCCGGGTGACAGCGCCGGGCGGTGCGGTAACCGCGACCCGGACACCTGTCCTGGTGATCGTGCCGTCCGGTGGGCCAGGAGGCTCCGTCGAGCAGTGGCAGCGGCTGCTGCCCTCCACCCGGCTGCGGATGGCAGGGCGGCTCGCGCCCCCACTGAGCGCGGACGACCGGTTCGCCGCCGTACTGCGGGTTCAAGGGGACGGCCCACCGCCGATCACCGGCCCGCCAACCTCCCTCCAGCGCACGGCCGGAGACCTGCGGACCGGACTGCGCGAGGCGACGGAAGGGCTCGCCCCGGACGCCCGCGCCCTGTTGCCCGGGCTGGTCGTCGGGGACACCTCCCGGATCCCGCCCGAGCTGCACGACGCCTTCGAGGCGACCGACCTCACGCACTTGCTCGCCGTCTCCGGAAGCAACCTGACCCTTGTGCTCGTCCTGCTGATCGGGCCGCCGGGCACCGCCCTGCTGGCCGAACGACGCGGCCTCGCACCACGGTTGGGCATCACGCTGCGTGGGACCGCACTCATCGGAGGGGGGCTCACGCTCGCCTTCGTGGTCGTGTGCCGTCCCGATCCCAGCGTGCTGCGGGCCGCCGCGTGCGGGTTGATCACGCTGCTCGCCATCGCCACCGGGCGCCGCCGGTCACTGATCCCCGCGCTGGCCGCCGCCGTACTGCTGCTCGTCCTGTACGACCCCTGGCTGGCGCGCAGTTACGGCTTTCTGCTCTCCGTGCTGGCAACCGGCGCCCTGCTCACCATCGGCCCGGGGTGGAGCGCGGCGCTGCAACGCAGAGGGGTGCCGCCCAGGCTCGCCGAGGCGCTGGCCGCGTCAGCCGCGGCACAGGCCGTGTGCGCACCCGTGGTGGCGGTGTTCGCGGCCAGGGTCAGCCTGGTGGCGATCCCCTGCAACCTCGCCGCCGAACTCGCGGTCGGCCCGGCCACGATCCTCGGCTTCGCCGCTCTCGCCGCGGCACCGCTCGCCATACCGGTCGCAGAGGTACTGGCCCGGTGTGCGGGGTGGCCCGCCGGGTGGATCGCCTCCGTCGCCCGTGCCGGGGCGGCGCTGCCCGGGGCGGAGGTGGGCTGGCCGGACGGCTGGCCCGGCGGGCTGCTGCTCGCCGCCCTCACGGCCCTGATCGTGCTCGTCGCGCGCCGGCTGCCGCGCCGCCCCTGGGTGGCCGTCGTCTGCGCGCTGCTGCTCCTGCTCGCCGTGCTGCGCCCGGCCCGGCTCACCAGGGTCGTCACCGGCTGGCCGCCGCCGGGCTGGACGTTCGCGATGTGCGATGTCGGGCAGGGGGACACGACGGTGCTCGCGGCGGGAGACGGCGCGGCTGTGGTCGTCGACGCGGGGCCCGACCCGGAGCTCGCCGACCGTTGTCTGCGCGATCTGGGCGTCACCCGGGTTCCGCTGGTCCTGCTGACGCATTTTCACGCCGACCATGTCCGGGGGCTGCCCGGGGTGCTGAGGGGGCGGGCGGTGGGCGCGGTCCAGACGACGACATTCGACGAGCCGCGGGGCCAGAGCGCGTTCGTACGGAGAACGACCGTCGCCGCGGGGGTGCCGGTCATCCGCGCGGGACCGGGGGAGCAGCGCCGGGTCGGGCGGCTCGCCTGGCAGGTCCTGTGGCCGCCGTCGGCACGGGGTCCTGGCCGAACCGCCGCACCGGACGGGCCCAATGACGCGAGCGTCACGCTGTTCGTACGGATCGACGGCGGCCCCACCCTCCTGCTCCTCGGCGACCTCGAACCACCGGCCCAGCGGGGGCTGTTGCGGGCCTTTCCGGTACTCCCGCCGGTCGATGTCCTCAAGGTCGCCCATCACGGATCGGCCCACCAGGACCCGGGGCTGCTGCGGAGCGTGCGACCGCGCCTGGCGTTGATCTCCTGTGGCCGGGACAACCCTTACGGGCACCCCTCGCCCCGTACCGTCGGCGCGCTCCGGTCCGGGGGAGCGGTGGTGCTGCGCACCGACACGGAGGGGGCGATCGCGGTGGCGGGACACGGCCGCGAGCTGCGGGCGAGCCTTGAAAAGATATCCTTGCAAAGAAAGGCGCCTACTACGCGCTCACCCACGCCTTCCGGCCGGTAGGCGCCTTCCTCGGCGGGCTGCTCGGCAGCACCGTCGGCCTGTGCCCGGCCCTGTGGATCGGCACCGCCGGAGCGGTCCTCTCGGTCGTGTGGCTGCTGCTCTCACCCGTACCGCGCCTGCGTGAACTCCCCGACCTGGACCCCGGCCCGACGCCGCTTCTGCCCCGGACGCCGCTCCCGAGCTGGACCAGGACCCCGACCCCGAGCGCGAACCCGCAGCACCCGGCCCCCTCGGGCGACAGCCCTAGGACCAGTGGTCCATGGCGGGCGGGACGAGGGCGCGTCAGACTTCTCCCATGGATGCCAACCTCCTCGATGCCTATCTCCGCCGTATCGGAGCCACCCGTCCAGAGCGCGCAGACGCCGCCGCCCTGCGTGATCTGCAGTTGCGGCACTTGTGGACGGTTCCGTTCGAGAACCTCTCCATCCACCTCGGTGAGGACATCGTGCTCGAGGAGAAGCCGCTCCTCGCCAAGATCGTGGACGCCCGGCGCGGCGGCTTCTGCTACGAACTCAACGGCGCATTCGCCGCGTTGCTGCGCGGCCTCGGCTTCACGGTCACCCTCCTCCAGGGACGCGTCTTCGGCGACGCGGGGCGGCTCGGCATCCCGTACGACCATCTCGCCCTGCGCGTCGAGACGGCGGACTCCTCCGGGCCCTGGCTGGCCGACGTCGGCTTCGGGGACCATGCCCACCACCCCCTCGTCCTCGACGAGCGCGGGGATCAGCGGGACCCGGCCGGTACGTTCAGGATCGCGGAGGCGCCTGAGTACGGCGACCTCGACGTCTACCGCGACGGCAAACCGCAGTTCCGCCTCGATACGCGGCCCCGTGTCCTCGCCGACTTCGAGGCCGGAGCCTGGTGGCACCGCACCTCGCCCGGCTCCCACTTCCCCCGGTCCGTGGTCTGCTCCCGGCTCACCCCCGAGGGCAGGATCACGCTCAGCGGCCGCAAGCTGGTCACCACCGTGGGCGGCGAGCGCCATGAGCAGCCGCTGGCCGACGACGCGGCGCTACTGGCGGCCTACCGTGACCACTTCGGGCTGGTGCTCGACCGGCTGCCGCCCGCCCCGGGCAACGCGAACGGCTGACGCGAGCGGCTCACACGAAGGGTTGACGGGAACGGCTAAGGAGACTCCAGCCACCCCTCGTACTCGGCGGCGAACTCGTCCAGCGCCATGGGGTCGAGCCGGGCCTGCGGGTCCTCCACCACGACCAGCCACTGGGCGTCCTCGGCGTCGTCCTCGCCGGCCAGCGCATCGCGTACGAGGTGGGGCTCCTCGGCCACGCCGAAGCGGCCGGCCAGCTCCAGCGCCACCTCCTCGGCGGCGTCGCGGTCGGGCAGCACCAGTACATGTCTCGCGTCACTCACCGCTCCATTCTCGGGTACGCGAACACCCGGTCCGCACGGGAGTGTCAGTGCCCCGTGGGATGCTGGACCGCGATGGCCACCAGGAAGAATTCGACCGACGACACTCTCGCCCCCGTCACGCTCGCCGTGGGCCAGGAGGACCTGCTCCTCGACCGTGCCGTGCAGCAGGTGGTGGCGGCCGCGCGGGCCGCCGACGCCGATACGGACGTACGCGACCTCACCTCCGACCAGCTCCAGCCCGGCACCCTCGCGGAGCTGACCAGCCCCTCGCTCTTCGCCGAGCGCAAGGTCGTCGTCGTGCGCAACGCACAGGATCTGTCCGCCGACACGATCAAGGACGTCAAGAGCTATCTCGACGCGCCTGCCGAGGAGATCACCCTCGTCCTGCTGCACGCCGGCGGCGCCAAGGGCAAGGGGCTGCTGGACGCGGCGCGCAAGGCCGGGGCGCGTGAGGTCGCCTGCCCCAAGACCACGAAGCCCGCGGAGCGGCTCACGTTCGTACGCTCCGAGTTCCGCGCGCTGGGGCGGTCGGCGACGCCCGAGGCGTGCCAGGCGCTGGTCGACTCCATCGGCAGCGATCTGCGGGAGCTGGCGAGCGCGGTCTCGCAGCTGGCCTCGGACGTCGCGGGCACGATCGACGAGGCGGTCGTCGGGCGGTACTACAAGGGCCGGGCCGAGGCCTCCAGCTTCACGGTTGCCGACCGTGCGGTGGAGGGGCGTGCGGCGGAGGCGCTGGAGGCGTTGCGCTGGTCGCTGTCGACGGGGGTCGCGCCGGTGCTGATCACGAGCGCGCTGGCACAGGGGGTGCGGGCGATCGGCAAGCTGTCCTCGGCGCGGGGCGGGCGGCCCGCGGATCTCGCACGTGAGCTGGGGATGCCGCCGTGGAAGATCGACCGGGTACGGCAGCAGATGCGCGGCTGGACGCCGGACGGGGTGGCGATGGCGCTGCGCGCGGTGGCGGATGCGGATGCCGGGGTCAAGGGCGGCGGAGACGATCCGGAGTACGCGCTGGAGAAGGCCGTGGTAGCGGTCGCCCGGGCGGCGCGGTCGAGGCGGTAGCCCGCGGGCCTTCCCTCCCGCCCTTCCCGAACCGGGGCAAGCCCCGGACCCCGGGAGGGGTGCGGGGTACGGCGTACCCGCGGACCCCAGAGCACCGGCTTCGCGGCGCGGACCGACCCGCCCTGGGCCCAGAGCGCCGGCTGCGCGGCGTGGAGGGACCCCGCGGTAGCCCCACCGCCTTCGCGGCCCAGCCCCGACCCCACCCACGCCAAAGGCCCCGGTCGTCGTCCTGGGGAAGGGCGGCGGTCGGGGCCTTACAGTTCACGCTTTGTGCGCCGCACCCGCGTGGCGAACGCGTTCGGTGTGCGGCGCGGGGTGCCGGGAAGGAGCGGGAGAGAGGGCCCGCTTGGTCCCTACCGGCGATCAGTCAAGAGCTCAGCCCTGGAGGGAGCCAACCTTGGTGGCCAGCGCCGACTTCTTGTTGGCGGCGGCGTTCTTGTGGATGACACCCTTGGAGACGGCCTTGTCGAGCTTCTGCGACGCCTCACGGACGGCCACAGTGGCCTTCTCGACGTCGCCCGAGGCGACAGCCTCACGGGCCTTGCGGACCGCGGTCTTGAGCGACGACTTGACGGCCTTGTTACGCAGGCGCGCCTTCTCGTTCGTCTTGTTCCGCTTGATCTGGGACTTGATGTTCGCCACGAAAGAGCCTTTGCAGGTTCGATGATCTTGATCTCTGAGGTTGTGTCCCGCACTGAGAGCGCACGAGACACAGCTGCCCAGACTACCAGCCGCCCATCCACCGGCCCAAACCGGGCGCAGTCCCGTTCCCGTGGGACGATGGAGCCTACGTATCGATCCGACATCGCCCGAGACGAGACGCCCCGCGTCTCAAGAATCAGGACCCTGCGTGCCCGCGACTCCTACCAACGTGCCCGAGCCGAGCCGTACCGACCCGGCGCTGATCCGCAATTTCTGCATCATCGCGCACATCGACCACGGCAAGTCGACCCTCGCCGACCGGATGCTCCAGCTGACCGGTGTGGTCGACCAGCGGCAGATGCGTGCTCAGTACCTCGACCGCATGGACATCGAGCGCGAGCGCGGCATCACGATCAAGTCCCAGGCGGTCCGGCTGCCCTGGGCTCCGAACGAGGGGCCCGACCAGGCCAGGACTCACATCCTGAACATGATCGACACCCCCGGGCACGTCGACTTCACCTACGAGGTGTCGCGGTCGCTCGCGGCCTGCGAGGGCACGGTCCTCCTGGTCGACGCCGCGCAGGGCATCGAGGCGCAGACCCTCGCCAACCTCTACCTGGCGATGGAGAACGACCTCACGATCGTCCCGGTTCTCAACAAGATCGACCTGCCGGCCGCGCAGCCGGAGAAGTTCTCCGAGGAGCTCGCCAACCTCATCGGCTGTCAGCCGGAGGACGTGCTCAAGGTCTCGGCCAAGACCGGTGTCGGCGTGGAGGCCCTGCTGGACCGCGTGGTCCGCGATGTCCCCGCCCCGGTCGGTGTCGCCGACGCGCCCGCTCGCGCGATGATCTTCGACTCCGTCTATGACTCGTACCGCGGTGTCGTGACGTACGTACGAGTCGTCGACGGGCAGCTCAACAAGCGCGAGCGCATCAGGATGATGTCCACCGGCGCCACTCACGAGCTGCTGGAGATCGGTGTCTCGTCCCCGGAGATGACCCCGGCCGACGGCATCGGCGTCGGCGAGGTCGGCTACATCATCACGGGTGTGAAGGACGTACGGCAGTCCAAGGTCGGTGACACGATCACCTCCTT
This sequence comes from Streptomyces lunaelactis, assembly GCF_003054555.1. Taxonomy (NCBI): domain Bacteria; kingdom Bacillati; phylum Actinomycetota; class Actinomycetes; order Kitasatosporales; family Streptomycetaceae; genus Streptomyces; species Streptomyces lunaelactis. Next base: position 2,853,195 of record NZ_CP026304.1, on the reverse strand, counting down.
CGCCAAGGGCGCGACCGAGGCGCTGGGCGGCTACAAGGACCCCAAGCCCATGGTGTTCTCCGGCCTCTATCCGCTGGACGGCTCGGAGTACCCGGACCTCCGCGAGGCCCTCGACAAGCTGCAGCTCAACGACGCCGCGCTGGTCTACGAGCCGGAGACCTCCGCGGCCCTCGGCTTCGGCTTCCGCGTGGGCTTCCTCGGGCTGCTGCACCTGGACGTGATCCGCGAGCGCCTGGAGCGTGAGTTCGGGCTCGACCTGATCGCCACCGCCCCCAACGTCGTCTACCGCGTGGTCATGGAGGACGGGACCGAGCACACCGTCACCAACCCGAGCGAGTTCCCCGAGGGCAAGATCTCCGAGGTGCACGAGCCGGTCGTACGGGCCACGATCCTCGCCCCCAGCGAGTTCATCGGATCGATCATGGAGCTCTGCCAGACCCGCCGCGGCACCCTGCTCGGCATGGACTACCTCTCCTCGGACCGGGTCGAGATCCGCTACACCCTCCCCCTCGCCGAGATCGTCTTCGACTTCTTCGACCAGCTGAAGTCCAAGACGCGCGGTTACGCCTCCCTCGACTACGAGCCCACCGGCGAGCAGGCCGCCAGCCTGGTCAAGGTCGACATCCTGCTGCACGGCGACAAGGTCGACGCCTTCTCCGCCGTCACTCACAAGGACGCGGCGTACGCGTACGGAGTACGGCTCGTCGCCAAACTTCGGGAGCTCATCCCGCGGCAGGCCTTCGAGGTGCCCATCCAGGCGGCCATCGGCTCGCGTGTCATCGCCCGCGAGACCATTCGCGCCATCCGCAAGGACGTCCTCGCCAAGTGCTACGGCGGTGACATCTCCCGTAAGCGGAAGCTGCTGGAGAAGCAGAAGGAAGGTAAGAAGCGGATGAAGATGGTCGGCAGCGTGGAGGTCCCGCAGGACGCCTTCATCGCCGTGCTGTCCAGCGACGAAGGCGGCAAGGCGAAGAAGTAGCCCACACGCCGAGACCACAAGCGAAAGCGCCCGACCGGGGTCCGGACGGGCGCTTTTCGCGTGTCTGCGGACGCATCACCCGATAGGTGAGGGATAGGTAAGGGATAGGTGATGGTTACATCGACCGATGGTTCGGGCCGGTGGTCCCGGGTCACGTTCGTTATCAAGCGGCAGCCCGCGGCCTCTTACGCGCAGGTCCCGTGCGCTCTACCCTGATCACGGCTCGATGGTTACTCGCCAGTTAAACAACCAGCCAGTCGTGCAGTACTGCCGCAGGCCCGGAGGACGTCGTGAGCGACACAATGACCCTGATCGAGAACCGACCGCCCTCGGTGGCGACTCTCTTCGCCGAGCGCGTGACGGCTACGCCGGACGCCGAGGCCTACCGCTATCCGGTGGCTCCAGCCGCCGGCCAGGGACCCGACGACTGGAAGTCGCTGACCTGGGGACAGGCCGCCGAGCGGGTCTACGCCGTCGCGGCCGGCCTGATCGATCTCGGGGTACGCCCCGAGGAGCGCGTCGCGCTCGCCTCCTCCACCCGCGTCGAGTGGATCCTCGTCGACCTCGGCGTGATGTGCGCGGGTGGTGCGACGACGACGATCTACCCCTCCACCAACGCCGAGGAGTCGGCGTACATCCTCTCCGACTCCGAGAGCCGGGTGCTGATCGCCGAGGACGCCGTCCAGCTGGCGAAGGCGCGTGAGCGGCGGGGCGAGCTGTCCGAGCTGAAGCACGTCATCGTGATCGACGCGGCGGGCGTGGAAGCCGACGAGAACGAGCCCGAGGGGTGGGTGCTCTCGCTCGCCGACCTCGAGGCGCGCGGCGCGCAGTACCTCGAAAAGCACCCCGAAGCGGTTAAGGAGCGGGTCGCGGCGATCACCGCCGACCAGCTGGCGACCCTCATCTACACCTCCGGCACCACCGGCCGGCCCAAGGGTGTGCGGCTGCCGCACGACAACTGGTCGTACATGGCCAAGGCCATGGCCGCCACCGGGCTGATCGGCCCGGAGGACGTCCAGTACCTCTGGCTGCCGCTCGCGCACGTCTTCGGCAAGGTGCTGACCTCGGGGCAGATCGAGGTCGGGCACGTCACCGCCGTCGACGGCCGGGTCGACAAGATCATCGAGAATCTGCCGGTCGTGAAGCCGACGTACATGGCGGCCGTGCCGCGGATCTTCGAGAAGGTCTACAACGGAGTCGCGGCGAAGGCGCGGGCCGGCGGCGGTGCCAAGTACAAGATCTTCCAGTGGGCGGCGGGCGTCTCGCGCGAGTACGCCAAGGCCTCGCAGGAATCCTTCCGCCGTACGGGCTCGGCGTCCGTGCCCTTCGGCCTCGGTGCGAAGCACAAGGTGGCCGACGCGCTCGTCTACTCCAAGCTGCGCGACGCCTTCGGCGGGCACCTGCGCGCCGCGGTCTCCGGCTCCGCCGCGCTCGCGCCCGACATCGGCTACTTCTTCGCGGGCGCCGGGATCCACATCCTCGAGGGCTACGGCCTCACGGAGTCCAGCGCTGCGTCCTTCGTCAACCCGGGCGAGGCGTACCGCACGGGCACGGTCGGCAAGCCGCTCCCCGGCACCGAGGTGCGGATCGCGGACGACGGCGAGATCCTGCTGCGCGGGCCCGGCATCATGGAGGGCTACCACCGGCTGCCCGAGAAGACCGCGGAAGTCCTGGAGTCCGACGGCTGGTTCCACACCGGGGACATCGGAGAGCTGTCCGCGGACGGCTACTTGAGGATCACGGACCGCAAGAAGGACCTGATCAAGACCTCCGGTGGCAAGTACATCGCGCCGGCCGAGGTCGAGGGGCTGTTCAAGGCGGTGTGCCCGTTCGTCTCCAACATCCTGGTGCACGGCGCGGACCGTAACTTCTGCACGGCGCTGATCGCGCTGGACGAGCCCACGATTCTCGGCTGGGCCAAGGAGAACGGGCTGGACGGGAAGCCGTACGCGGAGGTGGTGGCCTCCAAGCAGGTGGAGCAGCTCATCGAGGGCTATGTCGCGCGGCTCAACGAGGGGTTGCAGCGGTGGCAGACGGTCAAGAAGTTCCGGCTGCTGCCGCGGGACCTGGACATTGAGCACGGTGAGCTGACGCCGAGCCTGAAGCTGAAGCGGCCGGTGGTGGAGCGGGAGTACAAGGACCTGATCGAGGACATGTACGCGGGGTCGCGGGAGGCGTAGGCAGCGACCGGGGCCCCGCGCCTCATTCGCGGGCGGGGCTCCTGTTGGGGCTCCGCCCCGGACCCCGCGCCTCAAACGCCGGCGGGGCTGGGTTCTTACTGGCTCCGGCCGCGGCGGAGGTCCCTCAGGATCTCCTCCACCCGGGTCAACTGCGCCCGCACCTCCGGCACATCGGCCGGGCCGCTTCGTTCCAGCTCCGTCTCGATCGCGCTCAGCCGCTTCGCCATCTCGCCCAGCTGCTCCTGCTCCTGCGCCAGCATCCGCTCCAGCTGGCGGTTCTTGCGGTGCAGATCGAGGAACACATTCACCTTGGCACGCAGCACCCACGGGTCGAAGGGCTTCGTCAGGAAGTCCGCCGCCCCCGTGGCGTACCCCCGGAAGGCATAGCCGCTGTCGGCCTCCGTCCCGGTCAGGAAGATGATCGGGACGTCCTTCGTCTGGTCGAGCCGTTTGATGTTGGACGCCGTCTCGAACCCGTCCATGCCGGGCATCCGCACATCCAGCAGGACCACCGCGAACTTCTGTCGCAGCAGTGCCTTCATCGCCTCCTCTCCCGAACGGGCCCGCACCAGCGGTTCGTTGAGGGACCCCAGAACTGCCTCGAGGGCGACGAGATTGTCCTCCATGTCGTCCACCAGGAGGATGCTCGCGCGGTCGGGGGTGGGTGCCTCTGTGCTCATCGTGTCTGCCTCACGTGATCGTCGGCGGGACAGCCGGCTCCCCATCGCCGCTGGGCTGTCCCGGTACTGCGGGTATGTCGGCGGCGGTCGGCGTGCCGCCCTGCTCGACCGTTCCGCCCTCCGGATCCAGGAGGGAACAGACGACGGTCAGCAGACGGTCCACGTCAACAGGCTTCGGTACGTAGTCGTTGGCGCCCTGGGCGATCGACTTCTCGCGGTCGCCGGGCATCGCCTTCGCGGTGAGGGCGACGATCGGGAGGTCGGTCCACAGCGGGCTGCGCCGGATCGCCTCGATCGTCTCGTACCCGTCCATCTCGGGCATCATGATGTCCATCAGGATCAGATCGACGTCGGGGTTGCGCTCCAGGGTCTCGATGCCTTCCCTGCCGTTCTCCGCGTACAGCACGGGCATGCCCACCCTCCCCAGCACATGGGTGAGCGCGAAGACATTGCGGATGTCGTCGTCGACGATGAGGACGCGGCAGCCCGGCAGCACCCGGCCGGCCCGGCCCGACTTCCACTCCTCGAGCTTCGTCGTGGTGGGCCAGCCGTCCTCCAGGTCCGGGCGCGGCACATGGTCGGAGTGGTGCCGCTCGGTCGCGGTCAGCGGGATGTCGCGGACGTCATGGATGCCGTGACTGTCGTGACCGTCGTGGAAGCCGTCGCTGTCGCCGCCGGCATGACCGGGGTAGAGGACGGGGACGTACAGCGTGAAGGTCGAACCGCGGCCCGGCTCGCTCTCGGCGATGATGCGGCCGCCGAGCAGCCCCGAGATCTCCCGGCTGATGGACAGGCCGAGCCCCGTACCGCCGTACTTGCGGTTGGTGGTGCCGTCGGCCTGCTGGAACGCCTCGAAGATCACCGGGAGTTTCTCCGGGGCGATACCGATGCCGGTGTCGGAGACGGAGAAGGCGATCAGGTCGTCGATGCCCTTGAGCAGCTTGTCGTCGGGGTCCTTGATCCTTCTCACGCTCAGTTCGACACGGCCGGACGAGGTGAACTTGATCGCGTTGGAGAGCAGATTGCGCAGGATCTGCTGGAGCCGCTGCTCGTCGGAGTACATCTCCCGCGGTACGTCCTCGCCGACCGCGACCTCGAAGGCCAGCCCGCGGTCGAGCGTGATCGGGCGGAAGGTGGCGTGCACATAGTCGAGCACTTTGATCAGCGGCAGCTTCTTCGGGCGTACGTCCATCCGGCCCGCCTCGATCTTCGACAGGTCCAGGATGTCGTTGATCAGCTGGAGCAGATCGGAGCCCGAGCGGTGGATCGTGGTGGCGAACTGCACTTCCTGGTCCGAGAGATGGCCGTCCGGGTTGTCGGAGAGCAGCCGGGCCAGGATGAGCAGGGAGTTCAGCGGGGTGCGCAGCTCGTGCGACATGTTCGCCAGGAACTCCGACTTGTACTGCGAGGAGGTCGCCAGCAGCGCCGCCTTCTCCTCCAGCTCGGCGTTGGAGCGCTGGAGTTCGCCCTGCTGGCGCTGGAGCTCGTCCGAGCGCTCCTGGAGCTGGACCGCGAGCCGCTGCGACTCGCCGAGCAGTGACTCCGTACGGGAGTTGGCGATGATCGTGTTGATCGCGACGCCGATGGTGTTCACGAACTGGTCGAAGAAGGCCAGGTGGACGTCGGAGAAGCGGGAGAAGGACGCCAGCTCGATGACGCCGAGCAGCTTGTCCTCGAAGAGGATCGGGATGATGACGACGCTGGCCGGGGATGCCTCGCCCAGGCCCGAGTTGATCTTGATGTAGTCCGGCGGTGCCTCTTCCAGGAGGATCCGCTTCTTCTCCAGGGCTGCCTGCCGGACCAGACCGTGGCCGGGCATGCCGGTGGTGTCGATGGTGGCCGACTGGGCGGAGCCGTAACCGGCGATGAAGGCCAGTCCCTTGGTGGTGGATGTCGTGCGGGACGGAGCGCCGTCGGCGTCCGGGTGGGCCAGGAAGAACGCGCCGTACTGCGCGTTCACCAGCGGGGTCAGCTCGCGCAGGATCAGGTCCGCGACCTCCATCAGGTCGCGGTGGCCCTGCATCAGACCGGCGAGGCGGGCGAGATTGGACTCCAGCCAGTCCTTGGCGCGGGTGGTCTCGCGGAGGTTGGACACCATCAGGTTGATGTTGTCCTTGAGCTCGGAGACCTCGCCGCGGGTCTCGACGGTGATCGAGCGGGACATGTCGCCCTGGGCGACGGCGGACGCCACCTCGGCGATGGCGCGGACCTGGGTGGTGAGATTGAGCGCCAGCTCGTTCACATTGGTGGTGAGCCGCTTCCAGGTGCCGTACACACCCTCGACCCGTGCCTGGCCGCCCAGCTGCCCCTCGGAGCCGACCTCGCGGGCCACACGGGTGACCTCGGAGGAGAACGAGGAGAGCGTGTCCACCATGGTGTTGATGGTGGTCTTGAGCTCCAGGATCTCGCCGCGGGCGTCCACGTCGATCTTCTTGGAGAGGTCGCCCTGGGCCACGGCCGTCGCCACCTGGGCGATGTTCCGCACCTGTGAAGTGAGGTTGTCGGCCATGTAGTTGACGTTGTCCGTGAGGTCCTTCCACAGGCCGGTGACACCGAGGACCTGGGCACGGCCGCCGAGCCGTCCGTCGGTGCCGACCTCGCGGGCCACGCGGGTCACCTCGTCGGCGAAGGCGCGCAGCTGCTCCACCATGGTGTTCACGGTGTCCTTCAGCTCCAGGATCTCGCCGCGGGCGTCCACGGTGATCTTCTTGGAGAGGTCACCGTTGGCGACGGCGGTGGTGACCTGGGCGATGTTGCGGACCTGCGAGGTCAGGTTGGACGCCATGAAGTTGACGTTGTCGGTCAGGTCCTTCCAGACGCCGGACACTCCGCGGACCTGGGCCTGGCCGCCGAGGTTTCCTTCGGTGCCGACTTCGCGCGCGACGCGGGTGACTTCGTCGGCGAAGGCGGAGAGCTGGTCGACCATGGTGTTGATGGTCGACTTGAGTTCGAGAATCTCGCCCTTCGCCTCGACCGTGATCTTCTTGCCGAGGTCGCCCTGGGCGACGGCCGTCGAGACCAGCGCGATGTTCCGCACCTGGCTGGTGAGGTTGTCGGCCATGAAGTTGACGTTCTCGGTCAGGTCCTTCCAGACGCCGGACACTCCGCGGACCTGGGCGCGGCCGCCGAGGTTTCCTTCGGTGCCGACTTCGCGCGCGACGCGGGTGACTTCGTCGGCGAAGGCGGAGAGCTGGTCGACCATGGTGTTGATGGTCGACTTGAGCTCCAGGATCTCGCCCTGGGCATCCACGGTGATCTTCTGCGAGAGATCGCCGTTGGCGACGGCGGTGGTGACCTGGGCGATATTGCGGACCTGCGAGGTCAGGTTGGACGCCATGAAGTTGACGTTGTCCGTGAGGTCCTTCCAGACGCCGGACACCCCGCGGACCTGGGCGCGACCGCCCAGCCGGCCCTCCGTGCCGACCTCGCGGGCGACGCGGGTGACCTCGTCGGCGAAGGCGGAGAGCTGGTCCACCATGGTGTTGACGGTGAGTTTCAGCTCGAGGAGCTCGCCGGTCGCCTCGACCGTGACCGTACGCGTCAGATCGCCGCGCGCCACCGCCGTGGTCACCGCCGCGATGTCCCGCACCTGCGCGGTCAGCCGGGAGGCCATGGTGTTGACCGCCTCGGTGGCGTCCCGCCAACTGCCGGACAGGCCCTGCACCTTGGCGCGGCCGCCGAGCCTGCCCTCCGTACCGACCTCGCGCGCCACGCGGGTCACCTCGCCGGTGAACAGCGACAGCTGGTCGACCATCTTGTTCACCGCACGGCCGAGCCGGCGCAGGTCGCCGCGCAACTGGCGGTTGCCGTCGTGCAGATCGACCCGCTGGGTCAGATCGCCGCCGGCCACCGCGTCCAGCACGCGCGTGGCGTTCGCGGCGGACACCACCAGGGCGTCGAGCAGCGCGTTCGTACTGTTGACGCTGGAGGTCCAGGCGCCCTGGCCGGGGCTGGCCGACAGCCGGTCGTCGAGCCGTCCGTGCCGTACGACTTCCCTGCGCACCCGCGACAGCTCGTCCGTGAAGTGCTGATTGCGCCCCGCGATCTGGTTGAACATCGCGGCCAGTTCGGCCGGCATCCCCTCGTGGACCTCCGCCATGCGCACATGGAAGTCCCCGTCCCGCAGTGTCGTCATCGCGGCCAGCAGCGGGCGGAGCTCCGAGGCCCGGATCCAGCCGCCGTCCGCGGAGGGCGGGGCGGACGGAGAGGGCGCCGAGGGCAACCGGGAAGTCGGCTGGACGGACGGCGACGCATTGTCTCTGTTCATAATCCGCCCACTTCGGTGACTCGACGCTTATGGGCAGGCTCAGTCTGTCACTCTGTCGGTGTCATGAGCGGCGCATTGCCAGAACCGACCAGGAGCCGCACCGTGGGGTCCATTCCGATGCAGCAGCGCGAGACGACTCATCGCTCAACACCGCAGCACCCACTGCGGGATGACGCACGTTCAGTCGCCCGCACCAGCCTGCCCGGCAACCCTCTCGCGCCCTCCGCCGCACGCCGCTTCGTACGCGCCGCCATCGCCGACTGGACCAACCTCGGGATGCTCGCCACCTGCGCCTTCTGCCGGGGGGCCGGCGGGGGCTGCCCGCCGGGACAGCACAGTACGGACCGGCTCGCGGACGACGCCGTGCTCATCGTCAACGAACTCGTCACCAACGCCGTCGTACACGCCGGCACCACCGTCGAACTCCTCTGCAGGCTGGAGGAGTCGGCGGAGGGCGAGCCGGCCGCCCTCGTCCTCGAAGTCTCCGACCACCATCCCGCCAGGGCCGTACGCAGCGAACCGCACCGCGGCGATCCGCACCGCACCGAATCGCGCGGCGCCGAGGACCGCTCCGGCACCCCCGAGTACGGGCGAGGCCTCCATCTCGTCGCCGCCCTCGCCGAGCGCTGGGGCATCACCTACCGCTCCGGCCTCAAGACCGTCTGGGCCCGCATCCCCGTCGACGGCTGGGACACCTGCCCGCTCCCCGGCACCGAACCCGCGCCGCAGCGGGGACTGCGCGCCGCCGAGATCCTCGCCCCCACGCCCAGGCGCACGGTGCGCGAGGACCGGTCCGATCAGGGCATGACCAGCCGCGGCGCCCTCTCCTTCCTCGCCGAAGCCTCCGACCTGCTCGCCGGACAGCTCGACGAGGACATGGTCGCGGCGCTCGCGGGACAGCTCCTGGTGCCGCGGCTCGCCGACTGGTGCGCGATCTGGCTGGAGGGCGAGCAGGGCCGGACGGGCTGGGGGACGGGCGGCGCGGCAGGAGCAGCGCCCCGGCTGGCCAGGGTCTGGCACAGCGACGAATCCTGTACGGAGCAGGTGCGCGAGGCCCTCGAGAAGGATCCGCCACCGCTGCCCGCCACCTCCGGCAACGGGCCCGTACCGATCCCCTGGCCCGGGGAGGGCGAGCCGGGCGCCACAGAAGGCACGGCCCTCGCGTACCGCCTGGTCGCGGGCGGGCGCGGGGTCGGCACCCTGCTGGTCGCGCGGCACGGCCTCGCGCGCGTGCCCGACGAAGTGACCGCGCTGATCGAGGACTTCGCGCGGCGGGTGGCCCTGGCGATCAGCGCGGCCCGCCAGTACACCCGGCAGGCCACCATCAGCCGGGTCCTCCAGCGCGGTCTGCTGCCCAGCAAGGTCGGCCAGATCCCCGGCGTCGACCGCTTCCTGGTGTACGAGCCCAGCGACGACGGCGTCGCGGGCGGCGACTTCTACGACATCTTCCCGGCGGGCTCCGGGGGCCGTTGGTGCTTCATGCTCGGCGACGTCCAGGGCAGCGGGCCCGAGGCCGCGGTCGTCACCGGCCTCGCCCGGCCCTGGCTGCGGCTGCTCGCCCGCGAGGGCTACCAGGTCGGCCAGGTCCTCGACCGGCTCAACGGACTGCTCCTCGACGACGCGATGGAGGCGGCGGAGGCGGCCGCGCTGATGGTCGCGGCGGCGGGCGGGCAGGGCGTGCCGGAGGGGCAGCAGGCGCGCTTCCTGTCCCTGCTGTACGGGGAGCTGGTGCCGTCGCCCCGGGCCGGCGGGGGCGTGCGGTGCACCCTGGCGAGCGCAGGGCATCCGCTGCCGCTGCTGCTGCGGCCCGACGGGACCGTCCTGACGGCGGCCGAGTCGCAGGTGCTGCTCGGGGTCGTCGACGACGTCGCGTTCCAGAGCCAGACCTTCGACATGGAGCCCGGTGACACGCTGCTCTGCGTTACGGACGGGGTGACGGAGCGGCGCTCGGGATCGCGGATGTTCGACGACGACGACGGGCTCGCCCGGGTACTGGCGGGGTGCGCGGGCCTGACCGCGCAGGGGGTCGCCGACCGGATCAGGCAGGTGGTGTACGACTTCGGCGAGACGCCGCCGGAGGACGATCTGGCGCTGCTGGTGCTCCAGGCGCAGTAGCCGTCCCGGGGCACCTTCGAGGTGACGGACAATGGGGGGCATGCCTTCCGTACTGCCCGATGGTGAGCCGATGCCCGAGGACGGGGCGCTGCCCGCGTCCGCCCTGACGGCTGCCGGCGACCGGCCGCTCGCCTTCTATCTGCATGTGCCGTACTGCGCGACGCGCTGCGGCTACTGCGACTTCAACACCTACACGGCGACCGAGCTGCGCGGCTCGGGCGGAGTACTGGCCTCCAGGGACAACTACGCCGAGATGGTGGCCGAGGAGGTCCGCCTCGCCCGCAAGGTGCTGGGCGACGACCCGCGGCAGGTGCGGACGGTGTTCGTCGGGGGCGGTACGCCGACGCTGCTCGCCGCGTCGGATCTCGTACGGATGCTGGACGCGGTGCGCGAGGAGTTCGGTCTCGCGGACGACGCGGAGATCACGACCGAGGCGAATCCGGAGTCGGTGGACCCGGCGTATCTGGCGGAGCTGCGCTCCGGCGGCTTCAACCGGATCTCGTTCGGTATGCAGAGCGCGCGGCAGCATGTGCTGAAGGTGCTGGACCGTACGCATACGCCGGGGCGGCCGGAGGCGTGTGTCGCCGAGGCGCGGGCGGCGGGCTTCGACCACGTGAACCTGGATCTGATCTACGGCACGCCGGGCGAGAGCGACGACGACTGGCGGGCGTCGCTGACCGCGGCGGTGGGGGCGGGTCCGGATCATGTGTCGGCGTACGCGCTGATCGTGGAGGAGGGCACGCAGCTGGCGCGGCGGATCCGCCGGGGCGAGGTGCCGATGACCGACGACGACGTCCACGCGGACCGGTATCTGATCGCGGACTCGGTGCTGGGCGATGCGGGCTTCGACTGGTACGAGGTCTCCAACTGGGCCACGTCCTCCGCCGGGCGCTGCCTGCACAACGAGCTCTACTGGCGCGGCGCGGACTGGTGGGGCGCGGGCCCCGGCGCGCACAGCCACGTGGGCGGGGTGCGGTGGTGGAACGTGAAGCACCCGGGCGCGTATGCGGCGGCGCTGGCGGCGGGACGCTCGCCGGGGGCGGGCCGCGAGGTCCTCTCGGCGGAGGACCGCCGGGTGGAGCGGATCCTGCTGGAGCTGCGGCTGCGGGAGGGGTGCGCGCTGTCGCTGCTGCGGCCTGCGGGGCTGGCGGCGGCGGGCCGGGCCCTCGCGGACGGTCTGCTGGAGGCGGGGCCGTACGAGAAGGGCCTCGCGGTGCTGACGCTGCGGGGGCGGTTGCTCGCGGACGCGGTCGTGCGGGACCTGGTGGACTGAGGCGCCTGCCGGGGCTCCGCCCCGAACCCCGCGCCTCGAACGCCGGCGGGGCTTGATGTGCGCCTCAAACGCCGGCGGGGCCGGGAGGTGCTGTGACGAAATCGATCAGCTCCTCCACCCTCCCCAGCAGCTCCGGCTCCAGGTCCCTGTACGACCGCACTCCCGACAGGATCCGCTGCCACGCCGCTCCCGTGTTCTCCGGCCAGCCCAGCGCGCGGCACACGCCCGTCTTCCAGTCCTGGCCGCGCGGTACCGACGGCCAGGCCCGGATGCCCACCGACGACGGCTTCACCGCCTCCCACACGTCGATGTACGGGTGGCCGACGATCAGTGCGTGGCCGCTGGACACCTGCGCCGCGATGCGGGACTCCTTCGAGCCCGGGACCAGGTGGTCCACCAGCACCCCGAGGCGCGCGTCCGGGCCGGGGGCGAAGTCCCTGACGATCGACGGGAGGTCGTCGATGCCCTCCAGGTACTCCACGACCACGCCCTCGATCCGCAGGTCGTCACCCCAGACCCGTTCGACGAGCTCCGCGTCGTGGCGGCCCTCGACATAGATACGGCCCGCCCGCGCGACCCGGGCACGTGCGCCCGGGACCGCCACCGAGCCCGAGGCCGTACGCGCCGGGCGGCCCGGACGGGCCGAGGGCGACGACGCCGGGCGGACCAGCGTCACCACCCGGCCCTCCAGCAGGAAGCCCCGGGCCACAAGCGGGAACACCCGGTGCTTGCCGAAGCGGTCCTCCAGCGTCACCGTCGGGCCCTCCGCGGTCTTCTCGGTACGGATCACCGCACCGCAGAACCCCGTCGTGACCTCCTCAACGACCAGGTCGGACTCGGCGGGGACCTCCGGAGCAGGCTGCTGCTTCTTCCAAGGAGGCGTCAGATCCGGGCTGTAGCTGCGCATTTGGCAGACGCTACGACACGCTGAACCGCGCCGCCAACGCTTCCCGCTGCGCGCGTACGAACGCCGCGTCGACCACCGCCCCGTGCCCGGGCACGTACACCGCGTCCTCCCCGCCCAGCGAGAGCAGCCGGTCCAGCGCCGCCGGCCAGCGGGACGGGATCGCGTCCGGGCCCGCCTGAGGCTCACCCGACTCCTCCACCAGATCGCCGCAGAAGACCACCTCCGGCTCGTCCGCGCCGCCCGGCACCAGCAGCGCCAGATCGTGGCCCGAGTGGCCGGGGCCCACATTGGCCAGCAGCACCTGGCGGCCGCCGAGCTCCAGCGTCCACTCCCCGCAGACCAGATGGTGCGGCGCCACCAGCAGATCGGCCGCCTCCGCCGCATCGTCCGCCGTGACCCCTTCCCGTACGGCCGAGCCGCGGATCTCGTCCCGCTCCCGCCTCATCAGCTCGTCCACCCCGACGGCGCCGTACACCTCCGCCCCCGAGAAGGCAGCCGTCCCCAGCACATGGTCGAAGTGCGGGTGGCTCAGTGCGATATGCGTCACCCGGCGGCCGCCCATCAGCGCCTGCGCCTGGGCGCGGAGCTCGGCGCCCTCGCGGAGCGTCGAGCCCGTGTCGTACATGAGGACACGGTCCTCACCGGCGATCAGTCCAACGGTCGCGTCCCAGAGAGGCAGCCGCCGGCGGCCCACCCCGTCGGCCAGCCTTTCCCAGCCGAAGTCTTCCCAACTGACGTCCATACCGTGACGCTACTGGCAACGACCAGCGGAGTCTCGCGGTAGCGTGGCCGGTCGCCCTTGCTACGGGCGTACCCCACGGCCGTACACTGGCGAGGGGAAATGCTGGCACTCCGACGTTTCGAGTGCCAAGCAGTCACCCGAGGAACCACAGAGGGAACCACAGCTGGAGGTGTGCGCGATGCTCAGCGAACGCAGACTCGAAGTGCTGCGCGCCATCGTCCAGGACTACGTCGGCACCGAGGAGCCCGTCGGCTCCAAGGCCCTCACCGAGCGGCACAAGCTCGGTGTCTCCCCGGCCACCATCCGTAACGACATGGCCGTGCTGGAGGAGGAAGGATTCATCGCCCAGCCTCATACGAGTGCCGGGCGGATCCCCACCGACAAGGGCTACCGGCTCTTCGTCGACAAGCTGGCGGGCGTCAAGCCCCTGTCGTCGCCCGAGCGCCGCGCCATCCAGAACTTCCTGGACGGAGCGGTGGATCTGGATGACGTCGTGGGGCGTACGGTCCGGCTGCTGGCGCAGCTGACCCGGCAGGTCGCCGTCGTCCAGTACCCCTCGCTGACCCGGTCCACGGTCCGGCATGTGGAGCTCCTCTCACTCGCTCCCGCCCGTCTGATGCTCGTGCTCATCACGGACACCGGACGGGTCGAGCAGCGCATGATCGACTGCCCCGCGCCCTTCGGCGACACAGCGCTGGCGGACCTGCGGGCCCGGCTCAACAGCCGGGTCGTGGGGCGCCGCTTCGCGGATGTGCCGCAGCTGGTGCAGGACCTGCCCGACTCCTTCGAGCCGGAGGACCGCGGCACCGTCTCCACGGTGCTCGCGACCCTGCTCGAGACCCTGGTCGAGGAGACCGAGGAGCGGCTCGTGATCGGCGGCACCGCCAATCTGACCCGCTTCGGGCACGACTTCCCGCTGACCATCCGGCCGGTGCTGGAGGCGCTCGAGGAGCATGTGGTGCTTCTCAAGCTGCTCGGCGAGGCGAAGGACTCGGGCATGGGCATGACCGTACGTATCGGTCATGAGAACGCTCATGAGGGCCTCAACTCCACGTCCGTGGTCGCGGTCGGCTACGGTTCGGGCGACGAGGCAGTTGCGAAACTCGGCGTGGTCGGACCGACCCGCATGGACTACCCCGGAACGATGGGAGCGGTACGCGCAGTGGCACGTTACGTCGGACAGATCCTGGCGGAGTCGTAAGTGGCCACGGACTACTACGCCGTTCTCGGCGTTCGCCGCGACGCATCGCAGGACGAGATCAAGAAGGCGTTTCGGCGCTTGGCGCGCGAGCTTCACCCGGATGTGAATCCGGACCCGAAGACTCAGGAGCGCTTCAAGGAGATCAACGCCGCGTACGAGGTGTTGTCGGACCCGCAGAAGAAGCAGGTCTACGACCTCGGCGGGGACCCGCTGTCGCAGGCCGGCGGCGGGGCGGGCGGCTTCGGAGCCGGTGGCTTCGGCAACTTCTCCGACATCATGGACGCGTTCTTCGGTACGGCGTCGCAGCGCGGGCCCAGGTCGCGAACGCGACGGGGCCAGGACGCGATGATCCGCCTGGAGATCGACCTCAACGAGGCGGCCTTCGGTACGACGAAGGACATCCAGGTCGACACGGCCGTCGTCTGTACGACGTGCTCGGGCGAGGGCGCCGCGCCGGGGACCTCGGCGCAGACGTGCGACATGTGCCGGGGCCGGGGTGAGGTCTCGCAGGTGACGCGGTCCTTCCTGGGGCAGGTCATGACGTCGCGGCCGTGCCCGCAGTGCCAGGGCTTCGGCACCGTGGTGCCGACGCCGTGCCCGGAGTGCGCCGGCGACGGCCGCATCCGCTCGCGCCGGACGCTGACCGTGAAGATCCCGGCGGGTGTCGACAACGGCACGCGCATCCAGCTCGCGGGTGAGGGCGAGGTCGGCCCGGGCGGTGGACCCGCGGGTGATCTGTACGTCGAGATCCACGAGCTGCCGCACGCGGTCTTCCAGCGGCGCGGCGACGATCTGCACTGCACGGTGACGATCCCGATGACAGCGGCGGCGCTGGGCACGAAGTGCCCGCTGGAGACGCTCGACGGCGTGGAGGAGATCGACATCCGCCCGGGCACGCAGTCCGGCCAGTCGATCCCGCTGCACGGGCGCGGCATCACGCATCTGCGGGGCGGCGGGCGCGGCGACCTGATAGTGCACGTCGAGGTGACGACGCCGACGAAGATGGACGCGGACCAGGAGCGGCTGCTGCGGGATCTTGCGAAGCTGCGCGGCGAGGAGAGGCCGTTGGGCCAGTTCCAGCCGGGGCAGCAGGGCCTGTTCTCCCGCCTGAAGGACGCGTTCAACGGGCGGTAGCCCTTGGGGTGGGCGCGGGGGTGCGCCCGGGTGCGGGTTGCCCCTGGTTTCCGGGGGCTCCCCCCGGACCCCCGCGCCTCAATCGCCGGCGGGGCTTGATCTGCCGGCCGGAACTCCCGATTCGGTGGCGCGGCAGCGGCATGGCACCATGCCTGCATGTCCTCCGCACTGACCGATCTCTGCCGGTATCCGATCGTGCAGGCCCCCATGGCGGGCGGCGCCTCCTGTCCCCAGTTGGCCGCCGCCGTTTCCGATGCCGGTGGGCTCGGCTTCCTCGCCGCCGGGTACAAGACCGCGGACGGCATGTACCAGGAGGTCAAACAGATCCGCGGGCTCACCGGACAGCCCTTCGGCGTCAATCTCTTCATGCCGCAGCCCAACACCGCCGACCCCGCCGCCGTCGGTGTCTACCGGCATCAGCTCGCCGGTGAGGCCACCTGGTACGAGACGCCCCTCGGCGACCCCGACAGCGGACGCGACGACGGCTACGAGGCCAAGCTCGCCATCCTCCTCGACGACCCCGTGCCGGTCGTCTCCTTCACCTTCGGCTGCCCGAGCCGCAATGTGCTCGACTCCTTCGCCAAGGCCGGCACCTTCACCGTCGTGACGGTCACCACGCCCGAGGAGGCGCAGGCCGCGCAGTGGGCCGGTGCCGACGCCGTGTGCGTACAGGGAGTCGAGGCCGGCGGGCACCAGGGCACCCACCGTGACGACCCGGCCTCCGAGGGGGCCGGGATCGGGCTGCTCTCGCTCATCGGGCTGGTCCGCGAGGCCGTGCGGCTGCCGGTCATCGCCACCGGCGGCCTGATGCGCGGCGGCCAGATCGCCGCCGTGCTCGCGGCCGGCGCGGGCGCCGCGCAGCTCGGGACCGCGTTCCTGGTCTGTCCGGAGTCAGGTGCCAACGCCCTGCACAAGCAGGCCATGACCAACCCGCTCTTCGTACGCACCGAACTCACCCGCGCTTTCTCCGGGCGCCCCGCCCGCGGCCTCGTCAACCGCTTCATGCGCGAGCACGGACCGTACGCCCCCGCCGCCTACCCCCAGGTGCACCATCTGACGAGCGGCCTGCGCAAGGCCGCCGCCAAGGCGGGCGACCCCCAGGGCATGGCGCTGTGGGCCGGACAGGGCCACACGATGGCGCGCGAGCTGCCCGCGGGACAGCTTGTCGAGGTCCTCGTCGCCGAACTGGACTCCGCGCGGGCCGCGCTGGCGCTGGGCGGTTCCTGATGACCGCGCCCGTATTCGTCGTCGACTCCCTGGAGGGCGTCGGGCCCGGCGCCGTACTCACCCTGGACGGGCCGGAGGGGCGGCATGCCGTCTCCGTGCGCAGGCTGCAGTCCGGTGAGGACGTCGTGCTGACGGACGGGCGCGGGCGCGGGGCGGCCGGTGTCGTTCTGCGGACGGAGGGCAAGGACCGGCTGATCGTCGAGCCGTCCGAGTTCCCCACGGAACCCGAGCCCACGCCCCGTATCACCGTCGTCCAGGCCCTCCCCAAGGGCGACCGCGGCGAACTCGCCGTCGAGACCATGACGGAGACCGGCGTGGACGCGGTCGTGCCCTGGGCCGCCGCCCGCTGCATCACGCAGTGGAAGGGCGAACGGGGCGCCAAGGCCCTCGCCAAATGGCGGGCCACCGCGCGCGAGGCGGGCAAGCAGTCGCGCAGGCTCCGCTTCCCGGAGGTCGCGGACGCGGCAACGACCAAGCAGGTTGCGTCACTTCTGGCCGAAGCCGACTTCGCGGCGGTGCTGCACGAGGAGGGCGCCGAGCCGCTGGCCACCGCCGAACTGCCCGCCGAGGGTTCGATCGTGCTGGTCGTGGGGCCCGAAGGGGGCGTGTCGCCGGAGGAGTTGGCAGCCTTCGCCGAGGCGGGCGCGAAGCCCTACCGGCTCGGGCGGAGCGTGCTGCGTACGTCGACCGCCGGGACGGCCGCCGCCGCGCTGCTGCTCGGCCGCACCGGCCGCTGGTCCTGACGAGTCGCTCAACGAGTCGCTCAACCAGTCACACGACGCGTCGCTCAGCCCGTCGCCACCGCGTCGAACAGCGGCCAGCCGTCGACCTCCGTAGTCCCGGCGGCGGCCGGCAGCAGCCCCCGCTCCCGTGCCTCGTCGAGCAGGCGGCGCGCCGCCCCCGGCTCGTGCAGGTTCAGCGAGTTCTGCCCGGTGTCGCCCACCGCGCCCGAATGCCAGTAACCGCCGGAGACGATCCGGCCGGGGAGCTGCCGGAAGACGATCTCCAGACGCGCCGTCGTCCCCTCGCGCCGCAGCGAGAGCGTGGTGCGGCAGTCGCGGGCACCCGCCGCGCCAGGGGTGTGCTTATGGCGTACCGACCACATGTAGACGGTGTCCTCGTCGACGACGAGACGCCGCGCCCTGATCAGCTTCCTGGCCATTCCATGACCGTACGGGGGAAAAGGTGGCCGCAACCACTCTTTTACATCCGGGGAGTCGGTGACAGTCTGCCCTCCATGCGGGGCATGAGACGAATACTTCACCGGCGCATCCTGGCCGCAACCGGCGCCGCCGGGGCGGCAGTTGTGGGCATCGCGGCCTGTGAGCCGACGACCGGCGGACTGAGTTCCATCGCCGTGGCGGTCACCACCGACAAGACAGGGACCCGCACACTCGAACGCCTGGGCTTCGACGTGGGGTGGCTCACCTGCACCGCGAACATGCGCAGCGGCAAGGCCTCCGCGTCGCCCTCCGCGCGGAGCGTGGCCACCGTCGACTGCACGGGCGACACCAAAACCGGCCAGGACATCACGCTCAAGGGCAAGGTGACCGAGGAGCGCTCCGGGACGTGCGTACGCGGCGACCTCATCGCCAAGGTCAACGGCAAGGTCGTCTTCGAGGCCACGATGCTCGGCAACTGCGCCGGTACACCGACCCGTACGCCGGCCCGCACCCCGCCCGCCACCCACCGGCCCGGCGAGCCGCCGGAGCCGACCGTCACCGTCACGGTCACCGTGACCGCGACACCGGACCAGGCCAAGTGATCCCAAAGGCGTGACCGGGCAGCGGCCACCTGCCTAGGGTGACGGTGTGACGCACCCTGCCTACCTCCGGTATCCGCATGTCCACGGCGAGTTGATCGCCTTCACCGCAGAGGACGACGTCTGGGTCGCCCCGCTCGACGGCGGCCGCGCGTGGCGCGTCAGCGCCGACAACATGCCGGTGAACCATCCCAGGATCTCGCCCGACGGCACGCACATAGCGTGGTCCTCGTCCCGGGACGGTGCGCCGGAGGTGCACCTCGCGCCCATCGACGGCGGTCCCTCCGACCGGCTGACGCACTGGGGGAGCTGGAAGACGTCCGTACGCGGCTGGACGCCGGACGGCGAGGTCCTCGCGATCAGTACGTACGGCCAGGCCTCGCTGCGCCGCAGCTGGGCGCGCGCCGTGCCGCTCGACGGCGGACCGGCGACCGTGCTGCCGTACGGGCCCGTGGGCGATGTGGCGTACGGACCCGGCTCGCAGGTGCTGCTGCTCTCGGCCACCATGGGGCGCGAGGCCGCCGCCTGGAAGCGCTACCGGGGCGGCACCGCGGGCAAGTTGTGGATCGACCGGGCGGGCGACGGGGAGTTCGTACGCGTCCACGAGGACCTCGACGGCAACATCGAGTATCCGCTGTGGGTGGGGGAGCGGCTCGCGTTCCTCTGTGACCACGAAGGCGTCGGCGCCCTCTGTTCGTCGCTGCCCGACGGCTCGGATCTGCGGCGCCACACGGGCGTCGACGGCTTCTACGCCCGCCACGCCGCCACCGACGGCACCCGCGTCGCCTACGCGAGCGCCGGTGAACTGTGGCTCCTGGACGACCTCGTCGGCGCCGAGCCCCGCCGGCTCGACATCCGCCTCGGCGGCCAGCGCACCGACCTGCGGCCCCGCCCCGTCAACGCCGACCACCATCTCGGCACCGCTGCCCCCGACCACACCGGGCGCGGCAGCGCGGTGGAGATCCGCGGCGGCATCCACTGGGTGACGCACCGCGAGGGCCCGGCACGGTCGCTGGCCGTCGAGCCCGGCGTACGGGGCAGGCTGCCGCACAGCTTCCGCGTGGACGGCGAGGAGCATGTCGTCTGGGTGACCGACGCCGAGGGGGACGACGCGCTCGAATTCGCGCCGGCCATCGGTCCGGCGCCCGGGGCGACACCGCGCAGGCTCGGTGCCGGGCGGCTCGGCCGCGTACTGAGCCTGGCCGTCGCACCGGACGGCAGCCGCGCCGCCGTCGCCTCGCACGACGGCCGCGTACTGCTCGTCGAGCGCGAGAGCGGCGAGGTGCGCGAGGTCGACCGCAGCGAGCACGGCGACGCCACCGGCCTGGCCTTCTCACCCGACTCGGGCTGGCTGGCCTGGTCGCACCCCGGGCCCTCCCCGCTGCGCCAGCTGAAGCTCGCCAACACCGCCGACCTGGCCGTCTCCGAGGCGACCCCGCTGCGCTTCCGCGACTTCCAGCCCGCCTTCACGCTGGACGGCAAGCACCTCGCGTTCCTCTCCGAGCGCGCCTTCGACCCGGTCTATGACACACATGTCTTCGACCTCGCCTTCATCGGCGGCTGCCGCCCGCATCTGATCACGCTGGCCGCCGCCACCCCGTCGCCGTTCGGGCCGCAGCGCCACGGCCGGGCCGTCGAGTCGGACAAGGACTCGTCGAAGGAGAGCGGCGAGGAGAGCGGCGCCCCCGTCACGCGTATCGATCTCGACGGGCTCGCCGACCGGATAGTGCCCTTCCCCGTCGAGGCGGCCCGCTACTCGACGCTGCGCGCCGCCAAGGACGGGCTGCTGTGGCTGCGCCACCCGCTGCGCGGCGTCCTCGGCGCGACCCGCGCCACACCCGACGACCCTGGTCCGCAGACCGCGCTCGAGCGGTACGACCTTCTCCAGCAGCGCATCGAGGAACTCGTCGCCGACGCCACGAGTTTCGGGGTCAGCGGCGACGGAAAGCGGGTGCTGCTGTACGCGGAGGGCAAGCTGAAGGTCGTGCCGAGCGACCGCAGGCCCTCGCGCGACGAGGACAGCGACAGCAACATCACCGTCGACCTCTCGCGCGTACGCCGCGATGTCGACCCGGCCGCGGAGTGGCGGCAGATGTACGACGAGGCCGGGCGTCTGATGCGCGACAACTTCTGGCGCGCGGACCTCGGCGGCGTCGACTGGGACGGCGTACTGGACCGCTACCGCCCGGTGCTCTCCCGGGTGGCCACGCACGACGATCTGATGGACCTGCTGTGGGAGGTGCAGGGCGAGCTCGGCACCTCGCACGCCTATGTCACGCCACGGGGCGGATACGGGAACGCGTCGGCGCGGCAGGGACTGCTCGGCGCGGACATCTCCCGCTCCGCGGACGGCACCTGGCGCATCGACCGCATCCTGCCGTCCGAGACCTCCGACCCCAACGCCCGCTCGCCGCTCGCCGCGCCGGGTGTCGCGGTCCGCGCGGGGGACGCGATCCTCGCGGTGGACGGCAGGCCGGTGGACCGCGTCACCGGGCCGGGGCCGCTGCTGGTGGGCGCGGCGGGCAAACCGGTCGAGCTCACGATCTCCCCGGCGGGCGGCGGCGATCCGCGGCACGCGGTCGTCGTGCCGCTCGCGGACGAGGAGCCGCTGCGGTACCACGCGTGGGTCGCCGGCCGGCGTGGTTACGTCCACGAGAAGTCCGCGGGCCGGCTCGGCTATCTGCACGTGCCGGACATGCAGGCGCCGGGCTGGGCCCAGATCCACCGCGATCTGCGGGTCGAGGTCGCACGCGAGGGCCTGGTGGTGGACGTACGGGAGAACCGCGGCGGCCATACCTCGCAGCTGGTGGTGGAGAAACTGGCGAGGCGGATCGTGGGCTGGGACCTGCCGCGCGGCATGCAGCCGCAGAGCTACCCGCAGGACGCGCCGCGAGGCCCCGTGGTGGCCGTCGCCAACGAGTTCTCGGGCTCGGACGGCGACATCGTCAACGCGGCGATCAAGGCGCTCGGCATCGGCCCCGTGGTGGGTACGCGGACGTGGGGCGGCGTCGTCGGCATCGACAGCCGGTACTCACTGGTGGACGGCACGCTGGTCACACAGCCCAAGTACGCCTTCTGGCTGGAGGGTTACGAGTGGGGCGTGGAGAACCACGGGGTCGACCCGGACGTGGAGGTGGTCATGGCTCCCCAGGACCACGCGTCGGGGAGGGACCCGCAGCTGGACGAGGCGGTGCGGATGGCGCTGGCGGTGCTGTCCGAGAACCCCGCCAAGTCGGCGCCGAGCCTGCCGTAGGCAGGGGTTGCGGGGGCCCGCAGCCTTGTCTCCAAGGCCGCGGGCCCCCGCGCGCACGTCCGCGAGGGGGGTTGTTCCCTCGTGCGCTATACGATGCCGTTCGTACCGACCACACGCGAGGAGGACCCCGGTCATGGCGGGAGAACCGCAGGCTGACTGCCTGTTCTGCAAGATCGTCGCGGGGGAGGTGCCGGCCACCGTGGTGCGGGAGACCGAGACCATCGTCGCCTTCCGTGACATCAACCCCCAGGCCCCGACGCACGTCCTGGTCATCCCCAAGGCGCACTACCCCGACGTGGCCACGCTCGCCGCCGCGGAGCCCCAGCTCGCCGCCGACGTGCTGCGGGAGGCGGGTGAGGTCGCCCACGAGGACAAGGTCCACGGAGCCGGATACCGCATCGTCTTCAACACCGGCTCCGGCGCGGGCCAGACCGTCTTCCACGCGCACGCCCATCTGCTCGGCGGCCGCGGCCTCGAATGGCCCCCCGGGTAACCCGTGACAGGCACCAAGGACCAAGTAACAGGCAGCAGGTAAACCGCCTTGTCCGTACGTGAATTGGTGGTGCTCGGCACCGCCAGCCAGGTACCCACCCGGCACCGCAACCACAACGGCTATCTGCTGCGCTGGGACGGCGAGGGCATCCTCTTCGACCCCGGCGAGGGCACCCAGCGCCAGATGCTGCGTGCCGGTGTCGCCGCGTACGACATCAACCGCATCTGTGTCACGCACTTCCACGGCGACCACTCCCTCGGACTCGCCGGGGTGATCCAGCGGATCAACCTCGACCGGGTCCCGCACCCGGTCGCCGCGCACTACCCGGCGAGCGGCCAGCGCTTCTTCGACCGGCTGCGGTACGCCACCGCCTACCGCGAGACGGTGGCGCTGAGCCAGGAGCCGGTGAGCGGGGACGGTGCCGTACTGGCCCGGACGGCTGCGTACACCCTCGAAGCGCGCAGGCTCTCGCATCCCGTCGAGTCGTACGGCTACCGACTCATCGAGCCCGACGGCCGCCGCATGCTGCCCGAGAAGCTCGCCGCGCACGGCATCAAGGGGCCGGACGTCGGCCGGCTGCAGCGCGAGGGCGAGGTGAACGGCGTCACGCTGCACGAGGTGAGCGAGGCACGGCCCGGACAGCGTTTCGCCTTCGTCATGGACACCAGGCTCTGCGACGGCGTGCACGCGCTCGCGGACGGGTGCGACCTGCTCGTCATCGAGTCCACCTTCCTCGACGAGGACGAGCAACTGGCCTCGGACCACGGTCACTTGACCGCCGGGCAGGCGGCCCGGGTGGCGCGCGACGCGGGCGTACGGCACCTCGTGCTGACGCACTTCTCGCAGCGCTACAGCGACGCGGACGACTTCGAACGGCAGGCGCGCGCGGCGGGTTACGAGGGTGAGCTGACCGTCGCCAAGGACCTCTGGCGGGTCCCCGTTCCCAAACGGACCTGAGTGCGGACGCCGACCTAATATGGGGCAATGTCCCTCCCCAAGGCAGAACTCCACCTCCACATCGAAGGCACCCTCGAACCCGAGCTCGCCTTCACGCTCGCTGCCCGCAACGGTGTCGAGCTCCCGTACAAGGACACCGAGGAGCTGCGCCGCGCGTACCTCTTCCAGGACCTGCAGTCCTTCCTGGATCTGTACTACGGGCTGATGGCCGTGCTGCACACCGAGGACGACTTCGCCGAGCTCGCGGAGGCGTATCTGGCGCGCGCGGCCACGCAGGGCGTGCGTCACGCGGAGATCTTCTTCGACCCGCAGGCACACACGAGCCGCGGCGTCCCCATCGGCACGGTGATCGAGGGCCTGGCCCGCGCGCTCGACCGCAGCCTGGAGCGGCACGGCATCTCCACCCTGCTGATCATGTGCTTCCTGCGCGACGAGTCCGCGGAGTCGGCGATGGAGACGCTCGACGCCGCGAAGCCGCATCTGCACCGGATCGCGGCGGTGGGCCTCGACTCGGCGGAGGCGGGGCATCCGCCGTCGAAGTTCCGCGAGGTGTACAAGGCGGCGGACGCCCTCGGCCTGCGGAAGGTGGCGCACGCGGGCGAGGAGGGCCCGCCCGCGTACATCCGGGAGGCCCTGGACGTCCTGGGCGTCGAGCGCATCGACCACGGGCTGCGCTGCATGGAGGACCCGGAGCTGGTGGAGCGGCTCGTACGGGAGCGGGTTCCGCTGACGCTCTGCCCGCTGTCGAACGTCCGGCTGCGGGCGGTCGACACCCTCGAGGAGCACCCGCTGGCGCGGATGATGGACGCGGGGCTGCTGTGCACGGTGAACTCCGACGACCCGGCGTACTTCGGCGGCTATGTCGGCGACACGTTCCACGCGGTGCACGAGGCGCTGGGGCTGGGGGAGGAGCGGCTGCGGGAGCTGGCGCGGAATTCGTTCGTGGCGTCGTTCCTGGAGGGGGATGAGGAGCGGCGGGCGCGTCTGATCGCGGAGGTCGAGACGTATGACTTCCCGTAACCGGGGGCGCTGCCCCCGGACTCCCGCGCATCGATCGCCGGCGGGGCTCGAGTCGGCGATCGTGTTCGGCGTGCCTGGTCCCATTGACGGCCTACATTCGCGTATCTAATCTCAGTTCTCATCCGTGTACGTCACACCTCGAAGGGCTGCTCGCGGACGGACTCGATCTCGTAGGAGCCACAGCATGACGCAGGACCTGACGATCAGTGAGGTGCGGCTCACCCCTGTCCTCGTCGCCGACCCGCCACTGCTCAACACGCAGGGTGTGCACCAGCCGTACACCCCGCGCCTGATCGTCGAGGTCGTCACGGCCGACGGCATCACCGGCGTGGGCGAGACCTACGGCGACACCAAGTACCTTGATCTGGCGGCCCCGTTGGCGGACGCCCTGCCCGGCTGCCGGGTCAGCGATGTGAACGGGCTGCACCGGCTCGCGGACCTGGTGTGCGGCGACTCGCCCGAGGCCACCGGCGCGGACGCCGTCGACGTCGGCGGCCTGCGCGGCGTGCAGACCGCCGACAAGCTGCGGCTCTCGGTCGTCTCGGGCTTCGAGGTCGCCTGCCTCGACGCGCTCGGCAAGGCGCTGGGCCTGCCGGTGCACGCGCTGCTCGGCGGCAAGGTGCGTGACGCCGTCGACTACAGCGCGTACCTCTTCTACCGCTGGGCCGAACACCCCGGCGGGGCGGGCGAGTCCGACGACTGGGGCGCCGCGGTCGACCCGGCGGGCATCGTCGCGCAGGCCCGGCGCTTCTCCCGCGAGTACGGCTTCGCCTCCTTCAAGCTCAAGGGCGGCGTCTTCGAGCCGGACGAGGAGATCGCGGCGGTCCGCGCGCTGGCGGAGGCGTTCCCCGGTCAGCCGCTGCGACTCGACCCCAACGGCGCCTGGTCGGTCGAGACCTCGCTGAGGGTCGCGGAGGAGCTGGGGGACGTACTCGAGTACATGGAGGACCCGGCGAGCGGCACCGAGCGGATGGTGCAGGTCGCGGCCGGCACCGAGGTCCCGCTCGCGACGAACATGTGCGTGACGACCTTCGCGGAGATTCCGGAGGCCTTCGCGCGCGGGGCCGTCCAGGTCGTCCTCTGCGACCACCACTACTGGGGCGGGCTGCGCAACACCCGTGAACTGGCCGCGATCTGCCGGACGTTCGGGGTCGGTCTGTCCATGCACTCCAACACCCACCTGGGCATCAGCCTCGCCGCGATGACGCATGTCGCCGCGGTTGTCCCCAACCTGGACTACGCCTGCGACAGCCACTACCCGTGGCAGACCGAGGACGTGATCACCGAGCGCCTCGACTTCAAGGACGGGTGCCTGGCTGTCAGCGACCTTCCCGGTCTCGGCGTCGAGCTCGACCGCCGGCGGCTGGCCTTCCTGCACCGGCGCTGGCTCGACGACGACGGCACGATGCGGGACCGCGACGACGCGGCGGCGATGCGGGTGGCGGAGCCGGGCCGGACGTCCCCGCCGGTCCCCCGCTGGTAGCCACGCCCAGGCCGGGGCTCGGCCCTTGCCGGGGCTCCGCCCCGGACCCCGCGCCTCAACCGTCGGCAGGGCTGAACTTGGGGCAGACTGGGCCTGATCTGCACCACGTACCAGGAGCGGCACGGTGACCACTCGACACGGAGAGCGACCGGACCACGCTGCCGCCTGCCTCGACCCCCTCGCAGCGCTGCGGACGCCGGCCGATCCCCCGTGCGACGTCTACCTCACCGGCAACGTCTTCCTCGACATCATCTTCACCGGCCTCGACTCCGCCCCCGTCCGCGGCACCGAGTCCTGGGCCCGCGGCATGGGGTCCAGCCCCGGTGGCGTCGCCAACATGGCCACCGCGCTCGCCCGGCTCGGGCTGCGGACCTCTCTCGCCGCCGCCTTCGGGGACGACCACTACGGCGAGTACTGCTGGGACGCCCTCGAGCAGGGCGAGGGCATCGACCTCTCGCTGTCGCGCACCGTGCCCGGCTGGCACTCGTCCGTCACCGTCTCCATGGCGTACGAGGGCGAGCGCACGATGGTCTCCCACGGGCACGAGGCCCCGCCCACCGAGCCCACCCCGAGTGCCCGCCGCCCGCCAGGGCCGCCATCGCCTCCCTCACACCCGGCCGCGCCGAGTGGATCGCCCAGGCCGCCCGCAAGGGCACCCGCATCTTCGCCGACGTCGGCTGGGACGAGACCGGCCGCTGGGACCCGGACGACCTCGCCGACCTGGAGCACTGCGAGGCCTTCCTGCCCAACGCCGAAGAGGCGATGCGCTACACCCGCACCGAATGCCCCCGTGCCGCCGCCCGAGCCCTGACCGAGCGTGTCCCGCTCGCCGTCGTCACTCTGGGTGCGGAGGGCGCGTACGCCGTGGACGGCGCCACCGGCGAGAGCGCCCAGGTTCCCGCCATCGCGGTGGAGGCGCTCGACCCGACGGGCGCCGGGGACGTGTTCGTGGCCGGATTCGTCACCGGCACCCTCGCGGGCTGGCCGCTCGCCGACCGCCTCGCCTTCGGCGGGCTTACCGCAGCCCTGTCGGTGCAGGAGTTCGGCGGCTCGCTCTCCGCGCCCGGCTGGTCGGAGGTCGCGGCCTGGTGGCAGTACGTCCAGGGCTGCGACGACCAGGACCCGGCCGCCCTGCGCAGGTACGCCTTCCTGGAGGCGCTCCTGCCCGCCCCCACCAGGCCCTGGCCGCTGCGCCGTGCCGTGCCCACCATCGGCTTCGGCCGCTCGTTCTGAGCCCGCGCACCCACCCGCTCCCCGCAAAGCAAAGCCCGCCGCAAAGCCCGCCGTAAAAGCCCTCGGCCTTGTCAGTGCCAGGTCGTACGCTTGGTGTCCCAGAGGTTGTCGAGCAGCGAGAACCCTGCAACGGGAGGTATGTGCAGGCCACAGAGCCGGCCCATGACTCAGACACCTACAGCCCAGAACCCGGCGCCCGGGCAGGCGCGAGCCCACTTCACCGTCCCCGCCAAGCATCCGATGGTGACGGTCCTCGGTTCGGGTGACGCCCTGCTGCGCGTGATCGAGAAGGCCTTCCCGGCGGCCGACATCCATGTCCGGGGAAATCAGGTGAGCGCAGTCGGCGACGCGGTGGAAGTCGCCCTGATCCAGCGCCTGTTCGACGAGATGATGCTCGTGCTCCGCACCGGGCAGCCGATGACGGAGGACGCGGTGGAACGCTCGATCGCCATGCTCAGAGCAGGCGAAAACGGCAATGGCGGCGGCGAGACCCCGGCCGAGGTGCTCACGCAGAACATCCTCTCCAGCCGCGGCCGGACCATCCGTCCCAAGACCCTCAACCAGAAGCGGTACGTCGACGCGATCGACAAGCACACGATCGTGTTCGGCATCGGCCCCGCCGGTACCGGCAAGACGTATCTCGCCATGGCGAAGGCGGTCCAGGCCCTGCAGTCCAAGCAGGTCACCCGGATCATCCTGACCCGTCCCGCCGTGGAGGCGGGCGAGCGGCTCGGCTTCCTGCCCGGCACCCTCTACGAGAAGATCGACCCGTATCTGCGGCCGCTCTACGACGCGCTGCACGACATGCTCGACCCCGACTCGATCCCGCGGCTGATGGCGGCGGGCACCATCGAGGTCGCGCCCCTGGCGTACATGCGCGGCCGGACGCTCAACGACGCGTTCATCATCCTCGACGAGGCGCAGAACACCAGCGCCGAGCAGATGAAGATGTTCCTGACCCGGCTCGGCTTCGACTCGAAGATCGTCGTCACAGGTGACGTCACCCAGGTCGACCTGCCGAACGGCACCAAGAGCGGACTGCGCCAGGTCCAGGGCATCCTGGACGGCGTCGAGGACGTGCACTTCTCCCGGCTCACGAGCGAGGATGTCGTACGGCACAAGCTCGTCGGCCGTATCGTCGACGCGTACGAGAAGTACGACGACCAAAACGGGCACGCGAACGGGAAGTAGTAACAGCGCACCATGTCGATCGACGTCAACAACGAGTCCGGAACCGAGGTCGACGAGCAGGCGATCCTCGATGTCGCCCGCTACGCCCTCGCGCGGATGCGCATCCACTCGCTCTCCGAGCTCTCGGTGATCGTCGTGGACGACAACGCCATGGAGCAGTTGCACATCCAGTGGATGGACCTGCCCGGTCCGACCGATGTCATGTCCTTCCCGATGGACGAGCTGCGTCCGCCGGTCAAGGACGACGAGGAGCCCCCGCAGGGGCTCCTCGGTGACATCGTGCTCTGCCCCGAAGTCGCCAAGAAGCAGGGCGAAGAGGCCGAGACGCAGCACTCCATGGACGAGGAGCTCCAGCTCCTGACCGTCCATGGGGTGCTGCATCTGCTGGGTTACGACCACGAGGAGCCGGACGAGAAGGCGGAGATGTTCGGCCTCCAGGCTGCGATCATCGACGGCTGGCGAGCGGAGAAGGGGCTCACAGGGCCGTCGCCGGCGCCGACCGTCTCATGACCGGTCAACTGGTCTTCGGCGCGATTCTGCTGGTCGTCGTCGCCTGGCTGGCGGCGTGCGCGGAGGCGGGCCTCGCCCGCGTCTCCAGCTTCCGGGCCGCCGAGGCCGTACGCTCCGGGCGCCGCGGCGCCGACAAGCTGGAGCAGGTCGCGGCCGACCCGACCCGGTATCTCAACGTCGCCCTGCTGGTCCGGGTGTCGTGCGAGATGGCGGCCGGGGTGCTGGTCACCTATGCCTGCCTGGAAGAGTTCACCGAGACATGGCAGGCGCTGCTGGTCGCCATCGGCGTGATGGTGCTCGTCTCGTATGTCGCGGTGGGTGTCTCGCCGCGCACCATCGGCCGCCAGCACCCGCTGAACACGGCCACGGGCGCGGCGTACGTCCTGCTCCCGCTCGCCCGCGTCATGGGCCCGATCCCACAGCTGCTGATCCTGCTCGGCAACGCGTTCACGCCCGGAAAGGGCTTCCGCAAGGGCCCGTTCGCGAGCGAGGCGGAGCTGCGGGCGATGGTCGACCTCGCCGAGCAGGAGTCGCTGATCGAGGACGACGAGCGCCGGATGGTGCACTCCGTCTTCGAGCTCGGCGACACCCTCGTACGCGAAGTGATGGTCCCGCGTACCGACCTGGTCTGCATCGAGCGGCACAAGACCATCCGGCAGGCGCTGACGCTGGCACTGCGCTCAGGCTTCTCGCGCATCCCCGTCACCGGGGAGAACGAGGACGACATCGTCGGCATCGTGTATCTGAAGGACCTGGTCCGCAAGACGCACATCAACCGCGACGCGGAGGCGGATCTGGTCTCGACGGCGATGCGGCCGGCGGTGTTCGTGCCCGACACGAAGAACGCGGGTGATCTGCTGCGCGAGATGCAGCAGAAGCGCAATCACGTCGCGGTCGTCATCGACGAGTACGGCGGCACGGCCGGCATCGTCACGATCGAGGACATTCTGGAGGAGATCGTCGGCGAGATCACCGACGAGTACGACCGTGAGGTGGCGCAGGTCGAGGAGCTGGGCGAGGGCCGCTTCCGGGTCACGGCGCGCCTGGACATCGACGATCTGGGTGAGCTGTACGGGCTCGACGAGTTCGACGACGAGGATGTGGAGACCGTCGGCGGACTGCTGGCGAAGGCCCTGGGCCGGGTCCCGATCGCGGGCGCGTCCGCGGTGGTTGACCTGCCGGACGGCCGCGCGCTGCGGCTGACCGCGGAGTCCCCGGCCGGCCGCCGGAACAAGATCGTCACGGTACTGGCGGAGCCGGCGGAGAGGAAGTCCCTGTGACGCCTGCGGAGTTCAGGGCCTTCTGCCTGGAATTCAACGCCGCGGTGGAGGAGTTCCCGTTCGGGCCCGAGACCTCGGTGTTCAAGGTGCACGGCAAAGTCTTCGCGCTGAGCGGGCTGGACGCCGAGCCGCTGAAGGTGAACCTCAAGTGCGAGCCGGAGATCGCGGAGCGGCTGCGGGAGGAGCATGCGGGGATTGTGCCGGGCTACCACATGAACAAGCGCCACTGGAACACGGTGACGGTGCGGGACCTCCCGGACGGGATGGTCCGGGAGCTGATCGAGGACTCGTACGACCTGGTGGTCGCGGGCCTGCCGAGGGCGACCCGTCTCCGCCTGGACCGGCCCTGACGCAGCGCGAGGGTCCCGGCTGAGGGGCCCTCGTCGTTTCGATCTATGCTCGGGACATGACCCAGAGCACCGGTCTCGGCCCCGAGGACCGCAAGATCATCACGCTGGCGCGCAGCGCCCGGGCCCGCAACGGTGTGGCCGAGGGCGCGGCGGTACGGGACGAGACCGGGCGTACGTACGTCGCCGGGACCGTTGAGCTGGACTCGCTGAAGCTCAGCGCGCTGCAGACCGCGGTGGCGATGGCGGTGGCGAGCGGCGCGCAGTCCCTGGAGGCCGCGGCCGTCGTCTCCGACGCCGATGCCGCCTCCGACGCGGACCGTGCGGCGGTACGTGACCTGGGCGGGCCCGCGACCCCGGTGCTGCTGGCCGGTCCCGACGGCACGCTCAAGGCTTCGGTGACGGCGGGCTGACGCGGTCGACCCGCGCCCAGCCGGCCTCACAAGACCCTTGAGAATCACGGGACTTCCCCTTGCGATCGAGCCGCGAGCCGCTTGCGGCCGAGGTGTGACAGCGCCGCTGTGACAGGGACCGGCGTCACTTTTGCGGTGGCGCCGGTTCCCCTTCCGGCCTGCGGAAACGCGGATCTTGACAGTATCTGATGGGTCATCAGACAGCGCATTTCGATTCCATTGACTTCTTTCGGCCACCACACGTCAATGGCCCCCTGCATTCCTCAGAAGGGGGCAATCATGGCTACAGCCACCCGAAGATCCGCCACCCGAAGGTCCACCGGCCGGCATCGGCGCTGGACCGCCGCTGCCGGTGCGCTCGCACTCGTCGCCGGTACGGCATGGCTCGCCGCGCCCGCGAGCGCGCTGGCCGCCGCATCGGCGCCGGTGGACTTCGCAACCCACTGCGTACCGCCGCCCATCGCCGGCATCCCGCCCATCGACGGCACCACGACCGCCGAGATCACCGTCGACAACGCCACCCCCAAGGTGGGCGACACCGTCACGGTCACCTACACGGTCACCAAGCCCGCCGCCAGCAACCCGGTCGACCTCGCACTCCCGGCCGACATCATGACGCCCAGCGGCAAGGTCGCCCTCGGCGGCGCCCAGGCCGGCGGCGTCACCGTCACCGGACCCAAGAAGAACCCGCCCGTCCCCGGCAAGGGAGCGTTCCCGCCGTTCTCGATGACCGGCACCTTCACGGTCACCGCGCCCGGCTCGATCACCCTCTCGCCCGGCGACTACAACATCCACACCAGCTACATCATGGAGCTGGACACCCCCTGCACGGTCATCACTCCGCCCGCGCCCGTCTCCGAGACGATCACCGCGACGGACGTCCCCGGGGCCAACGAGCGCGCCATCCAGCTCGCCACGGCCTCCGGCAAGCCCGGTGACCGGGTCACCGTCACCGGCGCCAAGTTCACTCCGCTCGCCGACATCACCGTCGTCGGCCGGGCCGGCGCCGCCGAGACCGCCGACCGGATGACCTTCAAGGCCACGGCCACCGGCGGCTTCACAGCAAGCCTCGCCGTCAACGACAAGGCGACCACCGGCATCGTCGCGTACGAGGGCAGTGCCTGGTCGGCGGAGAAGGGCGCGGGCCCGGCGGCGTACACGGTGCTCGACGACACCCCGCTGCCCGGGAACAGCCAGAAGCTCAACGCCTCGGTCGCGGCAGGCACCCTCTCCATGTCCCAGGCCGGTGACACCGTCGACCTGTCGGCGGTCGACTTCGGCAAGGGCGGGGCGGCCACCGGCGATCTGAGGACGGTGACGGTCAAGGACTTCCGGGGTGGCCCCGCGGGCTGGTCCCTGACCGGCAAGGTCACCGACTTCACCGGGCCCGGCGGGACGATCGACGCCGGCAAGCTCGGCTGGACGCCGGCCTGCACCACCAAGCAGGGCAGTCCCAGCACCTGTGCGGCCGGCTCCGCGGGACCGGTCGGCAGCGCGGGCGCGACCCTCGCCTCCACCCCCAACGGGGCGCTGACCGGAGGCGAGTTCACCGTGGACGCGAAGGTCTCGCTGGACGTACCGGCGTTCACCGCACCCGGCGCGTACTCCGGCGTGCTGACCCTCACGCTCACCTGACCGCGGCGAGTGAGCCGAAGGGGCGCGCGGGTGTCGAAAGGGAGAACGCGCGGAGGCCGCGAGGAACGAGTGGTCGAGCACGATCGACCGTCGACACACGCTGAAGCGCCCCGGAGGTGAACCGAGCCACAGAAAACACGGCGGGCCGGGCGCGCACCCGGTCGGCCCGTCATCAGCCTGGGGGCTCCATGCGCAAGCTGTGCGTCATCCTGCTGGGTCTCATCACCATGCTGTGCGCCGTTCCGGCCGCGCACGCCGCCGACAACGGCAACTGGTCGGTCTACCCGGCCGCCTCGGAGCTCGGCGGGCGCCCGTACTTCTATCTCTCCGCCGACCCCGGCACCACTCTCACCGACCGGGTGACGGTCACCAACAAGACCGACGCCCCGCTGACCTTCCGGCTGTACGCCGCCGACGCGTACAACACCGAACGGGACGGCGGCTTCGCCGTGCGCACCCAGAAGGAGAAGCAGCGCGGCGTCGGCGCCTGGGCCAGGCCCGAGCGCGACCGCGTCACCGTCCCGGCGAACAGCTCCGTCACCGTGCCGTACACCCTCACCGTCCCCGAGGGCGCCGAGCCCGGTGACCACCCCGGCGCCCTGGTCGCCCTCGACGAGCGCGTCAGCCCCTCGACCGGCCCGGTCGCCGTCGGCATCCAGCAGGCGGTCGGCGCGCGGGTCTACCTGCGGGTGGGCGGTCCCACCGTGCCCGCGCTCTCCGTCGAGGACGTCGCGCTCACCCACGCGCAGCCCCTGGTCCCGGGCACCGGCGAGAGCAGCGCGCTCATCTCGTACACGCTCCACAACCGCGGCAACGTCACCCTCAACCCCAAGGTCGCCCTCAAGGCCGAGGGCCTCTTCGGCCGCGATCTCCTCAGCCGCGATCTGAAGAAGATCCCGTCCGAACTGCTGCCGCGCCAGAAGATCCGGCTCACCGAACGCTGGTCGGGCGCGCCCCAGCTCGAATGGGGCGAGGTCAGGCTCACGGCCAGCGCACGGGACGTCCGCGAGTCGGCCGGAGCCTCCTTCTTCGCGCTGCCGTGGCTTCTCGCGGCGGTGCTGGCGGCGGCGCTCGCGGGGACCGGGGTGTGGGCGCGGTCAAGGCGAGTGAGGGCGCGCGTACCACGGGGCTCCTGACATCAGGGACAATGGGCGCCATGAGCGCTCGTACCCAAGAGAACAACGCCCCCCACCGGGCGGGCTTTGCCTGCTTCGTGGGCCGCCCCAACGCGGGCAAGTCCACCCTGACGAACGCTCTGGTCGGCCAGAAGGTGGCGATCACCTCCAGCCGGCCGCAGACGACCCGGCACACCGTGCGCGGCATCGTGCACCGCCCCGAGGCCCAGCTGATCCTGGTCGACACCCCTGGACTCCACAAGCCGCGCACGCTGCTCGGCGAGCGGCTCAACGACGTCGTGCGCACCACGTGGGCCGAGGTCGACGTGATCGGCTTCTGCCTGCCGGCGAACGAGAAGCTCGGCCCCGGTGACCGCTTCATCGCCAAGGAGCTCGCGGGGATCAGGAAGACCCCGAAGGTCGCGATCGTCACCAAGACCGACCTCGTCGACTCCAAGACCCTCGCCGAGCAGCTGATCGCCGTCGACCAGCTCGGCAAGGAGCTGGGCATGGAGTGGGCGGAGATCGTCCCGGTCTCGGCGGTCGCCGGCAAGCAGGTCGAGCTGGTGGCCGACCTGTTGATCCCGCTGCTCCCGGAGAGCCCCCCGCTCTACCCGGAGGGCGACCTCACCGACGAGCCCGAGCAGGTCATGGTCGCGGAGCTGATCCGCGAGGCCGCGCTGGAGGGCGTACGGGACGAGCTGCCGCACTCGATCGCGGTGGTGGTCGAGGAGATGCTGCCCCGCGAGGACCGCCCGGCGGACAAGCCGCTGCTGGACATCCACGCGAACCTCTACATCGAGCGCCCGAGCCAGAAGGGCATCATCATCGGCCCGAAGGGCAAGCGCCTGAAGGAGGTCGGCATGAAGTCCCGCAAGCACATCGAGGCGCTGCTGGGCACGCCGGTCTTCCTGGACCTCCATGTGAAGGTCGCGAAGGACTGGCAGCGGGACCCGAAGCAACTGCGGAAGCTCGGCTTCTGACGCGGGCCGTCCCGTAACCGGGGCTCCGCCCCGGACCTCGCGCCTCAAACGCCGGCGGGGCTGAACTTCAGCCCGTCCGGCGTTTGAGGACATGCGGCCAAAGGTGGCGCGCCCGGCCATGACGTCGTCAGAACCGGTCACGCACCTTCCTTGAGCACCCGCGAGATCAGCTTCCGCTGCGCGTCGGACAGCCGCGGATCCGCGCAGTAGACCGTGCGCCCGTCCACCGTGATCTGGTAGCTGAACCCGTCCGGCACCCCGATCGGCGGCGTCCGCCGGCCACCGGCCACCGCCTGCTCGGCCAGGGCGTGCCACTCGCCCGCATCGGTCCGCCCCGAGGTGTCCACCTCCGCGAACCGCTCGATACCGGCGAATCCGCCCGTACGCCTTACCTGGATACGCATGGGTCCTGTCTAGTACGAGAACCGCTCAGTTGGTAGGCACCCCGACCTGGGACCACGCTTTCAGCAGCGCCTCCTGTTCCTCGCCCTCGCCGAAGCGGGCGCGGGCCGCGGCCACGGTGAGCCGTGCGAAGTCGGTGAACCGGGCCGTCGTGGACAGCTCGCCGCCCGTCAGCACGTCGTACCAGATCCGCCCCGCGCGCTCCCACGCATTGCCGCCCAGTGCGGTGGCGGCCAGGTAGAAGGCGTGGTTCGGGATCCCCGAGTTGATGTGGACGCCGCCGTTGTCCCGGCCCGTTCTGACGTAGTCCTCCATCCTCGCGGGCTGCGGGTCCTTGCCGAGTACATCGTCGTCGTACGCCGTGCCCGGCTCCTTCATCGAGCGCAGGGCGACACCCGTCACGTTCGGGCCCAGCAGGCCCGCGCCGATCAGCCAGTCGGCCGCGTCGGCGCTCTGGCCGAGGGAGTACTGCTTGATCAGCGCGCCGAAGACGTCCGACATGGACTCGTTCAGCGCCCCGGACTGGCTGAAGTACTCCAGATTCGCCGTGTACTGCGTGACGCCGTGGGTGAGCTCGTGCCCGATCACGTCGACGGGGAGCGTGAAGTCCAGGAAGAGATCGTTGTCGCCGTCGCCGAAGACCATCCGCTCGCCGTCCCAGAAGGCGTTGCCGTACTTCTCGCCGTAGTGGACGGTCGCGTTCAGCGGCAGGCCGGAGTCGTCGATGGAGTGCCGGCCGTACGCCTTGAGGAACAGGTCGAAGGTCGCGCCGAGGCCCGCGTGGGCGCGGTTGACCGTGGCGTCCTTGGCGGGCTCGTCGCTCTCGGAGTGCACCTTCGTGCCCGGCACGGTCTCCTGGTGCCCGGCGTCGTAGATCGTGCGGTCGGGCTTGTCCGAGACAGTGCCGCTCACACTCGGAGCGAGCCCGCGCACCGTCGTGATCCGGCGGCGGGTGCGCTGGAGGGCGTCGTGCTCGAGGGTGCGGGCGGCGGGCCCGGCGATCGCGGGGTCCTCGGCGCGGGCCAGTTTGTCGAGGACATGGGGCGGCACGATGGTGCAGAAGACCGGGTTCACCCGGCGGGCGTTGGCGTCCATGCCGGGACTGTGGCACTGAGTCATGAGGCTGTCACTAGTTGCCACCATGATTGACGAAATGGAGTGAAGGATCACGGTTTACCCGTAACTGAAGTTGTGTCCCGCATACTGATACGGCACCGCCATACCCGCGCCGCTCGGTTAGGCTGCTCCGCATCATGCGTTTTGGGCTGCTTCTTCTTAGCTGCCGCGGCGAGGGCCTGTAGTCGTAGGCCGACCCCCTCCCCGCGGGATCTGGTGCTGCTTCGACTCAGTCGGCCGTCCTACTGCTGGACCCCCGAGGAGCCCTGCGCAATGTCCGAGAATTCTGTCGGTCGCCCCACGCCCGTCACCACCGCGACCCACACTCAGCAGCCGTCCGGGATGCCGATCCACAAGTACGGCCGCTACGAGGCCGTGGACATCCCCGACCGCACCTGGCCGAACAGCCGGATCACCGTCGCCCCCCGCTGGCTGTCGACGGACCTGCGCGACGGCAACCAGGCCCTGATCGACCCGATGTCGCCGGCCCGCAAGCGCGAGATGTTCGACCTGCTCGTACGCATGGGCTACAAGGAGATCGAGGTCGGCTTCCCGGCCTCCGGTCAGACCGACTTCGACTTCGTACGCTCGATCATCGAGGACGAGGGCGCGATCCCCGAGGACGTGACGATCTCCGTCCTGACGCAGGCCCGTGAGGACCTGATCGAGCGCACCGTGGAATCGCTGGTCGGCGCGCACCGCGCCACCGTGCACCTGTACAACGCGACCGCACCGACCTTCCGCCGGGTCGTCTTCCGGGGCTCCAAGGACGACATCAAGCAGATCGCCGTGGACGGCACCCGTCTGGTGATGGAGTACGCCGAAAAGCTGCTGGACGACCGGACGGCCTTCGGCTACCAGTACAGCCCCGAGATCTTCACCGACACCGAGCTGGACTTCGCCCTGGAGGTCTGCGAGGCCGTCATGGACGTCTGGCAGCCCGAGGCCGGCCGCGAGATCATCCTCAACCTGCCTGCCACCGTTGAGCGTTCGACCCCGTCCACGCACGCCGACCGCTTCGAGTGGATGTCGCGCAATCTGTCGCGCCGCGAGCACGTCTGTCTGTCCGTGCACCCGCACAACGACCGCGGCACCGCGGTGGCCGCCGCCGAGCTGGCCATCATGGCGGGCGCGGACCGTATCGAGGGCTGCCTGTTCGGGCAGGGCGAGCGCACCGGCAACGTCGACCTGGTGACGCTGGGCATGAACCTCTTCAGCCAGGGCGTGGACCCGCAGATCGACTTCTCGCAGATCGACGAGATCCGTCGTACGGCCGAGTACTGCAACCAGATGGAGATCCACCCGCGCCACCCCTACGCGGGCGACCTGGTCTACACGTCCTTCTCCGGCTCCCACCAGGACGCCATCAAGAAGGGCTTCGACGCCATGGAGGCCGACGCCAAGGCGCAGGGCAGGACGGTCGACGACATCGAGTGGGCCGTCCCGTACCTGCCGATCGACCCCAAGGACGTCGGCCGCTCCTACGAGGCCGTCATCCGGGTCAACTCGCAGTCCGGCAAGGGCGGAATCGCGTACGTCCTGAAGAACGAGCACAAGCTGGACCTGCCGCGGCGTATGCAGATCGAGTTCTCCAAGACAATCCAGGCGAAGACGGACGCCGAGGGCGGCGAGGTCACGCCCAAGGAGATCTGGGCGATCTTCCAGGACGAGTACCTGCCCGCCGAGACGAACCGGTGGGGCCGTATCCAGCTGCGTTCCGGCCAGACCACGACCGACAAGGACGGTACGGACACGCTGACCGTGGAGGCCACGGTCGACGGAGCCGACACCGTGCTGACCGGCGTCGGCAACGGACCGATCTCCGCCTTCTTCGAGGCGCTGAACGCCATCGGCATCGACGCGCGGCTGCTGGACTACCAGGAGCACACAATGAGCGAGGGCGCGTCCGCGCAGGCCGCCTCGTACATCGAGTGCGCGATCGACGGCAAGGTGCTGTGGGGCATCGGCATCGACGCGAACACCACGCGTGCGTCGCTGAAGGCGGTCATCTCGGCCGTCAACCGGGCGACGCGTTAGTCCCAACCACGGGGCTCCGCCCCGAACCTCGGTTCTCCATGGCCGGACGGGCTGCTGTGTTCTGCCCTCAGTCGCCGGGCGGGCTGCTGTGTTCTGCCCTCAATCGCCGGGCGGGCTTGAGCAAGCCCGTCCGGCCATTGCTGTGCGCGGGCGCAGGGCGCGGAATCGGCCATGTCCTGGCGTTCTGGCGCCGGGGTGCTGACGTGACATCACTGATGTGGCTAACATCACGTCAACGCGGCAATGTTGCCGTGGGGGCACCCCCGTGCCCGAAGGGCTACGGGGGAGTTACGGAGGTGCCACGTGCGGCGAGACCAAGGGCTATTCGGCCGGAAACTCCTGGTCTGCGGCGTTCATACCTCTTGGAACACTGTGGGCGACGGTGAGTTCTTCTGCGCCGATTGCGGAGGCGACCGCAACTACCGCCGCCGTACCGGCCGTCGGCGCTTCACCGTCCTCGGTCTCCCCCTGCTGCCGCGCGGCTCGGCCGGTCCTGTCGTCGAATGCGCCGCCTGCCGCACCCACTTCGGCATGGACGCCCTCGACCACCCCACCACCAGCCGCTTCTCCGCGATGCTGCGCGACGCGGTGCACACCGTGGCGCTCGCCGTCCTCGCCTCCGGCGGCACCTCATCGCGTACGGTCCGGGAGATCGCCGTCGCCACGGTCCGCGCGGCCGGCCTCGACGACTGCACCGAGGACCAGCTCACCGCCCTGATCGAGGCGCTCGCCGCGGACACCGGCCGTTTCGTCACCGACACAGGTCCCTATGGCGCGGCGCTCGCCATAGAGCTGCACGAGGCGCTGGAGCCGCTGGCGCCCCATCTGGCCCCGGCGGGGCGAGAGTCGATCCTGCTGCAGGGCGCGAGAATCGCCCTCGCGGACGGTCCGTACAGCCCGGCGGAGCGCGAGGTGCTGACGACGGTCGGCGTGGCGCTGCAGCTGCGCGCGGACGACACGGCGCGGCTGCTGGCCGCCGCGCGCACGCCGTTCTGACCCACTCCCGCGCTCCGCGTACTCCCCGGGTTCGCGACCCTCGAACCCGGTGCCCTGCCGGCCGCCGAGCTCAACAGCGCCCGCGGGCTCGGCCCGTTCAGCCCTGTTCGCCGCTCGCCCGCAGCATCGCCTCGCGGTCCACGATCTTCACCCGCTCGCGGCCCTCCGCCTCGCCCAGCGCCCGCTCCGCCGCGTCCAGCCGGTGCCAGCCCTCCCACGTCGTGTAGGCAACACCCTTGGCCTCGAGGAAGTCGACCACCGCATCGTCACCGGGCGCGCCCGGCGTGAGCAGCCGCCCGTTGCCGTGGTCGTCCAGCAGATGTGCGACAGTCTCGTTCGCGTCGCCCTTGGTGTGGCCGATCAGGCCGACCGGGCCGCGCTTGATCCATCCGGTCACATACGTGGAGGGCAGGTGCTCGCCGCCCTCGATGACCCGGCCGCCCTCGTGCGGCACGGTGCCGGTGACGAAGTCGAAGGGCAGCTTGGGCAGTTCGTCGGAGAGGTAGCCGACGGCGCGGTAGACGGACTGCACGTCCCACGTGCGGAACTCGCCCGTGCCGGTGACATTGCCAGTACCGTCCAGCCGCGTCCGCTCCGTACGCAGCCCCACCACCCGGCCGTCCTCACCGAGGACCTCCGTGGGCGACTCGAAGAAGTGCAGGAACAGCTTGTGCGGGCGGTCGCCGACGTCCCGGATCGCCCAGTTCTCCAGCGTCTTGGCGACCATGTCCGCCTGCTTGCTGGCGCGGCGGGTGGCGATGGAGCCGTCGTCGTAGTCGATGTCCTCGGGGTCGACGATGACCTCGATGTTCGGCGAGTGGTCGAGCTCCCGCAGCTCCATCGGGCTGAACTTGGCCTGCGCGGGGCCACGGCGGCCGAACACATGCACCTCGAGCGCCTTGTTGGCGGCCAGGCCGTCGTACACATTCGGCGGGATCTCGGTCGGCAGCAGCTCGTCCGCGGTCTTCGCGAGAACGCGGGCCACGTCGAGGGCGACATTTCCGACGCCGAGTACTGCGACCTTCTCGGCCTCCAGCGGCCACGTCCGCGGCACATCCGGGTGCCCGTCGTACCAGGACACGAAGTCGGCGGCGCCGTACGAGCCCTCGAGCTCGATGCCGGGGACGTCCAGCGCCCGGTCCGCGTCCGCGCCCGTGGAGAAGATCACCGCGTCGTAGAACTCGTGCAGATCGTCGAGGCCGATGTCGCTCGGATAGTCGACATTTCCGAACAGACGTATCTGCGGCTTGTCGAGGACCTGGTGGAGGGCGGTGACGATGCCCTTGATCCGCGGGTGGTCGGGCGCGACGCCGTACCGGATCAGCCCGAACGGCGCGGGCATCCGCTCGAAGAGGTCGATGGAGACGCCGGGTTCGACGGCGGCCTCGGACTTGAGGAGCGCGTCGGCGGCGTAGATCCCGGCGGGGCCGGCACCGACGATCGCGATCCGCAGAGGGCGGGGCATGAATGGTTCCCTTCGAACGAGGTCCACGAGGCGTGACCCGGCGTGTGAGGCGGCCCGGCGCGTGCGGGGGAGCTGACTCTCGTACGCCACCCTGTCAACGGCGCTCCGACCGCGGTACCCGCCCTGTGCCTATGAACCCATAAGCCTGATCTATGACCCGGCACCCGGGAGGGGCGGGGTAAGGACACCCTAACCTCCCGCTCCCGGGCTGCCCGCAGGGCCCCACCGCTCGCGACCGCGGCGGAGCGGATCAGCGCGACGACGGCGTATGTGAACGCACGAAGCCGGGGCGAGGTGACCTGAAGCGGCCGTCCGGTGCGCGCTTCCGCTCACCCGGCGGGGGGCGTCGGCGGCGAGGCATGGGTGTACTGGGTGAGCAGCAGCGCGATGTCGTCCATCCGGTTCGGGGACTGGCGGGCGTCCCGCAGGAGTGCGTCGGCCAGTTCTTCGAGGGAGCCCACAGCAGCATGGGCCAGCAAGGTCCGCAGCCGGTCCATGCCCACACCGATGTCGGACTCGCGTGTCTCGATCAGTCCGTCCGTGTAGAGGGCCAGAATCGAGCCGGGCACGAGACTCAGCTCCGATTCCGGGTAGTCGACGGCGCGCTCCACTCCGAGTGGCAGGCCGCCCGGCAGATCCAGGATCTCGGTGTGCCCATCGGGTCGGCGCAGGAGGGGCTGGCAGTGGCCCGCGCGCACCACGTGCGCGACTCCCTGACCCGGGTCGAGGAGGACGTAGCAGCAGCTGGCGAGGAGCCCGGGGTCGAGGTCGAGGAGCAGCCGGTTGGTGCTGGCGATCACATCGCTCGGTCGGTGGCCTGCGGAGGCGAAGGCCCGTACCGCGCTTCGCAGCTGGCCCATGGTGGCTGCGGCGGCGACGTTGTGGCCCTCGACGTCTCCGACGACCAGCACGACGCCGCGGTCCGTGGGGATCGCGTCGTACCAGTCGCCGCCTATGTGCATCCCGCGGGTACCGGGCAGGTACCGGCCGGTGACGCGGACGCCCGGCAGCGTGGGCAGCCGGTGCGGAAGCAACGCGTTCTGCAGGCCCCGGGCGAGGGTGAATTCGGCGTCGTAGAGCCGGGCACGTTCCAGCGCCTGGGCGATCAGCCCGCTCAGCGCGGTGAGGAGGCTTCGTTCCTCGTCGGAGAACCGGTGGACCTCGTCGAAGCCCAGGATGCAGGCACCCACGGGGCGGCTGGAGGCGATCAGGGGCAGGAAGACAAAGGAGCTGGACTCGGGCTCGAGCTCGGGATAGGCCGCCCCGAACTCTTCTCGCGATTCGATGAACAGCGGCACCCCGGAGGTCAGCGCCCCGGTCACGGGCTCCCGGGCGGCGTGGTGCAGCGGCTGGCCCTCGAACCGCTCCAGAAAGTTCCCACGGTAGCCACGCTGCGACAGCAGATATACGTGCCGCTCGTGCACCACGAATATCGCCAGTCGATCACCGCCGACGGCGGGCAGGAGCTGGTCGGCGACGGCATCGCACACTTCGCGCGCGGTGACCGCCTCGGTCAGGGCGCTGCTCATCTGAAGGACGCGATAGATGGCGCCCAGGGGTGTCGGCGCGGGCCGCGATGAGGACGGAGCGGCCCCTCCTGCCTCCTCGGGGGGTGCCCCGGGCTCGGCCCCGGCCGGGACCGGTTGTCCGGCCGGCGCAGCCCAGCCGGTCATGCCCTGCGCATCCGGGCGGAGGGAGAATACGAGCCACCGGTCGGGGGATCGGGCCAGGAAGGAGACGGGCTGCTGGGAGACCCTGGCGGCCCGGAAACGGTCTTCGTAGGCGGGATCGGCCAGCCACGGCAGAACGTCCCAGGGGCGGCGGCCCACCAGATCCTCCCGACGTACGTGCAACAGCCGCACCAGGCTGTGGTTGGCGTAGGCCACACGCCCCTCGCGGTCGAGCGCGAAGAAGCCGTCCGCGAGCCGTTCGATCGCCGCGACGGCGGCCATACCGGCTCCGAGGTCCAGGACCCCGCCCACCAGGTGGGGCCGCGACTCCCGGGCGGCGTCGGGTTCAGGTACCCGGCCCCACAGCTCGATGGTGCGGTGACCGCCGCCCTTCTCCGGCACGCGCAGACTCTGGGCGAGGACGCGGCCGCCCTTGAGTGCGGCACGGGCGGCACCGCGGAAACCGGGACGGTCCGCGGGGTGCACCTGGGCCTCCAGCGTGGCCGCTCGTCCGTCGTACTCGTCCGGGGCGAGGCCGAAGACCGCGCACAAGGTGGCATCCGCTTCCAGGGCTCCGGTGTCGAGGTTCCAGTCGAACAGGCCTACCCGTACCGCTGAGGGGGAAGGTACCGGGACCTCCAGCGGACCGGTCTCCATGTCGTACCCGACTTCGACGCCGCGCGCGTTCAGCTCGGCGAGCGCTGCGCCGAGGCGGCCGGCCGCGGTCCGCATGTGCCGTCGCTGTGCCTTGGACAGCCCTTGCCCCCCGGACCTGGCGGCCCACACCGCGGCCATGGACCCGAAGGTCTCCTGCCCCGCCGTGACAGGTACGGAGGCGGAGCCGAAAGGGTATGGCAACGCGACTGCGAGCTGAGGAAAACGCCGCATGGTCTCATCGGCGTCGACCAGATGGACCGTCCGCCTGGAGCGGAACGCCTCCGCCACGGGAATGGGACTGTTCACAGGAATTCGCCGCCAGCCGCCGAGGAGGGAAGGCGGCATCCCAGCCGCTGCGGCGAGTATCAGCGTCTGACGGTTGCGCGAGACCAGGAACACACTCGCCGCATGGGCCCCGGTCACCTCGACTGCTTTGAGGACGGCCTCAGCCAGTGCATCGTCGCGCTCCGCCGCGCCTTCGGCGCCCGTGGTGCCGAAGGGATGCGTACTCAACCTGGAATCGCTGGACGACACGCTGGCCCCGATCGCTGCAATGGTGGCGTGGCCCGCACGTCAGGGGTGTCTGTCCAATTCTTCTATGGAATGGTTCCTTGCGAAACCTGACGGGACGCCGCACCGATCGGGAGGGGCGATGAGTTTGCCCGCCTCGCGCCGTCCTATCTGCATGGACAGACAATTCAGCGCAACGCTGCAGAAGAGCCCTGAGAAGGGCGGCTGGACGTATCTGGTGTGGCCCGAGTCGGTCGAGTTCTTCGGCACCCGGGGCCTCGTCAAGGTCCGCGGCACGATCGACGGTCATCCGTTCCGGAGTTCGTTCATGGCCCTGGGTGACGGCAGGCACAAGCTGCCGGTGAAGGCCGACGTACGCAAGGCGATCGGCAAGGAGGCGGGCGACAGCGTGACCGTCCGCCTTCAGGAGCGCGTCGACGACTGATTCTCCGGGCGGATGACGGTCGGAGAAGCTCCGTACGGGACAATGACCGCATGAGCCTGTTCCGTGACGACGGCGTCGTCCTCCGCACCCAGAAACTGGGCGAGGCCGACCGCATCATCACCTTGCTCACCCGCGGCCACGGCCGCGTCCGCGCCGTCGCCCGTGGTGTCCGGCGCACCAAGTCCAAGTTCGGAGCCCGGCTCGAGCCCTTCTCCCACGTCGACGTGCAGTTCTTCGCGCGCGGCAGCGAACTCGTCGGCCGCGGGCTCCCGCTCTGCACCCAGAGCGAGACCATCGCTCCGTACGGTGGCGCGATCGTCACCGACTACGCCCGCTACACCGCCGGCACGGCCATGCTGGAGACCGCCGAACGGTTCACCGACCACGAGGGCGAACCAGCCGTCCAGCAGTACCTCCTCCTCGTCGGCGGCCTGCGCACCCTCGCCCGCGGCGAGCACGCCCCGCATCTGATCCTCGACGCGTTCCTGCTGCGCTCCCTCGCCGTCAACGGCTATGCGCCCAGCTTCGACGACTGCGCGAAGTGCGGCATGCACGGGCCGAACCGTTTCTTCTCCGTGGCCGCCGGCGGCGTCATATGCGGTGACTGCCGGGTCCCGGGCAGCGTCGTACCCTCGGCGGAGGCCATCGCACTGCTCAGCGCACTGCTGACCGGCGACTGGCCGGCCGCGGACGCGTGCGAGGCGCGCCACGTCAGGGAGGGCAGCGGGCTGGTTTCCGCCTATCTGCACTGGCACTTGGAGCGCGGCCTGCGCTCGCTGAGGTACGTCGAGAAGTAGAGAAATAGGAGATGTGAGCCGCATGGCACGACGCGGAA
The DNA here is from genome assembly GCF_003054555.1 of Streptomyces lunaelactis. Taxonomy (NCBI): domain Bacteria; kingdom Bacillati; phylum Actinomycetota; class Actinomycetes; order Kitasatosporales; family Streptomycetaceae; genus Streptomyces; species Streptomyces lunaelactis. Next base: position 2,808,682 of record NZ_CP026304.1, on the reverse strand, counting down.
TCCTGGGCCGGTCCCGCCGCGAGTACAAGGTCCCCGAGCCGCACCCCTCCGGCGCGCGCCCGCCGAAGATCCCCGGCGAGCTGGTGCCCAACCATGTGGCGTGCGTCATGGACGGCAACGGCCGCTGGGCGAAGGAGCGCGGACTGCCGCGCACCGAGGGCCACAAGGTCGGCGAGGGCGTCGTACTCGACGTTCTCAAGGGCTGCATCGAGATGGGCGTCAAGAACCTCTCCCTGTACGCCTTCTCCACCGAGAACTGGAAGCGCTCGCCCGACGAGGTCCGCTTCCTGATGAACTTCAACCGGGACGTCATCCGGCGGCGGCGCGACGAGATGGACGAGCTCGGCATCCGTATCCGCTGGGTCGGCCGCATGCCGAAGATGTGGAAGTCGGTCGTCCAGGAGCTCCAGGTCGCCCAGGAGCAGACCAAGAACAACGACGCGATGACGCTGTACTTCTGCGTCAACTACGGCGGCCGCGCCGAACTCGCGGACGCGGCGGCCGCCATCGCGGCGGATGTGAAGGCGGGCAAGCTCGACCCGTCGAAGGTCTCCGAGAAGACCATCCAGAAGTACCTCTACTACCCGGACATGCCGGACGTGGACCTGTTCCTGCGCCCCAGCGGCGAGATGCGGACGTCCAACTACCTGATCTGGCAGAGCAGTTACGCCGAGATGGTCTTCCAGGACGTCTTGTGGCCGGACTTCGACCGGCGCGACCTGTGGCGGGCCTGCCTGGAGTACGCCCAGCGGGACCGCCGCTTCGGCGGCGCGATCCCGAACGAGAAGTAGCCGCCCTGTCCTCGAACGCCGGCGAGAACCAGCCTCGCCGGCGTTGAGGCGCGGGGTCCGGGGCAGAGCCCCGGGTTACTTCGCGGCCGCGGCCGCGCACTCCGCACACGTACCGAAGATCTCGACCGTATGCGCCACATTCACATAACCGTGCTGCGCCGCGATCGTCTCCGCCCACTGCTCCACCGCCGGTCCCTCGACCTCGACCGCCTTGCCGCAGACCCGGCACACCAGATGGTGATGGTGGTCGTCGGTCGAGCAGCGCCGGTACACGGACTCGCCGTCGGACGTGCGCAGCACATCCACATCGCCCGCGTCCGCGAGCGACTGCAGCGTGCGGTAGACCGTCGTCAGGCCCACCGAGTCGCCGCGGTGCTTGAGCATGTCATGCAGCTCCTGCGCGCTGCGGAACTCGTCCACCTCGTCCAGCGCCGCCGCAACCGCGGCCCGCTGCTTGGTCGACCGGCCCCGCACTGGGGCTGCACTTCCGCCGATTGGCGCCGTCGCCACAGGTGCCTCCTCGCTTTGCCCGCACATATGTCGGGCCATTCTGCCAGGCCTGGGCTCAGACCTTGACGTCGTCGCTGGGCCGTCTGTTGCCCGGCATGTCCACGGTGCACTGAGCACCTCTCGCCTCCAGTGTGCGGGCACGCCGCCGCGCGAGAGGGGTCACGAGCGCGGTCAGTACGACGAAGATGCCGATGGCGAGCAGCACGATCGTCGCGCCGGGCGGCACGTCCTGGTAGTACGAGGTCGTGGTTCCGGCCAGCGTGACGGTGACGCCGATGGTCACGGCGATCGCGAACGTGGCCCTGAAGGACCGCGAGATCTGCTGGGCCGCGGCCACCGGCACCACCATCAGGGCGCTGACCAGCAGCAGCCCGACCACCCGCATCGCCACACTGACCGTGACCGCCGCGGTTACCGCGATCAGCAGATTCAGCGCACGCACCGGCAGACCGGTCACCCGGGCGAACTCCTCGTCCTGGCTGACCGCGAACAGCTGCCTGCGCAGTCCCACCGAGACCAGCACCACAAAAGCGGCCAGCAGTGAGATCGCCGTGAGGTCCGCGTCGGAGACCGTCGACAGCGAGCCGAACAGGAACGAGCTGAGATTGGCCGTGGAACCGGTGTCCGAGAGGTTGATCAGCAGCACACCGCCCGCCATGCCCCCGTAGAAGAGCATCGCCAGCGCGATGTCGCCGCGGGTGCGCCCGTACGCCCGGATCAGCTCCATCGTGACCGCGCCTACGACCGAGACGATCGTCGCCATCCAGATCGGGTTGGTCGAGAGGAGAAAGCCGAGGCCGACACCGGTCATCGCGACATGGCCGATGCCGTCGCCCATCAGCGCCTGCCGGCGCTGCACCAGATAGATGCCGATGGCGGGGGCCGTGATGCCGACCAGTACGGCCGCGATGAGCGCCCGCTGCATGAACGCGGTCTCGAGGATTTCCATGATCAGGTCAGCAGTCCCGTGCGGAGCGGCTCGTCGGCCGCGTGCGGATGTACGTGGTCGTGGCCGGGCAGCGCATGCTGGCCCACGGCCTTCGGTGGCGGCCCGTCATGGACCACACAGCCTTCGCGCAGGACCACCGCGCGGTCGATCAAAGGCTCCAGCGCGCCCAGCTCGTGCATGACCAGCAGCACGGTCGTCCCGGCCGCGACCTGCTCGCGCAGCGTCCCGGCGAGGATCTCCTGGCTGACCAGGTCCACGCCCGCCATCGGCTCGTCCATGATCAGCAGTTCGGGCTCGGAGGCGAGCGCGCGGGCTATCAGCACCCGCTGGTGCTGGCCGCCGGAGAGGGCGTTCACGGAGTCCTTGGCGCGGTCGGCGAGCCCGACGAGCCCGATGGCGCGCTCGACGGCCGCCCGGTCCGCCCGGGTCTGCCGGCCCAGCCTCGTACGGGAGAGCCGGCCCGCGGAGACGACCTCGCGCACCGTCGCGGGCACACCGCTCGCGGCCGTGGTGCGCTGCGGTACGTAACCGATGCGCGCCCAGTCGCGGAAGCGGCGCAGCTCCGTGCCGAACAGGGCGATCTCGCCGTCGGTGAGCGGCACTTGGCCGATCACGGAACGTACGGCCGTGGACTTGCCGGAGCCGTTGGCGCCGAGCAGGGCGACGACCTCACCGTGCTGGACGGTGAGGTCGATGCCGCGCAGTACCGGGCGCGAGCCGAGCGTGGCATGGGCCCCGCGGACGGATATGACGGGCTCCATGGCCATGGCTCGTGCCTCCGGTGTGTCGTGGGTCACTTCGCGCCGAGAGCCTTCTGCAGCGCGGTGAGGTTGGACTCCATCACCTCGATGTAGTCATCGCCCTTGGACTTGTCGGTAATTCCCTCGAGCGGATCGAGGACGTCCGTCTTCAGGCCGGTGTCCTTGGCGAGGGTCTTGGCGGTCTTGTCGCTGGCGAGCGTCTCGAAGAAGACCGTGCTGACCTTGTCCTTCTCCGCGATGGTCTGGAGGTCCTTGATCCGGGCCGGGCTGGGCTCGGACTCGGGGTCGACGCCCGCGATGCCCTCCTGGTCCAGGCCGTAGCGCTCGGCGAGGTAGCCGAAGGCGGCGTGGGTGGTGATGAAAGTCTTGGTGGCCGTGTTCTTCAGGCCCTGCTGGTACTTGCCGTTCAGCCCGTCGAGCTTCTTGACCAGCGCGTCGGTGTTCTTCTTGTAGTCCGCGGCGTTGTCCGGGTCGGCCTTCTCGAGGGACTTTCCGACGCCCTTGGCGACCTCGGCGTACTTCACCGGGTCGAGCCAGATGTGCGGGTCGGCGCCCGCCTCGCCCTCGCCCGCGTGCTCGTCGTGGCCGGCCTCTTCGCCCTCGTGACTGTGGCCGCCCTCGGTGCCGTGGTGCTCGAGCTCGGTGAGGGTGGCGGCGTCGACCTTGTTCTTCGCCTCGGACTGGGTGATGGCCTTGTCGACGGCGGGCTGGATGCCCTTGAGGTAGAGGATGAGGCCCGCTTCGTTCAGCTCGGCGGTCTGGCGGGGCTTGAGCTCGAGGTCGTGCGGCTCGACGCCGGGCTGGGTGAGGGTGGAGACGGAGACATGGTCGCCGCCTATCTCCTCGGCGAGGTACTGCATCGGGTAGAACGACGCAACCACCTTCAGCCTGTCGCCGTTGCTGCCCTCGGCGGCGTCGGAGGTGGAGCAGGCGGATACGGCCATGAGGCCGAGGGCTACGGCTCCGGCGGCGGCGGTGGTGGGTATGAGTCGGCGTACGTTCATGACAGTCATTTTCAACAAAACTGGAAACGATTGTCAACAAAGCTGCTGAGCGCCCTCCGGTTTCCCCTCTGACTCCGCCTCCCCCCGGACCGATTTGATCCGGGGGGTGCGGCCGCCGGTAACCTGAAGCATTCGCCGTTCGTCGTCGTCGTAATGAAGAGAGCACCGTGGCCGCCGACAAGATCGACACCATCGTCAACCTGAGCAAGCGCCGTGGCTTCGTCTACCCCTCGAGTGAGATCTACGGCGGTCAGCGAGCCGCCTGGGACTACGGGCCGCTGGGTGTCGAGCTGAAGGAGAACCTCAAGCGCCAGTGGTGGCGCTACATGGTCACCTCGCGCGAGGACGTCGTCGGTATCGACTCGTCGGTGATCCTTGCCAGCGAGGTCTGGGAGGCCTCCGGCCACGTGGCCACCTTCACCGACCCCCTCACCGAGTGCACCTCCTGCCACAAGCGGTTCCGCGCCGACCACCTGGAAGAGACGTACGAGGAGAAGCACGGCAAGGCCCCCGCGAACGGCCTCGCCGACCTCAACTGCCCCAACTGCGGCAACAAGGGCACCTTTACCGAGCCCAAGAGCTTCTCCGGCCTGCTCTCCACGCACCTCGGCCCCACCCAGGACTCCGGCTCGGTCGCCTACCTGCGCCCCGAGACCGCCCAGGGCATCTTCACCAACTTCGGCCAGGTGCAGCAGACTTCCCGCAAGAAGCCGCCGTTCGGCATCGCGCAGATGGGCAAGTCCTTCCGGAACGAGATCACTCCGGGCAACTTCATCTTCCGCACCCGCGAGTTCGAGCAGATGGAGATGGAGTTCTTCGTCAAGCCGGGCGAGGACGAGACGTGGCAGGAATACTGGATGGAGCAGCGCTGGAACTGGTACCGCGACCTCGGTCTCCGTGAGGAGAACATGCGCTGGTACGAGCACCCGGCCGAGAAGCTCTCCCACTACTCCAAGCGCACCGCCGACATCGAGTACCGCTTCAGCTTCGGCGGCAGCGAGTGGGGCGAGCTCGAGGGCGTCGCCAACCGCACCGACTACGACCTCTCCGCGCACTCCAAGGCCTCCGGCCACGACCTGTCGTACTTCGACCAGGAAGCCGGCGAGCGCTGGACCCCGTACGTCATCGAGCCCGCCGCCGGTGTCGGCCGCGCGATGCTCGCCTTCCTCCTCGACGCCTACAACGAGGACGAGGCGCCCAACGCCAAGGGCGTCATGGAGAAGCGCACCGTGATGCGCCTCGACCCGCGCCTCGCGCCGGTCAAGGTCGCCGTGCTGCCGCTGTCCCGCAACCCGCAGCTCTCCCCGAAGGCCAAGGGCCTCGCCACGGACCTGCGCAAGAACTGGAACATCGAGTTCGACGATGCCGGCGCCATCGGCCGCCGCTACCGTCGCCAGGACGAGATCGGCACGCCGTTCTGCGTCACCGTCGACTTCGACACCCTCGATGACAACGCGGTGACCGTGCGCGAGCGCGACACCATGCAGCAGGAGCGCGTCTCCCTGGACCAGATCCAGGGCTACCTGGGCAGCCGCCTGCTCGGCTGCTGAGCGCACACCGGCGTACGCGAAGGCCGGCCGGGTTCCTTGCCCGGCCGGCCTTCGCGTACGCTGTGCCGCCTCCATCGCGGCTCGTGACTGAACCGCAGGTGGCTGCTGAGCAACAGCGCGACAAGATGCCCCTGTTGATGTTGTCCGTGCTGCACACTGGGCGCAATTCGTCACCAGGAGGAACGATGCCGTCCACGACCACCAGCAAGGTCAGCAGATGGGATCAGCACGGCCGCGAACATGTCGTCCATGTCCAGAAATCGGGCATACAGCGGATGCTGACCTGCGACACCTGCGGCTGGCGCAAGGGGGCGCAATTCCTGCCCTGGCTCAAGGCGGAGGAGCACCTCGTCGAGGCACACCAGGCGACGGTGGATCCCGGCGTCTGACTCCGGCGCCCGCGTCGCCCGCCCGTATGAGAAGCCCGTATGAGACGCCCGCATGAGACGCCCGGATCAGGCTCGTATCAGGCGCCCGGGTCAGGCACTCAGGCCGCGCAGCAGCAGATCCAGTACGGCGGCGAACTCGTCGTCGATCGACGGCTTCTGCCACTGGGGCGCATAGGCCGGGTCATGGAAGCGGGACGTCGCGTCGAACACCGCCTGCGCCGCGGACCCCGGCTCCGCCGGCGCGAACTGCCGGGCGAGCACGCCCTCTTCGATGATCTCCCGCACCTGCTCCACGAGCTCGCGGATGTGCTCCTCGACGACGCCGCTGTTCTCCTCGATCAGCACGCCGTACGTGGCGAACAGCTCGGGATCGTCACCGGCCTTGTGCCGCTTGGCCTCGAACAGCGTCGTCAGCCAGGACCGCAGTTTCACCGGCGCCGGATGCTCATGGCCGTTGGTGATCTTCGCAAGCTCCACGACCGACCGCTCCAGCCAGCGACTGGTCACCGCCTCGCGCAGCGCCGCCTTCGTACGGAAATGGCGGTAGACACTGCCATGGCTGACACCCAGCGCACGGGCCACATCGACGACGGTGGCCTTGGCCGGACCATAGCGGCGCAGGACGTCCTCGGTCGCTTCGAGGATGCGCTCGGGGGTCAGTGCTTCGGGCGTCATCGCGTCTGTGCTGCCTTTCGGTCGGCGGAAGCCGGTGGCGGAACCCTGTGACGGTACCCGCCGGTCAGCGCTCGCTGTCCAGGTGGGCCATCTGCGCCGTCGGGTAACGGTCGCCCGCGGCCGCGCCGGCCGGGACGGCCTGCTCGATCGCGGCGAGATCGTCGGCGCCCAGGGTGACATCGAGCGCGCCGAGAGCCTCGGTGAGCCGGTCGCGGCGGCGGGCGCCGACGAGCGGCACGATGTCCTCGCCCCGCGAGAGCACCCACGCGATGGCGATCTGCGCGACGGAGACGCCCTTCTGCTCGGCGATCTTGCGCAGCGCCTCGACCAGTCCGAGGTTGTGCCGAAGGTTCTCGCCCTGGAAACGCGGGCTCATACCGCGGAAGTCGCCCGGTGCGAGCGCGCGGTCGCGGGTGAAGTGCCCACTGATCAGCCCGCGCGAGAGCACCCCGTACGCAGTGACACCGATGCCCAGCTCACGGGTGGTCGGCAGAATCTCCTGCTCGATGCCGCGGGAGATCAGGGAGTACTCGATCTGGAGGTCGGAGATCGGGGCCACGGCCGCGGCCCGGCGGATGGACTCCGCGCCGAACTCGGAGAGGCCTATGTGCCGGACATGGCCTGCCTGGACCAGCTCGGCGATGGCGCCGATCGTCTCCTCGACCGGGACGTCGGGGTCGACGCGGGCGATCCGGTAGATGTCGATGTGGTCGGTGCCGAGCCTCTGCAGGGAGTAGGCGGCGAAGTTCTTCACCGCGGCGGGCCGGCCGTCATAACCGGACCAGCCGCCGTCCGGGTCGCGCAGGGCGCCGAACTTGACGCTGGTGAGCGCCTTTTCGCGGGCTGCGGCGGGGGCGGTGCGCAGGGCCTCGTTGATCAGCAGTTCGTTGTGCCCCATCCCGTAGAAGTCGCCGGTGTCGAGAAGGGTGATCCCGGATTCCAGGGCGGCGTGGATGGTGGCGATGGATTCGGCACGGTCGGCCTCGCCGTACAGCGCGGACATGCCCATGCAGCCGAGACCGAGGGCGGAGACCTGGGGGCCGGTGGATCCGAGGGGACGCAGGGGGAGAGGGGGGAAGGTCATGAGGGGGCTCCTCGGTCGGTGGGGCATTGGGGTGACATCACAACCATGGCATGACGGATGACAGATTTCAATATCTGTCATCCGTCAGTCGTCATCTGATATCTGTCATCCGTCGGTCCATGGAAGTCGCCCGGAAACTGGTACCTGCGCCGCCCCGAGGCGCGGTACCGTCACCTCCATGTCTTCGTTCTTCCAGATCTACGAGTGAGAGGGCGGCGGTCCACCCCCGCCGCCATCTGACGATTCCCCAGTCACTTCTCACCACATATGGGAGAGCCCCATGGCCAAGAGCCGCAACAACCTCCTCGGCGTGGGCGGACAGCGCAAGAAGCTGTCCCGCGCCGACCAGCAGGGCAACGGTCCCGCGCGCAACGCCGACCGCAAGACGGCCGCCGAGCAGAAGCAGGACCTGGTGCGCAAGATGCGTGAGCGCGCACAGGGCGGCAGCGAGGCTGCGGCGCCGCAGGAGGACCAGTCCTGATCACGACCGTGGGCCCGGACCGCATGACGCGGTCCGGGCCCACGGCCATGTCCCGTCCCGGCGGCGGTAACGACTCCGGGAGTGCGCGACAATGGGCGGATGACCACGCTCGCCCCGTCCTCGACGCTCAAGATCGGCCCGTACGCCGTGCAGCCCCCGGTGGTGCTCGCGCCGATGGCCGGGATCACCAATGCGCCCTTCCGCACCCTGTGCCGTGAGTTTTCGGGCGGCAAGGGGCTGTTCGTCAGCGAGATGATCACGACGCGGGCGCTGGTCGAACGCAACGAGAAGACCATGCAGCTCATCCACTTCGACGCGACGGAGACGCCGCGGTCGATTCAGTTGTACGGGGTGGACCCGGTGACCGTCGGCAAGGCGGTCCGCATGATCGCGGACGAGAATCTGGCCGATCACATCGACCTGAACTTCGGCTGCCCGGTGCCGAAGGTGACGCGCAAGGGCGGTGGCTCGGCCCTCCCGTACAAGCGGCCGCTGCTGCGCGCGATCCTGAACGAGGCGGTGTCGAACGCGGGCGCCCTGCCGGTGACGATGAAGATGCGCAAGGGCATCGACGACGACCACATCACCTTCCTCGACGCGGGCCGGATCGCGGTCGACGAGGGCGTGAGCGCGATCGCGCTGCACGGGCGTACGGCGGCGCAGCACTACGGCGGTACGGCGGACTGGGACGCGATCGCCCGGCTGAAGGAGCACGTCCCGGAGATCCCGGTGCTCGGCAACGGCGACATCTGGTCGGCGGACGACGCGCTGCGGATGGTGCGGGAGACGGGCTGCGACGGGGTGGTCGTGGGGCGCGGATGCCTGGGGCGACCGTGGCTGTTCGGCGATCTGGTGGCCGCCTTCGAGGGCGGTGGCGCCTGTGCGACGCCGACGCTCAAGGAGGTCGCGGGCGTGATGCGGCGGCACGCGGAGCTGCTGGGGGAGTGGATCGGCGACGAGACGCGTGGCGTGATCGACTTCCGTAAGCATGTGGCCTGGTACCTGAAGGGCTTCGCGGTGGGCTCGGAGATGCGGAAGAAGCTGGCGATCACGTCGTCGCTGGCGGAGATGGACGCGCATCTGGGGGAGTTGGACCTGGACCAGCCGTGGCCGGTGGGCGCGGACGGCCCCCGGGGCCGCACCTCGGGCAACAACCGCGTGGTCCTGCCGGAGGGCTGGCTGAAGGACCCGTACGACTGCGCGGGCGTCAGCGCGGAGGCGGAACTGGACACGTCCGGGGGGTGACCCGCGGCGTGCGGTGCCCTGCCGGGGCTCCGTGCCGCTCCCCGCTCCTCAATCGCCGGAGGGGATTGAGAGGTCGCCCGCGTGGCGCGAAAGCGGGGCCGTGTCCGAGGAGTTGCTCACGCTGAACGTCACACTCCCCGCCACATAGCGGTCGTCCGTCCACTCGATCGGCCGGCCCGTCGCCGTGCACGTCAGATGGCGCTGGCGCAGCAGCGGGCTGCCCCTGCGGACCCGTAGCATCCGTGCGTCCACGCTCCCCGCCGGCACCGCGTCGATGAGGTGTTCGCCGTACTGGGCGACGATGCCCTGCCGTTCGGCGATGCTGTTCATGATCGATACGCAGTCCTCGGCCAGTTCCTCCACCGCGGGCGCCACCCACTCCGCGTACGCCGTCCGTTCCAGCATGGCCGGTTCGCCGTCGAGCAGCCGCAGCCGCAGGACGTACAGGATCCCCGAACCCGCGGGGACCGAGAGCCGGGAGGCCTCCGTCGGGGTCGCGGGGCGGCGGGTGCGGGTCAGGATGTGGCTGGAGGTCTCGTAGCCCATGCCCTGCGCCCACTGCGCGAAGCTGTTCAACTCCGCGAAGCTGTGGCGGCGTTCGTGGCGCAGTACGATTCTGCGCGCACCCTGCCGGGAGCCGATCAGGCCCTCGGACGCCAGTACGGCGACGGCCTGACGCACTGTCCCCCGCGATGCGGACCAGCGGGCCGCGAGGTCGCTCTCCGAGGGGAGTTGGGCCCCGACCGGATACTCGCCGCCCAGGATCGACCGCCGCAGTGCCTCCGCGATCTCCAGATAACGCGCCGTGCCCACGCGAACGCCCTCCGTGCCCCGAACTGTGCGCAGTCGCTTGCGCTGTGTTCCGATTCCCTGCTCACCCTAACCGGGCCGCACGGCCACCGTGTCCAGTCCCGCGGGCCGGGCCTGACCGGTGCGGGGACAGCGTCGGCTCTTCCGGCAGCCGTGCCGCTCCGGCCATGTGGCGTTCATGATCCGGACAGCTCCTCCGGGCGAACTGAACCCAGCTTGTTCAGACAAGTTCCTCAGGTGCCCCGCACCTCGTCTCTGGGAGAGACCGTGTTCAGACCCACCCGTCTCGGCGCTGCCGCACTGCTCGGCGCTGCCGCGCTCACCACCCTCACCGCCTGCGGTGCCGCGCCCGACGGTGAGGCCACCGGCGGCAAGGTGAAGGCGAACGCCAGTGCCTCGGCCGCCGACTTCGGTGGAATGAAGGCGCTCGTCGCGGCCGCCGAGAAGGAGGGCAAGCTGAACGTCATCGCCCTCCCGCCGGACTGGGCGAACTACGGCGAGCTGATCAAGGCCTTCGAGGCCAAGTACAAGATCAAGGTCAGCAGCGAGAACCCGGACGCCTCCAGCGCCGACGAGATCGCCGCCGTCAAGGCCCGCAAGGGCCAGAAGCGCGCCCCCGACGTCATGGACCTGGGCATCGCCTTCGCGCGCAGCGGCGCGGCCGAGGGCCTGTTCGCCCCGTACAAGGTCGAGTCCTGGAGCAGGATTCCGGACGCGCAGAAGGACGCCGACGGCCGCTGGTACAACGACTACGGCGGCTACGTCTCCATCGGCTGCGACGCGAAGCGCATCAAGAACTGCCCGCAGACCTTCGCGGATCTGCTCAAGCCCGAGTACAAGGGCAAGGTCGCGCTCAACGGCAACCCGACCAAGTCCGGCTCCGCCTTCGGCGGCGTGTACGCGGCCGCCCTCGCCAACAAGGGCACCTTCGCCGACATCCAGCCCGGCATCGACTTCTTCGCCGAGCTGAAGAAGAGCGGCAACTTCATCCCCGTCGAGTCCACCCCGGCCACGGTCGAAAAGGGCGAGACCCCCATCAGCATCGACTGGGACTACCTCAACGCCGGTTACGCCGACCAGTTCCGCGGCAAGGGCGTCGACTGGAAGGTCTCCGTACCCGGCGACGGCGTCTACGCGCAGTACTACTCGCAGGCGATCAACAAGGAGGCCCCCAACCCGGCCGCCGCCCGGCTGTGGATGGAGTTCCTCTACAGCGCCGAGGGCCAGAACCTCTGGCTGAAGGGGTACGCCCGTCCCGTACTGCTGCCCGTCATGACCACGGACGGCACCGCCGACAAGGGCTCCGTCGCCAAGCTCCCCAAGGTCGAGGGCACCCCGGCCTTCCCCTCCTCCGCGGAGCTCGACAAGGCCAAGGCCGCCCTCGCCGAGAACTGGGACAAGGCCCTCTCCTGATGCCCGTTCCCTCCCCGTCCCCCAGCGGACCCGCCGGCGGCACCCGCCGCCGGCGGCCCGGCCCCCGCACCTGGCTCGCCGCGCTTCCGCTGCTTGTCTTCACCGGCCTGTGCTTCGGCCTTCCCGTCGGCGCTCTGCTGTACGGCGCGGTCACGGGCACCGACCGGGCCACCGGCGCCACCGCGCTGACCGGTGAGCATCTCCAGCGCTCGCTGCAGGGCCCGTATCTCGGCTCCCTCGTCGGCAGCGTGCAGCTCTCGGCGCTCACCGCGGTGATCGGTTCGGTCGCCGGTGTACTGATCGCGCAGGCGATCGTCACCTCCCGCCGCACGTGGCTGCGCAGCGCGGCCCTCACCGCCTCCGGCGTGCTCGCCAACTTCGGCGGCGTACCGCTCGCGTTCGCGTTCATCGCGACCGCCGGCATCTCCGGTGTGGTCACGCAGCTCGCGGACCTCGGCAGTCTCGGCTGGAATCTGTACTCCTTCACCGGGCTCGCCGTCGTCTATCTCTACTTCCTCACCCCGCTGATGGTGCTGGTGATCATCCCGGCGCTGGACGGACTGCGTCCCCAGTGGCGCGAGGCCGCGCAGAACACCGGAGCGACGGGATGGCAGTTCTGGCGCATGGTCGGACTGCCGGTCCTCGCACCGTCCCTGCTGGGCGGGTTCGTGCTGCTCTTCGGCAGCGCCTTCGCCGCGCACGCCACCGCCGCCGCCCTGGTCGGCGGCTCCGTACCGCTGGTCACGCTGAAGATCGCGGACGCGCTCTCCGGCAATGTGCTGGTCGGCCAGGAGAACGTGGCGCTCGCCCTGAGCCTCGACATGATCGTGATCGCCGGCCTCGTCATGGCGGTCTATCTGCCCCTCCAGCGACGGAGTGCCCGATGGCTGCGATAACGACCGATGCCGGGAACGACGCCGCGCAGAGCACGCTTGCCGAGCGTCGCCGCCGACGGCCGCGCGTCTGGCGCGGGCTCGTACTGGCGCTCGCCGGGCTGTACTTCATCGTGCCGCTCGTCGCGTCGTTCGTCTTCACCGTGCACACCCCGGGCCAGGGCGTCTCCTTCGAGGCGTACACCGGGATTCTCGGCGCCGACGGATTCACCGACAGCCTGCTGCTCTCGCTCGGCCTCGCCGCCGCGACCATCGCGCTCGTCCTGCTGCTGGCCGTGCCCGCGCTGGTCGCCGTACGTCTTGGCGCGCCCCGGCTGCGGCCCGTCGTCGAAGTGATGTGCATGCTGCCCCTGGTGGTGCCGCCGATCGCGCTGGTCACCGGGATCACCACGGTGCTGCGCTGGGGCCCGGAGCAGCTGTCCCGCACCCCGCTCTACCAGACCTTCATGGCGGTCCAGAACGAGAGCTTCCCGCTCGTGCTCGTCCTCGCCTACACGGTGCTGGCGCTGCCTTTCGTGTACCGCTCGCTCGACGCGGGACTGCGCGCCATCGACGTACCCACACTGGTGGAGGCCGCCCGCAACTGCGGTGCGAGCTGGCTGTACGTCATCCTCCGGGTCATCCTGCCCAATCTGCGCACCTCGCTCGCCGGTGCCGCATTCCTCACGCTGGCGCTGGTGCTCGGCGAGTTCACCATCGCCGCGCTGCTCGGCTACCAGCCCTTCGCGGTGTGGATCGTCACGGTCTCCGGAGCGCAGGCGCGCATGTCGGTGGCCGTCTCCATCCTCAGTCTTCTGCTCACCTGGGCGCTGCTGCTGCTCCTCTCCCGTGCGGGGAACGGCACCCGGACCGCGAACGCCATGGCCGCCGCCCCCTCCTCCAGCAAGGACCAGTAACCCATGTCTGCACCAGCAACTGCCGTGGCGGAACGGTCCGGTGCCTCCGCCGTGACCGGAGCCCGCGTCGAATTCCGCGGTCTGCGCCGGGCCTTCGGCCCCACCGTCGCACTCGACGGCCTCGACCTGACCGTCGAGCCGGGCGAGCTGATCGCCCTGCTCGGCCCCTCGGGCTGCGGCAAGACCACGGCACTGCGTGTCGTCGCCGGCTTCGAGGCGCCCGACGCGGGCGAGGTGCTGGTCGACGGCGAGGACATCACCCGGGTACCGGCCAACCGCCGGGACGCGGGCATGGTCTTCCAGTCGTACAGCCTCTTCCCCAACCTCAGCGCCCGCGACAATGTGGCCTTCGGCCTGCGGGTGCGCAAGGTGCCCGCCGCCAAGCGCAACGCCCGCGCCGCCGAACTCCTCGACCTCGTCGGCCTGCCCGAGCACGGTGACCGCTACCCGCACCAGCTGTCCGGCGGCCAGCAGCAGCGGGTCGCCCTCGCCAGGGCGCTGGCCCTTCAGCCGCGCGTGCTCCTGCTGGACGAGCCGCTCTCCGCGCTGGACGCCAAGGTGCGGCTCAGCCTGCGCGAGGAGATCCGGCGGCTGCAGCTCTCCCTCGGGATCACGACGATCTTCGTTACGCACGACCAGGAGGAGGCCCTGTCCATGGCCGACCGGGTCGCCGTGCTCAACGCCGGGAAGCTGGAGCAGTGCGCGGCACCGGCCGAGCTGTACGAGCGGCCCGCCACGCCGTTCGTCGCCGAGTTCGTCGGCACGATGAACCGGCTGCCGGGCCGTATGACGGACGACGGCCTGGTCGACGTGGCGGGCAGCAGGCTGCCCGTGGACGGTGACGCGCCCGGGACGAGTGAGGTCGAGGTGCTGGTACGCCCCGAGAACGTCACCGTCACCGCCGACCCGCAGGGCGAGGCCACGGTCGTCTCCACGTCCTTCCTCGGCTCCGTCACCCGGGTGCTGCTCGACCTGCCGGGCGGCGGTTCGGTCAAGGTCGATCTGCCGTCGCGGGACGCGGGCGCGCTGGTGCCCGGCGGCCGGGCGGCGGTCGGCCTGGCGCAGCGGCCCGTCCTCGTCGTGCCGGGGGTTTCATGAGGAAGCCCGGGGCCCTCCCCGCGGCCGTGCTCTTCGACATGGACGGCACGCTCGTCGACACCGAGGTGCTGTGGTGGGAGGCGACCGAAGAGGTCGCCGCCTCGCTCGGCCACCGGCTGTCGGACGCGGACGCCCCGGAGGTGGTCGGCCGGGCCGTGGAGGACACCGCCGCTCATCTGATGCGGGTCAGCGGCGCCGGGGAGACGGATGGGGTGGCCCTGAGTGCCACCCTCACCGCCTCCTTCCACCGCCGGGTCGAGGCCGGGGCCCCGCTGCGCCCCGGCGCATGGCGGCTGCTGGCTGAACTGGAGCGGCGGCAGGTGCCCTTCGCCCTGGTGAGCGCCTCGCCGCGGATCGTCGTGGACACGGTGGTCGGGGGAGCGCTGGCCGATGTGCCGTTCTCCTTCACGCTCTCGGCCGACGACACCGTACGGACGAAGCCGCACCCCGATCCCTACCGGGCGGCCGCCGACCGGTTCGGGGCTCTCCCCGGGGCCTGCGTGGCGGTGGAGGACTCGCCGGACGGCAGCAACTCCGCGGAGGCCGCGGGGTGTGCGGTGCTGGTGGTGCCATCGTTGCTGCCGGTGCCCGAGTCGGCGGGCCGGGTCTTCGCCCGGAGCCTGGAGGAGGTGGATCTCGCTGTCCTCAGCCGTTGTGTTTCGGCGTGTTACGCGGGTCCGGATCCTGGGACGGGACGCCCTCCCGCCGCGTGATTCTCGCCACCCTTGATAGGGGTGGCGCTCAGATGAGCGATTTGGCGTCGACTGCATCTTTCTGAGGGGTGGCACTAAGTGCCACCCCTCGTTCGTTCGATTGATCAAGTAATTCATCGCTCTGCGTGATGCTGGATCGTGTTGTCATCGCTGTACGTGCTGATGCCTTCGGATCTTGAATGAATGCGTCCAGTTCAACTGCTCGTTGGTTACTTTCGATCTACTGGCGGACGAGTGGTTACAGCCGTATGACGGCCAAGTGGACGTACCCAGATGCCTTCGATCTGGGTATGTTCCTCGCCGTCAGGGCAGCCACCGAGTCCTCGAGGAGTCGAGACCCGTGTCGGAAAACAAAGATCAGAAGTTCGTCTACGACTTCACCGAGGGCAACAGGGACCTCAAGGACCTCCTCGGTGGCAAGGGTGCGAACCTCGCCGAGATGACCAACCTCGGGCTGCCCGTCCCTCCGGGCTTCACGATCACCACCGAGGCGTGCAAGGTCTACCTCGACAGTGGCACCGAGCCCGCCGCGCTCCGGGACGAGGTGAGCGCGCACCTCGACGCCCTCGAGCAGACGATGGGGAAGAAGCTCGGCCAGGCCGACAACCCCCTTCTGGTATCGGTACGTTCGGGTGCGAAGTTCTCGATGCCGGGCATGATGGACACCGTCCTCAACATCGGTCTCTCCGACGCCTCGGTGGCCGGGCTCGTGCAGCAGTCCGGCGACGAGCGCTTCGCCTGGGACTCCTACCGCCGCCTCATCCAGATGTTCGGCAAGACCGTGCTGGGCGTCGACGGCGACCTCTTCGAGGAGGCGCTCGAGGAGGCCAAGCACGCCAAGAAGGTCACCGTCGACACCGACCTCGACGCCGCCGATCTGAAGAAGCTGGTCAAGCAGTTCAAGAAGATCGTCTCGCGCGACGCGGGCCGTGACTTCCCGCAGGACCCGCGCGAGCAGATGGACCTCGCGATCCGCTCGGTCTTCGAGTCGTGGAACACCGAGCGCGCCAAGCTCTACCGCCGCCAGGAGCGCATCCCCGGCGACCTCGGCACGGCCGTCAACATCTGCTCGATGGTCTTCGGCAACCTCGGCCCCGACTCCGGCACCGGCGTCGCCTTCACCCGCGACCCCGCCAGCGGTCACCAGGGCGTCTACGGCGACTACCTGCAGAACGCGCAGGGTGAGGACGTCGTCGCGGGCATCCGCAACACCGTGCCGCTCGCCGAGCTGGAGACGATCGACAAGACGTCGTACGACCAGCTGATGCAGATCATGGAGACCCTCGAGACGCACTACCGCGACCTGTGCGACATCGAGTTCACCATCGAGCGCGGCCAGCTGTGGATGCTGCAGACCCGCGTCGGCAAGCGCACGGCCGGTGCGGCCTTCCGTATCGCCACCCAGCTCGTCGACCAGGGCCTCATCGGCGAGGCCGAGGCGCTCCAGCGCGTCAACGGCGCCCAGCTCGCGCAGCTGATGTTCCCGCGCTTCGACGACCAGGCGAAGACGGAGCTGCTCGGCCGCGGTATCGCCGCCTCCCCCGGCGCGGCCGTCGGCAAGGCCGTCTTCGACTCGTACACCGCGGTCAAGTGGTCGCGTTCCGGCGAGAAGGTCATCCTCATCCGCCGTGAGACCAACCCCGACGACCTCGACGGCATGATCGCCGCCGAGGGCATCCTGACCTCGCGCGGCGGCAAGACCTCGCACGCGGCCGTCGTCGCCCGCGGCATGGGCAAGACCTGTGTCTGCGGCGCCGAGGAGCTCGAGGTCGACACCAAGCGGCGCCGGCTGACGGTCGGCGAGCGGGTCATCGAGGAGGGTGACGTCGTCTCCGTCGACGGCTCCACCGGCAAGGTCTACCTCGGTGAGGTGCCGGTCGTACCGTCGCCGGTCGTCGAGTACTTCGAGGGCCGGATGCACGCGGGCGCCGACGACGCCGACGAGCTGGTCGCCGCCGTGCACCGGATCATGGCGTACGCGGACCGGGTACGCCGACTTCGCGTACGGGCGAACGCCGACAACGCCGAGGACGCGCTGCGCGCGCGGCGGTTCGGCGCCCAGGGCATCGGCCTGTGCCGCACCGAGCACATGTTCCTCGGCGAGCGCCGCGAGATGGTCGAGAAGCTGATCCTCGCGGACACCGACGACGAGCGCGAGCTGGCGCTGGGCGCCCTGCTGCCGCTGCAGAAGAAGGACTTCATCGAGCTGTTCGAGGCGATGGACGGGCTGCCCGTCACCGTCCGGCTGCTCGACCCGCCGCTGCACGAGTTCCTGCCCGACATCACCGAACTGTCGGTACGTGTCGCCCTCGCCGAGGCCCGCAAGGACGCCAACGAGAACGACCTCCGGCTCCTCCAGGCCGTGCACAAGCTCCATGAGCAGAACCCGATGCTGGGCCTTCGCGGCGTACGTCTCGGTCTGGTCATCCCCGGTCTGTTCGCCATGCAGGTTCGGGCGATCGCCGAGGCCGCGGCCGAGCGCAAGAACGCCAAGGGCGACCCGCGGCCGGAGATCATGATTCCGCTGGTGGGCACCGTCCAGGAGCTGGAGATCGTCCGCGAGGAGGCCGACCGGGTCATCGCCGAGGTGCAGGCGGCCACGGGCACCGACCTCAGGCTGACCATCGGCACGATGATCGAGCTGCCGCGGGCCGCGCTGACGGCCGGCCAGATCGCCGAGGCCGCCCAGTTCTTCTCCTTCGGTACGAACGACCTCACCCAGACCGTGTGGGGCTTCTCCCGCGACGACGTCGAGGCGAGCTTCTTCACCGCGTACCTGGAGAAGGGCATCTTCGGGGTCTCGCCGTTCGAGACGATCGACAGGGACGGCGTCGGCGCGCTGGTGCGCAGCGCGGTCGAGGCCGGCCGGGCCACCCGCCCCGACCTCAAGCTGGGCGTCTGCGGTGAGCACGGCGGCGACCCGGAGTCGGTGCACTTCTTCCACGAGGTGGGCCTGGACTACGTCTCCTGCTCGCCGTTCCGTATCCCGGTGGCGCGCCTCGAGGCAGGCCGGGCGGCGGCGGAGTCGAAGGGCAGCGACTCCCGATAGGACACCGGAGCCGTCGCCGGGGTCCGGGGCCTGCCCCGGTCGGTACCCCACCCTCACCGACCCGGTGGCGGCTCCGGAACACCGAAAGGGAAGGGGCGGGCGCCTTGTGCGGGGCGCCCGCCCCTTCTGTGTGCCTTTTTCGGCAAGGCCGATTCCCTGTTGAATTACGGACCTTCACGGGAATCGAATTTCTGCCGTTCGCCACGCAAAGAACAGGCCGATCGCCACGCAAAGAACGGGGCGGAGCGTCGTACGGAAAACGGGCGGAGCGCGGCCCGCGGATCCCCATCCGCGGGCCGCGCCCCATTACCCGTGCCGGGCAGGGAGCCGCACCTTCTGTCACCCGCCGCCGGACGTGCAAAGCCCCCCACGGTCTTCGCACGTCCATCGGAGACAGAAGGTTTCCTGCCCGACGTCGTACAGCCTTTCGGTTAGCACCCACCCCTCGCGAGGCGTTTCAACTGTGGCTGAAACACCGTGGTAACGTCCTGTGATGGCATGCATACTCAGTGATCGGGGGCGATTGCGGATGCAACAGGTGGAGCAGGTGGGGGTTCGGTGCTGCGTATCCATTTCACTGGGGACGACCTAGCAAGAGTGCGGATGGCGGTGAGACCTGATGTTCTGTGGGAAACCATTCTCAGCTTTCACCGATTGCGGGATCGGCGCGGTGCACAGGTCTTCGGGGAATGGCGCTCGGAAACCCGCGCCCGGTTGAATGGTGAAACACGTCTGCTTGCCGCACTGGTTCCGCCGCGGGGCTATTTCCCGGACTTTCTGACACCTCCTGAAGGCCGCTCGGGGATGGACGCGGGACTGGAGGCGCTGCGTGCCACGCCGCCCGGCCGTCTGCACACCGAACTGGCCCTGGCCGCCTCCGACCGTGCCTCCGTGCCCGTGCTGCCCGGCAGGCTCGCCGCGCTCGCCGAGGGCGGGGCCGAGCCGCTGGCCCGCCTCATCGGGGCGCTGCGCAGCTACCACCGGGCCGCCGTGGAGCCGTACTGGCCGCACGTCCAGGCCAGGATCGAGGCGGAGCGTGCCGTACGCGGCCGCGCGCTGCTCGACGGCGGCGCGGACGAACTGCTCGCCTCGCTGCCGCCGGTGCTGCGCTGGCGGCCGCCGGTCCTGGAGGCCGACTATCCCGTCGAGCGCGAACTGCACCTGGGCGGGCGGGGTTTGCTGCTGCAGCCGTCGTTCTTCTGCCGCGGCAAACCGGTGGTATACCGCGACGCCGCGCTCCCGCCGGTACTCGTCTATCCGGCCGCGCACAGCGCCGGCCCCGCTTTCGGCGAGGCCGGCGGCCCTTCGCTGGGCAAGCTCGTCGGCCACACCCGCTCGGCCGTCCTGCAGGCCATCCGCTTCGGCTGTACGACCAGTGAACTCGCCCGCAGGGCAGGGGTGTCACTCGCCTCCGCAAGCCAGCACGCGGCCGTACTGCGCGAGGCGGGCCTGGTGGTGACACTGCGCCACGGCAACGCGGTCCTGCACACGCTCACTCCGCTGGGCGCCGCCCTGCTGCGGGGCGGCGCCACGGCGGAGGCCGCGGGCTACGCCCGGAACGGTCCCGTCACCTCGTAGGTGATACCGCCCGACGAGGAGCCGCTCGTACCGCGCTGGCTGGAGAAGTACAGCCGCTGGCCGTCGGGCGAGAACGCCGGTCCGGTGATCTCGGACGAGGACTGGCCCGTGACCCGCAGGAACACTGCGACGATGTCGTTCGGCGTGATGATGCAGATCTCCAGGTTTCCGCCGTCCTCTGCGACGAAGAGATCGCCGGAGGAGGAGCCGGTGATGTTGTCGACGCCGGTCAGTGGGGCGGGACCGGGGTTGACCAGGTTGTCGTCGTAGGCCAGCTCGTAGGTGCTGTTCAGCAGGTTGACCTGCCAGACGCGGTTGTCGCCCTTGGTGGTGAACCAGACGGTGTCGCCTGCGTAGTGACAGCCCTCGCCGCCGTTGAAGTGCTTGGCGCCGGAGACCTGGTTGCGAGTCGCGGTCGGCGAGCCGTCCGGGTCGGGCACGTTCTGCCAGGTGAAGGAGCCGGAGGTGCCGGAGCCGGCGACGAGCACCTGGAGGGTGCCGGAGGAGAGATTGCCCCATGTGGTCGGGATGAACCGGTAGAAGCAGCCGTTGCTCTCGTCCTCGGTCAGGTAGATCACGTGGCGTACCGGGTCGGCGGCGGCAGCCTCGTGCTTGAACTTGCCCATGGCGTCTCTGCGGGTGCTGGTGCCACCCCACGGGTTGGTCTCGTAGACGTAGCCGAGGGAGACCTCCTCGCAGGACAGCCAGGTGTTCCACGGGGTGGCGCCGCCGGCACAGTTCTGCCGGGTGTTGGAGAGGATCCGGTACGCGCTGGTGATGGTGCCGGAGGAGTTGAACTTCACGGCGCTGGCGCCGCCGCCGGGGTTGATCTCTGAGTTGGAGACATAGATCCAGCCGCTGCCGTCGGCGAAGCAGGCGCCGCCGTCAGGGGCGTTGTGCCAGGCGTAGGAAGTGCCGGAGACGGTCTGCCCGGAGCGGGCGATCACCCGGCTGGTGAACCCGCTCGGCAGCTGGATGCCGTTGGCGTCGGCGGCGCCCAGCGGGCCGTACGGGCTGGGGCCGTTCTGGGCGGGGGCCGCGTATGCGGCACCGCGCATCAGGGTGCCGCCGAAGGCGGCGACGGAAGTGCCGATGACCGCTCCGCGCAGGAAGCTGCGACGTTCCACTTGTCACTCCAGGGTGGTGGTGACCACCCCGCCGCACCGGCCGGCGCCGCGGGGTCGCGCGCTACCGGAACCTAGGAGTGCCGAATTGACTGTACGTCAACAAGAGGTGACATACAGCGGTCCACTCGCCCAGGTGTGACCGTTACCAGGTGACGGGGAGTTCGAGCATCCCCTGAATTGTATCGCCGGACTTAGGAGCGGCTCCCGGGCTCCCCGAGGCGGAAGCGGAGGCGGCAGATCACCGCGTCCGTGTCGCGCCGTACCGCGTGCGCCAGGACCGCGCCGCGCTGGTTCTGCAGCAGTCGCTGCCACAGCCGGTCCGGCTCCACCTCGGGTATCAGCACCGTGACCCGGGTGCCCGGGTGGTACTTGTACACCTTGCGTACGTACTCCGAGACGGGCCGCCCGACCGTGCGGTGCTCGGAGGACAGCTCCACCAGCTCCACGCCCGGGTTCCACAGCTCCCAGTCGCGGCGCAGCGCGGCCAGCGCCTCGCGGTCCTCCTCGTCCGGGTGCGTGACCGTCACGGCGCGCACCTCGTCGCCCAGGGACACGGCCGCGTTCACCGCCTCGCAGGTCAGCCGGGACAGATTCGACACGGGGACGATGACGAGGGAGCGCTCGCGGTGCGGGGCCTCGGGGACCTTGCCGAGGCCGAGACGCTCACCGATCCTCCCGTACTCCCGGTGGATCCGCTCGAAGAGCAGCACCAGGGCGGGCAGCGCGATCACGATCAGCCAGGCGCCCTCGGTGAACTTGGTGGCGGTGACGACGACCGCGGAGACGCAGGTGAGTACGGCTCCGAAGCCGTTGAGTGCGGCCTTCCACCGCCATCCCTGGGACCGATCCGCGCGCCAGTGGATCACCATGCCGGTCTGGCAGATGGTGAAGCCGACGAAGACGCCGATCGCGAAGAGCGGTACCAGGGTGTTGGTGTCGCCGCCGGAGAAGACCAGCAGCAGCGCGGCGATGGCGGCGAGCGTCAGCACGCCGTGCCGGTGAACCTCACGGTCGGCCTTGAGGCCGAAGACATGCGGCAGGTAGTTGTCGCGGGCGAGCAGCGACATCAGCACCGGCAGCCCGCCGAAGGAGGTGTTCGCGGCCAGCGCCAGCAGGACGACGGTCGCGAACTGCACGACGTAGAAGGCCCAGTTGTGGCCGAGCGAGGCGTCGGCGAGCTGCGCGAGGACGGTGACGCCCTCGACCGGCTGGAGGTGGAAGCGGCCGATGAGGACGGCCAGCCCGATCAGCATGACGCCGAGCAGACCGCCGAGGGCGACCTCGGTGCGCTGGGCCCGCTTGGCGGCCGGGGCGCGGAAGGACGGGACGGCGTTGGCGACGGCCTCGACGCCGGTCAGGGCCGAGCAGCCGGAGGCGAAGGCCTTCAGCAGGAGCAGCGCGCCCACCGTCGTGGCGTTCTCGGTCAGTACGGAGGCGTGGCCCGCGGGCCGCCTCGGTGGACGCGGGTGCGTCACGGAACAGACCGACGACGATCATCGTCAGGATCGAGCCGACGAAGATCGCGGTCGGGACGATGAAGGCCTTCGCCGAGTCCACGATGCCGCGCAGATTGACGGCCGTGACCAGCACCAGGACGCCGAGGCAGAGGATGAGCCGGTCCTCGTAGAGGGCGGGGAAGGCGGAGGTGAGGGCGGCGACGCCGGCGGTGACGGAGACCGCGACGTTCAGTACGTAGTCGAGGACCAGCGAGGCCGCGGCGACCAGGGCGGTGCGGCGGCCCAGATGCGTCTTGGCGACGGCGTAGGAACCGCCGCCGTTCGGGAAGGCGGCGATGACCTGCCGGTACGAGGCGACGAGCACCGCGAGCAGGCCGGCGATGGCGAGGGTGACGGGCAGCGTGAAGCCGAGCCCGACGCCGCCGGCGGTGGCCAGTACGAGAACGATGGCCTCGGGGCCGTATGCCACCGATGCCATCGCGTCGAGGGAGAGGGCGGCCAGGCCCTGGAGGGCGGTGAGCCGGTGCCGGTCGCCCGCGAGCACCTTCGGCGGCGGGAGCGGCGGGGCCGCCGGCGCGGCCCCCTCTTGGGGCGCGCCGGGAGGCGTGGAGAGAACGGTCATCGTGCTGGCACCTCCGGGTAGTGGAATCCCCAGCGTGAGGGCGCGTTTTTGGCGGCGCGCGCGCTCTTGTCGCGTCCTTGGCGCGCGCACCGGCCCTCTTCACGCGATGTTGACGCCCGGCGTGACCATCAGGACGCCGTCAAGGATCCGGGGAACGCCATCAGCGCACCGTCAACGGTGGGCACGCGCGCCCGGGCTCCGGCTAGCGTCGCGGCCATGGGACGCGACAGCACACCCGACGCAGCGCAGGGCGGTGACGATGCGGTGCCCGAGGGACCGACCGCCGAGATGCTACGGAGACGGCCCCGGCCCCGCCGCGAGCCGCAGGGGGACCAGCGCTGGGCCGCGGATCTGCGGGCCGCGCTCTTCTGCGCCGCGAGCCTGTTCGTACTGCTGCACCTCGTCGACTTCGCCGGCGGCACGCTGGACGCCCTGCGGTCCGGGATGTGGAGCGGGCTCGCGCTGGTGCTCTTCGCGGTCCTCTTCCCGCCCCGGGTGACCGCGGGCCACCACTGGCTCGCGGTACGCGGACTGCTGGGCGAGCGCCGCGTCAGCACCGATCTGCTCACCCATGTGAGCCGCCGCGGCGGCGTGGCTCAGCGGATCGTGCTGCGGGACGCGCTGGGCAACCGCGTCGAGCTCGACCCCAAGGTCCTCGCGGGCAGTCCGATGCTCTGGCACGAGCTGGACACGGGCGCGCGCCGGGCCCGCGAGCGCGGGCTGCTGCGGGCCGGGGCGGCTGTGCTGGAGGGTCTGGCGGACCGTATCGAGGGGGACGAGGCGCGGGCCGTGTTCAAGGCGTCCGGCCTGGGGTGACGGCGCTCGCCAAGGCGCCTGGCCCCCGTGTCTCGTCAAGCCGCCTCGACATCACGTGGATGGACACGGCCCAGGCCGGAGGCCCGCACGCCAACAGCCGTGAGGGCCTCCGGACGTGAGGCCCTCACGTGTCAGGCCGGGGAGCCGCTGTCATTTCGTGGAGTAGGTCGCCACCGAAACCGACTCGTCGTCCAGGCAGAGGCCCGTCTCCAGATCGAAGCGCTGCTTGAGCAGAGGGGACGCGACATACGGCCGTCCGTCCGGTGCCGAGCCGATCAGTCCGCGCGAGAGGACATACGCGCCCGTGAACGGGTCGCGGTTGTCGATCGCGTACGTACGCCCCGCGCGGTCGGCGAAGACCGCGGCCTGCCGCCCGTCAGGGAGCAGCGCCGCGACGCCCCTCCCCGGAGTCAGCCGGGCCGCCTCGCAGACGGTGAACCAGACGTCTTCCAGGCGGAGTTGGACCTTGCTCATCGGGTTGCCCCCAGGGTCAGGACGGGAAGTTCGGGCTTGATCTGCCCGCGCTCGGGCACGAACCGCACCGACGGGTCAGGAGTCTCCGGCGCGTTCACGAAGGAGACGAAGCGGAGCAGCCGGTCCGGGTCGTTCAGGGTTTCGGCCCACTCGTCGCGATAGCCGGTCACATGCTCCGCCATCAGCGACTCCAGCTCCGCGCACAGCCCCAGCGAGTCATGGACCACGACGTCCCGCAGGTGATCCAGACCGCCCTCCAGCCGCTCGAGCCACGTCGACGTGCGCTCCAGGCGGTCCGCCGTGCGGATGTAGAACATCAGGAACCGGTCGATCAACCGGATCAGTTCGGCGTCGGAGAGATCCTGGGCCAGCAGATCCGCGTGCCGCGGCGTCGCGCCGCCGTTGCCGCCCACGTACAGGTTCCAGCCGCCGGCCGTGGCGATCACTCCAAAGTCCTTGGACTGCGCCTCCGCGCACTCCCGCGCGCACCCCGAGACCGCCGACTTCAGCTTGTGCGGGGCCCGCAGGCCGCGGTAGCGCAGCTCAAGGTCGATGGCCATCCGGACCGAGTCCTGTACGCCGTAGCGGCACCAGGTCTGCCCCACACAGGACTTGACCGTGCGCAGCGCCTTTCCGTACGCGTGCCCCGACTCGAAGCCCGCGTCCACCAACCGTCCCCAGATGCTGGGAAGCTGGTCCACCCGGGCGCCGAAGAGGTCGATCCGCTGGCCACCCGTGATCTTGGTGTAGAGCCCGAAGTCGCGCGCCACCTCGCCGATCACGATCAGCTTCTCCGGAGTGATCTCACCGCCCGGTATGCGCGGCACGATCGAGTACGAGCCGTTGCGCTGCAGGTTCGCCAGGAAGTGATCGTTGGTGTCCTGCAGCGCCGCCTGCTCGCCGTCGAGGATGTAGCCACCGGCGAGAGACGCCAGGATCGAGCCGACCGTCGGCTTGCAGATCTCGCAGCCGTCGCCGCCGCGCGCCTCCTCGCGGCCGTGGCTGTCGAGCAGAGCGGCGTACGAGGTGATGCGCAGGGTGCGGACGATCTCGTACAACTCGCTCCGGGTGTACGGGAAGCAGCCGCACAGGCCCTTGTCCCCGGACTGCGGCAGCAGCTGGCCGATGACCTTGACGCAGCTGCCGCAGCCCGTCCCCGCCCTGGTGCACTTCTTCACCTCGGGGAGGGTGGCGCAGGCGGTGATCGCGGCCTTGGTCACGTTGTGGCAGTTGCAGATCACCGCGTGGTCCGGCAGCGCGGACGGGCCGAGCGCGGCGGGCGCGCCCGTTCCGGCCGGCAGCACCAGCTGCTCGGGGGAGACGGGCGGTACGGAGCCTGTGAGCGGGCGCAGCATGCCGTACGCATCGGCGTCGCCGACCAGGACGCCGCCCAGCAGCGTGCCCTGCGGGTCCACCACCAGCTTTTTGTAGACGCCGGAGCGGGAGTCCGAGTACACGACGTCCAGACAGCCCTCGGCCGTGCCGTGCGCGTCACCGAACGAGGCCACGTCCACGCCGAGCAGCTTCAGCTTCGTCGACATGTCGGCACCGGTGAAGGCCTTCACCTCGCCCTCCAGCGAGTCGTCCAGTGCCGCGGCCGCCGTCTCGGCCATCTCGTAGCCGGGCGCCACCAGCCCGTACACCCGGCCGTCCGCCGCCAGAGCGCACTCGCCGATCGCGAACACCGACGGGTCCGACGTACGGCACTGCTCGTCGACCACGATGCCGCCGCGCGCGCCGACCTCCAGGCCGCTCGCGCGGGCCAGCTGGTCCCGGGGCCGTACCCCCGCCGAGAAGACGACAAGATCGGTGGCGAGGACCGAACCGTCCGACAGGGCCATGCCGTTGACGGCCCCCTTGTCGTCGACCGTGACCTCCTGGGTGCCGGTGCCCGTGTGGACGCTCAGGCCCATGCGCTCGATGGTGCGCAGCAGCGCCGCGCCGCCGCCGTCGTCCACCTGCACCGGCATCAGCCGGGGCGCGAACTCCACGATGTGCGTCTCGAGTCCAAGACCCTTGAGCGCGCCCGCCGCCTCCAGGCCGAGCAGCCCGCCGCCGACGACCGCGCCCGTACGGGCCGTCTTCGCGTACTCCTCGATCGCCAGCAGATCCTCGATCGTTCGGTAGACGAAACAGCCCTCGGCGTCCTTGCCGGGCACGGGCGGCACGAAGGGGTACGAGCCGGTGGCCAGCACCAGGGTGTCGTACGTGAAGCTCAGCCCGGTGCGCGAGGTGACCGTGCGCGTGGCCCTGTCGATGGTCTCGGCCGGGTCGTCGAGATGCAGCTCGATGCCGTGGCGCTGGATGAAGTCGCCCTCGACGAGGGAGAGTTCGTCCGGGGTCCGGCCGGAGAAGTACGAGGTCAGCCGGACCCGGTCGTACGCGGCACGTGGCTCCTCGCACAGGACGACGATCCTCGCCCGCCCGGTCAGGCCGCGCTCCGCGAGGGCCTCCAGGAACCGCTGGCCGACCATCCCGTGGCCCACGACCACGATCGTGGGGGTGGAAATCGTGGACATCGTCGACATCTCAGGAGCCTCCAAGCAGGTGCAGCAACGGGGTTGAGGGGAGCGGCTCGTCGCCTTCCCAGGTACGGGCCAGTTCGCCGACGGCCCCGAGTTCGCCGAGCAGGATTCCGCCGACGAGCCGGTCCCCGCGGACGACGACCTTGCGGTACGCGCCACGGGTGGCGTCGGCGAGCCGGACGACGTCGTCGCCGGGCAGCGGGGTGGTCTCGCCGAACGCGGCCAGGTCGAGGGGGCCGTGCCCGGCGAGCGTCAGCCGGGTCAGCGCGCGGGTGCCGGTGTAGCGGGCCGGCGTCGCGGTGAGTACGGACGCGAGGACATCGGCCTGTTCGAGCGCGGGACCCGCCAGGCCGTAGACCCGGCCGTCGTGCTCGGCGCAGTCGCCGATGGCGTGGATGTACGGGTCCGAGGTGCGCAGCTCGTCGTCGACGACGATGCCGTGGCGGACATCGAGTCCGGCGGCCTGTGCGAGGCCGACCCGGGGGCGTACCCCGCAGGCGAGGACGACGAGCTCGGAGTCGAGGACATAGCCGTCGGCGAGCTCGACGGACGTACCGCGCAGGCCGCGAACGCGGCACTCCGTGTGCACCTCCACGCCGAGCGACTCGATGTGGTGGCGCAGCAACTCAGCTGCGGCGGGGTCGAGTTGGCGCTCCATGAGGTACTCGCCCTGGTGGGCCAGTACGACGTGCGCGCCGCGCTCGGCGAGCGCGCGGGCCGCCGAGACGCCCAGCAGCCCGCCGCCGATGACGACGGCGCGGGTGCCCTCGCGCACGGCGGCGGCGAGCGCGAGGCAGTCGTCCATCGTGCGGAAGGGGTGAACGCCGTCGGGGAGCTCACGGCCGAGCCCGCGCAGGGGCGGGAGGACCGGGTTGGAGCCGGTCGCCAGCACCAGGCGGTCGTAGGGCACCACGCTTCCGTCGTCGCACTGCACGACCTGGTCGGCGCGGTCGATACGGACCACGCGCACGCCGCGGCGCACGGGGGTGGTGGGGAGGGCGATGACGTCGGGGCCGTAGCGGCCGGCGAGGACTTCGGCGAGGAGGACGCGGTTGTAGGGGGTGTGGGGTTCCTCGCCGATGACGGTGACGGTGACGCCGGTGCCGGTGCCGGTGCCGGTGCCGAGGCCGGGGGCGGCGTCGCTCGCGGCGAGCCGGCGCGCGAGGCGGGTGCCTGCCGTTCCGCCGCCGATCACCACGATCTGAGTTGCCATGTCCGCAGCCTGCGGTGCGGGTGTTACCCGGCAGGTGCGGGGCTGTTTCCCCCGGGGAACGCTGCGCTCAGCGCGGGCGACGGTGTGGTGTGAGGGTCACGTCGGGGCCCGCCCCGAGCCCCGCCCGAGCCCCGCCCGAGCCCCGCGCCTCGATCGCCGGCGGGGCTGGATTAGGGTCGCGATCATGCCTGACATATCGCTGACCACCCTCGTCGTCCTCTGCCTCGCCGCCGCCGCGGCCGGCTGGATCGACGCGGTGGTGGGCGGCGGCGGGCTGCTGCTCCTGCCCGCCCTGCTGCTCGGTCTGCCTCATGTCCCGGCCGCCCACATCCTCGGCACCAACAAGGCCGTGGCCATCGTCGGCACCTCGGGCGCCGCCGTCACCTACGCCCGCAAGGCTCCGGTGGAGGTGAGGACGGCGGTACGGATCGGGCTCGCCGCGCTCGCGGGTTCGATGGGCGGCGCGTTCTTCGCGGCCGGGATCAGCAGCGAGGTACTCCGCCCCGTGATCATGGTGGTGCTGCTCGGCGTCGCGGCCTTTGTGATGCTGCGCCCGTCGTTCGGCACCGCCGCGGACACCGACAAGGGCGCCGTCACCCGGGCCCGTACCATCGCCGCGATCGTCCTCGTGGGCGGCGGAATCGGCTTCTACGACGGCCTGTTCGGGCCCGGCACCGGCACCTTCCTGGTCCTCGCGCTCAGCGCCGTACTCCACCTCGACCTGGTGACCGCCTCCGCCACCGCCAAGATCGTCAACGTCTGCACCAACGCCGGGGCGCTCGTGATGTTCGCCTACCAGGGCAGCGTGCTGTGGCAGCTGGCCGCGCTGATGGCGGTGTTCAACCTGGCGGGCGCCCTGTTCGGCGCGCGGATGGCGCTCAGGAAGGGCAGCGAGTTCGTCCGAGGGGTCCTGCTCGTCGTCGTCTTCTCGCTGGTCGCCAAGCTCGCCTTCGACCAGTGGACGGCCTAAGCGGCCCCGGGGAAGTCCGGGCGGCGTCGCGGGCCGATGGCTGTCGCCTGGCTGCGTTGTCGTCAGTCGCCGACGCTCCGCGTGGACTCCTTCCTCCGCCTTGCCAGACTCGGCCCTCGACCCTCCCCCGTAGCCCTTCGGGCACGGGGGTGCCCCCACCTTCACCCACCCGGACTTCCCCGACACCCCTTAGACCTACCTAGGTCGCCGTGGGCTCCCGCACTCCGATGAGGTGCGCGTACGCCACCACATTGCCCTGGTAGCCGGTCTTCTTCGTGAACCCGCCGCCGCAGGTGATCACCCGTAGTTCGGCCCGGTCCCTGGGCCCGTAGACCTTCTCGTCCGGGAAGGCGTCGGCCTCGTACACCTCGATCGCGTCGATGGTGAACACGGCGGTACGGCCGTCCTCGCGGGTCACCTCGATGCGGTGGCCCTTCTTCAGCGCGCCCAGGCTGTAGAAGACGGAGGGACCGCGCGCGTTGTCGACATGTCCGGCGACGATCGCCGTGCCCTTGGCGCCCGGGGCCGTGCCGTCCTTGTACCAGCCGGTGAGATTGCGGTCGGCGGCCGGCGGTACGTCCAGGCTGCCGTCCTTGTCCAGCCCCAGCAGCATGACCGGGGCATTGACCCTGATCTCGGGTATGCGCAGCCGTACGGGCGCGGACGGCGGCAGCGGATCGGCGGCCGCGTCCGTGTGATGGCCCGGCCCGGCCGCGAAGGCCTCGGCGGCGGACGGTATCGGCGGGGTGATGTTCTCGGCGCCGTTCTGGACCAGCCAGACGCCGGCGCAGACGGCGACGGCTATGCCCCAGCCCTTGCCCCAACCCCTCTTCCTGGCGGTCATCGGTCCTCCGGGCGAATCTCGCCCGCTCCCGGCAGGCTCGGTTGCCCGGGGCCTGACGGGAGCGGGGACACGGCGGTACGAGGGACGGTGGGAAACCGGCCCGTCAGCTGCCCTGCGCGCCGCTCGCCCGGCGGCGCAGGAACAGGGTCCCGCCGACGGCGGCCGCGGCCAGTACGGCCACACCCGCCGCGATCTGGGTGGTGTCGGGGCCGACGCTGCCGCCGACGCCCGTGTTCACGTGGCCGATCGGTCCGGGGTGGTGCCGCACATGTAGCTCACCGGTGGCCGTCCTGCCGTTCTTGCAGGTCACGTCGATGGTGTAGTGCCCCGCATGGGTGCCGTGGGGGACCCGGAACCGGCCGACCGCGACCTCCTTGTGCGTACCGGGCGACAGCCGGAACTCGCCGGCGCCGAGCGACCGTGCGTCACCGACGCCGCGGCCGTTGTTCCCGCAGGCGGTGGTGCTCACGGTGACGGTCTCGCCGGCGGAGGCGGGCGACGGAAAGATCTCCAGCGGCTCGAAGTTCCCGGCGAACGCCCCCTGGGCACCGAGTCCGATGATGGCGGCCGCCAGCGCGGTACCGGTCAGCAGGCGGGCGGTGGTGCGCATGGCGGTCCTCCGGGAGAGCGCGCTGGTGCGGTGTCGTGTTCTCTCCGAGGTAAGGCGCAGCCCGTCGCCCACGCCTGCTGATGATCCATCAGTTCGGGTGGCATCGCTCGGCGTGTCGCGCTGGACATGATGCGTCGTCGCAGGTCACGGCGGGTGATGGGGGATCGGATGGCGTCCGGGGGTCGACGTGCTGAACGGGTGAAGGGTCGTGGCCGGCCGGGCGTGTCGGCCCGCTCGCCGAGGTGTGAGCGGCAGGGGACGTACGGCGAGGTGTGAGCGGCAGGGTGGGTACGGCCGAGGATCAGATCAGCTGCGATCGGATCGCCGCCGTGGCGACGGATGCCGGGACGTTGCGCAACAGCCGTGCGTACGGTGGCCTGACCGGCCGGAAGTGGACTCATGGTCCCGCCGTTTTGGCCCGTGACGACGTGGCCCGGACGACGGCCGACGAACCGAAGGAGCTTGTTGGTGGCCCAGGCACTGACCGTACTCACCGTACTGACCACGACCGACAGCGCGGAGAAGGCGGAGGCGCTGGCACGCGGCGCGGTGGAGGCCCGGCTGGCCGCCTGTGCGCAGGTGTCCGCGCCTGTGACCTCCGTCTACCACTGGCAGAACGCGATCGAGACGGCGGAGGAGTGGCAGGTGCTGTTCAAGACGAAACAAGCCTGCTACCCGGCGCTGGAGGCTCATCTGACGGCGGCACACGACTACGACACCCCGGAGATCATCGCGACCCCGGTGCTGGCCGGCAGCGCGGCGTATCTGGAGTGGATCGACGCGGAGACCGTGGCACCGTGACGCGGCCGGGCCCCGGGGAGGAGCTTCCGTTCTTCGTCTACGGGACGCTGCGCCCCGGCGAGTGCAACCACGACCACTTCCTGCACGGCCGCACGGCGGCGGAGGAGCCGGCGCTGCTCGCGGACGCGGTGCTCTACGAGGGCCCGGGCTACCCGTACGCCCTGCTCGAGCCCGGCGGGGGCACGGTCGCGGGCGAGGCGGTGACGGCGGCACCGGGGGAGTACGGGGAGCTCCTCGCCGTACTCGACCGCCTCGAGGAGTACGTCGCGCCGGGCCACCCGCGCAATCTGTACGAGCGGGTGGCGCGCGAGGTCCTGCGACCGGACGGCACGGCGGTACGGGCGTGGGTGTATGTCGCGGCGGCGGGCGTGGCGGAGGAGCTCCGGGCGAAGGGCACGGTGATCCAGGGCGGGGACTGGACGGGCCGGCTGCGGGGCCCCTTCCCGTAACCGGGGCGCTGCCCCGGAACCCGCGCCTCAATCGCCGGCGGGGCTGGAAAAGGCACCCCTACCCCGGCACCCGCTCCACCCGCACCGCGCACACCTTGAACTCCGGCATCCGCGACGTCGGGTCGAGCGCCGGATTCGTCACCGAGTTGACCCGGCCCTCGCCCGGCCAGTGGAACGGCATGAAGACGGTGTCGGCGCGTATCCCGGTGGTGATCCGCGCGGGCCCTACGGCCCGCCCGCGCCGCGACACCACCGCGAGCGGCTCGCCCTCGACGGCCCCCAGCCGCTCGGCGAGCAGCGGATGCAGCTCGACGAACGGCCCGGGCGCGGCGGCGTTGAGCTCGTCCACGCGCCGGGTCTGGGCCCCGGACTGGTACTGGGAGACGACCCGCCCGGTGGTGAGCAGCACCGGATACTCGGCGTCGGGTTCCTCAGCGGCGGGCCGGTGCCCGACGGCGATGAAGCGGGCCCGCCCGTCGGGCGTGGCGAACCGCTCGAGGAAGAGCCGCGGCGTACCGGGGTGGGTCCGGGCTCCCGTCCCGTCCTCCGGGCAGGGCCAGAACACCCCGTCCTCCTCCGCGATCCTCCGGTACGTGATGCCCGAGTAGTCCGCCGGGCCACCCGCCGACGCCCTGCGCAGCTCCTCGAAGACCTCCTCCGGGTCCGCCGGAAAGCCCTTCTCGTGACCCAGCAGTCCCGCCAGAGCGCTCAGTACCTCCAGATCGCTCCGTACTCCCGGCGGCGCCTGCACCGCCTTCTGGCGAAGCAGAACCCGGCCCTCCAGGTTCGTCGTCGTGCCCGTCTCCTCCGCCCACTGGGTGACCGGCAGCACCACATCCGCCAGCGCCGCCGTCTCCGACAGCACCACGTCCGCGACCGCGAGGAAGTCCAGCGAGCGGATCCGCCCCTCGATGTGCGCGGCGCGCGGCGCGGAGACCACCGGGTTGGAGCCCATCAGCAGCAGCGACTTCACGTCCCCGCCCAGCGCGTCGAGGAGCTCGTACGCACTGCGCCCGGGCCCCGGAAGCGACTCCGGGGTCACGCCCCACACCCCGGCGACATGTGCCCGCGCCGCCGGGTCGTCCAGCTTGCGGTAGCCCGGCAACTGGTCGGCCTTCTGGCCGTGCTCGCGTCCGCCCTGGCCGTTGCCCTGGCCGGTCAGACAGCCGTAGCCGGAGAACGGGCGCCCCGCCCGGCCCGTCGCGAGGCAGAGATTGATCCAGGCGCTCACCGTGTCCGTACCCTTGGAGTGCTGCTCGGGACCGCGCGCCGTGAGCACCATCGCGGACTCGGCGTCGCAGAACATCCGTACCGCTTCCCGCAGTTCGGGCACGCCGACTCCCGTGATCCGCTCGACGAGCTCGGGCCAGTGCGCCATGGCCGCCGCCCTGGCCTCTCCCCAGCCGCTCGTACGGTCCCGGATGAACTCCTCGTCCGTACGCCCTTCCGCCACCGCCACATGGAGCAGCCCGAGCGCGAGCGCCAGGTCCGTCCCCGGGCGGGGCGCCAGATGCAGGTCGGCCTGCTCCGCGGTCCGGGTCCGCCGCGGGTCGACGACGATCAAGGTGCCGCCGTTCTCGCGCAGTTCGGTCAGATAGCGCAGCGCGGGCGGCATGGTCTCGGCCAGGTTCGAGCCGACCAGGATCACGCATCCGCTGCGCGGAATGTCCTCCAGCGGGAACGGCAGCCCGCGGTCGAGACCGAACGCCCGCTGGTGCGCGGCCGCCGCCGACGACATGCAGAAGCGTCCGTTGTAGTCGATCTGCGAGGTGCCGAGTACGACCCGGGCAAACTTCCCGAGCGCGTACGCCTTCTCGTTGGTGAGGCCGCCGCCGCCGAAGACGCCGACCGCGTCGGGGCCGTACACCGTCCGCGTACGTGACAGTCCCGTCGCAACGGTCCGGAGGGCCTCCTCCCAGGTGGCCGGCTCGAGCCTGCCTGTGGCGGGGCGTCGGACCAGGGGCTCGGTCAGGCGCACCCGGGAGGAGAGCAGCGCGGGCGCGGTACGGCCCTTGCCGCACAGCGCGCCCCGGTTCACGGGGAAGTCCGGGCGCTCCACCACCTCGACCGCCTCGGCTCTGCCGCGCAGGTTCATGCCGCACTGCAGCGCGCAGTAGGGGCAGTGGGTCGGGGTGGTGTCGTCGAGCACATCGGGCATACGGCCAGCGTGCGACGCCCGTGTTACGCGGACGGGCGCGCCCGATTACGGGCCGGGTACGCCCAGCTCCGCCCGCGCCCCGCCGCCGCGTGAGGCGCCTGTCACCTCGGTGTTCCTGTGGCTCGGCGACATTAGAGGCTCGGCGACATCAGAGGCCCGGATTAGAGGCTCGGCGACATCAGAGGCCCGGCGCCGTCAGAGCCGCGGTGCGTCAAGCCGCGGTGCCGTCAGGCCCGGCGGCCGAGCAGGGCCAGCAGCCTGGTCTGGTGGCTGTCGCCCGGCGGGGGCTCGATGGGCGGGGCGAACAGGCCGGACTTCGCCAGGCCCGAGGCGTACGGCGTGACCTCCTCCAGCGCGAAGCTCACCAGCACGTCCGGCAGCCGCTCCTGCGCCCCGAGCGCGCGCGACAGGTCCCAGGTGTGCACGACGGCATCCGTGATCATCTGCGCGCAGTACGCCACGGCCGGGGTCTCCCCGTACGACAGCACTACGGTCTGCTCCAGCGCGCCCTCGGCCGCGAAGGCCTTGCGGGCGGCGCGCGATGCGGCGTCCCAGGTGGCCTTCGGTTTCCTGCCGAGTACGTCCCCGTCGTAGGCGTCGCCGATGTCCTCGATGCCCGCTCCCTCGGTCACGAGAGGGGGCACCCACAGCTGTTCCGCGGTGAGGTGGTTGACGAGATCGCGTACGGACCAGTCGGTACAGGGCGTCGGAGCGTCCCACTGGTCGGCCCCTACGGCGTGCACTCGCTCGGTGAAGAGGGCGAGCGCTTCGGTGTGCCGGGCGAGAAGGGTTGCCACATCGTTTTCCATACGGCTCACTGTTCCCTGCCGTGGATGACGACGCGAGTCTCCGGACGGACGGGCCGTCCGTGTCGCCGCGCGAGCGTGAGCCGGCCGCGCCGGTCAGCGGGCGGCCGAGGCCAGCGCCTCCTTCACACCGGGCTCCCTGGCCCCCAGGAAGCGAGGATCCGGTGTGAACGTGGCGTCCAGCGCCGCCTTGCCGGCCGCGAACATCTCCCGTGCACCGCCGTAGTACCAGACCGAGTCATGCGGTTCGCCGACCCCGACCCCGTACGACTCGACCCCCGCCGCCCGGCAGAGCGCGACGGCCCGCCGGATGTGGAAGCCCTGGGTCACCAGGACCGCCCGGTCGACCCCGAAGATCTTCTTCGCGCGTACGCAGGAGTCCCAGGTGTCGAAGCCCGCGTAGTCGCTGACGATCTGCTTGCCCGGCACCCCGCGCGCGGTGAGATACGTCCGCATGGCATCCGGCTCGTCGTACTCGACCCGGCTGTTGTCCCCGGTGACGAGTACGACCCTGACCTTGCCCGTCCGGTACAACTCGGCGGCGGCGTCGAGCCGGTGCGCGAGATAGGGAGTGGGGCGGCCCTTCCACAGCCCGGCCCCGAAGACCACGGCGACATCCTGCGCGGGCACTTCGGCGACGGTACGGACCCGGCTGTCGGCGACGACATGCATCCAGGTCGCGGGCGCGATCGCGAACACGCAGGCGAGCATGATCGCCTGGACGATCCGCCGCCGGCTACGGCGGGAGCGCGGCAGCTTCGGGATACGCGGCTTCGGGAGGCGCAGGGTCAGCCTTGATGCCTTGGATGCCGGCTTGGACGCCGACTCGAACGCCGACTTGAACGCCGACTCGCACGCCGTCTTGAGCGCCGTCAGGGATGCCTTCACGGCAGGTCAGACGCGGATCGGACCGGATTGGTTCGCTCCGTGCGGTCTCTCTGCCATGATTCAGTTTCATGATCACGGCAACGGACAGGCACGCCTGGGTGCGCACCGCCGCCCGCAACAACGCAGAGTGGTGCGAGGCCATGTGCCGTGCGCACGGACTTCCGGGCGCGTTCGGCGACCGTGCCTGGACGAGCGAGTGGCGGACCCCGCCGCTGTATCCGGACGCGGTCACCCTGGCCGCGGACGCCACGGCGTGGGAGGTCCTGGCGGACATCGACACCCGCGCGCCCGGGTGCTCGGTCAAGGACAGTTTCGCCTCGATGGACCTGGCGCGGGACGGCTTCGAGGTGCTCTTCGAGGCGGAGTGGCTGCACCGGCCGGCCGGGCTGGCCGCTCCCGTACCGCCGCCGGGGATCGAGTGGGCGCGGCTGCGGACCCCCGGGGAACTCGCCGCGTGGGAGGCAGTGTGGGGCGGCGGCCAGGGGCTGTCCGGCCTCTTCCGCGCGGAGCTGCTGGCTCTGAACACGACGTCCGTACTCGCCGGGTACGACACGGGCGGGCGGGTCGTCGCCGGCGCTGTGGCGAGCCGGAGCCGCAGCGGGGCGGCCGTGGGCATCTCCAACCTGTTCGCATCGGACGACGACCTGGACGGCGCGTGGGCCGGGTGCCTGGCGGCCGTGGCCCATTGGTGGCCGGGTGAGCCGGTCGTCGGATACGAGCACGGCGAGGACCTGGCCGCCGCGATGCGTCAGGGCTGTGTCCCGGTGGGGCCGCTGAGGGTGTGGCTCGCGTCCGCGTCCGAGCCTGTTGCGGACCGGTCGGTCTGACAACGCCGCCGGGGAGCCCGTGAGGGCGTGGAAAACACCCGTCACCCTCACGCAACGACCCTGCAACCTCCGCCCGTCAGGATCGGTCCATGACGGAGCCCGCGCACCTTCGTGAGTCCCTGCCCCTCGACACGACCGCGCAGCTGCTGACGCGCATCACCACTGAACTGGGCACCCAGCTCAGCCATGTCGCACTGAACGGAAGCCGCAGGCGTATGCCACCGACCGACCGGCCCGCCCTCGTCGCCGTCGCCCACGGCAGCCGCGACCCGCGCGCCCTGCAGACCGTGACCACGCTCCTGGACCGGGTACGCGAACTGCGCCCCGGCCTCGATGTCCGCCTCGGCCACGTCGAGCTGAACGAGCCGCTGCTGCCCGACACCCTCGCCGCGCTCAAGGGTGATGAGCGAGGAGTCTCCCGGGCCGTACTCGTACCGCTGCTGCTCAGCCGCGGCCACCACGTCAAGCACGATCTGCCGCAGGCCGCCGCCGCCGTCCCCGGCGGGGACATGCGCGTAGCGGCTCCGCTCGGCCCGCACCCCCTCCTCGTCGAGGCGCTCTGCTCCCGTCTCGCCGAAGCGGGCTGGCGCCCCGAGGACGGCACCAGCCGCAGCGCCGGGGTCGTCCTGGCCGCCGCGGGATCGCGCGACCCCGACTCGGTCTCCGACGTCCGCCGCACCGCCGAACTGCTCAGCGAGCGTCTCGGCGGGGTGCCCGTCGTCCCCGCGTACGCCTCCGCCGTCTCGCCCACCGTCCCCGCGGCCATCCGCGCCCTCAGCGCCCGCGGCCGCCACCGGATCGCCGTCGCCTCCTACTTCGCGTCCCCCGGCCTCTTCGCCACCCGCAGCGCGGCCGCCACGCCCTGGATCGCCGCCGCCCCGCTCGGCGCGCACCCGGCCCTGGCCCGGCTGCTGCTGCGGCGCTACGACGAGGCGTTCAGCACCCCGTACGCGGCTCAGCGGCGCGAACTCGCCCCTGCCTAGGCCCCCCCCTGGCCACCCGCCGTCCCCCGACACTCACCTGCTCCGGTTACCTTCGGTGCATGGCAGGCACCACCAGCACCACCTCATACGACCCCGCAGTCCCCGACGCGTACGACGAGGCGGCCACCGCCCGCTGGGCGCCCGAGCCGGACAAGCGTCCGGGCCGTACCGCCTTCCAGCGTGACCGCGCGCGCGTGCTGCACTCCTCCGCGCTGCGCCGCCTGGCCGGCAAGACCCAGGTGGTGACCCCCGGCACCCGCAACCAGGCATGGGACGCCAGCCCGCGCACCCGGCTCACCCACTCCCTGGAATGCGCCCAGGTCGGTCGGGAACTGGGCGCGGCACTCGGCTGCGACCCCGATCTGGTCGAGGCCGCCTGCCTTGCCCACGACATGGGCCACCCTCCCTTCGGGCACAACGGCGAGCAGGCGCTCAACGACTTCGCCAAGGACTGCGGCGGCTTCGAGGGCAACGCCCAGTCGCTGCGGCTGCTGACCCGAATCGAGCCCAAGCGGTTCGTCCACAGTGAGGCGGTGACATCAGCCGCTGCCGCGGCGGGCGGCGGGCTGGTCAGCGTCGGCCTCAATCTCACCCGGGCAGTCCTGGACGCCGCCACCAAATACCCCTGGCCGCGCGGCGGGCACCCCACCGACCCCGGCTCGGTGAAATTCGGCGTGTACGAGGACGATCTGCCGGTCTTCGAATGGGCCCGCCAGGGCGCGCCCGCGTACCGCAAGTGCTTCGAGGCGCAGGTCATGGACTGGGCCGACGACGTGGCGTACTCCGTGCACGACTTCGAGGACGGACTGCACGCCGGCCATCTCGACCCCAACCTCCTCCTCGCCGAGCCGGAGCGCAGCGACATCTGGTCGGTCGCGATCGGCCGCTACGTCCCGCACGACACCGACCCGCAGGAGCTGGCCGAGGCCCTGGACCGTCTCATCGACGAGGAGTGGTGGCCGCACCACTACGACGGCTCGGCCGTCGCGCAGGCCCGGCTGAAGGACGCGACGAGCCAGCTCATCGGCCGGTTCTGCCTCGCCGCCGAGGCCGCGACCCGTCAGGCGTACGGCTCCGGACGGCTCACCCGGTACGCCGCCGAGCTGGAGGTCCCGCGCGCCACCCGCAACGAATGCGCCGTCCTCAAGGCCGTCGCCGACCGCTATGTCATGCAGCGCGCCGAGCAGGAGGCCATCCGCGCCGACCAGCGCATCGTCCTGGCCGAACTGGCCGAGGCGCTCACCGTCCGTGCCCCCGACAGCCTCGACCCCCAGTTCCGCGCCCTGTTCGGCGCCGCCCCGGACGACCGGGCGCGCAAGCGGGTGATCGTCGACCAGCTCGCATCGCTCACGGACGCCTCCGCCCGTACCCTTCACAGCCAGCTCACGGCCCGCCGCTGAGCGGCCCATCAGCCCTTCCCCGAGCAGCCGGGAGTGCCCCGACGGCGCGTCCGAGATGACACGCCCATGAGGCACTCCCTCTTCCGCCATCACGCTCCGTGCGGGACGCTCGCTGAAGGCTGCGCAGCGTAGAAGCAAAGAGGAGGCATCACGTGGTCGACGCACATCGGACTTTCGTCATCGTCGGCGGTGGACTTGCCGGAGCCAAAGCCGCCGAGACTCTCCGCGCCGAGGGGTTCACCGGACGCGTGATCCTCATCGGTGACGAACGCGACCACCCCTATGAACGCCCGCCCCTGTCCAAGGGCTATCTGTCCGGCAAGGAGGAGCGCGACAGCGTCTTCGTCCACGAACCCGCCTGGTACGCCCAGGCCGATGTCGAGCTGCACCTCGGCCAGACGGTGGTCGCCGTCGACCGCGACGCCAAGTCCGTGACTCTCGGCGAGGGCACCGTCCTCCACTACGACAAGCTGCTGCTCGCCACCGGCGCCGAGCCGCGCCGCCTCGACATCCCCGGCACCGGACTCGCAGGTGTCCACCATCTGCGCCGCCTCGCCCACGCCGACCGGCTGCGCCGTGTGCTCGCCGCCCTCGGCCGCGACAACGGCCATCTGGTCATCGCGGGCGCGGGCTGGATCGGCCTGGAGGTCGCGGCGGCCGCCCGTGGCTACGGCGCCGAGGTCACCGTCGTCGAACCGGAGCCCACCCCGCTGCATCAGGTCATCGGCCCCGAGCTGGGCCAGGTCTTCACCGAGCTGCACCGTGAGCACGGCGTCCGCTTCCACTTCGGCGCCCGCCTCACCGAGATCACCGGACAGGACGGTGTGGTGTTCGCCGTCCGTACCGACGACGGCGAGGAGCACCCGGCCCACGGCGTCCTCGCCGCGATCGGCGCCGCCCCGCGCACCGCGCTCGCCGAAGCCGCGGGCCTCGGCCTCGTCGACCGGGCACACGGCGGCGGCATCGCCGTCGACGCGAGCCTGCGCACCTCCGACCCGGACATCTACGCGGCGGGCGACGTCGCGGCCGCCCAGCACCCGCTCCTCGGCTCCCGGCTGCGCGTCGAGCACTGGGCGAACGCGCTCAACGGCGGCCCGGCCGCCGCCCGCGCGATGCTCGGCCAGGACGTCTCGTACGACCGCGTCCCGTACTTCTTCTCCGACCAGTACGACCTGGGCCTGGAGTACTCGGGCTGGGCGCCGCCCGGTTCGTACGACCAGGTGGTGATGCGCGGCGACGCCGGAAAGCGGCAGATGATCGTCTTCTGGCTGAAGGACCGCCGGGTGCTCGCCGGAATGAACATCAACGTCTGGGACGTCACCGACCCCATCCAGCAGCTGATCCGCTCCGGCGCCCCGGTGGACCTGGAAGCCCTCGCCGACCCGTCCGTACCGCTCGGTTCCCTCAACAGCTGACGGGAGTGTCACCGCGTCACCGTAGACTTCCGCGTGTGGCAGGCAGGATCAACGACGACGACGTGAAGGCGGTACGGGACGCGGTCCCGATCGACGCCGTCGTTTCCGAGTACCTCCAGCTGCGCAACGCCGGCGGCGGAAACCTCAAGGGCCTGTGCCCCTTCCACGACGAGAAGTCCCCCTCCTTCCAGGTCAGCCCGAGCAAGGGTCTGTTCCACTGCTTCGGCTGCCAGGAGGGCGGGGACACCATCGCCTTCGTGATGAAGATCGACCATCTCACCTTCTCGGAGACGGTCGAGCGGCTCGCCGCGACGGCGGGCATCACCCTGCGCTACGAGGAGGGCGGGTACAACCCCAGCCATCAGCGCGGCGAGCGCATCCGTCTGGTGGAGGCGCACAAGATCGCCGCGCAGTTCTACATCGAGCAGCTGGAGAACGGGCCCGAGGCCGAGACCGGCCGCAAGTTCCTCGCGGAGCGCGGCTTCGACCAGGCGGCGGCGCAGCACTTCAGCGTCGGCTACAGCCCGCAGGGCTGGGACCACCTCACCCGCTTTCTGCGCGGCAAGGGCTTCTCCGACAAGGAGCTGATCCTCTCCGGCCTCTCCCAGGACGGCCGCCGCGGGCCCATCGACCGCTTCCGCGGCCGGCTGATGTGGCCGATCCGGGACATCTCCGGAGACGTCGTCGGCTTCGGCGCGCGCAAGCTGTACGAGAGCGACAACGGGCCGAAGTACCTCAACACCCCTGAGACGGGCATCTACAAGAAATCCCAGATGCTGTACGGCATCGATCTCGCCAAGAAGGAGATCGCCAAGACGAGCCGGGCCGTGGTCGTCGAGGGCTACACCGACGTCATGGCCTGCCATCTCGCGGGCGTCACCACCGCCATCGCGACCTGCGGCACGGCCTTCGGCGGGGACCACATCAAGATCCTCCGCCGGCTGCTCATGGACAACGCCACCGCCGAGGTGATCTTCACCTTCGACGGTGACGCGGCCGGCCAGAAGGCCGCCCTGCGCGCCTTCGAGGACGACCAGAAGTTCGCCGCCGAGACGTCCATCGCGATC
The DNA here is from genome assembly GCF_003054555.1 of Streptomyces lunaelactis. Taxonomy (NCBI): domain Bacteria; kingdom Bacillati; phylum Actinomycetota; class Actinomycetes; order Kitasatosporales; family Streptomycetaceae; genus Streptomyces; species Streptomyces lunaelactis. Next base: position 2,767,341 of record NZ_CP026304.1, on the reverse strand, counting down.
ACGCCGGGCGGTATGGACCCCTGCGAACTGCGCCTCGCGGAGGGCGACGACGCGGTCGAGAAGCTGGTCGAAACCCGCACCCCGCTCTTCGAGTTCGCGATCCGCCACAGCGTGATGCGCCACAACCTGGAGACGCCGGCCGGCCGGGCCGCCGCGCTGGACGAGGCCGCGCCGATCGTCGCCGGCATCAAGAACATCGCCATCCAGCACGAGTCGGCCGTGCAGCTCGCCGGCATCCTCGGCATCCTCGACACCCAGTTCGTGGTCAAGCGGGTCGCCCAGCTCGCCCGCTGGGCCCGCGACCGCGGCGGCCGCGGACCGGCGAAGCCCACCCGCCCCGGCCAGTCGTACGAGCAGCAGGGCCCCTCTCAGGCCCCGCCGGCCCCGGCGGCCCCGCCCTCAATCTGCGCAGCCCCGCCCACCGCACCGAGCGTGAGCTGCTGAAGCTCGCCCTCCAGTACCCGGCCCTGGTCTCGCCGGCCTTCGACGCGTACGGCGGCGACGAGTTCACTGCCCCGCCGTACGCGGCGGTCCGCCAGACCATCGCGGAGGCGGGCGGCGCCGAACAGGGCACGCAGGACAGCCCCGAGTACATCGCCCGGGTCCGCGAAGCCGCACCCAACGACACGGTGCGCGCCCTGGTCACCGAGCTCGTCGTGGAAGCCATCCACGCGCGGACGGTCGACGAGACCTACGCCGGCAACCAGTTGGTCCAGGTCCGCCTCCGCGCGCTCGACCGCCGCATCCGCGAGGTCCAGGGCACGCTCGCCCGCCTCGGCCCGAACGCCGACCCGGAGCACCACACCGCCGTGGCGAACGAACTGTGGGTGCTCCAGCAGTACGGCCAGTCCCTCCAGAACCAGGGCGCGGACGCGCTCTGAGACACGGCCTAGCCCCCCGGTGGATCCTGCCGAGGGCCCTGCTTCGGTAACCGCCCGATTACGCACGGGCTCAAAAAGTCACCGCACGCCCCTCGTGGCAGCCATGTGTCGTACCCCACACTGGGGTGCGGTGCCTGAGTCCTCGGAGCGCGGCCGGTCCACCCACAGTGGGCCTCCCACCCCCGCGGATCCGCTCATCGTGTACGGGACGGAATGCGGCCCGGCCGCTCCCGTCCCGCTGCCGCACGTCCCCGAACCGGCAGCGATCACCCTGGAGGTCGCCCCCGTGCAGACCCAGACCCTGACCGAGACCGACGACGCCGCGGCCGTCTCCGCGCGGGTCCCCGCGCAGAGCCGGGCCGTACATCACCCGGAGGCGGTGTCCGGAGCAGTCCCGGAGACTGTTGTCGAGGATCCAGTGGAAGTGCCCGAACCTCCCGAACGCCGGGCCGGCGGCCGCGCTGACAGCGGCGGGCCCTCGTCCGATCTCTTCCGGCAGTATCTGCGGGAGATCGGCAGGATTCCGCTGCTCACGGCCGTCGAGGAGGTGGATCTCGCGCGCCGCGTCGAAGCGGGCCTGTTCGCCGAGGCGAAGCTCGGCAACACCCCCGACCTGGACTCCCAACTCGCCCTAGACCTCGACAAGCTGGTGGTCATGGGCCGGATGGCCAAGCGCCGTCTGATCGAGGCCAACCTCCGGCTCGTCGTCTCCGTGGCCAAGCGCTACGTCGGCCGCGGACTGACCATGCTCGACCTCGTCCAGGAGGGAAACCTGGGCCTGATCAGGGCAGTCGAGAAATTCGACTACGCCCGCGGCTACAAGTTCTCGACGTACGCGACCTGGTGGATCCGCCAGGCCATGTCCCGGGCCCTGGCCGACCAGGCGCGCACCATCCGCGTCCCGGTCCACGTCGTCGAGCTGATCAACCGGGTCGTACGGGTCCAGCGCCGGATGCTCCAGGAGCGCGGCTGCGAACCCACCCCCGAAGAGGTCGCCGTCCAGCTGGACCTGGCGCCCGAGCGGGTCAGCGAGGTGCTGCGGCTCGCCCAGGAGCCGGTCTCGCTGCACGCACCGGTGGGGGAGGAGGACGACGTCGCCTTCGGCGACCTCATCGAGGACGGCGATGCCGCGTCCCCGGTCGAGTCCGCGGCCTTCCTCTTGCTGCGCGAGCACCTGGAGGCGGTGCTCTCCACGCTCGGCGAGCGCGAACGGAAGGTCGTCCAGCTGCGGTACGGACTGGTGGACGGCCGGCCGCGCACGCTCGAGGAGATCGGCCGGATCTTCGGCGTGACGCGCGAACGCATCCGCCAGATCGAGTCGAAGACCCTCAACAAACTCCGCGACCACGCCTTCGCGGACCAGCTGCGGGGCTACCTGGACTAGCAGTTACCGGCCTTGAGCTGCAGGCACCTTCAGCCCGTCCGGCGATTGAGGACACGGCCGGAGGCCGTACGGGGTCGGGGGGCTTGCCCCCAGTTTCGGAAGGGCGGGTAGGGAACGAGCCCCGCAGTACCCACCCCGCACCCGCACCCACCCCCGCCTACTCCACCTCCACCACCGCCTGGGCGAACTGCGCCGCGTACAGCCGCGCATACGCCCCCTCCGCCGCCAACAGCTCCTCATGCGTGCCCTGTTCCACGATCGCCCCGCTCTCCATCACCAGGATCACATCCGCGTCCCGGATGGTGGACAGCCGGTGCGCGATCACGAACGACGTGCGCCCGTGCGCCAACCGCGCCATCGCCTTCTGGATGAGCACCTCCGTACGCGTGTCCACCGAGCTCGTCGCCTCGTCGAGCACCAGGATCACCGGGTCCGAGAGGAACGCCCGCGCGATGGTGATCAGCTGCTTCTCGCCCGCGCTCACGCCCCCGCCCTCGTCGTCGATCACCGTGTCGTAGCCCTCGGGCAGGGTCCGTACGAACCGGTCGGCGTGGGCCGCCCGCGCCGCCTCCTCGATCTCGCCACGGGACACCTCCCGCGCCGCCCCGTAGGCGATGTTCTCCGCGATCGTGCCGCCGAACAGCCAGGTGTCCTGGAGCACCATGCCTATCCGGGACCGCAGTTCCTCCCGGGTCATCCGCGAGATGTCCACGCCGTCCAGGCTGATCCGGCCGCCCGTCACCTCGTAGAAGCGCATCAGCAGATTCACCAGGGTCGTCTTGCCGGCGCCCGTCGGGCCGACGATCGCGACCGTGTGTCCCGGCTCGACGGTCAGCGACAGATTCTCGATGAGTGGCTTGTCGGGCTCGTAGCGGAAGGCGACCTCGTCCAGCGAGACCTGGCCGCGCGAGACCTCGCCGCGCAGTTGTTCCGGCCGCTCGACGGACGGGGCGTCCGGCTCCTGCTCCTGCGCGTCGAGCAGCTCGAAGACGCGCTCGGCCGACGCGACACCCGACTGCACCAGGTTCGCCATCGAAGCGACCTGCGTCAGCGGCATCGAGAACTGCCGCGAGTACTGGATGAACGCCTGCACATCGCCGATCGACAGCGACCCCGACGCGACCCGCAGCCCGCCGACGACCGCCACCAGCACATAGTTGAGGTTGGAGACGAAGAACATCAGCGGCTGCATGATCCCGCTGTTGAACTGGGCCTTGAAGCCGGCCTCGTACAGCGCCTCGTTCTGCTCGGCGAAGGCCTCGGCCGACTCGTCCTGCCGCCCGAAGACCTTTACCAGCGCATGGCCGGTGTACATCTCCTCGATATGGGCGTTGAGCTTGCCCGTGGTCTTCCACTGCTGCACGAACTGCGGCTGCGACCGCTTGCCGACCTTCGCCGCCACGTAGACCGACACCGGCACGGTCACCAGCGCGACCAGCGCCAGCAGCGGCGAGATCCAGAACATCATCGCCAGCACACCCACGATGGTCAGCAGCGAGTTGATCAGCTGCCCCATCGTCTGCTGCATGGTCTGCGAGATGTTGTCGATGTCGTTCGTCGCCCGGCTGAGCACCTCACCGCGCTTGGCCCGGTCGAAGTACGACAGCGGCAGCCGCGACAGCTTCGCCTGGATGTCCTCACGCATCCGGAACACGGTCCGGTTGATCACCCGGATCGACAGCCGGGTCGCCACCAGCATCAGCAGCCCCGCGGCCACATAGACCACCAGCGCCATCAGCAGCACGCGGCCCACGGCGTCGAAGTCGATGCCGTTGCCGGGCGTGAAGTCCACCCCGGACAGCATGTCCGCCGGCCCGCCGTCGCCCTTGTCCCGCAGGCCCTCGATCGCCTGGTCCTTGCTGGTCCCGGCCGGCATCCCGCGGCCGATGACCCCGGCGAAGACCAGGTCCGTCGCCTGCCCCAGGATCTTCGGGCCGACCACCGAGAACGCGACGCTCAGCACACACGCGCCGAGCATCACCCACAGAGTCGCCCGCTCGGGCGCGAGCTGCCGCAGCAGCCGTTTGCCCGAGCTCTTGAAGTCCATGGACCGCTCGACGGGGCCCATCATCATGCGTCCGCCCGCCCCGCTCATGCGGCCTCAGCCTCCGTCAGCTGCGAGAGCACGATCTCGCGGTAGGTCTCATTGCTCTCCATCAGCTCGTGGTGGCTTCCCGTCCCCACGACCTGCCCCTCGTCCAGGACCACGATCCGGTCGGCGTCACGGATGGTCGACACCCGCTGGGCGACGATCACCACCGTCGACTCCGAGGTCTCCTGGGCCAGCGCCCGGCGCAGCGCCGCGTCCGTGGCGTAGTCCAGCGCCGAGAAGGAGTCGTCGAAGAGATAGATCTCCGGCCGCTGCACCAGCGTCCTGGCGATGGCAAGGCGCTGCCGCTGTCCGCCGGAGACATTGGTGCCGCCCTGTGCGATCGGCGCGTCCAGGCCGGCTTCCAGCTCCCGTACGAAGTCGGCGGCCTGCGCCACCTCGAGCGCCTGCCACAGCTCTTCGTCACTCGCGTCGGGCTTGCCGTACCGCAGATTGGTGGCCACGGTGCCGGAGAAGAGATACGGCTTCTGGGGCACGAGCCCCACCGTTCTGGCCATCAGCGCCCGATCGAGCGTGCGTACGTCCACGCCGTCGACGAGCACCTCGCCGCCCGTCACATCGAACAGCCGCGGTACGAGCCCCAGCAGCGTCGACTTGCCGCTGCCCGTGGACCCGATGATCGCGGTCGTCTCCCCGGGCCGCGCGACCAGTTCGACGCTCCGCAGCACCGGCGCCTCGGCCCCCGGATAGCGGAACTCGACGTCCCGTACCTCCAGATGCCCGCGCCGGAGCAGCTTCCGTACGGGCTCGGCCGGCGGCACCACGCTCGAATCCGTGCCCAGGACCTCCGCGATCCGCTCGGCACAGACCTCGGCGCGCGGCACCATCATGAACATGAAGGTGGCCATCATCACGGCCATCACGATCTGCATCAGATACGCGAGGAACGCGGTCAGCGCACCGATCTGTATGGCACCGCTGTCGATCCGCTGCGCACCGAACCAGACGACGGCGACGGACGACACGTTCACCACGGTCATCACGGTCGGGAACATCAGCGCCATCAGCCGCCCGGTGGACAGCGACACCTCCGTGAGGTCGTTATTGGCCTCGCGGAAGCGTTCCTTCTCGTACTCGTCGCGTACGAAGGCCCGGATGACGCGATTGCCGGTGATCTGCTCCCGCAGGACCCGGTTCACGGTGTCCAGCCGCTCCTGCATGGTGCGGAACAGCGGCCGCATCTTCCTGACGATCAGCGACACCGCGATGCCCAGCACCGGCACCACCGCCAGCAGCACCGCCGACAGCGGCACATCCTGGCCGAGCGCCATGATGATGCCGCCGACGCACATGATCGGCGCCGACACCATCAGCGTGAACCCCATCAGGACCAGCATCTGCACCTGCTGGACGTCATTGGTCGTACGCGTGATCAGCGAGGGCGCCCCGAAGTGGCCGACCTCCCGCGCCGAGAAGCTCTGCACCCGGTCGAAGACGGCCGCCCGGACGTCCCGCCCGAGCGCGGACGCGGTCCGCGCGCCGTAGTAGACGGCTCCGATATTGCAGAAGACCTGCACGATGCTGACGGCGATCATGATCCCGCCGAGCTGCACGATGAAGCCCGTGTCCCCCTTCACGACACCGTTGTCAATGATGTCGGCGTTCAGGGTGGGCAGATAGAGGGTGGCGCTGGTCTGCAGCAGCTGGAGAGCCACGAGCAGGGCGATGGGTTTCTTGTACGGACCGAGGTAGGTCCGCAGTACTCGTATCAGCACGCGCTGTCTCTCGGGGTCGGCAAGATCGGGGTGTCACCCCATCTTCTGCTACTCCATCCCCGGAGCCTCAAGCAATTAATTCAAGGCGGGGTCAAGAACTCGGGTTGAAGGCCCCCGGGTGGATCTGGTCCCGCGTCGCGCCGTACTGCTGGCGAACCGCCTGACCCACCGCCAGCTCCTCGCCCGGCTCCAGGATCTGCGCCGCGGCGCCCTGCCATGCCGGGGGAGCGGCCGGCGACAGCGTCCCCTGCGAGACCCCGAGCGCCCACGCGGCCTGCCGGGCCGCGCCGAGCGCCGCATAGTCGGCGGGCTGCGGTACGACGACCTGCGCACCGAAGATCGCGGGCGCCGCGGCCTGCACGGCGTGCAACTCGGCCGCCGCACCCAGCAGAAAGACCCTGCGGACCTCCACCCCGCGCCAGCGCAGCACGTCCATAGCGTCCGCGAGCGAGCAGAGCATGCCCTCGAAGGCCGCCCGCGCCAGATGCTCGGGCTTCATCGACTCGCGCCGCAGCCCGCTCAGCGTCCCCGCGGTGTGCGGCAGTTGCGGAGTCCGCTCGCCCTCCAGATAGGGCAGCATCACAAGACCGGACGACCCGGGCGTCGACTTCATCGCCAGCGCGGAGAGCTCTTCGAGCCCCTCCAGACCCAGCAGCTCGGCCGTCCCGCGCAGCGCCCGTACGGCATTGAGCGTGTGCACGACCGGCAGATGCATCCCGGTGGCGTCGGCGAACGACGTGATCATCCCGCTCGGGTCGGCCAGCGCCTCATGGTGCACGGCCATCACTGAGCCCGAAGCCCCCAGCGACACCACCGCGTCGCCGACCCCGACGCCGAGCCCGAACGCCGCGGCCATCGTCTCGCCGGTCCCGGCGGAGATCAGCAGCCCCTCGGGCGTCGTCCCCGCCGCCTCGGCCGGGCCGAGCACCTCGGGCAGCGCGCACCGGTGCCCGAGCGCCAGCTCCACCAGATCGGTCCGGTAGGAGCCGCTGCCCGCCGACCAGTACCCGGTGCCGGAAGCCGCGCCGCGGTCGGTGGTCCGGCGGGCCGGCCGGCCGAGCAGCTGCCACACCAGCCAGTCGTGCGGCTGCATCACCAACGCGACGCGCCGCGCGAGGTCGGCCTCCGAGCGCGCCATCCAGCGCAGCTTCGTCACCGGCTGCGCGGCCTGCGGCACCGAGCCGACAGCCTCGGCCCAGGCCTGCCGCCCGCCGAGCGCGTCGATCAGATCCGCCGCCGCGGGCTGCGCCCGCTTGTCATTGCCGAGCAGCGCGGGCCGTACGAGATTGCCCTGCGCGTCCATGGCCAGCAGTCCGTGCTGCTGCGCGGACACCCCGATGGCCTGTACGCCTTCAAGCAGCCCGCCGGTCGCGGCCTCACCGAGCGACAGCAGCCATACCTGCGGATCGACCTCGGTCGCCTTCGCCTCGACGGGGTGCGGCGCATACCCCTGGCGCAGAACGGCACCCGTGTCCGTGTCACAGACGACGATGCGCGTGAATGCAGACGAACTGTCCAGCCCGGCGACTATCCCCATGTCAGACGATTCTGCCGCACGCGCGGGACCACGTCGTCACGTGTTGCTCGTTCCCCAGTCGTCCTCGGCGTTCGCGGTCCGCTCCCGGAGGGACCGCACCCGCTCCGCCACCGAGTCGGGCACCCGGTCCCCGACCTTGTCGCTCACCGCGTGGAAGGCCTTGCCCGCCACCTCGCGGCTGCTCTGCGCCGCGGACTCGGCGGCATTGCGGACGGCGGGATTCTGGGAGAACTGGCGCGCGGACTTCTTCAGCTGCTCGTAGCGCTCGCGGCCGGCCCGTGTGCCGATCACGTAGCCGAGGGCCAGTCCGATGACGAACGTCAGCTTGTACCGCATGGCTGCCACCCTTCCCTTGCGTCGGTGCTGCCCGCCTACCCGGCGCAGCCGGAGATCACCCCAGCCATACCGATTGGCGGAGCACCCCCCTGCTTGCGCTAATGTATGTGTCGCAGCGAGCACACGCCCCCCGGGACGCCCGAGGTAGGTACGTTCGGTGCACACGCAGCAATCCCCTGTAGCTCAATTGGCAGAGCAGCCGGCTGTTAACCGGCAGGTTACTGGTTCGAGTCCAGTCGGGGGAGCGCGATCCCCTGTAGCTCAATTGGCAGAGCATTCGGCTGTTAACCGGAGGGTTGCTGGTTCGAGTCCAGCCGGGGGAGCAGATACCGGAAGAGGGCCCCTGTGGGGCCCTTTTTCGTATGTCCCATGTGATGGTCCGACGACTTCTGGAACCGGGCAGGGGGCAGCGCAGTCCTCATGATTGTGCGTTGCCGATCATCCGAGGCAGGAGATCGTATGAGCGGCTATGCTGCGGCAGACGGCGCGCACATATGTGCGCGACGCGCCGTTAGGGGCGGTAGCTCAGCCGGTTAGAGCAGCGGACTCATAATCCGTCGGCCGTGGGTTCGAGTCCCACCCGCCCCACTGTGCAGGCCTCTGACCTGCAGAAACGTCTCATCGCGGGTGCGGATTCAGGACTTTGGCCCAACGGACTGAATCCGCTGCCGATGAGTTCGACAGCGTTGCCGTCGGCGGTAGTTCGAACTGGCCTGACCTGCGCGGATGTGTTGGCCCCACAGTCCGGGAAGTCACCGCATCTGGCCAATGTGAGCGGTTGGACGGCGAATTCGGGACGCTGGCAGGACGCAGGGAATCGGAAGCAACTGCCTCGGCACCATGTTGCCCGACACCGCTCCGGACGTGGGTGGCGTAGTCCGCGCGGTGTGGCGGCACGCGGCCAGCGTTTGACAATGGTGAGCGCGAGGCGGAGCCGGGTGCGGGCCCCAGTCGACGAGTCGGCGTATCCGCCGTCGGCCCACACCAGGGTGATCCTGCGGTGGAGTTCACGCAGTCGCTGCAGCAGCGGCATCGCGGCATCCCGGTCCTGGACGCTCGCGGCGGTGACCAGCACCGCCAGCAGCAAGCCCAGGCAGTCCACGACCTGCCCTTTGCGGCCCGCCACCTTCTGCCCGCCGTCCCGGTCGACACCGTCGGCGCCGATCGGTGTCGGCTGCTCACAGGGACTGCGAAAGGTCGACGATCACCGCCGTCGGCGTGCGGCTGCAAGCGTACACTGCTGGGCAAATCACAGTTTTAGTCGTTTTAACCTTGCAATTCTGGCAGGAGCGTAGCCAAAACCGTCGGATCCGGCGTCCGATCTGCCCGGAAGGTCCGCAGCGAGTGGCCGTCGGCGGTCTTGGGAGGGCGCGGGCGGATCACATAGGCGCCAGGAGGAAGAATTCTCGATGACCCGGCCCGATGACCCGCGCACCGCGGCGGCCCGGATGTTCGCCGAGGCCGGCGCGTTCGGCGAGCTTCTGGCAGGGATCGAGTGGGCGGCGACGCCGCTCGGGCCCCCCGAGTCCTGGCCGGGGCCCCTGGTGGACACCCTGCGCCTCATGCTCACCTCTGAGCACGGGATGGCTCTGTACTGGGGCGCCGAATTCGCCACGCTGTACAACCTGGGCTCCTCACCCATTGTCGGCGCCAAACACCCCTGGGCGCTCGGGAGGCCCTATAAGGATGTGTTCCCCGAGGTCTGGGTCCACCCCGTGAGCTCCCACTTCCACTATGTGACCGACACCCGCAAGCCCCTGCTGATCCCCGATGAGCCGCTCATCATGGAGCGCCACGGCTTTCCGGAACAGTGCTACTTCGACTCCGCCTTCCAGCCCGTGCTGCTGGACGACGGCACCGTCGGCGGCGTGCTGCAGATCATCACCGAGACCACCGGCCGGGTACTGGGCGAGCGCCGACTGCGCCTGCTGAGCGAGACCGGCGCCCGCACCGCCGGGCTGCCCACCCCGGGCGAGGTCGCCCGCGTCGTCGCGGAGGTGCTGGGCTCCTATCCCGAGGAGATCCCGTTCCTGGGCCTGTACCTGGCCTCCGAGCCGGGGATGCTGCGGCAGGCGGCCTCCGCAGGGCTCCGGCCGGCGCCCGAGGCCGTCTCGCTGGGTGCGGCCGACGGGTCGGAGGTCGCGGCCCGGCTGGCGCAGGTGGTCGCCGAAGGTGCCCCTGCCACGCTGCCAGCCGCCGCGCTCACCGGCGGCAACACGGCCGGGCAGCACGCAGCGGCCCCCCGGCTCCCAGTCGAGCAGGCGCTGGCCCTGCCGCTGGACTGTGCGGGCCAGGTGGAGGGCGTCCTGGTGGTGGGCGTCAACCCCTGCTTCCCGCCAGCCGGGGCCTACAGGGACTTTTTGGAGGTGCTCGCCGCCGCCGTGGCCGGGGCGCTGACGGCCGCGCTCGCCCACGACGAGCAGCGCCGGCGGGCGGAGGCGCTGGCCGAGCTGGACCGGGCCAAGACCACCTTCTTCGCCAACGTCAGCCACGAGTTCCGCACCCCGCTCACCCTGCTCCTGGGCCCGCTCCAGCAGGCCCTGGCCGACGAGGACCGGCCCGAGCGGCGCGAGCAGCTGGAGCTGGCCGAGCGCGGCGCTCTGCGCCTGCTGAAGCAGGTCAACACCCTCCTGGACGTCGCCAGGGCCGAGGCCGGGCAGATGCGCCCGGCCCTCGAGCCGGTCGACCTCGCCGGTGCCACGGCCGAGCTGGCCGGGGTGTTCCGCTCCGCCTTCGAGGCGGCCGGGCTGACGCTGGAGGTGGACTGCCCGCCGCTGCCCAAGCCGGTGTCCCTGGACCGGGAGATGTGGGAGAAGATCATCCTCAACCTGCTCAGCAACGCCCTGAAGTTCACCTTCACCGGCGGTGCCCGGGTGCAGGTGGCCGCGGCCGGCGACCGGGCCCGGCTGACCGTGACCGACACCGGCACCGGCATCCCCGCGGACGAGTTGCCGCGCCTGTTCGAGCGCTTCCACCGGGTCCGCGGCGCCCGCTCCCGCTCCCACGAGGGCAGCGGCCTCGGCCTGGTGCTGGTGAAGGACCTGGTGGAAGCGCACGGCGGCACCGTCGGCGTGGACAGCCGGCTCGGCCAGGGCACCACCGTCACCATGGACCTCCCCTTCGCCGCCGCCCACCGGCCCCGCCCGGACCCGCCAGCGGTCGGCGCCGGATCCCTCGAGGAAACCCCCAGAGAAGGTGGAGGCGGCCGACCCGGCCGCGCCGCGGCCTACGTGGACGAGGCGCTGGGCTGGCTGGCGGCCGACCCCGTCCCCGCCGCGGCCACCCCGCGGCACGCACCGCACGCCCCGCGACCCACGATGCCCCCCACGGCCCCGGCCCGCACGAAACCGACCGCCCCCACCGGGCCCGCCTGCTGGTCGTCGACGACAACGCCGACATGCGCGCCTACCTCACCCAGCTCCTGCAGCCCGACTACGACGTGCTGCTCGCCGCCGACGGCCGGGCCGCCCTGGAGATGGCCCTGGCGCAGCCGGTGGAGCTGGTGCTCAGCGACGTGATGATGCCCCGCATGGACGGCTTCGAGCTGGTCCGGGCGCTGCGCGCCGACCCGCGCACCGCCCGCCTGCCCATCGTCTTGCTCACCGCCCGCGCCGGCGAGGAGGAATCCGTGCAGGGCCGGCACGCCGGTGCCGACGACTACCTGGCCAAACCCTTCTCCGCGCGCCAGCTGCTGGCGCGCGTCCGCACTGGGTTGGAACTGTCCCGGCTGCGCGAACAGGTCCTGACCGAGACCCGCAACCAGCTGGCCGTGCTGGCCTCCCTGGCCGACGCGGGCCTGCGGCTGTCCGCCACTCTCGACCCGGACCAGGTACTGCAGACTGCCGGCCAGATCCTGCTGCCCGACTTCGCCGACCAGATCAGCATCCACCTCACCGCCGCGGCACCCGCCCCGGCGCAGTCGCCCCCGGCATACATCGCCGGCACCCCTCTTCTTGCCCGCGAGGCCCTGGCCACCGCCGCCACCCACGCGATCGACGGCACCGCCCCAGCCCCAGCCGGCCCGCACCCGCCGCACGCCGCCGTGCTGGCCCTGCCGCTGCACGCCCACGACCAGACACTGGGGGCCCTGGTACTGGTCCGGCACACCGACTACTCCGCGGTCGAACACAAGTATCTGGAGAACCTCGCCCACCGCCTGGCCCTGGCCTACGACAACTCCACCCGGTACCACAACGAGCGCCGCCTCGCCCTGACCCTGCAGCGCGCCCTGCTGCCCCACCGCCTGCCCCAGGTGCCCGGGGTGCGCCTGGCCACCCACTACCGGGCCAGCAACCGCGGCGCCGAGGTCGGCGGCGACTGGTACGACGTGCTCGCACTGCCCGACGGTGCCGTGGGGCTGGCCATCGGCGACGTCATGGGCCACGACGTGGAAGCCGCCACCGTGATGGGCCAACTCCGCTCCGCCCTGCACAGCCTCGCGATGGAGGGCGCCGGCCCGGCCCAGGTGCTGGCCAGGCTGGACACCTACCTGCAGTCGCTCGCCACCGAACGCTTCGCCACCTGCCTGTACGCGGTCTACAACCCACACCGCCACCGCCTGCGCTACGCCGCCAGCGGGCACCTGCCGCCCCTGCTGGTAGCCGCCGACACCGCCTACCTGGAGCTGCCCCCGGCGCTGCCGCTGGGACTGGGCAGCACCCCAGTCGACCGCGAGGTGGCGTTCCCGCCCGGCACCAGCCTGCTGCTATACACCGACGGCCTGGTGGAAAACCGGGCGCTGCCCCTGGACGACTGCCTGGAGGCCCTGCGCCAGACCTGCGGCGCGCTGCCCGCCGCCGCCCGCACCGACCCCCAGCAGATCACCGAACGGGCTCTGGAGCTGCTGAACACCCCCGACCGGGTCGACGACGACACCGCCCTGCTCGCCGCCACCGCGGAACCATCGTGTCGAACCGGCGACCCGCAGGCTGGCGGAAGTGCCATGCAACCGACCGCTACTGCTCGAAGTCATTGCTAAGGAAGCTGCGGATTTGCTAATCCACTGCTAACGAACTGTCTTCATTGCTAATGGAGTCGCTGATCCTAAGTAGCACCGACACAGCTCGCCCGCTCTGACCAGCAAAAGCGTCGTAGATCGGCGTAGATCGACAAGGGCCGTCACGATCACCAAAGGACTCATAATCCGTCGGCCGTGGGTTCGAGTCCCACCCGCCCCACTGTGAAGGCCTCTGACCTGCAGAAACGGCTCATCACGAGCGCGGATTCAGAACTTTTGGCCCAACGGACTGAATCCGCTGCTCGTGAGTTCAACGGCGTTGTCCTCGACGGTACTTCGAGACGGCTCTGACCTGTATGGATGTGCTCGGCTGAAGGCGCCGGGGCCGCCACACATGGCCCGTGTGAGGAGCTTGGTGCCGCATTCGGGACGTTCGCAGGACGCAGGGAATCGGAAGTGGCTGCCTCGGCGCCAGCTTGCCGAGGCGATCGAGTCCCGGCTGCGCACACCGCTCCGGCGGTGGGTGGCGTAGTCGGCGCGGTGTGGCGGCAGGCGCCCGGAGTGCTGCGCTGCTGCGCAACCTTTGGATCGGAGGGCTGCCGTCGACCGGAGCGCGGGGCTAAACGGCCCGAACTGAAAACGGTCCTGCAGGTGCTGGAGTTGGTGCTGGAACGCAGCGCGTGCCCTCAGCGGCACGAGGCTCCGAGGGCTGTCGGCTTACGAAGCCCTTGCCGGTGACCGGCAAGGCGTTCGGTGTTGCCTCGTGTCCCAGGAGCAGCAGGGTAGTTAGCTCGGACACGGCCAGTGGTGCGCGGCTATCGAGGTTGCCCACCGGGCCGAAGCCCTGAGGGGCGGCTTCGGGACAGGGTCGGTTGGACGCGTGCGGGCCCTCAGCCGAGTGGCCTTGTCTTTACAAGGAGGCTCTGAGGGTTGGTTCCTTGCCCGTGGGGACGAGGCGGGGAACGGCGCGGATGTACACGACCATGCCCAGGACCTCGACCAACGTCTGCGTGACCACCACGACCGCGGCGACAGCCAAGTTGTCCGGCAAGGCGAGCGCGAGTGGGAGGACGACCAGGGAGTTGCGGGTGGCTCCTGTGAACACAACCGCCCGCGAGGCGGGGGCGTCCAGGCGGAAGAGCCGGGCCACGGCGCGTCCGGCGAACGCCATGACCACCAGGAACAGCACGTAGAAGGGCACCACGGCAGCGACGTCGGTGAGGCTGCCACCGAGCTTGGGGATCTGGGAGGCGACGACGACCAGGAGCGTGGCGGCCATCAGCGAGACCATCGTCGTGGTGGCCGCGTCGGACACCTTCTGCCCGGCGGGCCTGCGGGCCGCCCATGCCTGAGTGGCCCAGGCAAGTGCCAGCGGGATGACGATCAGGAACAGGAACGCCTCGAGGAACGGGCCGACTTCGACAATGTCGGCCAGGCCCGAGCCCATGAACAGGAAGAGGAATCCCGGCAGCAGCACCATCTGCGCGACCAGCAGCAGCGGGGTGGATGCCAGCAGGCGGCGGCTGTTGCCGCCGGCCAGCCCGCTGAAGACGATCACGTAGTCGACGCACGGGCACAGCAGCACCAGCAGCACGCCCAAGCGCACGGCCTGGTCGGCGGGCAGGAAAGTGAACATCGCCGCGACCAGCAGCGGCACGACGAGAGAATTCACGACCATCGTGGCGGACAGGAACCGTCCGCCACGCAGTGAGCAGACCAGTTCGACAGCCGGCACCTGCAGGAAGGTCACGTAGAGCAGCGTGCCGAGGACAGGGCTGATGGCGTGCTCCAGGGTGGGAGCCGCGTCCGGCGCTGCCCAGCCGAGGACAGCGCCGACCGCCATCGCTCCGAGGTAGACCGCGACCTGGTGGTGTTCCATCTGCTCGACCAGACCCTGCGGTTCCTGCGACACCGTTTACGGCTCCTTGCTCTGTGTTGCCGCCCGGGGACTTGGTGGGCTGGCTCCCGGTCATTGTGGCAAGTCATCGGGGCCTGGTCTGCGGGGAAGGTCAGGAGCGGATCGGTGGGCTGTTCTCGGCAGTGGATCCCGGGGCGGTCCTGGTTCGGGAGCGGCGGCGAGCGACCAGGGTGGCCGCCCCCGCGAGGGCGACAAGGACGAGCAGGGCTAGCGCGAAGGGGGTGGGCCCGAGTGCGTCGACCCATCCGGCCAGTGTGTTCTGGATTCCGGAGGCCGCGTCGACCACGGGGTCCTCGGTGCTGCCGCCCGCGTACACGCGCAGTTCGTAGATGCCGTACCAGGCGATGTACGCGCCGACGAGGACGAGCAGGCCGCCGCCGATACGGGTGATATGGGGCAGCACCCTGCGCAGCAGGCGTGCGGCGGACTGCTGGGCGAGGGCTGCGGCAACAGCGAGGACGCCGACGACCAGCCCCATCCCGGCCGCGTAGGCCGCGTACGCGCCGATGCCGGTGGTGATGTCCCCGGCCTTGAATGTCGTGGTGGTCACCACGAGGAAGGGGCCGATGGTGCAGCCCAGCGAGGCGACCGCGTAGGAGACGCCGTACAGGGCCATCGCCCCGAGGCCGGCTGCGGGGTTCTTCGTGGCCTGCAGTTTCGGGGTGCGCAGCAGGATGTTGCGGCCGGTGAGCATGAAGACACCGAGGAGCAGCAGAGCGGCGCCGATGATGATGGTGACGGTGGGCAGCCACCGCTGCACGGTGGAGGCAATGGGAGCCAGCGCCAGGCCGAAGGTCCCGAAGACGGCGAGGAAGCCCAAGGTCATCGCCGCTGTGGCGGCCAGGGCCCGGCCGAGTGCGGCCAGCCGCTCCGGGGGTGCGTCGCTGTCCGTGCTCTGGGCGATGAACAGTGTCAGGTAGGCGGGCAGCATCGCGAATCCGCACGGGTTCACTGCGGCCAGGGCGCCCGCGGCCAGGGCGAAGGCGAGGGTCTCACTCACGGGAATCGGTCCTTGGCCGCCGGTTCAGTCGCCGGTCAGTTCGGCGACCTTGTCGGCCAGGGCCTTCTCACCGAGTTCGCCCCGTACGACCCCTACCTTGCCGGAGCCGTCGACGAAGGCGTAGGCGGGCTGTTGGACGACGCCGAACCGCTTCCAGATGGTGCCGTCCAGGTCGGCGATGTGCTCGAAGGCACCCACCTTGTAGTCCTCGACGAAGGCGCGCATATCCGAGGGCTGGCCCAGTCCCGCGACTCCGACGAAGACAGCCTCGTCCTTGTTGGTGGCGGCCTGTACGGCGGCAACATGGGGTGCCTCGCGGCGGCACTCTCCGCACCAGGGCGCCCAGAACCACAGCACCGCGTCCTTGCCCGCCAGCGAGGAGCCTTCGAAGGCCTTGCCGTCCACGGTCTTGGCGGTGAACCGCAGCTGCTTCGCCGTCTCGGCCGGCGCAGCAGACGACTGGCTCGCCGACCGCTCCGCCGGGGCCGAGGTGCTGCCGTCAACCGGCGTCGAGGGCGCGACCGGGGACTCGGCCGAGGAGTCATCGCCGCTGCTGCTGCAGGCGGTCAGGGCGGTCAGGGCGAGCAGGGCCACAATGGCCACGGCGAGGGGGCGGATCGTGCGCACGTGCGGGTACCTCCGAGAGCAGGGACGGGCATGCCCGGCTGATGGCGCCGGCAAGAGATGGTGGGGCAGCGGATCGCTCAGCGGTGTACCGGATCGGCCTTGGCCTGCGGCGGGGCCGGGGCGGGCATGCCCAGGTCGACCGAGCTCCCGCTCGTGCGGCAGGCGGAGCGACGGCGGCGCCGCACCATCAGCACCCCGAGGACGGCGGAGACTGTGAGCACGGCCAGTGCGGGGACCCACAAGGCGCCGATGGCGGAGAACACGCCAATGCCACCCAGCACGGCGAGCAGCGGGCCGGCGCAGCACACCGCGCAGGCGGCGACAACGGCGGCACCGGCGCCGACGGCGGACCAGGGACGGGTGGGCGGAGGGGATTCGGTCATGTCAACGCTCCGAACAGTTCGGCCACCAGGGCATCGGCGGCCTCGGGGGCCCGTACGGTCAGCACCAGTGCCGTGGGAGTCAGATGCAGCGTGAAGTCGAAGAAGGCGCAGCAGTCCTGCTCGGCGGCAGCCAACCGGGCCACATCGGCTGCTACCTCCGGGCCGGCGGGGAACGTCACCCGCAGTCCGTCGCCGGTGTCCTCCCGACCGGTGGATGAGGCCAGCAACTGCTGCCACTGGCGGGCCCGCCCCTCTTGATCGGCACCGGCCAGGCTGCAGGCGACCGGTGCCTGTCGCCACGACTCGTCGAGGTCGCCGGCCTCCCCCCGGCCGCCCCCGCTCCCCGACCGATCAGGCCGGGTCAGGGACAGCTCCACCGGCACGGGCCCGGCCGGTGTAGTGGAGACGCATCCGCAGCCCGGGCCGCACGCACCCTCCGGCGCGGGACCCGTCAGCTCCTGGTGCACGCCGGTCAGGTGAGCGGTGAACGCCTGGAGTTCGGCGATGCGCCGGTCGGCGTCGGCGATACGGTCGGTCACCAGCGGCAGCAGCCGCGCCCGCACGTGCGCGCACACCCCCCGCTCCCACACACCCAACAGGTCACGGATGTCTTCCAGCGGCAGCCCGAGGAGCTTGGCTGAGGAGATGAACGCCAGCCGCTGCACCGCGTCATCCCCGTAGACGCGGTACCCGGTCGGCGTGCGGTCGGCGGGCAGAAGGCCGGCGGTCTCGTAGAACCGCAGCGTGGTCGCCGGAACTCCGGACCGCTTGGCCAGCTGCGAGATGCGATACGTACTCACGCCACGACCGTAAACCTTCGAGTCGAGTCGAACGTCAAGCGATTGCGTTCCACCTATCGCCGCGACGCCGGCCAGGCAGCGTCAGCGCCAGGTGATGCCGAGCGGTCGCAGCAGTAACGGTGTAGCAGTAGTCGGCACATCCGACCACTGCGTCCAGCGTGTAGGGCGCCGCAGGGCCACCCGCTCCACGTCAACAGCCGCAGTCGCCACTCGCGCAGCCGCTGCCACCAGCGGCTGTGGCCCTGCGGGCGGCCCGGCGGCGGTGCGTGGGTGATGCGGTCCATCAGTTCTCTCCAGATCTGGTGGTGGCGGTGCCGAACACCGCGGTGACCACGTCGCGGGCCTCATCGGGGGCACTCACCGTGAACTGCATCCCCATCGGCCCGATCGTGAGCGTGAAGGTGAAGAACGAGCAGCAGGCGAACTCCGCCGCCGCCAAGCGGGCCAGCTCCACCGCCACCCCCGAGTCGTGGTCGAACGCCAGCGTCACCCCGCCGTTCGCGGGCACGCGCCCGGTGCTGCGGCCGATGACCGCCTGCCACTCAGTGATGCGATCGCGCATGGCGTCAGTGCCACCGTCGAGGGTGCACACGATGTCCGCCCCGCCACCGGCCGCGGCGCCCGCCGACAGGGCCATGCGGCCTGCCGGAACCCGCGGCGCGGTCACCGCCGAAGCCGCCGTCACGCAGGCACAGTCCTGCCCGCACAATCCGTGGGCCGCAGACCCGCTCAACCGGGCGACCGCGGCCTGCAATTGTCCGACCGTGCCACCCAACTCGACGATCCGACCCTGCACCTGTGCCACCTCCTCAGGCCGACTGGCCTGCAACCGGGCGGCCTGCTCGATCAGCTCCACAAGCCGAGCCCCTGACGCGGTCAGCCGCGCTGTCACCAGCTGCGCCATGCGTGCCTGCACCGCCGCGCAGTCCCCGCCGTCGTACACCTCAGCCAAGCCGGCCAGATCGCTGTCGGCGATACCGAGTTGCTTGGCACCGGCCAGCAGCCGCGCCTTTACAGCCGAAATAGCCCCTGAGGACCGCTCAGCAGATATTGCGGCGGTGGTACCGCAGCACCCGCATCCGCCCTCCTGCACCGCAACTGACATGGCACCTCCACGATCATCAGCACTGTCGCCGTCGTTTCTCGACCGTAAGGCTGTACCTGACTACCGGATTCAAGCCCGAAGAGAGTGACCTCCGTCATAGGGAATCTCCGCGACCGTGCGGCGGCGAGCAACGAATTGCCGCACAGTTCCAGGCGTAGGCAAGGTTTACTCCCGCCGAAGACATTCAGCGGCAAGGCCGTCGGCTGCCATGGTGGCCGTGGCCTGGCCAAGCACTCGGAGGCCGAGCGCAGGCCGGGACGCTTTCGGGACACAAGGACAGGAACAGACCGACAAAGACGAAGCAGTACCGACACGGCTCGCTCCATCTGACCTGCGAAAACGTCGTAGATCGACGTAGATCGACAAGGGCCGCCAAGATCCCCAAAGGACTCATAATCCGTCGGCCGTGGGTTCGAGTCCCACCCGCCCCACTACGCGCTACGCGTGGAGAAACCTTCTGACCAGCAACTTTGCTGGTTGGTCGGGTGGCCGAGAGGGCAGAGTCGCCCCAATTGATCATGGCTTCATGATCGGCAGGACAGAATTCGGGACGCCGATTTCCGGCAAACTGGGCATGCGGTGTAAGTCGTGCGTTTGGGGGTTGCTGGGTTGGCATCGAGGCGTCGTCCCCTGTGGGGGAGTGGTCCAGTCCGGGCAGGGTTCCGTGATGCTGGCGCCGTGTCTGCGACCCCGTGGTTTGTATTCCAGCGGGTCGCAACGGTCGGCCTGGTGCGTGTGTACGTCTGCGGGACCGCCTGAGGTCTTTGAGGTTGCCGGGCCGGGCGCGAATGCTCTGCTGTCCTACTTGCTCTTGGCGCTTTGGGAATTGCGACCGCGATGGGCGTACTGGAGCGTCATGTAACGGCCCGAACTGAACACGGCCCTGCAGGTGCTGGAGCTGGTGCTGGTGTGCTCATCAGCCGCAGGACGGGAGTCAGGGTGCCCGAAGCCTTCGTGCCCAGCCTTACGGCCGCGCAGAGCGTACGGTCGTCGGCTCTGTTCGATGGCGAGAGGCAGACCGGTCAGGCCGTCGGCCAGGGGGACGCTCGTTCAGTTCGACGCCGGCGAGCGCAGCCCCCGTCGGCGGACGGATCCGCTACAACTCCGATATCGCCTCTCTCATGGGGCGGAACATCGCCGCGGGTGCGGGGCCGACTCAAGGTGCGTGGCCGACAGTGAGCTGATCAATGACCGCTCCGGCACCGGTAGAACATAGGTCCGGGCCTGCCCTGACCCATGTCGCGGCCGCCGCCGCGTCCGCAGGAACATCCCCGCAAGTGCGGGCCGACAGCGCGGCGGCGGGGTCGGGGACCTTCCAGACGGGAACATCCCTGCAGGTGCGAGGCCGACACCGCACAAGGCGGCGCCCAGACCTGGCGAAGCTACAGCCGTTTACGGTGCGCTGATGAGGACTAGTGCCACCAGGGTGGTTGCGGTCGGCATCGTGGCGAGCTGGCGGACCTTGCGAGCTATCGCGGACCAGAAAGCATGGATCCCTCGCTCGTGAGGTCAGCGGACAGCGACTGTCGTCTGTGGGGCCGAGACGCGTTATCGAACTGCCGTAAGTCTCTGCTGGCGGCGTTCCAGTGATTTGGCTGCGTTGCGCCGCTCGCGGGCAAGCACGTCTACGGGGGTGCCCGCACCCTTGTCAGGCTCGTCCTGCCAGTTGCGGAGTTGAGCGGCCTTCTTGGCCAACGTCGCGTCGCCGGGAGGAACGTCGACGTAGAAGAGAGCTTCGTCCGGTTTGCTGTCGTCGCCGCCCCAGCGGACGACACCGTCGAGCTCGGCGAGGATGTCCCGGATCACCACCTGCTGCTGGGGGTAGAAGCCACCGCGCGTGCCGGCAGGGTAATGGCCGGGCTGGATCTGCACCGCTGTCCCGGACGCCTGGTTGGACTCCGGCAGCCCCTTCCGCACGGTCCCCGGGGAGCGCCAACCGACGACGCCGCCCTTGCGGAGTTCGTCGATCTCGTAGTGGAAGCGACGGATGACGTGGACGAGTACCGTCTCGGCGTCGCCCATGCGCACCTGGACGCCCGCGAGGGGGGTGCCCGGGACAGGGCGCGTGTAGATGTTGCCGCCGTCGTCCGCGACCTTCTCCATCTCCCATCCGTTGCGGGACGGCTTGCCCGTCAGTACCCGCCTATTCCGTGCCTGCGCTCTGCCCACCGCCTCGCGAACCTCCTTGGGGATCGGGTCCTTCCCTGCCGCATAGGCGGGGGAGGACAGGAATTGCGAGGCGGGCAGGGAAGCGGCGATCGCGGCACCGGTGATCACGGCGGTGCGGGCGAGGACGGTACGGCGCGATATATGCGGAGTGTTCAAGTGGACATTCCCTTCATGTAGTTCTGTCTGCCGCGATGCTTCGCTTCGATGGCCGCGAAAATGGTCAAAGTAGCAGTAAGGACCGCCAGCCCCAGCATGGCGGGGTTGACGTACTCGGGGATGGCGGCGGCGTATGTGCCGTCGCCTTTGACGTGGCAGCCCAGGTGCAACGGGATGTAGGAGAATTCGTATCGGTCGATGTCGGCTGATTGCTCCCTCCCGACTGCATCGCGGCATGCCTGGACAGTCATCGTCTCGTCCCCCACGAGGTGGAGGGCGCCCCAGGCGTACATGGCGATTCCGATGGAGGCGGCGAGGGCAGCGGAACTGCGGAGAACGTTCCCTATGCCTGAGCGCCTCACGCCTTGCCGCGCCAGAGTGCTGAAGCCATAGCCAGCGAGACCGACTGCGGTGATCGCCATGACCAGACTGAGCATCAGCAGGACAAGAGGGCTGGGCGGGCCGACGTGGCCGGATGCCATCGGGGCACTCAAGGGTTCCGCACAATGCCGTTGTATTTCTCGAAGATCTGGTAGAGGGTCATGCGCTTCGTCGCGTGCTCTTCCACCCTTTCGCCGTTCGGGAGTTTGCCCCAGCCCTGATAGCGGCGCACGAGCTCGAAGATCTCCTTTTCGGTGTAGTCCAGGCGCATGGAGCGCAGGATGGTTTCCCCATCCGGAGGGTTGTCGCCCCCTGGCTTGCCGTCCACGCCCCAGAGGTGAAGCAGCGAAACCGTCTGCACGCTGAACGCGTTGTCCTTGTTCACCTTTTGCCACATGGTCCAGATGTCCGAGTCCTTGTTGGGGTCGAGGACAGTGCCGGACGCGAAGCCCTTGTTGATGCAGTGGTTCCAGGCGATGATTCCGACCCGCCCACTGATCTGCGCGATACCCGTGGAAGAGTCTTTAACCGCGCCAACGCCATTGAGGTGGTACGAGGCAACTTGGTGATCCACAGCCTGGTCGATGAGGTCGTAGTGGCGCATCTCCCAGTACGCGTTCGTCTGGATCAGTGCTTTGCGCATGCTGTATCTGTTCGACAACTGAGTGATCAGGGTGTCGAAGGACATGATCGTTTCGAAGCACTGCGTGTGGGTGAAGAGCTTCGCGTCGGCGCCGGTGCCGCCGTCGTCCGCGTAACCGATGGACCGCATGAATCTACCGAGGTCATCGTGAAGGGCGTTGAGGAAGCCGCCGTCGAACCGGACGTCGGGGACGGTACCGCGCGGCTTGTTGAACGAGTTCTGCCCGATGTCGCGGCCGGAGGCGATGTTGTTGTCGATCTCGATCTTGCCGTCGCCGGAGCCGACGGTACGGGTGACGATCTGGTCGTAGGCCCAGTCGGCGGGCAGCGGGTAGCCGTAGTTGCCGGAGAAGCCGGAGGACATGTCGGAGACGAAAGAGGCTGTGGAATGGCCTGCCTCGCCGACACGAGTGCAAACGTTGCGTGGACCGTACACTCCAACCAGGTATGCATTTCCGGTGTCCGCCATCGAGTCCTCGATCCCCTTGAAGTGGGGTAGGACGTTAGAGGTGACTTCGTGGTCGAGGGCGTCGAAGTCGACGGCGAAGAAGATCCGCGTCCCGTTCTTGAAGCCGTGGTCCACGGCCGCGTTGACCGCCGCGTACCCGGCCGCTCGCCCGGCGGCGTAGTTGAAGCCGGCGGCGTCACGGCCAAAGGTCTGGTAGATGGGGTAGCAGCGAAGGCCGTTGTCGGCGATCGTCTGGAGTTCCCCCGGCTGGATCGCCTTCTCGGGCAGCGACGTCGTGCTCGGGTTGGTGAGGTAGCGGCCGACATAAGTGATGCCCTCCGTCTTCAGCGCCGCCGCGCGAGCCGGGGTTATCTTCGTGACCCCGTCGCACGCCGCGCCCTTGCGGGACTGGTCGCCGTAGGAGGCAAGGAGGGATGCCCAAGTCTGGAAGTCACCACTGCCCGTCACGGGAAGCTTGGCGAACGACTGGAAGGCACGTACCGCGTCGGCGAGTGAGGAGCCGAAGGAGCTAGAGAAGGCCACGGACCGCTGGTTGAGAATCATCCCCGCCGAGAACAGGGACACCCAGGTGCCTGTGGACCCTGAGGACACCGTGTGCGACTTCAGACCCGACTGAGTGCCGGGACCGAACACACCGTTCGCGACTCCGTCCGCCATCCCTAATTCGTACTGGACCGCGAAGAGCATGGACTTCGACACGTCCCGGGAGTTGTGACCGTCGCACGGGATGACGAAGAAGTCCCCGCGGTTCACGTAGCGGCCGTTGAGCCACCTCTGCACACTACGGATCGCCTCGGAGCCGGAGTTGACGGTGACGTAGGCGTCCATGTTCAACAGGCCCTTGAAGACTTTCGGTATCAGGACGCTGTTGGACGCGTCAACCCCCATGTCCGATTTCAGTTTGAGCATCGCCTGCTTGACGCGAATGCTGTAGACACCGTCGATATCACCCCCGTCGTAACCCTTGCAGTACATCGCGGACTGAATGATGCGGCAGAAGTCCTCAGAAGGAATGGTGGTCTCGTACAGCTGCGGGTACTTCGAGTTCAGCGTGGACAGCGTCGTGGGACCGAAACTGTTGGAGAGAGACGTGATGCCCAACTCGTACTGGAGAGCACGGGTGAGGGCGTACATGGTGTTCCAGCCTGTCTGACCGTCCTCCTCCACCGTCATTCCGATGCGACTACCGTAGACGGAGTTCACGAATCGCTGTGCCCGTTTAATCATTTCATCAGCCACGAAAGGTCCTCTTTCTTTGCCTGCTCATGCGCGTGCGGATCTACTTCTGAGGGAATGCCGGGTCTTATAGGCGGGGCATGAAGGCCGCGACGTCGCCCGCTCGCTCCTCACCGGGCAGGAGTTGGCCGTAGGAGTCGGTGCGAGTGCACACGCGATGCAGCCACCGGTCCCTGCCGTCCCAGCGCGGCGTGAAGGCGTCCGCGCGTGCATGGTGCGGAAGTTGCCGGAGATCAGCACGTCGCCCGGGGCGAGGGCCTTCCACAGCCACGTCTGCCTCGGCGTCCCGGTCGGGGTTCGCCTTGAGGAAGTTCACGGCCGTAGCCGGGCAGTGGATCAGCGCAGACGGCCCCTGCAGGAACTTGCGGGGGCCGCCTGCTGCTGGTCAGCTCTGCAGCTCTCGCTTGTTGTTCTTCACGATCGACACGACCGGGTTGTCCGGCAGGGGCTTGCCGGGATCCTTCACGGTGAGTTCAGTGGGCCACGACGTGCCGGGGTAGAGGGCGACCGCGCCGGTGTCGACTCTTACCGTCGCGTCGAATCCGCCCGGCCCGGTGATGCGTACCTCGACTTGGTAGGAGGCTCGCTTCTTGCCGCTGTTGGTGATGCTCAGCGGCACCGTCAGCGATCCCCTGTCACGACGGGGCTTGAAGACCGTGACATCGCGGCTCACAAGGACCGGCTGTCCGAACTCCTCACTGCCTTGAGCCGTGCCGGTCGGTGTGCTGCGCGTGATGGGGTCGCCGCTGGCAGCTGCTGCCTGCCGCGCGTCGATCTCGGCTCTGATGCGATCCTGCGCCGCAGGCTGAGACGACGACGGTTTGGGGGCAGGTGTCGCCTCGGCAGACTTCGAATGCGACTCCGCCCCTGCCGCTGGCTCTGTCGATCGACCGACAGACGGGGGCCCACTGGGCGCAAATGAACCGGGCGGGCCATCGGCGGTACCGTCGCTCCTCCGGTCCCCTCCGGTGAGAACAACGACTGTTCCAGCTGTTATCGCCGCTGTCAGCACCAGGGCTCCGCCCCAGGCGACAGTCCGACGGCGCGGCGCGGGCCGCCGCCTAGTTGCACGAGAAGGCATATTGGGAGGTGTAGTTGATGAAGTTCGACATCTTTGCGGTGACAGTGGCGCACACGGGGTACTTGGTGTAGACGGGGCCGGCGTACTGGCTGAACGTGCCAGTGTCGGTGTCGCACTTGGTGCCCGGGTACCCGTCGCAAACCTTCGCCGTCATACTCTGGGCTCTGCCCGTGTTGTTGTCGAAGATGAGGCACCCGCCTGCCTGACTGTTGTAGGTGAACACAGTTGCAAGGCGCAGTCTGGGGTCAGTACCCACCGGCAGCGGTATGGCTCTGTTCAATGTGTACCCCGTGCCACACGCGTTCGCTGCAGCCGCGACTTCCCCCGGGTTGGCCGCGGCGAACTCGCGAGTCTCCTTGGAGGCCTCGACGGACATCTTTACGTCGGTGCTGTTGGGATCCTCAGCGGCGGACGCCTGCGGCGCAGCGACAGTCAGAGCAGCGACGCCGGTGGCGGCCACCGCTAAGCGAGCGGTGGATCTGGCAATGGCCAGCATGTAAGTCCCCCTCATGGATGCACCAAGTGCAAGCGAATGATCTTGACCGGATCGGCAAGAGGCCGTTGAAGGTTGCCCGGACTTCCCAGCCCCCCAGTCCGCGTGCGCTCTCTCACGATCAGAAGAGAGCCTAGGAGGCGCTAGTGCCATCCCCAAGGGGTCTAGACCAGCCATCGGCGCCGCAGGAGCGATTGCTGCTACGGAGGGCCACGCAGTGCGCCGTCCTTCTAGTCATATGCGGCATTTGCGCCATTGAGTGTCACCTAGAGCCACGCGAGGCGACAAGGCGTGTCCCGTGTCACACGCCCATCGAGGGCGCTTGCTGGTGCCACCTCTGCCGTGTGTCGCGCGGTCTCGCTAGCCAGGCCGACGCTCTAAATGCGGGATTGACCTTTGATTCCTCGCTGGCTCGCCGCACGGTGACGAGCACAGCTCGATGTCCCGCTCCTGGACGCACTGGAAAACTTTCTGCGCGTTGAGGCCGGAAATAGACGCAACTGTTCTTGCTGTGGCGAGTGCATCCGCCTTCAGCGATCAGGGTTGCACCGTCAGTGACCGGTCGATGGCTGGAGAGACTGCGCCGCCGCTCACAATGCTGCAGGGTTAGACGCTCCCAAGGCTGGCGACGCCCCCGCGGCCGCCCGCCCGGCCTGGCGAGCTGCCAACCGAAGGCCCCATGGCTGATCGAATCCTTGCCGAATTTGCTGCACGGCGCGACCTGAAGTCGGCGGTGGGGGCGGCGTTGGCCGCAAGGCGGCACGAGAGGCCATGAGGAGCCAGCTTGATGAATGAGTCCGATTCCCGAGCTGGCGCGGTCGCTCTCGTGCCCTTCGATTCTGTCCAACCGGGACGTGGTCAGGACGCGGTCAGGACACAAGGACAGGAACAGACCGACAAAGGCGAACTAGTACCGACATGGCTCGCCTCCTCTGACCTGCGAAAACGTCGTGGATCGGCGTAGATCGACAAGGGGCGCCAAGATCCCCAAAGGACTCATAATCCGTCGGCCGTGGGTTCGAGTCCCACCCGCCCCACTGCGTCGCAGGTCAGGAGAAACGTTCTGACCTGCGGTTTTTTCGTGCTGCTCGCTTGGGGCTGGCGGCCTTGTAGTGGCTTTTGGCGGCACATGGAGCCCCAGGGGACAAGTCAGGGGACAAGGTCAGCCCTGGCGCCTGTTTGGCTTTGAGCGGCTCCCGGAAGCGGCTAGAAGGGCGGGCGGTCGGTGTAGCCGCTGCGGGCACCGTCCCCCGCCGGCTCGAGGCCCCGCGCTGTAGGCGGGCCCCACCGAGATCAATCTCAGCGGGGACTCCCTGTTGCGTACGGGGCAAATGCAGGACCAGGGTTTCGATCCGGGGGCGGGCGGCTCACCAGGCCACTCGTGTAAGTCGGCGATGACAGCGGCGGACGCGCGTTGACGAGGGGGACGGATGGGATCGCCGGGGTACGGCAGTCACAAAGAGAGCCGGGACACCAGACTCGTATCGGCGGTACGGGCACGGAACGCCGACATGGTGCGCGCGCTGCTGGAAGAGGGCGCGGATCCCGACGCGGCCGGTGAGGACGGACTCCCGGTGCTGTGCGCGGCCGTGACGGCGTACGACGAAGTGGTCGCCGAGGTGCTGGTGGAGGGCGGCGCGGACCAGGACCAGCTGCTGCCGGACGGGATGACACCGCTGCTGCGGGCCGTCGATCTCGGCTCTCCGGCGATGGTCACGGCGGTTCTGGGCATCGAGCCGCGGCTGCGGCTCCCGCAAGCCGCACGGGAACGGCTCCTCGCCTTGGCCAGGAAATGGTACGAGATGGGCGCGACCGAGGAGTTGCGCCGCAGGACCGGAGCGTCAGGGCCAGCCGAAACGTTCCTGGTCCAAGATGACGAGTACAACCATGTCGATCAGGTCTCCCTCGGCGGGCTCACCGTACGGGCAGGGCACGGCGCCATTCTCACCTTGCTGGAGTGGGCCTTTCGCATCCTGGCACCGGTCGACGAACTGATGGCCCGCGCCGTCCGGTACCCCGACGAGGACCATGTGGACTGGTCCGCGTCCTGCTTCGTTCTCAGCCAGCGCCGCAGCAAGGAAACCTGGTCGGCCGTGGTGGCCTTCCGTCACCACCCGGCGCCCGCCCACCGCCGATTCGTGACCTGCTTCCTGTGGACCAGGGCGATCTCCGAGAGCGCCGGCCTCCACTCGTACACGAACGAGGAGAGCCAACTTCTCGCTGCTTGGGCAGTCCAAGAGACGGACAGTGAGGTGCTCGCCAAGGTTCTCGACGTCTACAACGGCGACGAACACCCCGGCCAGGAGGCCGTCGGGCTCCGCCACGCCGAGCACCCGGACCCTCGCGTGCGCCGTGAAGTGCCCTACTGCTTCCACACGTACGGCTCCTCCCCCACCCCCGCGGCCACCGCCTCACTGCTCACCCTCGCGCGCGACCCAGACTCCGCGGTACGCAGCGCGGTGTGCACCGTGCTCGGCACGGCGCGCGACCTCAGTCCTGAAATCACGCAGGCGCTGCTCGTCCTGATCCGGGACCTGGACACCGCCGTACGGGCCTCCGCCGCGGCTGCCCTGTCCGCACCCCGCGACCATACGCCCGCCGTCACAGACGCGTTCGCGGCACTGCTCGACGAGGACGACCAACAGCTGCGCCTGGAGGGCGCCTACGGCCTCGCCCGGCGGGACGATCCGCGGACCGAGGAGGCGTACGAACGCGTGGGACCGCTCGGCCCCGGCTTCGAGCACGATCACCGGCCGGGGGGGCTCTGGCGCTGGAGATGGCGGAACAGGCCCGACCAGCCCTGACCCGATAGCCGACCTTCCGTCACAATCGGGGCGGGCATCTCCAGGACGTGTTGTCGGATCGCGGCTGCGCGGCCAAGTGCTGAGGGCGTGGTCCCGGTCGGCGACCCGGCCAAGGGAAGCTGTGAGCGGACTGGCGCCCGACGTCAAGTTCATCGCTGAAGGAACGATCCGCGGTTCGATGGGGCTGCTCGACTCGATGCGGGGGCCCGCGACACAGCCATTGCCCAGGGCTACGAGCTGGCGCGGCAGCACGGTATGGCCGGAGGACGGGCAGGGTCATCGGCGGTGGCGCGGGGCGGACAGTGCGGCGGTGAAGTCGTCCAGGGCCGCGAGGTTGTGGGCGCTGACGACGGCGTCGCAGTAGGGCAGTGCTGCAGCCATGCCGGCCACGAGCGGACGGTAGCGCGGGCTTGCCGTGCGCGGGTTGACCCATACGACGCGGTAGGCGACCCGGGACAGCCGCGCCATGTGGGTGGCGAGGTCGGCGGGCGCGCCGGTGTCCCAGCCGTCGGAGATGATGGCGACCACGGCGCCGTGCGCCATGCCGCGCCGGCCGAACCGCTCGTTGAACTCCGCCAGGCACTCCGCTATCCGGGTGCCCCCGGACCAGTCCGGGGCCGCCCGTCCGGCCCGTGCCAGGGCGTCGTCCGGCCCGGCCCGCCGGAGGGCCGGCGTGAGGCGTGTGAGCCGGGTGGCGAAGGTGAAGACCTCGGCGTGGGCGGCGCGGACGGCACAGTAGAGCAGTTGCAGCATCGCGCGGGCATAGGGCTCCATCGATCCGGAGATGTCGCAGAGCACGATGAGGTCGCGGGGGCGGGCGCGGGGCACGAAGCGGCGTAGCCGCAGCGGGTATCCGCCGGTGCGCCGGCTGACGGAGAGGGTGCGGCGCACGTCGATGCGCGCACCGTGGTGCGCGGTGCGGCGCCGGCGGGACAGCCGGGTCGGGGTGCGAAGCACAATGGTGCGCATCACCTCGGAGAGCCGGGCCAGTTCCTCGGCGGACAGGTCCGCGAAGTCGCGGTTGGCGAGACGGTCGAGCGGACTGGCGGCGAGGGGTACGGGAGCCTCCCGCGGCGGTGTGTCGGCCTCCCGGCCGCGTCCGTCCGCGGTGGCCTTCCGGGAGCCGGGGACGCGGCCGGGAACGGCGTCCGGGAGCGATCGGGCCGGGTCGCCGGGCTGCCCGCGCTGTGCTCCGCGGTCGGCCGGGCCGCCGAAGACCTCGCGGAAGACCGCGTCGAACGGCTCGATCTGCTCGCGGTCGGACACCAGGGTGGCGAGCGCGCAGTGCCGCAGCTCGCGCGTCGTCGACGGTTCCAGCAGGGTGAGCGCCCGAGCGAAGCTCCGGGTACGGTCGGGGCCCACCGCGATCCCTGCGTCGTGCAGGGCGGCGGTGAACGAGGCTGCCAGTTCTGGCATGTCAGGCATCGGAGCCTGCCTCCGCGTCGACCAGCTCCGCCAGTCCGGCCCGGCGCACGGCCTCCAGGTCCTCGGCGTACTTGAGTACCGCCCCCAGGGTGCGGTCGGCGGCGTCGGCGTCGAGAACGGAGAGCCCCAGCGCGTGCAGCGCGCCCGCCCAGTCGATCGCCTCGGCGATGCCGGGCGGCTTGGTGAGCTCCTGCCGAGCACGCAGGCGCGCCACCCCGCGCGCCACGCGCGCGGCCAGCCACTCGGCCGACTCCGGCACCCGTCTGCGGATGATCGCGGCGACTCGTGCGGTGTCCGGGTAGTCGATCCAGTGGTAGAGGCAGCGGCGTTTGAGCGCGTCGTGCAGATCCCGGGTGCGGTTGGAGGTCAGTACGGCCACCGGCGGCACCGCAGCCGTCCGGGTGCCCAGTTCGGGGATGGTGACCGCGGCATCGGCGAGCAGCTCCAGCAGAAAGGCCTCGAATTCGTCGTCGGCGCGGTCCACCTCGTCGATGAGCAGCACCGCCGGCCGCGGTCCCGGGTGGCAGATCGCGGCGAGCAGCGGCCGTGGCAGCAGGTAGTCCTCGGCGAACAGGTCGGCGTCCCGCAGGGGCTTCCCGCGGGACTCGGCCAGCCGGATGGCCAGCAGTTGCCGTGGATAGTTCCACTCATAGAGGGCCTCGGCCGAGGACAGTCCCTCGTAGCACTGCAGCCGGATCAGCGGGGTGTCGAGCACGGCGGCGAGCGCGCGGGCCGCCTCGGTCTTGCCGACACCGGGCTCGCCCTCCAGCAGGATCGGCCGCCGCATGCGCACGGCCAGCAGCAGCGCCGTGGCCAGGGCGTCGTCGGCCAGGTAGCCGACGGCGTCCAGACGCGAGCGCAGGGCGGGGACGTCGGGTACGAGGGGGTCGAGGTCAGGCATGCGCGTAACGGGAGGGGTTGTCGGCGAAGGCGTGCTGGCACCCCGGCCCGCAGAAGTACACCCTGCTGCCGGCCCGGTCCAGTGAGAGGGTGGCGGGCGTGATCGCCACGGTCATGCCGCACACGGGATCCACGTCCTGGACCACGGCCCGCGGCGCGGCGGAGTCGGCTCCGGGGCGCACGGCTCGGGCCGTCTGCGGCCGCAATGCGATGATCTCGGCGTACACCGACAGCGCGATCTCTCCCGGGGTCCGCGCGCCGATGTCCAGGCCGGCCGGGGTGTGGACGTGCGCGCGTTGTTCCTCGGTGAGACCCAGCCCGGCGAGCACCGCCGCGCCGCGCTTCGGACTGGCCACCAGCCCGATGTACGGGATCCCGGCGCGTGCGGCCTCGATCAGCACGGTCTCCTCGTCGCGGCCGTGCGTGGCGATGACGATGACGTCCAGATCGGGCGGCAGCGGCTCCCCGGGCGAGGCCGGTCGGGCGTCGAGGCCGAGCGCACGACCGACGTCGAGCAGAGCGCGGGCGATGGGGGCGTGTCCGTGGACGTACGCCAGCGCCGGGGGGAGGTTGGCCTCCAGGAAGATGTCGAGCGTCCCACCCGACAGGCAGGGATTGGCCACCGTGACCAGGCCTTCGCCCGGCTCCTGCGCGCTTTCGGCCCCGGTGTCCGCGGCGGGCGTGATCCTCAGCAGCAGCGACTCGCCGGTCTCCAGCAGCCGCAGGCCCTGCAGTTGCACCGTCGTCTCGGCGCATGTGCCGCCCACGAAGCCCTCGACGGTGCCGTCGGGCAGCACCAGCGCGCTGTCCCCGGGCTTGGCGCTCGTGGGCCGTTCCGCGTGGACGACGGTGGCCAGGACGAACGGGGTCCGGCCGTGCCGGAGCACGTCCGCGCGGGCCAGCAGTTCCGTGTTCGTCATCGCGGTGGCCTCAGGTGATCGCCAGGTCGGTGCGCAGCGGCCGGCCCTGGGCGGCCCGCCACACCGCGGCGGGCGTCAGCGGCATGTCGACATGGCGTACGCCGAGCGGTTTCAGCGCGTCGATCACGGCGTTGACCACCGCGGCGGGCGAGCCCACCGTGGCGGACTCGCCGACGCCCTTGGCTCCGATGGGGTGGTGCGGGGAGGGGGTGACGGTCTCGCCGAGCTCCCAGGACGGGCACTCGACCGAGGTGGGCAGGAGATAGTCCATGAACGACCCGCCGAGGCAGTTGCCGTCCTCGTCGAAGGCGATCACCTGCATCAGCGCCATGCCGAGGCCGTCGGCGAGTCCGCCGTGCACCTGACCCTCGACGATCATGGGGTTGATCCGGATGCCGCAGTCGTCCACGGCGATGAACCGGCGGACCTTCACCTGGCCGGTGTCCGCGTCCACGTCGGTGACGCAGATGTATGCGCCGAACGGGAAGGTGAGGTTCGGCGGGTTGTAGACGCAGGTCGCGTCCAACTGGCCCTCGACACCCTCGGGCAGCTCCAGGTTGGAGTGCGCCGCGAGGGCGATCTCGGCCATGCTCCTTCCCTGGTCGGGGTCTCCTGTGACGAACCAGCGGCCCTTCTCCCATTCCAGGTCGTCCGGGTTCACTTCGAGCATCGCCGAGGCCACGAGCCTCGCGCGCTCGCGCACCTTGCGGGAGACCATCGCCGCCGCTCCTCCGGACACCGGTGTCGAACGGGAGCCGTAGGTACCGAGCCCGAACGGGGTCTGGTCGGTGTCGCCGTGCACCACCTCGACGTCGTCCGGCGGGATGCCCAGCTCCTCGGCGACGATCTGCGCGAAGGTCGTCTCGTGGCCCTGGCCCTGGGTCTGCACGGAGATCCGCAGCACCGCCTTGCCGGTCGGGTGAACGCGCAGTTCGGCACCGTCGGCCATGCCCAGCCCGAGGATGTCCATGTGCTTGCGCGGGCCGGCGCCGACGGCCTCGGTGAAGAAGCTGACCCCGACTCCCATCAGCTCGCCGCGCTCGCGCTTCTCGGCCTGCTCCCTGCGCAGGTCCTCGTAGTGCGCCATGTCCATCGCCAGCCGCAGGGCTCGCGGGTAGTCGCCGGAGTCGTACTCCCACCCGGTCTGCGTCCGGTACGGGAACTGGCCTGGTCGCAGCAGGTTGCGCATCCGCAGCTCGGCCGGGTCCTCGCCGAGCTCGGCCGCGAGCAGGTCGACCATCCGCTCGACCAGGTACACGGCCTCGGTGACGCGGAACGAGCAGGCGTAGGCGACACCGCCGGGCGCCTTGTTGGTGTAGACGCCCGTCACGGTGCAGTGCGCGGCGGCCAGGTCGTACGAGCCGGTGAAGACGCCGAAGAAGCCGGCGGGGAAGTTGGACGGTTGCGCGGTTGAGTTGAAGGCGCCGTGGTCGGCGATCACATGGACCCGCAGGGCCTGGATCTTCCCGTCCTTCGTCGCCGCGATCTCCCCGTGCATGTGGTAGTCGCGGGCGAAGGAGGTACTCATCAGGTTCTCCGAGCGGTCCTCCACCCACTTGACCGGCTTGCCGGTGACGATCGAACCGACGACCGCGCACACGTAACCGGGGTAGATGCCGACCTTGTTGCCGAAGCCGCCCCCGATGTCCGGGGAGATGATCCGGATTTTGTGCTCCGGGATGCCGGACACCATTGCGTAGAGCGTGCGGTGTGCGTGCGGGGCCTGGGTGGTGGACCACACCGTCAGCTTCCCGGTGATGGCGTCCATGTCCGCCACGGTGCCGCAGGTCTCCAGCGGCGCCGGGTGCACCCGCGGGTACAGCATGTCCTGCTCCACCACGACGTCGGCGGCTGAGAATGCCTCGTCGGTGCGCTCCTTGTCGCCCGCCGACCAGTCGAAGATGTGGTTGTCGGTCTGCTGTTCCTTGTCGTCGCGGATCACCGGCGCGTCCGGGGCGAGCGCCCGGCGGGCGTCCGCGACCGGCGGCAGCGGTTCGTATTCCACGTCGATCAGTTCAAGGGCGTCCCGGGCGGCGTAATGGTCCTCGGCTACGACGAAGGCGACCTCCTGGCCCTGGAAGCGCACCTTGTCGGTGGCCAGCACCGCCTGAGTGTCGTGCGAGAGCGTGGGCATCCAGGCCAGCCCGAGACCGGCCAGGGTCTCCCCGGTGATCACGGCCTTGACCTTCGGGTGCGCCTCGGCGGCGCTGGTGTCGACGGACACGATCCGGGCGTGCGCCAGCGGGCTGCGCAGGACGGCGCCGTGCAGCATCCCGGGCAGCCGGACATCGTCGACGTAGGTTCCGTGGCCGCGGACGAACCTCGCGTCCTCCTTGCGGGTCATCCGTCCGAAGCCGACCGGCCGTTCCTCGGTGGTCGTCATGCCCGCACCTCCTCGCGGCCGGGCGCCTGCTCGGTGCCCGTATCGGCGGTCCGCGCCCCGCCGTCGTGCTCGGCGGCCCAGCGGATGGAGCGCACGATGTTCTCGTAACCGGTGCAGCGGCACACTTGTCCGGAGATGGCCTTGCGGATGTCGTCCTCGGACGGATCCGCGTTGTGGTCGAGCAGCCAGCGGGCGGTCATCATCATCCCCGGCGTGCAGAAGCCGCACTGCAGCCCGTGGCAGGCGACGAATCCCTGCTGCACCGGGTCGAGTTCGGCCCCGTGCGCCAAGCCCTCGACGGTCCGCACCTCATGGCCGTCGGCCATCACCGCGAGCACGGTGCAGGACTTCACCGGTGTCCCGTCCAGCCAGACGGCGCACACCCCGCAGTTGGAGGTGTCGCAGCCCCAGTGGGTGCCGGTGAGCCCGAGTTCGTCGCGCAGGAAGTGCACGAGCAGCAGCCTGGGCTCCACGTCCCTCGTGTGCTGCTCGCCGTTCACGGTCACGGTGATCCGCATGTCACGCCTCCTGCCCCTGGGCGCGGGCGGCCGCGGCGCGCAGCGCCCGCGCGGTGAGCTCCCCGACCAGATGCCGCTTGTAGTCGACCGGGCCGCGCTGGTCGGCCGTCGGCCTGCACTCCTGCGAGGCGATCCGGCCCGCCTCGGCGAAGCCCTCGTCGTCCGGCCGTCCGCCGCGCAGGAAGTCCTCGGCCCGCTCGGCCACGAACTGTGGGGCACCCACTGCGGTCAGCCCGATCCCGGCCTGGGTGATGACCCCGTCGGAGATCTCCAGCACCGCTCCTGCGGCGACGACCGCCCAGTCGCCGACCCGGCGCTCGACCTTGCGGTAGGCGCTGGCGTGCGAACGGATGGGCACTCGGATTTCCACCAGAAGCTCCGCTTCGTCCAGCGCGGTCTCGTACGGCCCGAGGAAGAACTCCCTGATCCCGATGGTGCGCCTGCCGCCGGGGCCTTGGGCGACAAGGGTCGCCCGCAGTGCCGAGAACGCCGCGGACAGGTCCTCCGACGGATCGGCCTGGCACAGCGAGCCGCCCACGGTGCCGCGGTTGCGTACGAGCGGATCGGCGATGACCAGTTCCGCGTCCCGCAGGATGGGGAAGTGCTCGCCGACGACCGGCGAGGCGAGCAGCTCCGCGTGGCGGACCATCGCTCCGACTGACAGTTCGTGCCCGTCCACCCGGATCAACGCAAGCTCGCCGAGGCCGTTGATATCGATCAGGGCTTCGGGCTGGGCCAGACGCAGCTTCATCATCGGCAGCAGGCTGTGTCCGCCCGCCACCACCCGGGCCTCGGGGCCGTACCGCGTGAGCAGCTCGATCGCCTGCTCGAGGCTGGTGGCCGTCTCGTACTGGAAGGCAGCTGGTACCTGCATCGGGCCCTCCTGGAATGCTCTACCCGTTGTGCAGTGATGCTGCGCTCTTCCTCACCGGCCATGCAATGGGTCGATAAGCATTCACTTATCCCTCTAAACGGGGGAGAATCGGATAATGACCGTCACGCAGCTCAGCACCTTCGTGCTGGTCGCCCGGCTCGGTTCGGTGGGTGCCGCCGCGCGGACTCTGGACGTGAGCGAGTCTGCGGTGTCGCAGGCGCTCACCGCGCTGCGCACCCACTTCGGCGATCCGCTCATCCGGCGCACCGGCGGCGGTGGGATGCGTCTGACGCCCGCGGGGGCGCGGCTGCTGCCGGTTGCGTCGCGGATGGTCGCGCTGAGCGCGGATGCCGAGGCGGCAGTGCGGGCGGCGCGGGGTGCGCCCGACGAGCTGCGGGTCGTCGCCACGAGCACGCTGGCCGAGTTCGTGCTCCCGTCGCTCGTGGAGGCCTTCGACGGCCGCTCGGGGCGCAGGACCGAGACCTCGTTCGGGGTGGCCGCCGGCAACGAGATACGCGTGCTGGTGGAGAACCGGCTGGCCGACGTCGCGCTCGGGCCGTATCTTGGCGCCGTCCGCGGGGGCGAACCGGTCAGCGAGCCGCTGTTCCGCACCCAGCTGGTCGTGGTGACCGGCGCCAGGTCGCCGCGGCCGCCCGGTCCGCCGCCGCAGTGGTCGTGGCTGGTCGATTCCTCCGGAACCGATCCGGACGCGGACTCCGGGCGGCTGCTGCGCCGGCTCGGTGTGGCCGAGGGGCACGTGCGGGTGTTCCCCAACCAGGCCGCGACCTGGGCGGCCGCCGCCGAGGGCGCGGGGGTGGCACCAGCGTTGGCCCATCTGGTGTCGCCCCGCATCCGGCGTGACGAGCTGCGCATACTGGAGACCCCAGCCACACCGTCGGACGCCACATGGCACGCCACCGTCCTGCAGCCCGAGCACCGTTCCCCGGCCACCGACGGGTTCCTGCACTTCCTGCACACCCCCGCAGCGACCCGCATCATGCGCGCGCCCGGTGCGGGCGTCCCGCCCTCCCAGTTCCGGCCGCCGGTGTACGTCACGCTCTGGGGCGGATGAGAAGCGGCAGGAACGCCCCACGGGCGCACCGTCAGGCGAACCCCGGGCCCCCGGTCCCGCCTTTCCGCGGTGGGCGACAAGGCCCAAGAGCTCTGCGCTGGGCCTGATCTCGTCGGTGGCCATCGGACTCGCCTCGACCGCCACCCCGGCACGATCGGCGCGAGCGCCGACACCGGGCCGACGTACATGCTGAACAGCGCGGCGCGGGTGCGGCACCCGCACCGTGCTGCCCAGCAAGAGCCATCAGCAACGCCCTAGACGTCGTCGCGGAGTACCGGGCGCAGGGTCTCGAGCACCGTGGGATCTTCGATGGTGGAAGGGAGTTCGGGGTCGCGGCCGTCGGCGATGTCGCGCATGGTGCGGCGCAGGATCTTTCCCGATCGCGTCTTGGGCAGCGCGGCGACCACGTCGACCTGGCGCAGCGCCGCCACGGGGCCGATCGTCTCCCTTACGGCGGTGACGAGGTCCGCGGCGATTTCACGCACATCGCGGTCGAGGCCGGTCTTGAGGACGACGAATCCGCGCGGCACCTGTCCCTTGAGCGTGTCGGCCACGCCGACGACTGCGCACTCGGCGACATCCGGGTGGGCGGCGAGCACTTCCTCCATCGCGCCGGTGGACAGCCGGTGCCCGGCGACGTTGATCACGTCGTCGATGCGGCCCATGATGTAGATGTAGCCGTCCTCGTCCTTGCGTCCGCCGTCGCCGGTGAGGTAGTAGCCGCTGTAGGCGGACAGGTACGAGCGCACATACCTCTCGTCGTCGTGCCACAGCGTGGGCAGCGTTCCGGGCGGCAGCGGCAGCCGGATGGCCACCGCGCCGTCGGTGCCGGGGGGCGCTTCGCGGCCCGCTTGGTCGAGGATGTGCACGTCGTAGCCGGGCATCGGCATCGTGGGTGAGCCGGCCTTGATCGGGTGCGGCTCAAGGCCCATGGGATTGGCGACGATCGGCCATCCGGTCTCGGTCTGCCACCAGTTGTCGACCACCGGCACACCGAGCAGGTCGGTCGCCCAGCGGTAGGTCTCCGGGTCCAGGCGCTCGCCGGCCAGGAACAGGTGGCGCAGCGATCCGATGTCGTGGGCGTGGAGAAGTGCTCCGTGTGGGTCCTCCTTCTTCACTGCGCGGATTGCGGTGGGCGCGGTGAACAGTGCCGTTACGCGGTGTTCGGCGATCACCCGCCACAGCGCACCGGCGTCCGGGGTGCCGACGGGCTTGCCTTCGTAGAGCACGGTGGTGCAGCCGGTGAGCAGGGGGGCGTAGACGATGTAGGAGTGGCCGACGACCCAGCCGACGTCGGAGGCCGCCCAGAAGACTTCGCCGGGGTGGGTGTCGTAGATGTTCTCCAGGGACCAGCGCAGCGCGACCGCGTGGCCGCCGTTGTCGCGCACGACGCCTTTGGGGCGGCCGGTGGTGCCGGAGGTGTAGAGGATGTAGAGCGGGTCGGTGGCGGCCACGGGGACGCAGTCCACCGGCTTGGCAGTCGCCATGGCCTGGTCCCAGTCGAGGTCACGGTCGGTCAGGTCTGCCGTGGATTGCGGCCGCTGGCGGATGATGCAGTGCTCCGGCTGGTGCTCGGCCAGGGCGAGGGCGGCGTCCAGCAGGGGCTTGTACGGCACGACGCGGGTCGGTTCGATGCCGCACGATGCGGCGATGACGACTTTGGGGCGGGCGTCGTCGATGCGCACGGCCAGCTCATGCGCGGCGAATCCGCCGAAGACGACCGAGTGGACGGCGCCGATGCGGGCACAGGCCAGCATGGCGACGACCGCCTCGGGAATCATCGGCATATAGATCGCGACGCGGTCGCCTTTGGCCACACCGAGCCCGGCCAGCACTCCGGCGAACTGCGCGACCTGGTCACGCAACTCTCGATAGGTGAACGACGCCTTGCGGCCGGTGACCGGACTGTCGTATGTCAGTGCGAGTTGCTCGCCGCGCCCGGCGTCGACATGGCGGTCCAGTGCGTTGTGGCAGGTGTTCAATTGCCCGTCGGGGAACCACCGGTACAGCGGGGCTTGTGACTCGTCGAGGGCGCGGGTCGGCGCGACGGCCCAGTCGATGGCACGGGCGGCGTCCAGCCAGAAGCCTTCCGTATCCTCCAGACTGCGCCGGTACTCGGCCGCATACCCGCCCTGCTTCGGCGTCTGCGTCATGTCGCTGGTCCCTTTCTCGTTCCGTCTGGGGGCTGGAAGGTCTGGCCCGCCCCACGCCCGTTCCGTCCGGGCAGTGCCACGGTCAGCCCCTCACATCGGGCGCCCGGGTACTTCATCAGCCATTCGGTGACGGCTTCCGCACACATCCAGAATGAGATCGCCCTTCTCCGCTGTCGCCGAACGCGCGTCACCCGCCACGCCCGACGATGTGACCTCATGGAACGATCGTGGTACATGCGTCGTCTCGCTCGCATCCGATGCAGCGCGATCCACGGGGCGACGGCCTCGGCGAGCCTTACCCCACGACCGTGTGGGTCGGGGCTGGTCTGGGGCATGCGGACACCTCTGTCAGCGCCCGCAGAACGCACGGTGCTCCAGGTCGGTCAGGGTCTTCTGGATCGTGTTGGCAGTCAGGCGGCCGGTGGGGGTCAGTTCGACGAGCACTGCACGGCGATCGCCGGCGCGGGCGCCGCGGGTGATGTGACCGCGTCGCTCGCCGGGGGCACGTCCATGTCGCGGATCATGCGCCGACCTGCTTTTGAGCACAGCCGTGACCGTGAAGCTGTACGTGTCCACGGCGCTTAACCGTAGCCTCGGCACGCATGGGCGCTGGACACGGTCTTGGGACCGGTTGCGGCTGCCCGAGTCGGCGCTGCATGCTTTGGCCCCGGTCTGCCTTGGTCGAGTGGCCCGTTTGGCCTGCCCGATTTGGTCCCGTTTGGCTGTTGAGTGGCGAGGACCGAATCTGACCGACGTGTTCTCGTCGGCCGAGGGTTCCTCGCATGGTTGCCGCTGATTATTTGGTTCGCAGCATAAGGGCGAGGCGAGTGTGGTCGCCGTACATGCCGGTCTCGTCGCCGCGGATGCTGTACCGCTTCTGGAATCTGGCCACGGCTTCCCGGACCGCCATGTCGTATCGGCCACTGATCGCGCCGCCCTCGTAGATGTTCGGGATCTGGAGCAGACGCACCTGCAACTCGTACACGCCATGGCCGCTGTCGCCTTGGCGCAGCACCCCCGTGCCTGGGATCTCGGGGAGCGTGGGAGCCGGATTGTCGGGCAGTGGTCGTTCCAGTTGCCCGGAGGGCGGGGCGGGGACCGCAGGTGCGGGGTTGTCGTTGACCAGCAGCGCAGAGGCGAGGATCAATCCGCTCACGGCGATGCCCCCTAAGGCTCCGGCGAGACGAGTGTCCAGCCGGTCGATGGAGGGCCGCCATCCCCGACGGTTGTTCCTCGCGTGCGTGCGGACGGGTGACGGTGATGCCTTCGAGGGCGGGGTGATGAGTTGATCCGAGGGCGGGGCCGGGCGGTGGGGGGTAGCCGACCGAGTGGCGTCCGTGCGTGGGCCGGTCCCGCGGAGCG
The DNA here is from genome assembly GCF_003054555.1 of Streptomyces lunaelactis. Lineage (NCBI taxonomy): Bacteria > Bacillati > Actinomycetota > Actinomycetes > Kitasatosporales > Streptomycetaceae > Streptomyces > Streptomyces lunaelactis. The sequence continues at coordinate 2,727,550 of NZ_CP026304.1, read as the reverse complement.
CGCCCTCCTGCGGGGGAGCCGGGGGCAGGAAGGTCACCGGCGGCGTGGCGTGCGCTGGGCCTGCGCCACTCGCCATCGGTGGCTTTCCCACCCTCGGGGGCAGTACAGGCTCCAGATGCGTGCCGCGCAACCAAAGCGGCTCCACCACCACGTCCTGCGGAGCATCGACCTGGCGTAGGCCACCGGTACGGGGCGGCTCCCCGACTGGCGGCGAGATGGCGTGCGGAGGCTCAAGATCCAGGTACTCGGGCCCACGCCTCGTCGGCTGTGTCCGTAGGGGTGGGGGCGGAGTCTGGGGCGAGGGCAGGGACGGGATCGGATGAGTGGAGCCGGCGTCCCTGGCCGGTTCGCTGCGTTGACGCCAGGACAGCGGCGGGCACTCGGTCCAGCCCTCCTGCTCGTCGAACTTGTAGAGGTCGGCGCGTGCGGCGTCCAGGGCGTCCAGCACGGCCTGAAACGAGTCCCGTATCTCTTGGGCAATATCAGGACCTGGACCGTGAGTTCGCTGAGGTTCGGTGTCGTTGAATCCCACTGGCACTCTCCTCAATCAACGTCCGTGGATGTCGTGTCTCGGACAGACCAGCAATGTCCTTCCTGTGTGGATACGTACCAAGAATGTTGGGTGGCGGTTGCAGGGGGTTTGTGACGGGGGGCTGGGCTGCGCGGATCGGGCTTCGCTGTTCTGTTGTGAGGCGATACGCAGCCCGTGCGGGTCTGTCTCATCGCGCCTTCCGGTATGTAGTGCGTATCTCATCGAATTCGTCGAGGAGTTGACGGCCTGCGGCAACCTGCCGGGCGCTGACTCGGTCGTGGATGCGCGGTCTGGGCCCACAGTCCTGCGGTGCGAAGAGCCGGAGCACAACGTGATGTTGGAGAGGCCTACGACGTCACCAGAAGGGCGACCGGACACGTCCGGTGGATCTTGCTAGTCAGCCGCCTGTGCGCAGGCGAGAGGTACAGCGCCCGTCTCGTGTGCCCGTTCTGGGGGTGTTCCGGCGGGTGCTGTGTGGTCGTCTTGAGGTGCCGGAGAGCAAGATCACCTTCGCGGGGCTGCTCGCCTCCGGCATCGGTACGCAAGCGGGAGCAGACGAGGGGGCTGGGCCTGAAGCGGCCCGAACTGAAAACGGCCCGGCCGGCTGGTTCTGCAAGCGAGTAGTTTTGACTCGGTTGTCTACGAATTCACTCGCGGCACCGGCATATCGCAAGCGTCTGAGCTCGTACACCGGTCGCCGGGATCCGGTTCCATCTCCACTGTCGGGGCGGCACCCGGCGGCACGCTCTCGGTGCACCTGGCCGGCCTTTGCAGAGTGATCACTCTCGGTGCTGCCGCCCGCCGGTTCACCCGTTGGGCTGCGACCGGTCTGCCGGACTTCGGCTCGTCTACGGCGCCGCGCCTACAAGGGCATCACCATCAGAACCTCCGGAAATCGCCACTTAAGCGGATTGCTCGCATGCGCGGAGTAAGAGCACGATGTCCCTGCCGATTCCGGCTCCGAATGGACGAGAAGGGGCTTTGATGGCTACCGCTACGCAAGTGACTGACTTCTCTCGAGACGTGCTGGGCCGGTATGTGTGCAACAGCCTGGACGAGGCGCTCGCCAGCACCGATGCCCAGGCACACCCCGGTGCCCGTCCGTTCGACGTGATCGTGGTCGGCGGCGGGAGCTTCGGAGCGGTGGTGGCCGCGCACCTGTTCAACCGGGACGCCTCCCGCACCCGCCGGGTCCTGGTGCTGGAGGGCGGGCCTTTCGTGCTGCCGGAGCACGTGCAGAATCTGCCGGTGCTCGGGCTGGGCGTGCCCGGCCCGACCAGCATCGCCCAACTGCGCCAGCAGGGGCAGGCGGGGGTACCCCGCAACGAGGTGTGGGGGCTTCCCTGGCACTCCCCGGTGCCATTCACCGGCCTGGCGTACTGCGTGGGCGGCCGTTCCCTGTACTGGGGCGGCTGGGCGCCGCAGCCGCTGCCCGCGGAGCTGTCGGCGACTGTCTGGCCGAAGCCGGTCGTGGATGACCTGAACGGTGGCCAGTTCGCGGCGGCGAGCGAACAAATCGGGGTCGACCAGACCAATGACTTCATCTTCGGCGCGTTGCAGAACGCGCTGCGGCGCCGGCTGTATGACGCAGTGGGTCAGCAGCCGCCTCTTCCCGGCGCAGCGGCACTTGGCGGACTCCCCAATCACCCAGCCCTCCCGAACGGCGCGGCAACGAAGGCACAGCTCGCCCACCTGCTGGGCCTGAGCTCAGCAGACGTTCAAGGACGTACCGACAAGGAACTCACGGACGAGCTGAAGCTGGAGGCCCCCCTTGCGGTGCAGACCCGCACCCGGCCGGGGTTCTTCCCGAACAACAAGTACAGCGCGGTTCCGCTGATGATCCAGGCGGCCAGGACCGCTTGGGCGGAGTCGGCGGGCAACGACGCGGACAAGCGGCTGATGATCGTCCCCGAGTGTCATGTGCTGCGGCTGGAGACCCGCGGTAGCGACGTCATCGGCGTCCAGACCAGCCAGGGGCACATCCCGGTGCCGAGCCACGGCGCGGTGGTCATCGCGCTGGGCACCATCGAAAGCACCCGTCTCGCGCTGGACGCATTCGGCGGCATGCCCGGCACCGGGCCGATCGGCAGCGGGCTGATGGCCCACCTGCGCTCCAACCTCACCATCCGTATTCCGCGCGAGGCGCTCGGCCCCATTGCCGAACAGGAGCTGATGGCCGCGGCGCTGTTCCTCAAGGGCCGTTCGGAAGGAGCAGACGGCCGGGACCGGTTCTTCCACCTGCAGATCACAGCCGCCGGGCTGGGCGCGCGCGGTGCCGACTCCGAGGCGGAGCTGTTCAAGAAGCTCCCCGATGTCGACCTCTTCCACCGGTTCAAGACCGCCAGCGATACGCATGTCGTGCTGACCCTGCGCGGCATCGGCGAGATGGATCCGGACAACCCCGCCAACCGCGTCCTGCTCGATACGGAACAAGATGAGTACGGTGTGCGCCGCGCTCTGGTCGAGCTGTCTGCCACCGCCGCTGACGATGGGCTGTGGGGGGATATGGACGCTTGCGCCGACGCCGCCGCTCTCGCCTTCGCCGGCACCCACGCCTATGAAGTCCTGGATGGCCGGGTCAAGGACCGGCAGGTGTGGCGGCCGGTTGCGGCCGGGCAGCCGCCCGCCACGGTGGTGCCTGCCGACGCGCACCGCGACAAGCTCGGCACCACGCACCACGAGGGCGGAACGCTGCGGCTGGGTGGTGACTCGACCACATCGGTGACCGATCCCGACTGCCGAATTCACGGCACCAACAACGCCTACGTTGCCGGCCCCGCCCTTTTCCCCCGGCTTGGTTCACCCAACCCCATGCTCACCGGCGTTGCGCTCGCCCGCCGGCTCGCCGAGCACCTCACCCTCGACAGGCGCTTCCAGGCCCCCGACGGCCACCAGGTGCTCTTCGACGGCACTGATCTGAGCTCGTGGCGTATGGCCGGCGCCGGCAGGTTCCTCATCGTCGACGGCGCGCTGCAAGCCGCGCCCGGTAACGACCTTGGCCTGCTGTGGTGCGTGCGTCCCACCCCCGCCGACTTCTCTCTCAGATTGCAGTACCGGCTGACCCGCCCCGACGACAATTCCGGGGTGTTCGTACGCTTCCCCGACCCGGACAGTAAGGGCTACGTCAACACCGCCTGGGTGCCTGTCCACTTCGGCTTCGAAGCCCAGATCGACGATCTCGCTCGCCCGGACGGCGCCGGTATCCACGGCACCGGCGCCATCTACGGCGTCGGCAACCAGCAGTACACCCCCGTTCCCGCCCGACCGGTCGGGGAATGGAACGACTACGAGATCCAGGTCCGCGACCAGACCTACACCGTGGTCCTCAACGGCCAGCAGACCACCAGCTGGACCAATCCCGACCTGGCCCGCGGCCTGCCGAGCACCCCTGCCGTCCCCAGCTACGTCGGTCTGCAGGCCCACTCTGGGAGGATCTCGTTCCGCCACATCCGCATCAACGCTCTCTGACGGCCTCCGGCAGAGTCAGCTTGCTCTCCGTTGCGCAGAGAGCAAGCTGACCACGCGCCTGCTTCCGCCCCTTCCGCCAGCACGTTGACGACGACGGACTCCATCAGCCCAAGGTCTCCGACCTGCGCGACCTGACGGGCCTGCGACGCTTTGGAGGCATCCATTCCGATTCCTTCAGGTCAGGCCGGCTCCAATGTTGGTGATGTACCTTGATGGCATACATCATGGATGCTGGAGGTGCTCGATGTCCGTCACACAGATTGATCTCGATGACGAGGCACTCGCCGAGGCCATGCGGCTGATGGGTGTCACGACGAAGAAGGAGACGGTCAACGCGGCCCTGCGGGACTACGTGGCACGGATCAAGCGGCTCGATGCCGCCGAAAAGCTGGCCGCGCGCGGTGCGCGTGGCGAGTTCGAGCAGGCCGCGGCGGTGCATGACGCAGGCAAGCGTGCCCGACGCGAGGCCTTCGAGTGATCACATACCTGCTTGACACCTCCGCCCTGTGGCACCTGTTCCGCACCCCCGGAGCATTGCCGCCCTGGGAGGGGCATATCGCCGCCGGGGTGTTCCACCTTTGCGAGCCGACACGCGCCGAATTTCTCTACTCGGCAACCAGCCCGTCCCACCGGGACGAGCTCGCGGAGGAGTTGGACACACTCTGCCTGCTCTCTCCCGTTCCGAAGAATGCCTGGCGTTGGGTCGACACCGCCCAGTACAAACTGACCCAGCGGGGTCAGCATCGCGCGGCAGGAGCGATCGACCTGTTGGTGTGTGCGACCGCGGTCCACCACGGGCATACCGTCCTCCATGTGGACAACGACTTCGCGACGGCGGCCGGAGTGCTCAAGGAAGTTCAGCAGCGAGACGTACGAGCCTGATCTCCTGGGGCCGGTCCACGGTGTCCGCCTGTTGGCCCCTCGCTGATCGATGTCCAAGCCACTGTCCCAAGACTGTGAACCTGGTCGGCTCTCTGAGCGCAGCGGTCGCGCTCGGCGGCCGCGTCCAGCAGGGATACAAGGCGGGCAGTGGTGTCGTCAGCCAGGCTCGTGCCAGTGACCCAAAGGCCGGGCAGCTCACATCCAGTTGTCGGAACCCGGGTCGCCGCCCGCCGCCAGCGTCGCGAGCCGGTCCACATAGTGCACCCAGCCCTCCTTGTGTGCGGCGCACGCCTCGAGGGAGGGCAGGCCGCGGTGGACCAGGCGCAGCAAGGTGCCGTCGGCGACGGGTTCGAGGGTGATTTCGACCGTCGTCGAGCCGGGCGGCACGGACATCCCGCCCTCGGCCCAACCCCAGGTGAAGACCAGCCGCTTGGGCGGGTCGACCTCGACGAAGCGGCCCTCCGCGACGTTCTCACCGGTGACGTTCGTCCGATACGCGCCGCCGGGCTCGAAGCTGAACTCACCGGCCTTGCCCATCCAGGACAGCCACTTGTCCCGGTCGGTGAAGAAGGAGAACACCGTCTCGGGCCGGGCGGCGATGCGCCGCTCCACCGTGACCACGTCTGTACTCAAGGGCTCGCCCCTTCGGACTCATCGGGTACCTGGGCCCGTTCCTCCGCCTCGGCCGCTTCCGCCAGCTCGGCGAGAGTGTCCAGCTTGGTGGCCCACATGGACTGCAGGTAGTCGGCCAGCGGGCCCATGCCCTCGCGGTCGGCCCGGTAGAAGCGTTTCTTGCCGTCCTGGCGCAGCGTAACCAGGCCGGAGTCCCGTAGCACCTTGAGGTGCTGCGAGACCGCTCCGAAGGTGACGTCGAACCGCTCGGCGATCTCGCCCGCGGACAGCTCTGCGTCCCAGACCAGGCGAAGAATCTCCCGCCGTCTGGGCTCGGCGACCGCCCGTACCGCATCCATGGACTTCATTTTAGCCGCCACTTCAATTTGCCATCGAGGCGAAGTCATTTTAGTCTGAGCTAAAGCGACTGGCGAGGAGCACATGTCATGACGGACATCGCGATGCAGCTGCACATCGAGGCCGACGCGGACGGTCTGCATGAACTGCAGTTCCCTGGCGTGCCGGAGGCGTGGCGGCTGCGCATCACCGAGGCGGAGCCGGGCAAGCGGCTCGTCCTGGCGGGCGAGAACGGCCCCTGGACCGGCACACTGCAGACCTACGAGGTCCTGACTCGCCCCGAGGGCGACGTCACTCTGCGCTTCACCCACAGCGGCTTCCCGGCCGTCGACGATGCCTATCGGGACTTCACGTACGGCTGGGCGACGAAGTTCGTACAGCTGAAGGCATACGCCGAGACGGGCAAGCCCGCGCCCTTCTTCACCGGCTGACCCTGCACCGACCCCCGCCGGACGCACCGGCGAATCCGAGGGAGAGATCTCATGAACACCCAGCACAGCACACTGCCCACCGCCATCCGGGAATGCGCCGACGCGGTCGCGGCGACGGCCTCCGGCGTCTCTGCCGAACAGCTCGGCGACCGCACCCCGTGCGAGAAGTTCACCGTCGCTGAGCTCCTCGACCACCTGGGCGAGACCCTGTCCTCCTCCGCGCGCGCCGCCCGGAAGGAGCCGCAGCCCGACGGGGCCGCCGCCTCAGGCACATCGACGACGTCCGTCGCCGAGTCCGCCAACCGGGCCGCGGCGGCCTGGGGTGACCCCGGCACGTACGAGGGCACGACCGAGTTCGGCCCCGGCGAGATGCCGGCCGGCTTCGCGGCCACGATCACCCTGGAGGAACTCGCCCTGCACGGCTGGGACCTGGCCCGCGCCACCGGGCAGGAGTTCGCCATCGGCGAGGACGCTGCGCAGGTCGCCCTCGGCGCGGTGGAGCAGATCGCGGAGCAAGCCCGGACCAGCGGCGCCTACGGCCCGCCCGTCCCCGTATCCGCCGACGCGCCCGCCTTCCACCGCGCGCTCGGCGCCAGCGGCAGGAATCCTGAGTGGAGCGGCTGACCGTCCCGCGTACGGCGCCCGGCAGGGACGTCGGGAGAGCGGCATGACGATCGACGAGACAGCGGAGCGCGTCATCCCGCTCCCGCCCGACCGGGTGGCGGCCTATGCCATGGACTGGCGAAACGATCCCGAGTTTCCGCCAACTCCGCTGTTCCAGCTCTGCCGGGTGAGAGGTCATCTGCCTCGGGGCGCGGCCGGTTTGGGCGGTAGGCTCCGGGCGTAGGCGGCGGCCTGTGAGATCCAGTCCGCGAGCGCCGGCCCGGCGAGTGCGTCGGGTGCGACGAACACCATGGACTTCATGGTCCGGCCGGTGAAGTCCATGGGCCGCACGCCGGGGCGTTGCAGGGCCTCGGTGGCGCCGTCCGGCCCGAGCCTGATCATGAGTTCGTCGTGGACGACGCCGCAGAACATGTGGCCGCCCGTCAGGAACGCCAGTCCGCCAAACATCTTGCGTTCGCTGACGTCATCGGTCGGTGGCAGCGTCTCCCGGACTCGCTCGGCGAGGGCCTCGTCGTACGGCATCCATGCCTCCATTGTGTCGGCAAAGTGGTCGGGCAGGCCGAACAGTTTGACCTTCCACCCCACTGGAAGGTCTACGGTCCGGACAGAACTGATGACCGGAGGACAGGCCATGAACGAGCGGGAGACAGCGGTACGGATCACAGTGCTGACGGTTCCCGACTGCCCGAACGCCCCGGCCGTCCGCGAGCGGCTCCAGACCGCCCTCGCCGGCCGGGCCGTGCCCGTGGATCTGGTCGAGGTGTCCGGCGAGGCCAGCGCCGCTCGGTGGGGGATGGCCGGCTCACCCACCGTACTCATCGACGGCGAGGATCCATTCGCCGCTGCAGGCACACGGCCCAGCGTGTCGTGCCGCCTCTACCGCCAGGCGGACGGCACCACCGACGGGGCACCGAGCGTGGCGGACCTGCGGCGGGCGCTTGTGCAGGCCGGTCTGCCCGAGGCGGCCGGGGAAGAGTGCTGCGAGGCGGACATCCTCGATCCTCTGGGCCGAGCAGGCCGGGGCCGCCGCGCGCCCGCCGACCGCGGGCTGCGGGCGGTGCACCAGACGGTGCTGTTGCATTTCGCCGACGCCGGGACCGCACCCGCCCCCGGCGTACTGGACCCGGTCGCCGCCCCGTACGGCCGCACGGCCCGTGACGTGCTGGCCGAGCTGGCTGCCGAGGACTTCCTGACCCTTGATGAGGAGGGGTGGATCCAGGCGGCGTACCCGTTCTCCGCCACACCGACACCGCACCGGGTACGGATCGACGGCGGCACGCGGGCGTGGTCGATGTGCGCGATCGACGCGCTCGGGATCCCGGCGATGCTCGGCCGGGACGTGGTCATCTCCTCCGCGGACCCGGTGACCGGCGAGCCGGTCACCGTCACCACGATCAACCAGAAGTCGGTGTGGGAGCCGGCGGGCGCCGTGGTGTTCGTCGGCCGCCGCTCCGGCTCCGGGCCCGCCGCCTCGGTCTGCTGCGACGTACTGAACTTCTTCACCAGCACCACCTCCGCCCGGACATGGGCGGGCGAACACCCGGACGTGCAGGGCGAGATCGTCGACCAGGCGCGGGCTGAGGGCATCGGGCGGCAGATCTTCGGCACACTGCTCGCCGACGACTGACACGCCGGTCGGCAGTGTCCGCGGCGGCTCAGGGAAGCCAGAGCGCGGCTGACACGCCCGGTTTGCCTCGCTCAATCGTATCTCTTGAGCAATTAAGTTGTGTGCAACTTAATTGTGCACTATCTTTCACGTATGAGCCAGAACACATCGCGTCCCGTTCTCGAACCCGCCGCCGCCGCGTTCGCCGAGGCCACCGCCAATCCGCCGTATCTGTTCGAGATTCCGGTCGCCGATGGCCGCAAGGCCGTCGACGACGTCCAGTCGGGCAAGATCGCCAAGCCCGAGGTGGACGAGGAGTGGGTGAGCGTCCAGGGCGGGCCCACCGGCACGGTCAGGGCCCGGATCGTACGGCCCGCCGGGGTCACCGGCTCTCTGCCAGTGATCCTCTACATCCATGGAGCCGGCTGGGTCTTCGGCAACGCCCACACCCATGACCGCCTCGTCCGCGAACTCGCCGTCGGTGCGCGCGCGGCGGTCGTCTTCCCGGAGTACGACCTGTCGCCGGAGGCGCGCTACCCGGTCGCCATCGAGCAGAACTACGCCGTTGCCCGCTGGATCGTCGCCGAGGGCGCGGGCAAGGGCCTGGACGCCGCGTGGATCGCGGTCGCGGGCGACTCGGTGGGCGGGAACATGGCCGCCGCGCTGACGCTGATGGCCAAGGAGCGCGGTGACGTGCCGCTGGTGGCGCAGGTGCTGTTCTACCCGGTGACCGACGCCGCGTTCGACACCGACTCCTACCAGCAGTTCGCCGAGGGCTACTTCCTGCGCCGCGACGGCATGCGCTGGTTCTGGGACCAGTACACGACCGACGAGACGGAGCGCGCGCAGATCACCGCCTCACCGCTGCGCGCGACTCCGGAGCAGCTGGCCGGTCTGCCCCCGGCCTTGGTGATCACCGGCGAGGCCGACGTCCTGCGCGACGAGGGCGAGGCGTACGCGAACAAGCTCCGCGCCGCCGGCGTACCCGTCACCGCCGTCCGCTACCAGGGCATCATCCATGACTTCGTCATGCTCAACGCCTTGCGTGGGACGAACGCCGCCGAGGCCGCCATCGCTCAGGCCGTCGCCACCCTGCGCACCGCGCTGCACAGCACCCGCTGACCAGGACGGTCGAGACCAAGGCATCCCACGCCGTGACCGTCTCCCAGCCGGACACGGTCAGCGACCTCATCACCAAGGCCGCCAACGGCGCATCGCGCGCGTCTCCCCGGGTAAGGCCGGCCGCATAGCGAGCCCACCGGATCGTCTCCTGAGGGCAGGGGCCCTCAGGAGACGATCCGGGGTTCCTTGCGGTCCGTCGCCGACGCCTGTGCCGACGCCTGCGCCGAAGCCTTCTGGAGGCTGGTTCCTTCGACATCGAGGTCGGGCAGGATCCTGTCCAGCCAGGCAGGCAGCCACCAGGCGCCACGGCCGGCGAGAGCGAGTACTGCCGGTACGAGCGTCATGCGGACGGCGAAGGCGTCGATTGCAACGCCGACGGCCAGGGCGAACGCGATGGGTTTGATCAGGGAGTCGTCCAGGGGGAAGAACCCGGCGAAGACGGTGAACATGATGAGGGCGGCCGCGGTGACGACCCGTACGTTGTGGCGTGCGCCGTCGATCACCGACTGGCGGGCCCGGCCGGTGTGGGCCCATTCCTCTCGCATCCCGGACACGAGGAACACCTCGTAGTCCATGGCCAGTCCGAACAGCACGCCGATCAGGATGATCGGCAGGAAGCTGACGACGGGGCCGCTGTGGGGCACATCGAGGATGTCGGCCAGCCAGCCCCACTGGAAGACGGCGACGACCAGACCGAGCGAGGCGCCCACCGAGAGCAAGAAGCCGACGGCGGCCTTGACGGGGATGACCAGCGACCGGAAGACGATCATCAGCAGGAGCAGGCTGAGGCCGACGACGATGGCGACGAAGGGCAGCAGGGAGTCGCTGAGCCGGTTGGAGACGTCGATATTCACGGCGGTGGTTCCGGTGACCGCGACGGAGGCGCCAGTCGTCTCGCGGATGTCGGGCGCGGCCTTGCGGATGTCGCGGACGAGCTGGTCGGTGCGGACGCTGTCCGGGCCGGAGGCGGGCAGGACCGTGATGACGCTCTGTGCCGGGTCGCTGGTGGGCTGGGGCGGCAGGACTGCCTTGACGTTCTTGAGGTTCCCCAGCTTCTGTGCCACCTGGGCGCCGGCCTGTGAACTCGTGGAAGCCGTGCCGCTGTTGGTGTCGGCCAGGACGAGGAGCGGGCCGTTGAAGCCGGGACCGAACTTGTCGCTGATCGTGTCGTAGGCCTTGCGTTCGGTGGAGGCGTGCGGGGCGGAGCCGTTGTCGGGAAGGGCCAGGCGCAGGTCCGTGGCGGGCAGGGCGAGGGTCACCAGGATGCCCGCGACGGCGAGCACCGTCAGCAGCGGCTTGGCGATGACCCACGTGGTCCAGCGGGTACCCATGGTGGTGCGGCCGGTGGATCCCTCGGCGTCGGCGGCCCGCCGGGCGGCGCGGCTGCCGGGCTTGGGGGTGAGCCGGGAGCCGGCGAATCCCGCGACGGCGGGGACGAGGGTGATCGCCGCCAGTACGGCGATGAGTACGGCTCCGGCGGCCCCGAGGCCCATCGTGGTCAGGAACGGGATGCCGATGACGCTCAGCGCGGCGAGCGCGATGATCACGGTGGTGCCGGCGAAGACCACCGCGCTTCCGGCCGTGCCGGTGGCCAGCGCGATGGATTCCTTCGGGTCGGCTCCGCGGGCCAGTTGCTGGCGGTGGCGCGAGAGGATGAACAGCACGTAGTCGATGCCGACCGCCAGGCCCAGCATGAGGGCGAGAGTGACGGCCGTGGAGGAGATGCTGACCGCGGGTGCGAGAGCGAGCAGCCCGGTCAGACCGACTGCCACACCGATGAGCGCGGGCAGCAGAGCCATGCCGGCGGCCAGCAGCGAACCGAACGTGACGACGAGGACGAGCAGGGCCACAGCCACGCCGATGATCTCCGACGGGCCGACGTGGACGCCTTTGCTGCCGTAGACGGAACCGCCCACCGAGGCCTTCAGCCCGTCCTTCTCCGCCGCCCGGGCGGCAGCCTCGACCGCGTCCACGGATGAAGTGCGGACCTCCGTGTTCTGCACGGGGTACTGGACCTGGACGATCGCCGTGCTCCGGTCGGCCGAGACGGCGCCGGAGGCGCGGGGATCGACGACCTCGCCGACCTGGGGAGCCTTCTTGGCTTCCGCCACGGTCCGGGCGATGGCAGCGGCGTAAGGGGCTTCGGTGACCTGGTGGCCCTTGGGGGCGGTGAGGACGATCTGGGCGCCCGCGCCGGAGGCCTCCGGAAGGGTCTTGCTCAGGCTGTCCAGCGCACCCTGCGACTCGGTGCCGGGCACAGAGAAGCGGTCGTCGAGCTTGCCGCTGAAGACGCTGACGCAGGTGATGAGTGCGGCCAGGACGAAGAGCCATATGCCCAGGACGAGCTTTCGGTGCCGGTAGGCGCTGTGGCCCAGCCGGTGGAGCAGGACGGCCATGACGAACTCCCTTGGACGGTGGGGATTCCCGCACACCCGAGCGCGGACATGGGCGGGGAAGCGGCAGGGGCACGCGTCGGACTCCAGTCACGGGACTGGCCGATGCCGATGGGCGCCGCAATCGGTAGGGGGACTTTATCACCTGCTCAAGTCGATCGATCGAGTCATTCGACTATGGTGCGTGCCACTATCGGCATGAGTCCAGATCGCAGATGTTGTCGGGTGATGAAAACAGTCGACTTTGTCGACCGGAATATCGGCTGTCCGCCCTTTGCTGCCTGCTTCACCGCTGTGAGCAAGGGAGCGTCGATGGCCAGTACGCGCGGCACGCGAGCCGCCCAACCGGTGCAGGAGTGGAGAGTGGCGTCTGGTGATCGGCGCGGGGCCGGCCGGGCTCCCCGCGACGCGAGAGCTCGTCGATCCCGGAGCCGGCCAGGAAGTCGGCATGGTCATGTACCAGGCCGCCGTGACCGGCGAGAGGGCCTACGTGCACGACGGCATGGCCCAGCGGTCTCCGGGCTGGCGCTCTGGCGGGCGGGGGGCTTGTCCGGCATGGGCCGGCTGCGGGGAGGTTCGCCCGGGCGCGAGAGGTTCGACAAGCCCCGCCCGACGGTGGACCGGGCGTGCTCATGGGATTCGCCGGCGGCAAGAATGGCGCAAGCGGGTGCACCGCCAGGCAGGCCGGAGCGGCGGCGCGGTGCCGCGAGCACGTCGCCCCCGAACTCCTGAACCGGAGCTGAGTGAAGGGGGGCGGGGAATGCGTTCCGAGACCCTCAATACGCGCGACCAGGGACCGAATGCGGGAGCATTCGTAGCCGTACGAGTGCTCTGACCGCTGTCAGCTCACAGGTACGGACACGAGGTCCAGTCGACCGCCGGCCATGGCCACCACGGCGGACACGAAGGCCTGGAGGCAGGTGTGCTCGGCCTCCTCGTCGGGGTGCGAGAGGCGTTGCAACGTGAGCCCCTCGAAGCCGGCGAGGAAGAACCGCGCGATCGTTTCCGCAGGCTGGGCGAGGGGCTGGCCGGTGCGTTCGGCCGCCTCGGTCACCAGCTTCGCCGTCACCTCGGTCACGCCCCGGTACTGGCTCTCGAGGGCCTCGCTCAGGGCGGGCGAGCGGAGCGCGTACATGGTCAGTTCCATGAGGAGTTGATGACTGGCGGGTTGCTCACGCACCGTTCGCCACAGGGCGGCCGCCAGCGTCCCGGCCGTCTCCTCGAATCCGGCGTCGGCCGGCGCGGCCCGCTCGACCTGTGCGACCAGATCCTGCGTGAGCTGCTCCATGACAGCGCGGTACAGCCCTTCCTTCGTGCCGAAGATGTAGTGCACCGTGGCCTGAGCCACCCCCAGCTCAGCGGCGATGGCACGAGTACTTCCGGCCGCGACTCCTTCCCTCGTCATGAAGTCGATGGCCGCTTTGATCAGCTGAGGGCGGCGCTCGGCCGCGGGAACATGAGCCATGGCCACATCATAGCGACTGAGTCCCATGAACAAGTCGCCCGAACAAGTCAGGCTTCCTGCCGACGGATGTCGTGGTGGCGCGGCCGCTGAGGTCCGGTCCGTGGCCGCGTGGGTCAGTTCCCGCTGAATGGCTGGTGAATACGTTTCCTCCAACGCCCGTGAAACGGGTGGAACGAGGAGGCAGGCCCGTGAAGGAAAGCCAGTTTGATACGTGCGTGATCGGGGCGGGACCTGCCGGGCTGGCGGTCGCCAGGGCCCTGGCGGAGCGGAATCTGCCGTACACGCATCTTGAGCGGCACACCGGCCCCGGCGGTATCTGGGACATCGAGAATCCCGGCAGCCCGATGTACGAGTCGGCCCATTTCATTTCCAGCAGGACCCTGTCGGGTTTCGGCGGTTTTCCGATGCCCGACGACTTCGCGGATTACCCGCCGCACCGGCAGATCCTGTCGTACCTGCGGTCCTTCGCCGATGCCTACGGGCTGACGGACCGGATCGAGTTCGGCGTGGAGGTCGACGGCGTCGAGAAGAACGCGGACGGCACCTGGATGGTCACCCGGGCCGACGGTCGGCAGAGCGTGCACGGGCAGGTCGTCGTCTGTACGGGCTCGCAATGGCACCCCAACATCCCCCAACTGCCGGGGGAGTTCAGCGGGGAAATCCGGCACACCGTCGGCTACCGCAGCGCGGAGGAGCTGCGGGGCAAGCGGGTCCTGGTCGTGGGCGCGGGGAACTCCGGCTGCGACATCGCGTGCGACGCGGCCCGGACCGCGGACCACGCGGTGATCAGCATGCGGCGCGGGTACTGGTTCATTCCCAAGCACCTGTTCGGCCGGCCGGTGGACACCATCGCCAACAGCGGGCCGCAGCTGCCGATGTGGCTGGCCCAGCGGGTCTTCGGTGCCCTCCTGCGGATCATCAACGGTGATCCGACGCGGCTGGGGCTGCCGAAGCCGGACCACAAGCTGTTCGAGACCCACCCGGCCATCAACTCGCTGCTGATCCACCACCTCCAGCACGGCGACATCACCGCCAAGCCCGGGATCGCCCGCACAGAGGCCAGGACCGTGCACTTCACCGATGGCACGAGCGACGACTTCGATCTCATCCTGCTGGCCACGGGCTACGTCCACAAAGTGCCGGTCGCGCAGCAGCACGTCGGCGACGAACAGCACCCCGACCTGTACCTGTCGTCGTTCTCGCGCGAGCACCAGGGCCTGTTCGGCATCGGCTTCGTGGAGACCAACTCCGGTGCGTACCAGCTCTTCGACACCCAGGCGCAGCTGATCGCCGGGTACGTCCACGACGTGCGGCACGGGCTGCCGAACGCGGAGCGGTTCGCCCGCATGATCCGCGCCGACCGCCCGGATCTGTCCGGCGGGCTGAAGTTCGTCGACTCGCCCCGCCACACCGGCTACGTCGACAGCGGGGCCTTCGTGAAGTACCTGGGCAAGGTCGCGGGGGAGATGGGCTGGCGTACCGAGGGCCGACCGCCGTCGGTGCGGACCCTGCGACGCACGGAGGCGGCGGCATGAGCGGGTTCGACTTCACCGACAAGGTCATGCTGGTGACCGGCGGCGCGGGTGGCATCGGCAGTGCTCTGTGCCGCCGCTTCGCCTCCGGTGGCGCCTGGTGCGTCGTCGTCGACATCGACGAGACCCGCGCCAAGAACGTGGCCGCGGAGCTTCCCGGCGCCGGGCACACGGGCATCGGCTGCGACCTGATGGACGGCGCCCAGGTGGAGCGGCTGTTCGAGCTTGTCGCCGAGGCCCACGGCCGCCTCGACGTGCTCGTCAACAACGTGGGCATGACGAGCGCGGAACGCTTCGACGTCCGCAGCGTCGAGAGCATCGAGCGGGAGATCACCCTCAACCTGACCTCCCCGCTGGTCGCCACCCGGATCGCGATCCCCCTGCTGAAGGCCTCTCGGGACGCCCGGGTGGTCACCACGGTCTCCCTCGGCGGGATCTTCCCGCTGGGCGAGACCCCGGTCTACACCGCTTCCAAGTTCGGGCTGCGGGGCGCGATGCTCGCCATCGGGCTCGACCTCAGGAGCAAGGGCATCCTGGCCGGCTCGGTGCTGCCGTCGGCGACCGACACCCGGATGCTGCGCCAGGAGGCCGTGGAGGGCGGGAACTCCATGCAGTTCCAGGACCGGCCGCAGCAGCCCGCCGACGTCGTCGCGGCCGTGCTGAGCCTGCTGGACAAGCCCCGTCTGGAGGCCTACCCCCGGCCCGGTGAGTCCCGTCTGGTGCGGTTCGCGATGCTTGTGCCGAACCTGTTGCCCAGGCTCTTCCCGCTGTTCCGCAAGCGCGGTGAGCGCGGCATGGCCCGCTATCTGGAGGACCTCCGCCGACGCGGACTGGCCCGCCGGACCGACGGGCGCTGGGAGTTGGTGGAGGAGGTATGACCACGAACGAGATGCTGCACGTCATCAACCCCGCCACTGGGGAGCCGATCGCCACCCTGCCCGCCGCGAGCGCCGACGACGTCGCCAAGGCCGCCGAGCGGGCCCGGCAGGTCTGCGACGCCGGGGTGTGGTCGCGGCTGCCGGTCCGGGAGCGCGGCGCGGTGCTGCTGCGGCTGGCCGACCTGATGGAACGCGACGCCGGGATCCTCGCCCGGCTGGACAGCGAGGACGCGGGCAAACCGATCACGGAATGCCGTACCGGCGACGTACCGGGTGCCATCGAGTCGATCCGCTGGTTCGCCGAGGCGGCCGACAAGGTCTTCGGCCGCCTCGCGCCGGGCGGGCCCGACGGTCTCGGTCTCATCAGCCGCGAGCCGGTCGGGGTCGTCGCGGCGATCCTGCCGTGGAACTACCCGCTCGCCATGACCGCCTGGAAGGTCGGCCCCGCCCTGGCCGCGGGCAACTGTCTCCTGGTCAAGCCCGCCGAGGCGACCCCGCGCTCGGCCCTGCACCTGGCCGCACTCGCCGCCGAGGCCGGCCTGCCCGACGGGGTGCTCACGGTGCTGCCCGGATACGGCCGGGAATCCGGGGCGGCCCTGGCCCGTGACCCCCTCGTGGGGGCGCTCTCCTTCACCGGGTCCACCGCGACCGGCCGCCGCATCCTCAAGGCCGCGGCCGAGAGCAACTTCAAGCGCGTCTCGCTGGAGATGGGCGGCAAGAGCCCCCAGGTCCTGATGGCCGACGCGCTCTCCTACGGTGACGAGCTGATCGACCACATGACCGAAGCCGCGTTCCTGACCATGGGGCAGAACTGCACGGCCGGCTCCCGTGTTCTGGTGCACCGCAGTATCGCCGAGGAGGTTGTGGAGCGGCTCACGGCTGCGGCGAGAGAGCTCGTCATCGGTGATCCGGCCGATCCGCGCACCCAGATGGGGCCGCTCATCAATCGCACTGCCTTCGACCGGGTCGCGGGAGCCGTGGAGGCAGCCCGGGCCGGCGGAGCCCAGATCCACAGCGGGGGACTGCCCCACGGGCTGCCTCCGCGGGGTGCCTACTACCCGCCCACCGTGATCACCCGCGCCCCCGACGGCAGCGACGTCCTCACCAAGGAGCTGTTCGGTCCCGTAGTCACCGTCCAGACCTTCACCTCGCAGGACGAGGCGGTGCGGATGGCCAACGCCACCGAGTACGGGCTCGCTGCCTCGGTGTGGACCCGCGACCTCGACACCGCGCTGCGGCTGGCACGCGGCATCGAGGCAGGAGTGGTCTCCGTCAACGCCTACAGCGAGGGCGACATCACCACCCCTTTCGGCGGCTGGAAGCAGTCCGGCTTCGGTGGCGTGGAGAAGTCCACCAACGCCTTCGACCAGTGGACCCGGGAGAAGACGGTCTGGATCCGCACCCGCTGACCCGAGCCGTCGGCTGACACGTCATTCCGTGTGCCGCGCCCCCTGGAGCATCTGCTCCCGCAGGTGGACCGGGGAGGTGCCGTGCCAGCGGCGTACCGCGCGGCGCAGCGCCCGTTCGTCGGAGAATCCCGCCCGGCGGGCGATGTCGCGCAGCGTCAGTTCCCGGCGGAGCAGCAGCTGTTCGACGCGTTCCCGGCGTACTCCCTCGGCGAGTGCCTCGTACGTCGTGCCGCAGTCGGCCAGCCGGCGGCGCAGCGTCCGCTCGCTCGTCGCATGCCGCCGTGCCTGCTCGCCGAACGAAGGGATCACCGGGAGGCTCTGCGCGACGGAGATCTCCAGCACCTCCAGCAGGTCCTGCTGGTCGCGGCGGGAAGCCATCTGCGCGTCGAGCATCTCCAGAGTGGACGCGTAGGTCACAGGATCCCGGCCGGGCATCCGGGCACGGGCCCACGCAG
The DNA here is from genome assembly GCF_003054555.1 of Streptomyces lunaelactis. Taxonomy (NCBI): domain Bacteria; kingdom Bacillati; phylum Actinomycetota; class Actinomycetes; order Kitasatosporales; family Streptomycetaceae; genus Streptomyces; species Streptomyces lunaelactis. Next base: position 2,709,784 of record NZ_CP026304.1, on the reverse strand, counting down.
GGTCGATGACCACGAGGTCGGCCGGGGCGCCGAAGCGGACCGGACAGCTGAACAGAGCGCCGTACAGCTCGCTTTGGCGAGGTGGCGGACAGGAGAACTCCACCACCCTCGGCGCGAAGGCAGGGCCGACGGCCAGCCGGGACAGGGTGACCACGGAGGCGAGCCCCTCCTCGACCAGGAAGCCGGCGACGGCCGGGTCCATGCCGGGATCGGGAAGGTCGGCGCGCAGCACGAAGGCGCCGTCCTCCTCGCTCACGCCGGCCGACCACACCACCATCGCCCCCGAAAGGTTCTGGTACTTCACCCCGGTCTCGATGGCGTGGCGCAGCGTGTCGTCGGCCATCAGGGCGAAGCCGAGCAGGCCCCACGCCGTAAGGTGCTGCGCCGCACCGACCTCCAGCCCCAGGCGCTCGTCCCTGGTGAGTTCCAGCGCACGGCGGATCACGGCGCTGCCCTGCCGGTACGACACCCTCAGCGCGGCGGAGCGCATGACCGTCTCGTCCAGCCCGACCTGTTTCAGCAGGGGCCGCAGATCGATGCCGCGCCCGTCGGCGACCACGACGAGATAGCGCAGGATGTTCGGCTGAATCGTCGCCGACGTGCTGCGGCTGGTCCCGGGAGGGTCTGCCGGGCCGGGGGCAAAGGACATCGCACTCACCTTCTCCTGGGCGACCACCGTAAGCATCCCGGCACCACCGGTCGCAGGCTCTGGCCCCCGAAGTCCCCTGTACGGCCCCTGGCGTCCTGCGCTCGCCCACCGCGCCCTGGCTACGGTTTCCGGAACCCGCACCGCATGCACGTCGGCCCTCCCGGGCACACAGGAAATGGAGGCGCGACAGCACCATGTCCCTCAACGTTCCAAGCAGGGCGAGCGCCTGGCGCCCGGCCCCCAAGGCCGGCGCCCAAAGGGCCGCGACCATCGCGTTCGCCGCACAAGGTGTGTCCGTCGCCGCCGTGTACACGACCGTCCCCGCTGTCACCGAACACCTGAAACTGGCTCCGCTCCTGACGACCACCGTCATGGTGGCGGTGGCACTGATGGCAGGGGGCGGCAGCTTCCTGGGTCTGGCCGCGATCCGCCGCGCCGGTCCCGTCGCCACGATCCGCGGGGCCATACTGACGGCCGTCGCCGCGCTGGTGCTGATCGGGCGGGCCGCTGACGAGGCGACCGTCATCTGCGCGTACATCCTCTTCGGGCTCGCTGTCGGTGCCCTCGACGTCGGGGTCAACACCCGGGCTGCGGCGGTCGAACGCGCCTACAGCCGCAGCGTGTTCGGCTCCTTCTACACGGCATGGAGCGTGGGCGGCGTCGTCGCGGCCCTGCTCACCGCGGGGGCGGCACGGCTGGAGTGGTCCGTAGCCGACGGCCTGAACGTGCAGGCAGGCATCGTCCTACTCCTCGCCCTCTGCATACGCTCACACACCCTTCCCTCCTCCGACGAGCCATCGGACACCCTCGCGCAGCCGCCCCTTGGGCGCCGCCTCTGGATCCGGCTCATCCCTTTCGGCCTGGTCCTCCTCGTTGTCTACGTCGTCGAATCCACCGTCTCGGCCTGGTCGGCGGTTTACCTGCGCCAGACCCTCGCCGCGTCCCTCGCGGTGGCGCCGCTGGCTTACGCGGCCTACCAGGCCGGCACCGTCGTCGGCCGCGCCGCCACCGACCAACTCGTGCAGAAGTTCGGAGCGGCCGCCGTCGTCCGCACCGCGATTCTGATGCTCACGTGCGCCCTGGCAGGCATGGCCGCAGCTCCGAGCTGGCCGTTCGCCGTTCTCGCGGCCGGGGCGGTGGGTCTGGGGGCGTCCGTCCTGGCTCCGCTGTGTCTGGCCTCCGCCGCGCGGCTGCGTCCCGCTGCCTCGGAGGTGGTCCTGGCGCGCCTGAACCTCTTCAACTATGTCGGCGTTGTCACCGGTGGCGCCGTGAGCGGGCTCCTCGGCTCCACCGGCCAGTTCCGTCTCGCCTACGCGGCACCGGCCGCCCTGGCGGTTCTTCTCCTGGCCGCCGCCCGCCATTTCACCCAGCCTCCGAGCTCGGCCCGTATGGAGAGCGTCCCTCCCGCCGACCGGGCAGATCCTCGGCTATTCGGCTGAGAGTTCCGCGAGGGGTTCTCTCGACGGGCGCGGACACGGCCGCGCGGGCGGTACAGGCTCCCGCCGGCACCGCCCGCGTCTCTTGCCGTCGGCCTGGGGCCGTGTCTGGCAAATCCCGCCTGGTGCCGCCCTGCGGGCGGACGGCGCCATGTGTCAGACACGGCCTAGTACAGCCGCTTGCGGCCCCACCAGAAGATGAACACCGCGACGGCGGCCGTGAGGGCGAGCAGGATCGCGGACCCGGTCCACATCATGGGGGACAACTCCGAGGGGGGCAGGTAGTCCACCGACCAGCCGACGATGTCGTTGTCGTTCAGGCACGCGTTGATCGCCTGCTCGGTCTCCTTGGCGCAGCTGCCATGGTCGAGGAGCTCTCCAGAGCCGGTGAGGTAGGACTGGTCCGTGTCATAGGCGGCTTCGGGCAGCTGCGGGAACGTGCCGTCGCCGGCGCCGTCATGCGTGGTGACCGTGACCACGTTGCCGAGATCCATCCAGCGAAAGGCCCAGACGAGCTGCACCGTGACGGCGAAGCCGAAGGTGACCACCATGGACAGCAGCGTGCGGCGCAGGACCATGCCGATCGCCACACCTGCGACCGTTGCGAGCAGGCTGAGCGCCATCGGCACCGGGCCCGTGGCGCTGCCCACCACCCAGTAGAGTTCCCTGTCCTCCTTGCTGACCGGTTCCAACCACCAGCCGAACGCGGCGGAGAGCGCCGCGGTGCACACCGTGACCACGAGCACGGCCATGCCGAGCTTCATGGCGAGCCAGCGGCCGCGGCTCACCGTCTGCGACGTGACGAGCTTGCCGGTGCCGTGCTCCAGGTCGTTCGCGATCAGCGGGGCGCCCAGGAAAACGCCCACCAGGACGGGCATGAGGAAGCCGAGTGCGGACGAGGTGTTGGACAGCAGGGATCCGTATGTCTCGAAGCCGGCCGGCAAGTCCGGCGACTTCGGGTTGGGCCAGCCGATCCCGTTGAGGTAGTCCATCATGCTCGCGCGCTGGTAGGCGAACCATGCGATGCCCGCGGCGGTGACGGCGAGCCCGGTCCAGAACGCGGCTCGGTGCTGGCGCCAGACCAGCCAGGTCAGGCCGCTGAGCCGCGGGCCGCGGCGGGAGGGTGCGGAGGCCGGGGCGTGGGCGGTGGTCGTGGTGCTCATGCTGCTGCCGCCTTCGGGTCGACCTGGGCGCTGGGGCTGATCAGGGGTGGTGTGTCGGGGGAGCGGAGGTAGGCGAGGAGGATCTCTTCGAGGTTGGGGGTGCAGGCCTGCCAGGTGCCGGCGACGGGTCCGTCGGGTCGGACGAGTGCGGTGACCTGCCGACCGCTGACGCGGGATTCGACGACGGTGTGCCGAGCGAGGTCCTGGGGGACGCCCTCACCCGTGTGGGCCCCGGTGAGCAGGGTGTGGGCGGTGAGGAGGTCTTCGACCTCGCCGGCCAGGCGGACACCGCCCGAGGCGATGACGATGAGGTAGTCGCAGATGTTCTCCAGGTCGGCGAGCATGTGGGTGGACATCAGTACGGTGGTGCCGTGCTCGGCGGCCTCGGCCATGAGGACGGACATGAGTTCGTGGCGTACCAGCGGGTCGAGGTCGGACATGGGCTCGTCGAGGATGAGCAGGTCGGGACGCCTGCCGAAGGCGAGGGCGAAGGCCACACGGGTGCGCTGGCCGCCGGAGAGAGTGCCGATCCGCGCGGTGAAGGGCACATTGCCGGAACGGACGATCTCCTCGGCGGTCTTCTGGTCCCAGCGGGGGTTCAACTCCCGGCCCAGGCGCAGGATCTCGGCGACGGTGAACCGCCGGAACAGCGGCTTCTCCTGGGCGAGGAAGGCGGTGCGCCGGTTGGCCTCCTCAGACCCCGGGGCCGCGCCGAACACCCGGACGGTGCCCGTCGTCGGCTTCAGCAGGTTCACCGCCGTCCCCATCAGCGTGGTCTTGCCCGCGCCGTTCGGGCCGACGAGCCCGCAGATCCGCCCGGCCGGCAGCCGGAACGAGCAGTCCTTGAGCGCCCAGCCGCGCCGGTACCGCTTCCCCAGGCCGTACGCCTCGATCGCGGATTCCTCCGCGAACCCCCCATTGCCTATGACCGTACTCACTTGAGCTCCTCGCTCTCACGGCTGTGACTGCTTCCGGCGGTCGCCGCGCCCTCTGCGTACCGCTCCTCCAGGACCGACGCGACCAGGGCAGTCACGTCGTCCGGCTCGAGACCCGCCGCGCGGGCCCGGTCCATCCACGCCACCAGCTCTCCGCGCAGCGGGGAGTCGGCGGCAGCCTGAGGCTGGGCCAGTGACCGGCGTACGAACGTCCCCAGGCCGGGGCGCGGTTCGACCAGTCCCTCCCGCTCCAGCTCCCGGTAGGCCTTGAGGGTCGTGTTCGGGTTGACCGCGCTGGTCTCCGCGACCTCCTTGGCCGTCGGCAGCCGGTCACCGGGCAGGAGAACGCCAAGCCGCAGAGCCTGCTTGGTCTGCAGGATGATCTGCTGGTAGGCGGCGGTCCCGCTGCGTCTGTCGATACGGAACTCGATCTCCTTCACCACCCTTTAGCTAGTTAGTTAGTGGAATGACGATGGAGGTTGGCGCGGACCTTGTCAAACCCAACTGGTCAGCGAGTACGCGCAGTAGAAAGCCGCCTACCGCATCCATCGGGAAGGGAGGAGCGCGGTCGGCGGCCCGAGTGCGGCCGGGGGAGCGGAGGACGGCCGGCCCTGCCGGGACGCTGTCGGCGTTGCGCAGGCCCGGCAGACCACCAGGGTCTTTCGCCGTCGCACGGCCATGATGCGACCGGTTGGGCGGAATGCCGCCGAAGCGGGCAACCCAGGCTGAGCAGCACTACCGCGTGTCCTGGCGCAGCCCGAAGGGGACCGGCACGTTCAGGCCCAGCACATGCCTGCCGATCGGCGACCAGATCAACGTTCAACGCACTTCATGGCGACAGGCTGTCCGGCTCCGGTCCGAGGGGAAGCCGGACGGTGAAAGCCGCCCCGGCGCCGGGCGGGCTGTCAGCGGTGACGGTTCCGCCGTGCGCCTCGACGAGCTGGCGGACGATGGACAGACCCAGTCCGCTGCCGCCGGTGCGTCTGCTGCGGGACTTCTCGGCCCGCCAGAAACGCTCGAAGACATGGGGCAGGTCCTCGGGGGCGATGCCGCCTCCTGTGTCCTCCACCGTGAGGACGGCCAGGTCACCGGCCTGCCGGGCGGTGAGGGTGACCGTGCCGTCCGCGGGGGTGTGCCGGAGCGCGTTGGCGACGAGATTGCCCAGGGCCTGGCGCATCCTCACCGGGTCGGCGTCCAGCCAGAGGCCGGGAGTGGTGCGGGTGCGCAGGCGGATGCCCGCGGCCTCGGCCCGGCTGCGATGCGCCGACACCACCTGAGCGACGAGTTCGTCCACGCCCACAGGCTCGCGGTGCAGCCTCAGGGTGCCGGCGTCGACGGCGGCGAGATCCTGCAGATCGTCGATGATGTGCTGCAGCAGCAGGGCCTCGTCGTGCAGGGAAGCGATGAGATCCGGGTCCGGGGGAAGCAGCCCGTCGCGGGTGACTTCGAGCCAGCCGCGGATATTGGTCAGCGGGGTCCGCAACTCGTGGGCGATGTCGCTGACCATGGCCTTGCGCTGGGCTTCCAGCTGTTCGCGGCGCGCGGTGAGATCGTTGAAGGCGGCCGCCAGATAGCCGGTCTCGTCCTTGGTGGTGACGGCTACGCGCGCGTGCCGCTGCGGTGGCTGCTGAGCCGCGGCCGTCAGGGCTCGCAGGGGACGGACGAGGCGGATCGCGACGACTGCGGTCATGGCGACGGTGACCGCCAGGACGAGACCCGTGACGCCGACGATCTTGGCTTTGTTGGCGGGGGAGAGGTTGAAACCTGTGGGCTGCCGGCCCAGGCTGCCCAGAAAGAGTCTGGCCCTCGGGGCGACGTACGGGTCGAGTTGTGTGCGGCGCGCACTGTCGACGCAGCTCTGCGTCTGACCGAGCGGGCGGCCGCTGTCGCTCGCCGGGGTGTCGAAGCCGGGAATCAAGTCGATGCCGGCTCCGGCCAGCGGGGTTCCTTTCCCCTGCTCGAGATCGGGGCAGGACACGATCAGGGCGTTGAGTTCGTCCAGCGCCTTCATCTCGGTGCGTGTGGGGGTGTTGAGTTCTCCGTCGGCGCACTGCAGCGGCACGGTTGCCTCCCCGCCGTCGGACGTAACCACTGTGCGGCCGCTGGGGCTTTGGCTGCTGCTGCCGTCGCTTCCGTACCGCCGCATGCACGCCAGACGCTTCTCGGCGAGCGTCTTTACCTGTGCCCGTTCGGCCGGGGGGAGCAGATACGGTCCCACCGCCCGTGGGTCGATCCCGGCGAGCTGGGCTCCCGGTTCGGTGTACGTGTCCGTGTTCAGCGGTTCGACGGTGGCCGAGGCGCGGGCGGGCAGGGCGGTACCCGGGGCGGCGGAGTCGGCGATGGTGAGCCCGGTCTCGGTCGTCAGGGCGATGCGCCGGTCCGTGGTGCGTGACAGCGTGCGCACCAAGGTCTGTACGCCGTCCCAGTCGGCGTGGGTCGCGGCGAAACCGCCGAGCTGCCGCAGGATGTCGGTGTCGTCGGAGAGCACCTGACCGCGCTCCTCCTGGATGGCACGCGTGGTGGTCTCCACGGCCAGCCATGCCGTGGCACCCACGGAGACGGCGGCGATGGCCATGGAAGTGAACAGCAGCCGCACCGAAAGGCTCTTACGCCAGGGAATACGAGGACTAGGAGTCATGGCCGCCGACGAGTTTGTAGCCGACGCCGAAGACCGTCAGCAGCCGGACGGGTCTGCGCGGGTCGGGTTCGATCTTCTTGCGCAGGTTCATGATGTGTACGTCGATGGCGCGTTCGGTTGAGGCACGGTCGTGGCCACGGGTGTGCTCCAGCAGTTGACGGCGTGAGAACACCCGGTCGGGTTCCGCGGTCATGGCGTGGAGGATGGCGAATTCGCCGGGGGTGCACGTGACGGGGATGCCGTCACAGGTCACCAGGTGCCGTACGGGATCGACGGTGATGCAGCCTGCGCGCAGCAGAGGCGACTGCTCGGCGGGGCGGAGGGCACGGCGCAGCACGGTGCGTATACGGGCCATCAGCTCCCGTGGGCTGTACGGCTTGGTCATGTAGTCGTCCGCGCCGAGTTCGAGGCCGAGCAGTACGTCGTCCTCGGTGGAGCTGGCGGTGAGCATGAGGACGGGTATGTCCCCGTCCTGGCGCAGCACGCGGCACACGCCGAAACCGTCGACCCTGGGCAGCATCAGGTCCAGGACGACCAGGTCGGGTCTGCGGCTCTTGGCCTCGTCGATCGCGGCCCGGCCGTCGTGGACCACGACGGCGGTGTGCCCCTCTTGAAGCAGCAGCCGGTGTATGAGCCTGGCCTGCATTTCGTCGTCTTCCGCCACCAGAATATGTGCGCACACGCCACTGACTCTATGCGTGCGGGAACGACATCGGGCCGACGTGCGGGCCTTCCCACACCCTCACAACTTCCTGATATCCGCCCGCCAGGCTGGGCGCAGCCCTGGGGCACGTCCGGCGCAGCCATCACGCCGGGCAGCTGCCGGGTGTGACGGCGACGGCGAGCCGAAGTGCTGCGGCCCGGCCCGCAGCCACGGAGCGCCCGGCGCCCGGCCGGACGCAGTCACGCCGATCAGCGCCGACACCGCGCCGCTCGAACCTGGGGCTCTTTTCCCACGACTCGGTGGGACACGCCACTCAACGCGTACGACGGAGACCCCATGCACCGCACCCGCCCCGCCCCAGCCCTCGCTGTCCTGTCGATCTCGATATGCCTTCTGGCCGGATGCAGCACCGGGCCGGCAGACACGAACGACCGCGCGAAGGCGCCGTCGTCCGCCGCCAGGGCCACCGCCACGCCACGAATACACCTGAACGCCGCCGACGGACAGAGCGATGTCTCCGTCAGACGCGGCGGCCGCGTCACGGTCGAGGCGGGCAGGATCACCAAGGTGTCCCTCGTCACCGCGAACGGCCGGGTGGTGCGCGGCAAACTCTCCCCGGACAAGAAGACCTGGGCACCCGATGCCGCCCTCGACCACGGCACCGCCCACCGGCTGACCGTGGTGGCTGCCCACGAGGACGGACGCGAGGACACGAAGCGGATCGCGTTCACGACACTCGCCGAAACCGACCGCTTCACCGGCACGTTCACCCCGGACAACGGAGCCACGGTCGGGGTGGGGATGCCGGTCTCGTTCACCTTCGACAAGGCGATCACGGACAAGAAGGCCGTCGAGTCCGCCATCGAGGTCAGTTCCAGCGGCAAACAGCCCGTCGTCGGCCACTGGTTCGGCGCGCAGCGCCTCGATTTCCGTCCACAGAACTACTGGAAGGCCCACTCCACCGTCACTGTCAGGATCGGCCTCGACGGAGTCAAGGGCGCCCAGGGCGCGTATGGCGAACAGAGCAGGACCATCCGGTTCACCGTCGGCCGCAGTCAGGTCTCCACCGTGGACGCCTCCGCGCACCGGATGACGGTCGTCCGCGACGGCAGGACCGTGAAGACCGTCCCCATCACGGCGGGCGCCAAGAACTCGCCCACGTGGAACGGCCGGATGGTGATATCGGAGAAGCTGATCAGCACGCGAATGAACGGAGCCACGGTGGGCTTCGCCGGCGAGTACGACATCCCCGACGTCCCGCACGCCATGCGCCTGTCCACCTCGGGCACGTTCATCCACGGCAACTACTGGGGCGCGGACTCGGTGTTCGGCCGGTCCAACATCAGCCACGGCTGCGTGGGGCTGAACGACGCCCGGGGCGGCGGCGACCCCGGTCAGGACGGCGCCTGGTTCTACGACCACTCCCTCGTCGGTGACGTGGTCGTGGTGAAGAACTCGGACGACAAGACGATTGCCCCTGACAACGGCCTCAACGGCTGGAACATGCCGTGGAACCAGTGGAAGGCGGGCTCCGCACTCTGAGGCGGACCGTGCCGGTGGGGATGCCGGATGCCATCTCTGCCGGCCTCGCCCATCGGTGGCCCGCCAAGTGCCGCCACGCGTTGTCCCTCCGTCTGACCTCGCGCGATGGAGCTGACACGTTCCTCACATGTCTCATCCACGTTGAAGACATGGCTTCATCAACCAGTCGCCCGCACCGACGGTGTCCCCGTGCACCGTTCGGGAACCGTCAAGCGACCACCTCCATAGCCCAGGGCCTGAACCATCTGAGGATGTCGGCCACCGTCCTGGCCCTGTCCATAACTCTTGCCGGATGCGGGGGCATCGGCGCCGGGACAGCCGACGACGCCGGGCCGGCGGCCGTCGGTGCGGGGGACACGTCAGTCCCCGCGTCCGGCGCCTTCGGCACGACACAGGCCATGCCCCGGCCGACAGCCCCGGACACCGAAGCGTCCGCCGCATCGGTGCCTGCGCGGCTGCCGGGCCTGGGCCCGCGGACGCTGGCCGAGATCCCCGGCAACGCGCGGCAGGTTGTCCTGGTCACCGGCAGGGGCAAGAACTCCCCGACATCGCGGGTAGTGCTGTACAACCGCACAAGCGCGGGCTGGGAGCCAGGAGAAACCTGGCCCGCCCACAACGCTCTCAAGGGCTGGACGGACAACCACGTCGCCGGCGATCTCCACTCGCCCATCGGCGTGTTCACCCTCACCGATGCCGGCGGGCTGCTCAAGGATCCCGGTACCAAGCTGCCGTACGACCAGTCGCACGGCTTCACCATCGGCGGCAAGGGCTTCGATGGCGAGCCGCTGAAGGGCTCCTTCGACTACGTCGTCGCGATCAACTACAACCGCAAGACCGGAACCACCCCCCTCGACTGGACCCGCCCCCTCGGCAACGACAAGGGCGGCGGCATCTGGCTGCACGTCGACCACGACGGACCTACGCATGGCTGTGTGAGCCTCACGAAGAAGCACATGAGGGAACTCCTGCTCACGCTCGATCCCGACCAGCACCCGGTGATCGTCATGGGGGACGCCGAGTCGCTCAAACGCTGACGCGTGACCTGCACTTTCGCCGCCCCTCTGTCCGGCCGGGGGCGGCGCGGTTTCCGGTCCGTCGGAGCCGCCGTACTCGAACAGCCGGTGGGACGGCGGTGGTGGGCTCCCGGGCTTCAGTCCGTGGCGAGCGCGATCTCGGTCGACTTGATCAGAGCGACGGCGGACGACCCCACGAAGAGCCCCAGATCGGCGACCGCGTCCGCGGTGATCGCGGCGGTCAGTGTGCCGCCCACGACCTCCAGCTTGACGCTCGCCATCGCGCCGCCGGTGGTGAGCTCGGTGATCGTCCCGGGGATCTGGTTGCGGATGCTCAGGCCCTCGACCGGCCCGGTGGCCAGCGACACCTCGGTCGACTTGACCAGCGTGCGTACGGAGGAGCCCTCGGCGATGCCCAGCTCCCTGACGGCCTCCAGTGTGATCGCGGCCGTGATGTCCTGGCCGCCGATCAGGCGGACCTTGACGGTCGCCATGACCTCGCCGGGGGTGACGGCTGTGACGGTGCCGGGGATCTGATTGCGCATGCTCAGGCTCATGAACTCAACGTAGCCACGGGAGTGCGCTTCGGCCGGGCAGTGCGCTTGGGGCTTCCTCCAAGCGGGCTGGCATTTGCTACGGATCAGAGCTCTGGAGCTTGTAAATGCTGGCTGACACTGCCTACCTTGTCGCATATGCAGTCCTACACAATCGGCCAGGCGGCGCGTCTGCTGGGCGTCAGCCCGGACACCGCTCGCCGCTGGGCCGACGCCGGCCGGGTCGCGACCCATCGCGACGACAGCGGCCGCAGGCTCATCGACGGCCGTGACCTGGCCGCCTTCTCCATCGAGGTCGCCCAGGGCGGCACCGGCGAGGAGGACGCCTCGTACACCTCGGCCCGTAACGCGTTCCCCGGCATCGTCACCGCGGTCAAGCTCGGGGACGTCGCCGCGCAGGTCGACATCCAGGCCGGCCCGCACCGGCTGGTCTCCCTGCTCACCAGGGAAGCCGTCGAGGAGCTGGGGCTGGAAGTCGGCATGCAGGCCACCGCCCGCGTGAAGTCGACCAGCGTGCACATCGACCGCACCTGAACCGCCACCCATCGTGTCCCTTCCCCGCAGCGGCGTCGCCCGTCCCCGACGCGGTCTGTTCACACCGCTTCACCGAGGAGTCCCGCCATGTCGTACGCCTTCAACGGGCGCCGTACCGCCGCCGCCGTCCTGACCGCGGCTCTGCTCGTGCCGCTGGCCGCCTGTGGCAGCGACGACAGTAAGAAGGACAGCGCGGCGAAGGCCGCCACCGGCGCTCCCAAGGCCAACCTGACCGTGCTGGCCGCCGCTTCGCTCACTGACGTTTTCAGGACAGCCGGCGCCGCGTACGAGAAGTCCCATCCGGGCACCAGGGTGACCTTCTCCTTCGCCGGGTCCCAGGAGCTCGCCGCCCAGGTCAAGCAGGGCGCCCCCGCCGACGCGCTGGTCACCGCGGACACCAAGACCATGGACGGTCTGGGGCCGGACGTCGGCACGCCGACGGTCATCGCCAAGAACCGGCTGGTCATCGCCACCGTCGAGGGCAACCCGAAGAAGGTCGACGACCTCAAGGACCTCGCCGACACCGAGCTGAAGGTCGTCCTCGCCGCGCCCGAGGTCCCGGTCGGCCGCTACAGCCAGAAGATCCTGGACGCCCAGAAGATCGACGTGAAGCCGGTCTCGCAGGAGCCCAACGTCCGTGCCGTTCTCAGCAAGGTCGAGCTCGGTGAGGCCGACGCCGGTCTCGTCTACAAGACGGACGCCGCCACGGCCACCGACAAGGTCGACGCCGTCGAGATCCCCGACGCGCAGAACGCCATCGCCGAATACCCGGCAGCGACCCTGAAGACGTCCAGGAACAGTGAGGCCGCCGCCGCTTTCGTGAAGTGGCTGTCCACTCCCGAGGCGCAGAAGATCCTCCGGGACGCGGGCTTCCAGCAGCCGTAACCGCAGCACCCGGGCTGCCCGGTGGGGGGACCGGGCAGCCCGCGATCAACACTCGAGACCTGGGGAACCCCTGATGACACGTCTGCGCACGCGCGGCACCCGCACCCCCCTCGTGCTCGCACTGCCCGCGCTTCTCGCGATCGCGTTCCTGCTGATGCCGCTGATCGGCATCCTCGCCCGTACGACATGGGGCGACCTCGGCAGCCACCTCACCACCCCCGGCGTCACCGAGGCCCTGCAACTGTCGCTGCTCGTCTCCTTCTGGGCGCTCGCGCTCTCGCTGCTGCTCGGGGTGCCGCTGGCCTGGCTGCTGGCCCGCGTCGACTTCCCCGGCAAGGCGCTCGTACGCTCCCTCGTACTGCTGCCGATGGTGCTGCCGCCCACCGTCGGAGGTGTCGCGCTCCTCCTCGGCTTCGGCCGCCGGGGTCTGCTCGGCCCGTGGCTGGAAAGCACCTTCGGCATCACGCTGCCCTTCCACACCTCGGGCGCCGTCGTCGCCGCGACGTTCGTGGCGATGCCGTTCCTCGTCATCAGCCTCGAAGGCGCGCTCGGCGGGCTGCGGCCGCGCTACGAGGAGACCGCGGCCTCGCTCGGAGCCTCGCCGGTACGGGTGTTCTTCACCGTCACCCTGCCCATGGTGGCCCCCGGGCTCATCGCCGGAGCAGCCCTCACCTGGGCGCGGGCACTCGGCGAGTTCGGCGCGACCATCACCTTCGCCGGCAATCTGCCCGGTACGACGCAGACCCTGCCCCTCCAGGTGTACCTGCTCCTCCAGAACGAGCCGGAGGCGGCGACCTCCGTCTCCCTGCTGCTGCTCGCCATCGCCATGCTGGTGCTCATCGCCCTGCGCGGCCGCTGGACCGGGGTGCCGAGCGACCGCTCGCACAAGCCCGCTCCCGCGGCGGGCGACGCGGAACCGCCCCCGGCCGCAGTCCCCCAGAACCTCAAGGCACCTGCTGTGGAAGGGGGCTGGCCGCTGCACGCCGAGGTCACCGGCTTCAATGAGCTCACCCTGGACGCCGAGCCCGGCACCACCATCGCCGTCGTCGGCCCCAACGGCGCCGGCAAGACCACCCTCCTGCGGGCCCTCCTCGGCCTCACCCCCCGCGCCCACGCGGCCCTGCGCCTCGGCGACACCGACGTCACCGGTCTGCCCCCGCACCGCCGCGGCGTGGCCTGGGTCCCCCAGGACGGCGCCCTCTTCCCGCACCTCAACGCCCTCGCCAACACGGCGTACGGGCTGCGCGCCCAGGGTGTCGCGCGCGCCGAGGCCCGCCGCGACGCCCAGCAGTGGCTCGACCGGCTCGGCGTCGGCCACCTGGCCCACCGCAGGCCCGCCCAGCTCTCCGGCGGACAGGCCCAACGCGTCGCCCTGGCACGGGCACTGGCCGCCCGCCCCCGGCTGCTGCTCCTCGACGAACCCCTCGCCGCCCTCGACCAGACCACCCGCGCCCGGGTACGCCACACCCTGCGCACCCACCTCGACGGCTTCGGCGGCGTCTGCCTGATCGTCACCCACGACCCCGTGGAGGCCGTGTCGCTGGCCGACCGGGTTCTCGTACTCGACGAGGGCCGCGCGCTCCAGGACGCGCCGCCCGCCGAGGTCACCCGCCACCCCCGCTCCCCGTGGGTGGCCCGGATGCTCGGCCGCAACGCCTGGCCGGGCACCGCCACCGGGAACGGTCTCGCGCTCCCCGGCGGCGGGCGGCTCGTCGTCGCGGATCCGCTGCCCGTGGGCACGGAGGCCCTCGCGATCATCGCTCCGGAGGCCGTCGCCGTACACCGCGACAGGCCCGGCGGCAGCCCGCGTAACGTCTGGCCGGGCACCGTTCGGGAAATCACCGCGACCGGCAGCAGGCTGCGCATCCTGGTCACCTCGCAGCAGGCACCCGATCTCGTCGCCGAGATCACCCCTCAGGCCGCGGCCGAACTCGGCCTCGCCGACGGGACTTCCGTATGGACCAGCGTCAAGGCGACGGAGGTCGTCATCGTGACGCTGTAGAGGTCGTCATCGTGACGCCGTTAGGAGAGCCGCTGCCGGCCCACCGGATACCGGCCGAGCGTGACGCGCCGCAACAGGAGCTCTCCGCGATGCGCGGCGGGCTCACCGGGACGCTGCGCCTCGGCGCGCACTCCAACTCCACGAACTCGGCAAGCAAAAGCGCTCAATTCTGATCAGGTTCGGGCGCGGGCAGGAGTGCACTCCTGTACTCCTGGACTCCGGCCCCGCGCTGTTGCGTCCCGTCTGAAGTGCGGTCCTTTCTCATTCTCGATGCACCGCGAATGGTCGCCGCCCGGAACTCTTGTTCCAAACAGGTGAGTTGTGTAAGGGTGAGCTTCCTCGCGTCCGAACATGGCGATTTTGCTCAACCGTTCGAATTACCGCCGGTAAGTCGCTTCGAAAACATCGAGTGCGGTGCCGACAGGTATGTACCAATCAGTCGTTGCCCATTCAACCGGCGGGAAAATGTCACCGGTTGACCGGGATGGAGAGGCCTGCAACCCCCCACTGCACTGCCCTGGATGGAAAGACTTGTATGCAGAATCCCCGTACTCCGGGTCCCGTCCCTCCCTCGAGTGCCGGCCTCAGCTCCGCGGACTCCGACGAAGGTCTCGCGGCCACGCTGCGGACCAGCGAGGGGAAGGGCGAGGCCCGTCCTGTAGCAGTGCTGCTGGCGAGGCACTGGCAACCGGTGTTCGACTACGCGTCGATCTGCACCCCCACGGCGAAAGCCGCGTCGATGCTCGCGACGGCGGCCTTCAGCAAGGTGCTGGAAAATCTCCGGAAGGCGCGGACGACGGCGGCTCTTCGTCCGCTCCTATTGTTGACTGCCCGTCAAATAGCCAAGGGCTGGGCGAGTGACGAGCGCGTCACCGCGATGCCGGAACTCCAGTATCCGGACGGCGGCCGCACCCTTCGAGTCGACATGTTCACTCTGGCGGTGAATCGGGAGTTGGTCGCCCGCGCATTCCACGCAATGCCCGGACCCGCCCAATGCCTGCTGTGGCATGCGGAGGTCGAGGCCGAAGGCATATCCATACCCGCCAGTTTGTTGGCCATTGACCCGCGTGGTGCGACGGCCCAGCTCGAGCAGGCGCGTGAGGTCTTCCGTGCGGGCTGCCTGCGCGCCCATCTCGAACTCGCGCCGGACAATGACTGCCGCCACTACAGCCGGCTGCTCGACGTGTCCCTGCGCCGGGGCGGCACTCTGATCCCGGACATTCAGCGGCATCTGGCGGAGTGTCAGCACTGCCGTTACGCCGCCGAACAGCTCAACCAGCTCGACGGGCGGCTGCCTGTCCTGCTGGCCGAAGGAGTGCTCGGCCAGGCCGCCCGCGCCTACATCGAATCGCGGCCCGCCCGCAACAGGGCCCGAACGCAGGCGGGTTCAGGCCCCGTTCGCAGTACGGGCCGGCATTCGCGGGGCGGACGCCCGCGGGCCCTGCCCCGTATGACCTTCCCGGGACGGCACATGATGGTGGCCCGGCCGAGGGCCGTCCTCACCGGTCTGGGACTGCTCGTGACCGGCACGCTCGTCGTCACCGCCGTCTCGGAGCTCTGGTCGAACGAGAGTGACTACGCCGGACCCTCGGTCCCGAGCGGCGCCGTCACCACGGCGACACCTCCCGCACCCGGATCGCAGGTGCCTTCGGGTACTTCACCGGAGCCGTCGACCACGTCGGCCGCACTTCCCGCGGGCCCGCTGTTCACCAGGCTGCGCAATGTCGACGCCGATCTCTGCCTCGACATCGACGATCGCACGGCCGTGCCCGGCGCGGAGGCGTCGATGGCCGTGTGCTCGGCCTCCGTGACACAGAAGTGGGTGTACGAGGACGACGGGCTGCTGCGCAGCTCTGCCGCACCCGACCTGTGTCTGAACTCCCATGCGATCGACGGCGTGGCCGTACTCGGCGTATGCCTCGCGGCGTCGGCGGTCAACGCGTCGGACGTGCGGTACGACCTGACCATCCAGGGCAATGTGATTCCCCGGTGGAACGACGGACTGGCCCTCGTCCCCACCTCCGCCGATCCGGGAACGTCCGTGGTGGTCAAGGTCCGTGACGGATCGGCGGCGCAGCGGTGGGTGACTGACAACGTTGCCGGGGGCGCCCTCAGGGTCCGTCCGAGTGCCGATGTGGGTTCCCCGTCGACCAAGGAGGTCAACACCTTGCCGCGGCACGGCGAGAACTGCGCCGGCGCGAACTGTCCGCCGGGGCCCCCGGGCGGGTCGGGGCGGCCGACGCCTGCGGCGACCGACCCGTACGGCGATCGGCCCGGGGTCAGCGTCCGTCGCGTCGGCAACGAGTCGTCCGGGGTCGGTGGGGCGGTGGGGCGGTGGGGCGGTGAGGTCGGTGGGAGCGGGCCCGCACGCACGGCTCAGGCGCTGCTCCCGCCGAGCGGGTGGAGCACCTCGTCGACGGTCTGCGCCCGAGCAAGCTGAACGGCGAGGAAGGGCGGATGCCCAGCCCTGGGGAGTTGCTGTCACGGGGTCGCGGGGTCGCGGGTCACGGGGTGACGGGGTGACGGGGTGACGAGGTGTGCTGCCCGGGATCGCACGATCTCGGGCATCTCGCCTTCCGCCGTGGAGCGCCGTCACTTCCCGCTGTGACGGTGGAGCCGGAACCACTCGCGCGCGGTGTGCCGGATGCGTGGCTTGGTACGGCCGCCGGTGGGGAAGGCGGCGATATTCTCGTCGTGCTGGTTGTTGAGCATCTGAAGCGCGATCGCCCCCAGAGCGATCATCCCGAGCATGACGAGCACGGTCACGAAGGTCTCCATGACCTCACATCCCTCGGCCGGAACCGGTAGCCCCAGCGTACTCCCGCCCCGGTGATCCGGCCTGGGCCGGTAAGGGGTCACCTCACCCTTCGTTCATACTTCCCGCATGCCCGCCCGCCCCGCCGCCTCATATGACCGATACCGCCCGCCGACCCCGCATATTCGCCGACCTCACCCCCCTCCGTACGTCCGTCCACTACCGCCGGCTCTGGTTCGGCAGCACCATCTCCTGGGTCGGGCAGGGGATGACCGCTCTCGCGATCTCCCTTCAGGTCTACGACATCACCCGCTCCACCTTCGCCGTCGGCCTCGTCGGGCTCTGCTCCCTCGTGCCGCTCGTCGCGTTCGGGCTCTACGGCGGTGCCATCGCCGACACCGTCGACCGGCGCAAGCTCGGGCTCGTCAGCGCGAGCGGGTCCGCCGTGCTGTCGGCCGGGCTCGCCGTCGCCGCGCTGGCCGGGTACCACCGGGTCTGGTTCCTGTACGCCATCGTCGCCCTCCAGGCCGTGTGCGCCGCCGTCAACTCCCCGGCCCGCAGCGCGATGATCCCCCGGCTGCTGCCGCCCGAGCAGCTGCCCGCCGCGAACGCGCTCTCCTCGATGATGGTGACGTCGGGGACGCTCATCGGGCCCATGCTCGGCGGGCTCATCGTCGGATTCGCGGGGTACCAGACCGCGTATCTCATCGATGCCGTCGCCTTCTCCGCGTCCCTGTACGCGATGTGGCGGCTGCCGTCGATGCGCCCGGAGCGCACCGCCGGGGCCAAGAAGGCGTCCGTGCTGGACGGGCTGCGCTTTCTCGCCACCCGGCCCAACCTCCGGATGACCTTCTTCTCGGACTTCTGCGCCATGATCCTGGCCCATCCGCGCGCGCTGTTCCCGGCCGTCGCCGTGCTCTGGTACGACGGCGACGCACGCACCACCGGAATGCTCGTCGCCGCGCCCGCCCTGGGCGCGCTGCTCGGCGGGGTGTTCTCCGGGTGGCAGGGGCGGATCAGGCGGCACGGGCTGGCGATTCTGCTCGCCGTGGGCGCGTGGGGCACGGCGATCGCCGTCTTCGGGCTCACCCGCAACCTCTGGCTCGGGCTGTTCTTCCTCGCCCTCGCCGGAGCCGCGGACACCGTCTCGATGGTCTTCCGCAACACGATGATGCAGGCTGCGGCTCCGGACGAGATGCGCGGCCGCCTCCAGGGCGTGTTCATCGTCGTCGTCGCGGGCGGGCCGCGGCTGGGCGACTTCCTGGCCGGCAGCGTCGCCGGTCTGACCTCGCCGACCGTTGCGGTGACGGGCGGTGGGATCGTGTGTCTGCTGGCGGTCTCGCTGCTCGCGCTGCGCTGGCGCGGATTCGCCCGCTACGACGCCCGCAACCCGACGGCTTGAGGCCCAGTCCGGCCGATCTTGCCGGACTGGCGGTTGCCGGACTGGCGGTTGCCCGCCATGGCGCCTACCCGCCAAGGAACCGTATCCCCAAGCAACTTGTCAGCCCCGAGACTCTTCGGAACACCCGGAGCCACCCATTCCCCGGGCGTACGAGGAGACATCCTCGTACTGCTCCCCGCCGGACGGGCGACCGCTGCCGTCGACCCCGCCGCCCCGCACCCGCCCCCCCCGCGCGTACCGCGTCCGCGCACACCGTCAGGTCAAGTACGGGCCGTCGTTCGAGTCCGGAGGCTGAAGAACAAGCTAAGGCCGTGGGTGACGGCTGCCCACAGGGCGCGTGTGGGGCGCGTTGAGCCGCAGCCCAGTCGAGCAGGAACACATCAGAAAGTCACCATGGCACGACTCCATTGTCGTCGAACAGTTGACCGGTGGGGCCGTCGTCGGGCAGAGCCGCCAACCGGATGGCGATCACCGCGCCCTGCTCAGGGGTCTGAGTGCCGCTGAACCCATTGAGGTCGGTGGCCACGTAGCCGGGGCAGGCGTTGTTGATCAAGATGTTGGTGTCGCTCAGCTCCTTGGCGTACTGGATGGTGACGGCGTTGAGGTAGGTCTTCGTCGGCGCGTATGCCCCGCTGATCCCTCCGAGGTCGACACCGGGCGTGGTCTGCAGGGCCAGAGAGCCGACATGGCTGGACTGGTTGACGATCCGCGGGTGCGCCGAGTGGCGCAACAGCGGCAGCATCGCGTTGGTGACCCGGATGACGCCGATGACGTTGGTCTCCACCAGCCGCCGCACGGTCTCCAGGTCGACGGTCGTAGGGTCTTCCGGCCAACCGCCTGCAACGCCGGCGTTGTTGACCAGCACGTCAAGGCGTCCCGCTCGCTCCTCGATCAGCTGCGCTGCGGCGGTAACGCTCGCGTCGTCGGTCACGTCCAAGGGCACCCCGAACGCGTCGGCACCTGCAGCACGCAGTTTCGCCACGGCGTCCTTCCTGCGCTGCTCGTCCCGAGCGCCGACACCGACGCTCCAGCCCAATGCGCCCAGCCCGGCCGCGATCTCGTACCCGATTCCCTTGTTCGCACCGGTGACCAGCGCGATTGTCTTCTCACTCATGACAGCGAGCATGGCTGCGCTTCGACCAGGCACCAACACCATCTGGGTCATGCAGCAATACCTGAGCGACATCAATCGACTGTCCGCCGAAGTTACTGTGCATGCATGGAGATACGCGAGTTGCGGTACTTCGTCGCCGTCGCCGAGGAACTGCACTTCGGCAAGGCCGCCCAACGTCTGGAGATAGCCCAGCCGCCCCTGTCCCGAGCCATCGCCCGGCTCGAACGACAGCTCGGGGTCACGCTGCTGGAGCGCACCAGCCGCAAGGTCACGCTCACCGAGGCCGGGGCCGTGCTGCTGACCGAGGGGCGCGCGATCCTCAGCGCGGTAGCCGCAGCTGAGCGGCGTACCCAGCAGGCTGCGCAAAGGCGCCCCCGCCTCGTCCTCGCCGTCAAATCCGGCACCGCCGGCGAGTTGCTGGCCAAACTCCTCGATGCCTACCGCGCGGAGCCCGGCGCAGCCACCGTCGATCTGTTGCTCTGCGAGGCGCATCAGCAACAGAAATTGCTGCAGAATGGGCAAGCCGATGTGGCTCTGCTGCACTTGCCATTCGATTCGGCGGTCGGACTCGACACCGAAATTCTGTATACCGAGCGACAGGTGGCGATCCTGCCCACCTCTCACTCACTTGCCGGCCGCTCACAGATTCGGGTGGCTGAGGTCACCGAATTGTCGGAACTCCCGATGGCTCGCTGGCCCGGTCCTGATGGCAACTACCCGGAGGGACCAGGGGCAGAGGTACGGAACCTGACACAGCTCTTCCAGCTGATCGCGCTCGGCCGTGCCACCGTGATCATCCCCGAGTCCGCCAGCACCGACCTGCGCCGGGATCTCGCCGCCGTGCCGGTCCTGGATGCTCCGCCGGTGAAAACGGTGCTCGCTTGGCCCTCGCAGAGCCGACTTCGCGCAGTCGCCGACCTGATCCGCGTAGCAACACGTCTTTGACTGGCTGTTCTCTATCCGCTCGCGTGGAATGCGGCCGACTGTCCGGATCGTCGGTCGGCGAAACCGTCAAACGACCCGAGACGCGGCCGATGGCGAGCCGCGCGTGCAACCTTGCAGAGCCGACCCCACTGGGTCGTCGACTGGGGTGAGCGCGCACCCGATGGACGCGCGAGCACCACGGAACGCCGCCACTTCTACGGATACTCCGACAACGCCATAGCGGCGCACACCCCCCAGACGCTGCCTCCCCCCGGGGCAGCACCGGCCTGCCCGGCGTCCCCCGGCGCCGGGCAGGCCACGTCCCAAAGCCGTCGGACCCGACCTGCCGAATGAGAGCCCCTGCAGCAGCAGTTGGACAACCGTCCCTTGACGAGGACGCACGTGTGCCAGCTTCTCCGAACTACTAGGGCCTGTCCCGGGATCATGTGACGGGACGGTCAGTCCCTGGGGGTGGGGGTCGGTACGGGGCCGGAGAACGGCTGCGAACGGCGCGGGTGTTAGCTTCCTTCCCGTGGTGGAACACCAGGACGAGACCAGGGCGGCCTACGACGGGATCGTCGAGCTCTATGCGTCGATGTTCGCTGATCGGCTGGAGACGCAGCCGTTCGCGCGGGCTATGGTCGGCACCTTCGCCGAGCTGGTGCGCGGGACGGGGAACCTGCGGGCAGCCGATGTCGGGTGCGGGCCCGGACATCTGACGGCCATGCTGCACGACTTGGGGCTGGATGCCTTCGGGCTCGACCTCTCCCCGGCCATGATCGACCACGCCCGGCGGGCCCATCCGGCGCTGCGGTTCGACGAGGCACGGATGGAGGCCCTGCCGGTCGAGGACGGCGCGCTCGGCGGCGTGCTGGCCCACTACTCGATGATCCATACTCCGCCTGAGGAATTGCCCGCGCTGCTCGCCGAGCAGGTGCGTGTCCTGGCACCAAGGGGCCTGCTCCTGGTCTCGTTCTTCGCGACCGATGGACCGGAGCCGGTCCGCTTCGATCACAAGGTGACGCCCGCCTATAGCTGGCCGGTGGACCGGTTCGCCGAGTTGCTGGCCGGGGCCGGGCTCGTCACGTTCGCCCGGCTGCTCCACGACCCGGCCTCCGAGCGGGGCTTCCTCGACGCCCACTTGCTGGCCCGCCTCCACTAGATGAATGAGTCCAAAGGGTGTCCAGGTCTGTCTTCACACACTGACATTGGACGACCTCGTCCCATGTCCGCAGGCCATCCCTTGGACTGATTCATCTAGTGGTCCGGGGCGACGATTCCGCGTACGACGCCGAGCTCCACCAGGTCCTGCGGCCGCAGCCGCAGCTGGTCCGCCGTCCGGGGCACCTGCTCGGGCCCGCGCTTGAGGATCGCGGCGGCGAGCTCCGGCGCGATGACGGAGAAGTAGCTGTCCGCAGTGGCCCAGGTGTTGCCGGGAGCGGCGAGCGCCAGCGCCCCGCCGGAGCCGCCCTCTCCGATGAGGAGGCTGGTCAGCGGGGTACGGGCGGTGGCGACGGCCGAGAACAGTTCCGCGATCGCGGCACCCGCACCGGCCCGCTCGGCCTCGGCGTCGTTGGCGGCGCCCGGGGTGTCGATGAGCGTGAGCACGGGAATGCCGACCCGTCCGGCCAGCCGCACCACTCGCGCGGCGGTCCGGTATCCGGCGGGCCGGGTCGGGGTGCCGCACTGCGCGACGTACGCGACGGCCCGCCCGTCGTGCAGCCCGACACCGCAGAGCAGCCCGGGGTCGGTGCCGCCGCAGCGGTCACCGCTGAGGTCCCGGCGGTGGGTGAAGTACTGGTCGAGATACGCCTCGGCCCGAGGCCGCGTCGGCACGCGGGCCTGCTGGACGGCGTCCCACCCGGTGAGGGGGAGCGCGGTGGAGGTGAGGGCGCGGGGAGGGGGAGCGGGCTCGACACGGGCCGGGTCGGCGGATGCCGTGGCACTCTCCGGCCCGGCACTCTCCGGCCCGGCGGGGCCAGGCGTGGCCCGGACCGTGCTCGCGGCCTCCGGCTCGGCGTCCCCGGCGCCGCCGCCGCGCGTTCGCGCGGCGCGCTCGCCCAGCGCCGTCGCCCAGAACGACAGCACCTCGCGCAGCTCCTCGCCGCGCACCATCGCGTCGATCTGGCCCGATGCCAGCTGGCCCTCCGCCGTGTACGCCGTCGGGTCCGCGTCCGGCGGGCGTACCCGCGAGCCCGCGAAGCCCACCTGCGCGCCGGGCAGGGCCAGGATCACGTCCGCCCCCGCGCCCAGCGTGGCCCAGCCGCCGCCCGTCGTCGGGTCGCGCAGCACCGCGATGTGCGGCACCCCGGCGTCGCGCAGCAGCACCGAGGCGCGGGCCACCCGCTGGAGCTGGGACAGGGCGATCATGCCCTCCTGCATACGGCTGCCGCCCGTTGCGATCAGCGAGATCAGCGGCCACCTCCGTGCGCGGGCCAGGCCGTACGCCGCCTCCAGACGGTCACCCGCCCGCTCGCTCAACGAGCCGCCCAGGAAGCCGAATTCGAAGGAGATCAGCACACACCCGCGGCCGCCGAGCGTCGCCTCGCCGTAGACGACGGACTCCTTCGAGCCCGTGCGCGCCGCGGCCCTCGCGCGCGCCGCGTCGTACCCCTCCCAGGCGATCGGGCCGTCCGGCGCGCCCGGTCCCTCCGGCGGCTCCTGCTCGGTGAAGTCGTCGCAGACCAGCGCGATCGCCTCGCGAGCACCTACGCGGTCACCCATGGAGCGCCCGCTTCAGGATCTTGCCCATGTCGTTGCGCGGCAGCGCGTCGAGGAAGCGCACCTCGCGCGGGCGCTTGTGCGGGGCGAGCTGGGCGGCCACATGGGCCGACAGCTCTTCGGGCGCGGGCGGCCCGGACGGATCCGCCGGCACGATCCAGGCCACGATCCGCTCGCCCAGATCCGCGTCCGGCTCGCCTGTCACCGCCGCTTCCCGTACCCCCGGGTGCTCCAGCAGCGCGTTCTCGATCTCGCCGGCGCCGATCTTGTAGCCGCCGCTCTTGATGAGGTCCGTGGCCTTGCGGCCGACGATACGGATGTAGCCGTCGGCGTCGCGGCTCGCCATGTCTCCCGTACGGAACCAGTCGCCGTCGAAGGCCGCCTGCGTGGCGTCGGGCCGGTTCAGATACTCCGTGAAGAGGTTCGGCCCGCGCACCTGGATCTCGCCGATGCCGTCGCTCTCGTCGACCAGGCGCAGTTCGACGCCGCGCAGCGGCACGCCGACCGTCCCCGGACGCGCCTCGCCGTCCGCGCGGATTGAGGTGTTCATCAGGGTTTCGGTCATGCCGTACCGCTCGATCACCCGGCGGCCCGTCGCCGCCGCGATCCGCTCGTGGTCGTGCGGCGGCAGCGCCGCCGAGCCCGACACCAGCAGCCGCGCGCCCGTGAGGGCCTTCGCCAACTCCCGGTCCGTATCGAGTGCTTCGGCCAGCCGGTGGTACATCGTCGGTACGCCGAAGAGCATCGTGCCGCCCGCCGCGAGCTCGCGCGCCACGCCCTGTGTCGTGAACCTCCCCAGGTGGCGCACCTCACCGCCCCGCCGCAGGGGCCCGAGGACGCCCAGGATCAGACCGTGGACATGGAACAACGGCAGCCCGTGCACCAGGACGTCGTCCGCGGTCCACTGCCAGGCGTCCTCCAGCGCGTCCAGAGTCGTGGCGATGGCCCGGCGCGGCAGGACGGCGCCCTTGGGCGGGCCCGTCGTTCCCGAGGTGTAGACGATCAGCGCGGGTGCCTCGGGGTCCGGCTCCTGAGGCAGTGGACCGCCCGGACCCGCCACCGGGATGTCGATGCGCTCCAAGTGGCCGAGTGCGGGCGGCAGTTCGTCGTCCGGCCCTGCCAGTACCACCGACGGCGCACTGTCCGCGACGATGTGCCCCAGCTCGCGCTCACCCGTCTTCGGGTTCAGCGGCACGGCCGGCACCCCGGCCAGCAGCGCCGCCACCACGCCCACGGCGGTCTCCAGCGTGGGCGTGGCCCAGACGGCGACGCGCCGCGCGGTGGAGATCCGGGCCGCCAGCGAACCGGCCGCGCCGGCGAGCTCCCCGTACGTCAGCGCACGCTCGCCGAAACGGAGGGCGCGCCGGTCCGAGCCCGCCGCCAGAGCCGGGAAGAGGTCACTCACTCGTCGTCCTCCGTCTGTCGTCATGTATCGCCATGTGTTGCTGCACGGGACTGGTCATCCACACTCTCAGACCCGACCAATCTCCCGGCTACTTGCGCGTAACAAGTTGAGGAGGTCACGGTGTTGGCGCTGCGCACCAGGATCGTTCCCCTGTTCGCCGTCGTCATCTCGCTGGATCAGAGGCCCTGGGACCAGGACGGCAGCGGCAGCGCCACCTTGACCGCGTACACCGCGACCAGGCCGTACCCGGTCCGGAACGTCCACGCGCGGGCGGTGTCCGAGATCCGCGCACCCGCGAAGGCGCTGACCGCGACCAGCAGCTGCTGCCAGGCCAGCGAGGCGGCGAAGACGCCGCCGACGAAGAGGGCGCCGGCCGCGCCCCCGCCGAGGGCCGCGCCCTGCGCGGCGGTCAGCGCGGTGAAGTACAGCGCGGTGGTGGGGTTGATCAGGGTGAGCGCGGCGAACCGGGTGAAGGTCCGCACCGGGCCACCGGAACCGACGCCGCCTGTGCCCTCGTTCTCCGTGGTGGGCTCGCTGTGCCTCGAGGCGAGCAGCCCCCGTACCGCGATCGCCGCCAGCACGGCGGCCGACACCAGCCGGACCCAGGCCTCCACGCCGGAGAGCACGGAGGCGATGAACGGGCCGAGTGCGGTGGCCGCCGCGGCGTACGCGAGGTCGACGACCGCGACCGCGAGAGCGGCGGCCACCGCCCGGCGGCGGCCGCGCATGCCCTCCTGGATGAGCAGCACGCCCATCGCCCCGATGGGCATCGCCACTCCCAGGCCCGCGGCCGCGCCCGCCATCGCTGTCGTCCACATACTCATGGCGGACACTGTCGGTTCCCGCCTGTCGTCCGCGCGGCCGGATTACGGCCAGCACTGCGACAATCGCGGTATGGACCGTCTCGACAGCGAAATCATCGGTGCTTTGCGGGAGGATGCGCGGATCTCCTACCGCGATCTCGGCGTACGCGTGGGCCTCAGCGCCAACGCGACGGCCGAGCGGGTGCGCCGGATGCTCCGCGACGGCGTCATCCGCGGCTTCACGACCCTGGTGGATCCCACCGCCGACTCCCGTGCGGGCCTCGTCGTCTTCATCGACATCACGCTCCGGCTCGACACGACGAACGAGGAGTTCGAGCGGGTCGTGCTGAAGCTGCCCGGCATCACCGAAGTCGTCCATGTGACAGGGGCGCACGACTACCTCGTACGGGCCAGAGCAGCCGGCCCCGCCGAACTGGACGCGCTGCTGCGCACCCTCAAACGCGAGGCGGGCGTCGCCCAGTCCAGCACCCGGATCGCCCTGCGGGCCGCTACAACGGCGCCTGCCGGGTGACCGTCGTCCCCTGCTCGCCGTCGTCGCCCGTCCCGTCGCCCGTCCCGTCGTCAGTGACCACCACTCCGACCACCGCTCACGCCGTCAGTGGGCTTCCGCGAGCGGGTCGAGGACCATCTGCTGGATCTTGCCCTCCAGCATCGCGCCGAGGCCGAGTACGGCGCAGATGTCGGGCCGTTCGGCGATGTGCACCGGCATCCCGGTCGCGTCGCGCAGCATCTGGTCCAGGCCCGGCAGCAGCGCGCTGCCGCCGACCATCATGATTCCGCGGTCGGCGAGATCGGCGACCAGATCCGGCGGGCAGTCGCGCAGCACCTTGCCGATGCCGTCGAGGACGGCGGTGAGCGGGGTGTGGATCGCGTTCCGTACGGCGGCGGTGTCGACCTTCACCGAGCGGGCGAGCCCGGTGGCCACGTCCCGGCCGTGGATCTCCGTCGACGCCGGCCCCTGCGCGGTGAGGCCGTTGCCGTGCAGGGCCAGCTGGAGGGGGCGTACGGACTGGCTGGGCAGCAGCAGTTCGTGCTGGTGGCGCAGGTGCTGGATCACCGCGTGGTCGATGGCGTTGCCGCCCACCGGGATCCGCTCGGCGGTGACGATCGCGCCGAGCGAGAGGACGGCGACCTGCGTGGTCGCCGCCCCGCACACCATGATCATGGTCGCGGTGGGCTGCTCCACGGGCAGCCCGCAGCCGACGGCCGCGGCGATCAGGGTGTCGACCAGCTCGACGCGGCGCGCGCCGAGGCCGACCAGGGTCTCGACGGCGGCGCGCTGGGCGAGCGGGTCGCTGTCGTGCGGGGTGCACGCGGCGGCGCGCAGCCGCGGCTTGCGGCGCAGCTGGCGGCGGAGCTTCTCGCCGAGGAGGTGACGGAGCATCCGCTGGGCCATCTCGATGTCGACGATGGTGCCGCCGGCGATGGGGCGCGCGACCCGGATGTAGTCGGGCGTACGGCCCGTCATCTTCTCGGCGAGGGCGCCGACGGCGATCAGCGCTCCGGTGCGGGTGTTCACGGCGGCGACGCTCGGCTCGTCGACGACGAGCCCGGCCCCCTTCACGAACACGCGGGTCCTGGCGGCCCCCAGGTCGACGGCGACATGGCAACGGCGCAACTGCTCAAGGCTGACGGTCACGGCAGATCCTCCCGAGTGCGGTACTTGTTCGCATCGTGCGATCGCCGGGGGAGGTGCGCGCGCTGGGTGAGCCGGTCGGGGGTACGGAGCTGACGACCCGCCAGATTGTGTCGCCCGTATGGCGGGACGCAGTCGCTGGGTGCACGCGACCTTCGGCGGCGATTGAGGACCAACCCGCCTGCCGGGCGAGCCCGCGGCTATTCCACGCGCTGGAGCAGACCCCACGTGAACTCCGCCACGCGCTGCCCCCCGTCCGGCAGGGTCAGGCGCAAGCGCCACCTCGTCGGGGCGGAGCCCTCCAGCGGGGTCGCCGGTGGGAACGCCCTCGCCGCCTCGTCCACCGTGCACGATCACGGCTTCAGGTCATCCACCGTGCGCAGCGACGGGCCCGCCGCCCCCGGCGCGCGCACGAGCCACTCGTTCCACACCGCCCCGCCGTCCGCCGCAAGCACCTCGAAACGCAGATCGGGCCAGAGCGGTACGGGCCACAGCAGCGCGTCGCACTCCAGATCGCCGATCCGCCGCCGTACGGACTGCTCCGGCGCACCGAGCACCGAGCGGTAGCGGGAGAGCGCGCCACGAGTCCTCGGCGAGCGGACCATCGCCTGCCAGCGGCGGTTGGCCTCACGCATCTCGGCGATGGAGACGCCCAGTTCGTGGCGGGCGTCCTCGACCAGTCCCGGCTGGTGGTCGGCCATCCGGCGCAGCAGTACCAGTTGGAAGTCGAGTGGCCCGAAGGGTGCGGCAGGGGTCATGCCCGACATCCTGCCCCGTGACTCGCGGTGAACCACCGTCAACGCAAGCGAGCTGACGCGCCGCGGAAGTGAAGATTCCACACGAGATCCTCACAGGCCCATCCACCGCTGGTACCCCCACGCCGCATAATCTGCGGGCGCCATGGATTACTGCAACCAGTGCCGACGGCACCTCAACGGGGCCCTGGCCTGCGCCGGATGCGGTACACCCGTCGAGGAGCTCAGGCACTTCAGCCCCAGTGCGCCCGCGGCGGACCACGTCTTCGAACTGGACGAGGTGTCCGAGCCGGCGGGCCATCGGCGTTCCCGTCGGGAGGCGCCGCCGCGCCGCAAGTCGGCGGGCACGCGCCGCGCGCGCAAGCCGCGCGGCCGCAAGGTGCTGCTCGGCACGGTCGTCCTGGCGCTGGCGGCGGGTGCGCTGAGCCTGGCCGAGCTGGCCACCGAGAGCGGTGGCGACGGCGCGGCCACCGCCGTGAAGGAAGAGACGAGTCTCGCGTCGGAGACACCGGAGCCCACGGACAGCGAAGCGACTCCCGAGGGCCCGGCCGAGGTGACGGAATCGGCCGTTTCGTCGTCCGGTTCCGTACGTCCCGGCGGGACCGGCCCCGGCAAGGGCACCGGCACCCGCAGCGGCGCCGGCAGCGGCACCGGCACCGGCAGCGGAAAGCCGACCGCGACCAGCTCGGCCGAGAAGCCGCCGTCCCCCACGTCCTCC
Source organism: Streptomyces lunaelactis (assembly GCF_003054555.1). Taxonomy (NCBI): domain Bacteria; kingdom Bacillati; phylum Actinomycetota; class Actinomycetes; order Kitasatosporales; family Streptomycetaceae; genus Streptomyces; species Streptomyces lunaelactis. The sequence goes on along the minus strand of NZ_CP026304.1, from coordinate 2,681,515 downwards.
GCCGGTCAGCCCTCCGGGAGTGCGCAGCCGTCGTCCTCAGGGCAGCCGACCGCATCGGCCCCCGGCCAGACGCCGCCCCCGGCCGACCCGGCGCCGACCCCCTCCGAGACGTGCGAACAGTTCCTCTGGTGGTGCGTCTAGGTCTGTCCGGCCGGACAGGGCGTACAGCGCTTACCGGGCGGCGACGGGCGCTTCCTTGCCCAGCATCCGCTTGAGCAGGTCCCGCAGCACGGTCCGCTCCTCGTCGGAGAGCTCCGCCAGCGGCTCGCGCGCGAAGTCCAGCGACTCCCGCAGCCGGCGCGCGGTGACCCGCCCGTCCTCGGTGGGGGCGGCGAGCTTGACCCTGCGGTCGTTCGGATCGGGGCGCCGCTCCACCAGCCCGCGGGCCTCGAGCCGGTCGATGATGCCGGTGACGTTCGACGGCTCGCACTTCAGCTTCTGCGCGATACGGCGCATGGGCGTCGGCTCCAGGGTCAGCAGACTCAGTACCCGGGCCTGGGCGCCGGTGAGTGAGTGCTTGGCCGCGGCCTGCTCGTACTCCGCGTAGTAACGAGCCACGACAGTGCCGATGAGCTCGACGACTTCGACGGTCAGTGGATCGGTTCGTGGAGTGGCCATGGGCACCAGGATACCCAGATACTTGACAACATGAAATATCCAGGAGCATGGTTGTTTCAGATGGTGAAGCTTTTCTAGGAGGAACGAAGCATGTCCGCACTTCCCGCGTCCGGCCGTGAATGGCACCTCGTCGCCCGCCCGCACGGCTGGCCCAAGGCGGAGGACTTCGCTCTGCGTGAGACCCCGGTCGCCGGGCCGGGCGAGGGTCGCGTCCTCGTGCGCAATCTGCACTTTTCGGTCGACCCGTACATGCGCGGCCGGATGAACGACGTGAAGTCGTACACCCCGCCCTTCAAGCTCGACCACCCCATGGAGGGCGGCGCGGTCGGCGAGGTCATCGCCTCCAACGCCGACGGTTTCGCGGTCGGCGACCACGTCCTGCACGGGCTCGGCTGGCGCGAGTACGCCGAGGTGCCCGCGAAGTACGCCACCAAGGTCGACGCTGCGCTGGCCCCGCTCTCCGCGTACCTCGGTGTGCTGGGCATGACCGGCCTCACCGCCTACGCAGGCCTCTTCGACGTCGCCTCCTTCAAGGAGGGCGACGCGGTCTTCGTCTCCGGCGCGGCCGGCGCGGTGGGCAGCCAGGTCGGCCAGATGGCCAAGCTGAAGGGCGCCTCCCGCGTCATCGGTTCGGCGGGCTCGGACGAGAAGGTCAAGCTCCTCGTCGAGGAGTACGGCTTCGACGCGGCCTTCAACTACAAGAACGGCCCCGTCGGGCAGCAGCTGAAGGAGGCCGCCCCCGACGGCATCGACGTCTACTTCGACAACGTCGGCGGCGACCACCTGGAGGCCGCGATCTCCTCGCTCAACGTGTTCGGCCGCGCGACCATCTGCGGCATGATCGCCCAGTACAACAACACCGAGCCGACTCCCGGCCCGCGCAACCTCGCCCTCGTCATCGGCAAGCGGCTGCGCCTGCAGGGCATGCTCGTGAACGACCACACCGCGCTCCAGCCGGACTTCGTCCGCGAGGTCGCGGGCTGGATCGCCTCCGGCGAGCTCAAGTACAACGAGACCGTCGTCGAGGGCATCGAGAACGGCTACGACGCGTTCCTCGGTCTGCTGCGCGGTGAGAACACCGGCAAGATGATCGTTTCGCTCACCCAGTAGTCTCGACCTCAGCCACCGCGGTCGTGGGCGCGAGCCGCGGTGAACCAGCAGGAGGAAACCTCTCTATGTCCATCCAGCAGTCCGACGTCCTGTACACCGCAGCCGCCACCGCGGAGAACGGCCGTGACGGCCGCGTCGCCACCCACGACGGTCAGCTCGATGTCGTCGTCAACCCGCCGAAGGAGATGGGCGGTTCCGGCGCGGGCACCAACCCGGAGCAGCTCTTCGCCGCCGGGTACAGCGCCTGCTTCCAGGGTGCGCTGGGTGTCGTCGCCCGCCAGGAGAAGGCCGACATCTCCGGCTCGACGGTCACCGCCGAGGTCGGGATAGGCAAGAACGAGGACGGCTTCGGGATCATCGTCAAGATCTCCGCGACCATCCCGAACGTGGACGCCGCCACCGCCAAGGCCCTGCTCGAGAAGGCCCACCAGGTCTGCCCGTACTCCAAGGCCACCCGCGGCAACATCACGGTCGACCTCGCGGTCTGACCGTCAGCGCGCAGGTGAGGGCTGCACCCCGTCCGGGGTGCGGCCCTCACTGCTTGCTCTCGTTACTCCCGGCGCCCTGCTCCCGGCGTCCGGTCAGCGCGTGATCAGCGCACGGCCGACCTGTGCGAACACACCCTTCGGGTGATCGCGGAACAGCGGCTCCGTACCGAACAGCACGACCGGAGCGCCCTGCGCGCTCCTGCCACTGACGATCGACGCCTGGCCGGCCGCGTTGGCCGGGCCGCCCGCGCCGTCCTCCGCCGGCCGCCAGTGGCCCGAGACGAGCGGGTTCCCGGTGCCGTACGACTGCTCCACGCGCACCCCCGGCCCCAGGTCGGTGAACCATAGCGGCGAGTAGACGAAGGTGTGCGCGAGCGCGCCGCCGGTGACCGGGCTGCCGGGCGCGTTCGCCACCCGGACCACGCCGTTCGCGTCGCCGTTGCCCGCCACCGGCTTGGCCGCGAGCAGCCCGGCGTCCGCGTTGAAGGCCGCACCGTCCGAGCCGAGGCCGACGACACCGACACCACTGGCCCGGAACGCGTCGCGGGCGGCCGGGTTCAGGCTCCCGTAGTCCAGACCGCTCGACACATACAGCACATCCGCCTTCGACCAGTCGTAGCCCGCGTTGAGCGTGGCCGTCGAGACCGGCTGGACCTCGAAGCCCATCTCACGCAGCGCGAACAGCTCACCCGCCGGCACCGCCGCGGCCACCCGGGTCCGCTCCAGCGTCACCGTGCCCTTCTCCCTGGTCGCGGAGAAGACGACCCCGAGGCGGTCGGCGAGTACGGACGCCACACCGCGGGCCGAGCCCGGTACCATCGCCGAACCGTCCGCCGCGCGCCGCACCTTCACCCCTTGCGCGAGCAGGGAGTTGAGAGCGGCGAGCTCCTTCGGGTCGTCGAGCCGCAGCCGCAGATCGCCGAACGGAGCGACGTAACCGGTGGGCGACGCGGCATGGACCGTACGCCCCAGAACACGGAGATCACCCTTGGCGGCCTTGTCCACGCTCGCGCCCCACAGCAGCCCCAGGCTCCAGCCCGAGATGTCGTACATCGTGGAGACGTCGGCGCTGATGTCCCGGCCCTCTCCAAGGATCACATGGGCGATACCGCGCTTGGACTGGCGCATGTCGACGACGTACGACCCTGCCGGGTAGCTGCGGCCCGCCAGCCGGAAGGGCAGCAGCGCCCGTTCCACCCGTACGTCATTGACGACCAGATGGTCCACAAGACGGGCCGCCGCGGTCGCCGAGCGCTGACCGCGCCCCGCCGGAATGACGTACGCCCGCGGGAACGTCGTGGTGTACACGTCCTCGGGACCGATGCCCGGCACCCCCGGCACCGTCTCCTCGGACACCGGCCGCTGCGCCTCGCCCGCCGCGCCCCGCCGGAACGTCTCGATCTGGTCGGCTATCACCGAAGCGCGGTGCGTGCGCGTGTAGTCGAGCGCCGCGCGCATCGCCGCGCCCGCGACGTCCGTGTTGATCCCGGCCCGGCGGCGCAGCTCGGCGACCGGGAGGGAGTCGTACTCCTCGTTGTTGACGGCGAGCGGGATCTCGATGGTGTGCGTGGCGACCGCGCCGTGGAAGGCGATGTACTGCGGGGCGAAGATCGGCGGCCAGTCGTCCCAGCCCTCCTCCCAGTCCCGGAAGGGGATGATGGCGGGCTCGACGCCGTCCTTCGCGGGGGTGTAGCCGAGCCCGTTGACCGACTTCTCCATCCCCAGCGCGTTGGCGTAGGAATTCTTCAGGAAGAGGTCGTACTCGTAGCTCTCGCCGTGGGGCGGCGTCGTCGGCTCGATCAGAGTGCCGTTGACGTACCCGTGCAGATCGAGCATGACGGCCGGCTGCTTGTCGATGGCGATCTGGCGGATGGCGCGGGCCTCGGGCTGGGAGCCGGTGATGAAGTCCCGGTTGAGGTCGAAGCCGTTGGCGTTGGCGCGGGTTCCGGCGATACGGCCGTCCGGGTTGGCCGTCACATTGAGATAGATCCGGTTCTTGGCCAGCAGTTCGCCGGTCGTGCCGTCCTTCGCCTTCGCCAGGTCCTCGATGAGCGCGAGAGCGGCGTCCGTGCCCTCCCACTCATTGCCGTGGATGTTGTTGTTGATGAAGACGGGCGTCTTGTACGAGGACTTGATGCGCTTGTCCTTGGCGGCGGCCGAGGGGGAGTTCTCGATCAGCTCCCGCATTCGCTCCTGCTCGCGCGTCTGCTGGGAGCTTTCGGGCGCGGTGACGGTGACGAGATACAGCTCGTGGCCGCCGGCGGAGCGCCCGGCGACCTCGACGCTGACCCGGTTGCCGAGCTGCTGCAGGGCGTTCAGCCGTGGGGCGAGTGAGTGGTACGGCGCTAGGCCGAGCTTTATCGACTTGTCGGCCGGGTTCTCGGGCGGCGCGTCGAGGACGGTCCTGCGGGGGTATCCGCCGTTCCTGGCCGGCTCGGGGGTGGCGGTGCGCAGTGCGCTCGCGGCGGCGGAGAGGGGAGCCTTCGCGGCCGCGGTGTCGCGCCCGCCGCCCTCGCGTAAGGGGTGCGGGCGCGGGCCGTCGCTCCCGGGGGCGGCCGCCGCCGACAGCGGGGTGAGCAGCAGTGCCCCGGCGACAACGGCGGTACCCGTGGTCGTGAGGAGAGGTCTGAGGAGTGCCATGAACGGAGGGTCTACCGTGCCCGGGCCGTGGCAACAAGAGCGCTACCTGGGAACGGTGGTGCCTCAGAGGTCCGGTTTCCGCGCTGCGCCGCCCCTCACCAGGGGGTGTCCGGACGCCCGATAGGGTGACTCCCATGCGTGATCTCAGTGTGGGCTTCGGCTACTTGGTGAAGGGCCAGCGCTGGGTCGGCGGGCACGGCCGGTGGTTCGGTTTCGGGCTGCTGCCCGGACTGGTGACCCTGGTGCTGTACGCGGCAGCGCTCGTCGGTCTCGGCTACGGCGCCGACGATCTGACCGGCTGGGCGACACCGTTCGCCGACGACTGGTCCTCGCCCTGGCAGGGCCTGTTCCGCGGCTTTCTGACCGCGCTGGTCTTCGCCTTCGGGCTGTTCATCACGGTGATCACCTTCACCGCGGTGACGCTGCTCATCGGCCAGCCGTTCTACGAATCCCTCTCCGAGCAGGTCGACCGCACCGAGGGCGGCGACGTCCCGGAGTCCGGGCTGCCGCTCTGGCGCGAGCTGTGGATCTCCGCGCGTGACTCGCTGCGGATCCTGGCGCGGGTGGTGATGTACGGCGTACTGCTCTTCGCCCTCGGTTTCATCCCGGTCGTCGGCCAGACCGTGGTCCCGGCGATCGGCTTCTGCGTCTCGGGCTTCTTCCTCACGCACGAACTCACCTCGGTGGCGCTCCAGCGGCGCGGCATCGACATGAAGGAGCGCCTGGCGCTGCTGCGCGGGCGCCGCATGCTCACCCTCGGCTTCGGTGTGCCGCTGACCCTCTCCTTCCTCGTGCCGCTCGTCGCGGTGTTCCTGATGCCGGGCGCGGTGGCGGGCGCGACGCTGCTGGCGCGGGACCTGGTGGCGCCGGCCGAGCCGGAGCCGGCGAACCCGCCCCCGGCTCCGTACAGCTTCAACAAGGACTGAGCGGCCCCGGGGACACCGCTTAGAGCGAGAGGTCGGCGATCGCGAGACCGGGTGCCGCGGCGCCCGCGTCGGCGAGCACCGCGCCGTCCGGGCCCCAGATCGCGCTGCCGCCCCGGCAGTCCCCGGCCTCGTTGTGCCCCACCACGTTGCTGAGGAGCACATACAGGCCGTTGTCCCGGGCGCGGACCGGGTAGACCGTCTCGAAGGAGTCGTTCTCCGCGTCGAGCACCGAACTCGCCAGGTACACCTGGCAGTTGTCGGTACGCGCCCGCTCGGCGAGCTCCGGGAAGCGGTTGTCGTAGCAGGTCGCCAGCGCGAACCGGACGCCGTCGAGCGTGAACCGGCCGTCCGTGCCCCCGGCCGTGAAGAGGTCGAGCTCGTCCCCGTGCAGATGCCGCTTGTCGTAGCGGGCGAGCAGCTCGCCGCCGGGCCCGATGACGAGCGAGGTGATGGCGGGCCGCTCGCCGTCCGTGCGGGCGGCGCAGTTGACGACGGCGGCGGTGCCCCTCTCGCGGCAGGCGTCCCTGACCGGGCCGAGCCGCGGGTCGTCCTCGGCCACCCAGAGGGATGGGTCCTTGGCGATCAGCCGCAGCTCGTACCCGGTCAGGGCCAGCTCGGGGAAGACGACGACGCGGGCGCCTTCCCCGGACGCCGTACGGATCAGGCGTGACACCAAGTGGACATTGGCCTCGACGTCACCCGGTGCGGGAGCGAACTGCGCTGCGGCGGTCTTCATGCGCCCCATCATTGTCGTCCCGCCGCCCGGGTGAACACTCGGCGCGACCCAGCGCGACTCAGCTCACATTGAGCGCCGTGTCGTCGATGACGAACGACGTCTGCAGCTGGGAGCCTTCCGTGCCGGTGAACTTGAGCGTGACGGTCTGCCCCGCGTACGCGCCGAGGCTGAAGCTGCGCTGGGTGTAGCCGCTCGCCGCGTGGAGGTTGGAGTACGTGGCGAGGGTGGACAGGACCGTGCCGCCACTGTTCAGGACCTGGACCTTGAGGGTGTCGTAGGCCGTGCTGGTGGTGGTCTCGGCCGTGTCGATGTGCAGATGGAAGCTGAGCGTGGCAGCCGAGCAGCCGGACGGGATGGTCACCGACTGGGACAGGGTGTCGGTGTGGGCGGAGCCGTAGCCGTTCAGCCAGGCCTTGTAGGAGCCGGTACGGGCGGCCTCGCCGGTGTCGTTGGTGATGACGCCGCTGGTGGCCGACCACGATGAACTGCCCGACTCGAAACCGGGGTTGGCGAGCAGCTGCGCGGCGGTGCAGGTGCCGCCACCGCCCCCGCCGCCGGTGCCGCCGGAGAGCCACTCGGTGGCGTTGAGGGCGAGGGCGGCGTTGGTGCCGGCGGTGTCGTTCCAGCCGTCGTAGAGGGTGTTGCCGGACTGGCCGGTGCCGTCGTCGATGGGTGAGCTGTCGCCCCAGACCGCGACTCTGCCGCTGCCGAAGGTGCTGGTGGCGAAGAAGGCGCCGGTGTTGCCGGAGTAGCCGGTGCGGTAGACGAGGCCCTTGACCGCGGGATTGTCGGCCGGCTTGAGGGTGACGGTCGTACCGGAGCGGATGATGCTGCCGGTGACCTTGCCGAAGGGGCCGTTGAGCACCGGGTTGGTCGTGTCGGTGATGGCCCTCGGGTTGTTGGTGGAGACGGTGCCGGTGTCGACGGAGAAGCCGAACGGGTCGGTGCTGTCGACGCTGTTGTTGCTCATCAGGTCGTTGATGACCTCGACCGCGTCGTAGCCGTCGTTGTTGCGGTCGGCGCCGGTGTGGTCGGAGACCAGGAAGAGCCCGCCGCCGTTCTGTACGAACTTCATGACCGCGGTCTTCTCGGCGGCGCTGAGCAGGACGTTCGGCTCGGGCAGCACGAAGGTGTCGAAGTTCGTGAGGTCCAGCGCGGCGGTGGTGCCGTAGGTGATGGTGTTGCCCGAAGGCAGTGTCTTCAGAGCGTAGTTGCCGGTCCTCTGCAGGCCGACGCCCCAGGCGGAGAGGGCACCGGTCCAGTCGGTCTCGGCGACGGGCGTCGCATCCTGCCCCAGCGGGTCGGGCTGGCTGGTCCCGATGATCCAGTCGGCGTTGCCGGCGGTCTCGGCCTTGCTGTTGTCGAAGAGAACCCGGTGGGGCGTGGCGGCGACCGCGGCGGGGGCGGTGGCGGCCTGAACGGCGGTTCCGGCGGCGAGGGCGCCGAAGACGGCGAGGGCGCTGATGAATCCACGTCTGTGGCGGCGGGGGATTCTGGATCCGAGCATCCGGCAGTACCTCCATGAGGGGTGGGGAGAGGCGGTGCGGGTAGCCGATTCTGCGCGCGTAGAACAGCGGACGGCGAACCACGGAACGACGCGCACTTGAACGGTACATGACCGACTCGGGTCCAGCGATGGCCTGTTCCCCACCCCCCTCCTCACGGGAAGGGGTGGGGTGGGGAACAAGCCCGCCGCAGGGCGCCCCCGGAACGGGCTCAGGCAGACGACTCCGTCGCCACCGCGATGATCGACCGCACCTGCGCGATGATGTCCAGCCGATTCCGTACGAACTCCGGGTCCGTGATCTCCGTCGTGTTCCCCGCCCCGAACTGCAGTACCGGCGTGTGCACATGGCCCCCCGGGATGTTCAGTCCCAGCCGGTCCCGCAGCAGCGTCGCCCGGTACGCGATCTCGTTCGACAGGTAGTCGCCGCCGCCTCCGGCCCGCGCCGTCGAGCCCGGCGTCGGGCCGTCCGGGCGGACCACCGGCGTGGTGCCGCCCGCCGGGATCTCCGTCACCGTGGTGTTGTCGTACACCGGGAACCGCCCCGTGCTCGCCGCAGTGATCGCCTTGTACGGAAGCGTCGTCCCCGTCCACTGCGGCTGCGACGCCGGGTCGCCGACCGGGACGAGCTCCGTCCGGGAGATGTTCTCGTTGTCCCCGAACCCGCCCCGCCACGCGCCGTTGAATCGCTCGATGTCGATACGGCCCACCCGCCCCTGGCTCACCGTCGTGAACAGATCGGCCTTCGGCAGCTGTCCCCGCAGCGTCCGCTCGACCGTGCCGGCCGCGAAGTCCGTCCAGCGGACCGGGAAGACGGCCGTCTCGATCCTCGCGGGCCCGTCAGCCGTACGGATCCACGTGCCGTCCAGCGCCAGCGCCGTCGCCCCCGAAGGGTTGCTGATCCGGATGTCGCGGTCCAGCGTGAACGGGTCGAAGCCTGTCATCACCATGCGCTTGATGCCCTTGCCCGCGGGGAGGTTCATCGAGTCCTGGCCGCGCGAGCCGCGCTCCAGGCGGTCGAGCAGCCGCGCCCGTGCCGCGTCCGGGAGGCCGAACTCCGGCTGCCACTGGCGCAGTTCGCGGGTCATGCCCAGCCGCGCCCAGTACAGCGGCCGGTCGTCGTCCCGGCTCAGATCCCCGGCCGCCGGCCCACGCCCCTGAGCCCGGTCCACGGCGCGGTTCCACAGCCCGGAGCCGTGCCGTACGACGGCCCGCTCGGCCTGTCCGTACGACCGCGCTCCCGCCAGCGCGCGTGTGAACTCCGGTGCCACGGCGTCGAATCCGCTGCGCCGCAGGATCTCCTGGGGGACGGCCCTGTCGAGCCGCGCCTCCTCGACGGTGACCGGCGGCGCGGCCGAGGGTGTGGCCGAGGGCGCGGCCGAGGGCGCCGGGTCCGCCGCGGCGAGCGGTGAGGCCGTGAGGGTCAGAGCGACGAGTGCGACGCCAACTACGTCCAGGCGGGCGCGTATCCGGGACATGGGATTCCTTCCGTCGGGTGGCGGAAGTATCGGGTTCGGTCCGTCGCCGTGGCTAGGCCGTGTCTGACAAATGGCGCCGTCCGCCCGCAGGGCGGGGTGCGCGGCGTCCGGTGCGTGCGATCGCAAGGCGGAGGATCATCCTCGTACTGGACGTACTTGGATGACTCCGACAACGCAGCGAGTGTGCGTGCCGGGCGTCGCGCGCCAGGCGGGATTTGTCAGACACGGCCTAGCCGTCACTCCGGCCGCGCAGGCCGCAGCAGCCCCAGGAAGTCCTGGAACGCCGCCGGCATGTCCACCGCCTCCGGGTCCAGCAGCCACTGGTACTGCAGCCCGTCCATCACCGCGGCCAGCAGCGGCGCGGCCCGCTCGGGGGTGAGGCCGCCCGGCAGCCCGTCCCCGTACTCCGTACGCAGCACCTCCGCCAGCTCCTGCCGCACCTGCGCGTAGCGGCGGGTGAAGAACTCCCTGGCCGGATGGTCCTCGGTCACGCTCTCACCCAGCAGTGCGGAGAAGGTCTGCACAATCCCGGGACGCATGGCGTTGTACTCGACCAGCGAGCCGAGCAGTTCGAGCCGCCAGCTCTCCGCGGAACCGCGCAGTCCGCCCGTGTCCCACTGGTCGCGCTCCTCCAGCACCGCGACCAGCAGCGCCTCCTTGGTCGGGAAGTAGTGGAGGAGCCCCTGCTGGGTGAGTCCGACACGCCCGGCGACCGCGCCCAGCGACGCGCCCCGGTAGCCGCGCTCGGCGATCACTTCGAGGGCGGCGCGCAGGATCTCCGCCCGTCTCTCCTCGCTTCTGGCCCTGGCCATCCCCGTTGGTCCCTTTCCCGCCGTGCTCGTCCTGCCCTTGCCGAGAGGACCGTACGGTATCGTAAGATCACGAAAAGGTCACGAACCCTACCGGTCTACAGGTAAACCCGTCATGGTGGAAGCACCGGCCCGCACAGGCACGGCCAGCGCACAGGCGCCCGCAGGACCTCAACGAGGAGGCAGCAGCATGATGGACGCGACCGTCGAGGCGGCACTCGGCAAGCTCGATCTGGATGCGAAGACCCGGCTCCTGGCAGGCCAGGACATGTGGTCGCTGCCCGCGCTCCCCGAGATCGGACTGAAATCGCTCGTCATGTCCGACGGCCCGATCGGCGTCCGCGGAGTGCGCTGGACCGCCGACGACCCGTCCATCGCCCTGCCGTCCCCGACCGCGCTCGCCGCCACCTGGGACCCCGCCCTCGCCCGCCGGGCCGGCACGCTGCTCGCCCAGGAGGCCCGCCGCAAGGGCGTGCACGTACTCCTCGCGCCGACCGTCAATCTGCACCGCTCACCGCTCGGCGGCCGCCACTTCGAGGCGTACAGCGAAGACCCGTACCTCACCGGCGAGATCGGCACCGGATACGTCCAGGGCGTCCAGAGCGGCGGCGTCGCCACCACGGTCAAGCACTTCGTCGCCAACGACGCCGAGACCGAGCGCTTCACCGTCGACAACATCGTCACCCCGCGCGCCCTGCGCGAGCTCTACCTCGCGCCCTTCGAGGCCATCGTCGAAAACGCCCACCCCTGGGGCATCATGACCGCCTACAACCAGGTCAACGGCTCGACGATGACCGAACACCGCTACCTGGTCAATGAAGTCCTGCGCGGCGAATGGGGCTTCGACGGCTTCAACGTCTCCGACTGGATGGCCGCCCGTTCGACCGTCGGCGACATCGGGGGCGGCCTCGACGTCGCGATGCCGGGCCCCAGGACCGTGTACGGGGACGCGCTCGCCGCCGCCGTCCGCGCGGGCGAGGTCGAGGAGTCCGTCGTCGACGACGCCGTACGCAATGTGCTGCGCCTCGCCGCCCGCGTCGGCATCCTCGACGGCGTCGCGCCCGCCGTGACCGAGCTCCCGGCCCCGCTCGACGGCGATGCGCTGGCCCGCGAGATCGCCCGCCGTTCCTTCGTCCTCGTACGCAACGTGAACCGCGCGCTCCCCATCGACACCTCCACGGTCCGCACAGTGGCGCTGATCGGCGCCGCCGCCCGCGACGCCCGTGTCCTGGGCGGCGGCTCCGCCACCGTCTTCCCCGAGCACATCGTCTCGCCGCTCGACGGGCTGACCGCCGCGCTCCCCGAGGGCGCGCTGACCTACGCCGTCGGCGCGGACCCGAGCGACGAACTCGCCCCCGCCGAGCAGGGGTTCGAGCTCCGCGCCGTCTGCCGCGACGCCGTCGGCGAGATCATCGGCGAGGGCACACTCCCCAGCGGCCGGCTCCAGTGGATCGGCGACGACCTCCCCGAGGGCGTCACCCACGAGACGCTGCGCAGCATCGAGATCAAGGGCACGTTCGTCCCGCGCGAGAGCGGCGAGCACGCCTTCGGCACCCGGGGGCTCGGCGCGTTCACGCTCTCCGTCGGCGGGGAGCTGCTGTGGGACGGCGTTCAGGAGGGGCGCAACGAGGACGACCCCTTCGAGGCCTTCTTCGGAGCGCCGTACGAGCGCGGCCGCGTCGATCTCACGAAGGGCGAGCCGGTCGAGGTCTCCCTCCTCCACCCCGTCAACAAGCCGTCGAACACCCCACCCTCCGCAGTCCTGTTCTGCCTCACCCACCTCGGTCCCCGGCGCGACGCCGACGAGCTGATCGCCGAGGCGGTGGAGGCCGCGCGCGCCGCCGACACGGCTGTCGTCGTGGTCGCGACCACCGACCGCGTCGAGTCCGAGGGATTCGACCGGAAGGACCTGAAGCTCCCGGGCCGCCAGGACGACCTCGTACGGGCCGTGGCCGCCGCCCATCCGAACACCGTCGTGGTCGTCAACTCCGGCTCCCCGGTGGAGCTGCCGTGGCGGAACGACGTCGCGGCCGTACTGCTGAGCTGGTTCCCGGGCCAGGAGGGCGGCGCCGCGCTCGCCGACGTCCTGCTCGGCGCAGAGGAGCCGGGCGGCCGGCTGCCCACCACCTGGCCGGCCGTCTTCGAGGACGTCCCGGTCACCGAGGTCACCCCGACCGACGGTCAACTCCACTACGCGGAGGGTGTGTTCATCGGCTACCGCGCCTGGGACCGGGCCGGTACGGCGCCCGCGTACGCCTTCGGTCACGGCCTCGGCTACACCACCTGGGAGTACGAGTCCCTGGAGGCGACCCCGACCACCGCCAAGGTCCAGGTCCGCAATACCGGCACCCGCCCCGGCCGCGAGACGGTCCAGGTCTACCTCGCGCCCCAGGCGGACCCGGACCCGGGCCCGGCCGAGCGCCCGGCGCGCTGGCTGGCCGGCTTCGCGCAGGTCGAGGCGGCCCCGGGGGAGAGCGCCGAGGTCGAGATACCGCTGCGCCGCCGTGCCTTCGAGATCTGGGACGAGGAGGCGGGCGCGTGGACCTTCGTGTCAGGTCCGTACGAGGTCACGGCCGGCCGCTCCCTGACGGACAGCCGCCTGAGCGCCACGCTGGACGCTCAGGCGGGCGGCTTCGCGGACGTCACATTGCGGTAGGCGATCTCCGCGAGCCGCCCCTGCCCGTGCTTGCTGGGGTGGAACCAGTCCCAGCGGCTCAACTGCTCACCGCTGAACCGGTAGTCGAAGACCGCCCCGCCGTCGTAGCGGCAGCGCAGATCCTTCGCGCAGACGTCCTTGAGCACGTCGTTGTACGCCACGACCCGCTCGTGCACCAGGGACCGCCGCTGCTGCGCCTTCGGGCTCTCGTCGTCCGCGTTGCCCAGCATCGAGGCGCAGATTCCCAGCTTCCAGATCTGCATGCCCAGCGGATTGCCGCGCCCGGTCGACCAGAGCCGCTTCAGGTCCGGCACGCTCGACACGTACACCTGGGCCTTGGGTGCCGTACGGCGCAGCTGTGTCATCGACGCCTTGAAGGAAGCCCGGAACCCCTCGACCGGTGTCATCTGCGCGGTCGAGTCCCGGCAGGCGTCATTGGCGCCGACCATGACCGTCACCAACTCGGGCTTCCTCGCAGCGGCCTTCGCCATCTGCTCGGGCAGGTCCCGGATGTCGGCCCCGGTGCGCGCGTAGTTCCAGGCGCGCTCCGCCACCGCCGGCGCGCCGATCAGGCGCAGCGCGAGACTGCGTACGCCGGCATCCGTGCCGGTCGCCCAGGACACCTCCGGGCAGTCCGAAAGCACCACGCAGGCGTCGAAGCCACGGGTGATGGAGTCGCCGACGGCGGCGATCGAATCGGGGCTGCGGTCCCAGACGGGAGCGGGGGCGGGGCGCCGTTTGGCGGGCGCGCCGTTGCCTCTGGAGTCCGACGAGGAGTCACATCCGGCCAGTGCGCCGGTCGCGAGGAGTAACGCTGCCATCAGGGCTCCCGCGACGCTGCGCGAGCGGCGCGTCCGACTGGTCTTCCGCATGCCCGGTTCCCCTCAGTATCACCCGCCCTTGGGGCCTGCCGAGTGAAAGCTTGGTGCGTACGGGCCCTGGACCGACATTACGTCACCCCTCGGCCACCTACTCACGGTAGCTTTTCCCCGTCGACCCAGAGGCAGCGTGCCCATCGGCTCCGGTAAATTACATCACGTCACATGCTGTCCCTTTTGTGGAGTTCGGCTCCCGATGCTGTTTACTGAGGCCGCTGGGAAGGCGAATCCTCGTCCCACACTGGAGGTCCCGGTGACGACACGTGGCGTTCTGTACGTTCACTCCGCACCGCGCGCGATGTGCCCGCACGTCGAATGGGCGGTCGCGGCTGTTCTTGGTGTGCGGGTCCAGCTCGACTGGATCCGGCAGCCCGCATCGCCCGGCACCTGGAGAGCCGAGTTCTCCTGGAAGGGCGAGGTAGGAACGGCCTCCAAGCTCGCCTCCGCGCTGCGCGGCTGGCAGATGCTGCGCTTCGATGTGACCGCGGAGCCCTGCCCCACGGCGGAGGGCGAGCGCTACAGCGCCACGCCCGAGCTGGGCATCTTCCACGCGGTCACCGGAATGCACGGCGACATCCTCATCCCGGAGGACCGGCTGCGCGCCGCGCTGGCGCGCTCGGCCCAGGGCGAGACGGACCTCGAGGCGGAGATCGCGAAGCTGCTGGGCAAGCCGTGGGACGACGAGTTGGAGCCCTTCCGCTACGCGGGCGAGGGCGCCCCGGTCCGCTGGCTCCACCAAGTCGTCTGACCCGCCGTCAGGTCGTCCGACCCCGCCCGGACGCGACTGAGGCCCGTTCTCCCACCAGGGGGAACGGGCCTCAGGTACGTCGGCGCGCGCCGGCCGCCGGGTCAGACCGTGCGGAACGCCAGAACCACGTTGTGGCCGCCGAAGCCGAACGAGTTGTTGATCGCCGCGATCGTCCCCTGCGGGAGCTCGCGCGGCTCGCCGCGGACGATGTCCGCGTCCACCGACTCGTCCAGGTTCTCGACATTGATCGTCGGCGGAGCCGTGCGGTGGTACAGCGCGAGCACCGTCGCCACCGTCTCGATGCCGCCCGCGCCACCCAGCAGGTGACCCGTCATCGACTTCGTACCGGAGACCGCGACATGGTCCAGCTCGTCGCCCAGGACCTTGCGCAGCGCCTTGATCTCGGCGATGTCGCCCTGCGGGGTCGACGTCGCGTGCGCGTTGAGGTGGACGACCTCCGACGGCTTGAGGTCCGTCGCGTCCAGCAGGTTCTGCAGGGCGGTCGCGATGCCGCGGCCCGTCGGCTCCGGCTGCGCGATGTGGTGGCTGTCCGCGGACAGACCCTGGCCCAGCACCTCGCAGTAGACCTTCGCGCCACGCTCGGCCGCGTGCTCCGCGGACTCGAGGATGACGACGCCCGCGCCCTCGCCGAGGACAAAGCCGTCACGCGCCTTGTCGTACGGGCGGGAGGCCTTCTCGGGCTCGTCGTTGTGCTTGGACATCGCCATCATGTTGGCGAACGCCGCGATCGGCAGCGGGTGGATCGCCGCCTCGGTGCCGCCCGCGACGACCACGTCGGCACGGCCGGTGCGGATCATCTCGACGGCGTAGCCGATGGCTTCGGCGCCCGACGCACACGCGGAGACCGGAGTGTGCACGCCCGCCTGGGCGTTCACCTCCAGGCCGACGTTGGCGGAGGGGCCGTTCGGCATGAGCATGGGAACGGTGTGCGGGGAGACGCGGCGTACGCCCTTCTCCTTGAGCACGTCGTACTGGTCGAGCAGAGTCGTCACGCCGCCGATGCCGGAGGCGATGACCGTGCCCAGCCGCTCGGGCCGGACCTTCTCGTCCTCGCCCGCCGGAGCGGTGTAGCCGGCGTCGGCCCATGCCTCGCGGGCCGCGATCAGCGCGAACTGCGCCGAGCGGTCCAGCTTGCGGGCCAGCGGGCGGGGCAGTACCTCGCCCGGGTCGACCGCGGCGAGCGCGGCGATACGGACCGGAAGGTCGGCGAAACGTTCGCCCTCGAGGGCTTTCACTCCCGAACGGCCGGCAAGCAGACCTTCCCAGGTCGATGCGCTGTCGCCACCCAGCGGTGTGGTTGCGCCGATACCGGTGACGACCACGGTGCGATTGGTCGAGCTCACAGGAATTCTTTCTCCACGTGTAGAGGGTGCTGAATTTTCACGGCGCCACCGCCAGGTGGCGACAAACGCGATTCAGGCTCAGGCCTGGTGCTTGGCGATGTAGTCCGCGGCGTCGCCGACGGTCTTCAGGTTCTTGACGTCGTCGTCCGGGATCTTGACGTCGAAGCGCTCTTCGGCGGCGACGACGACCTCGACCATGGACAGCGAGTCGACGTCCAGGTCGTCGGTGAAGGACTTGTCCAGCTGGACGTCCTCGACCGGGATACCGGCGATCTCGTTGACGATCTCCGCGAGACCGGTAACGATCTCTTCCTGAGTGGCGGCCATGTGGCGCTCCTTCGTTTTGTTTCAGAGGTGTGGCGTCCGGAAGATCCGGTGTGCCTAGGGGAGGGTAACGACCGTCGCGGCGTAGACGAGACCCGCCCCGAAGCCGATGACGAGCGCGGTGTCACCGCTCTTCGCCGCCCCGGTCGCCAGAAGCCGCTCCATAGCGAGCGGGATCGAGGCGGCCGAGGTGTTGCCGGTGGTCTCCACGTCACGGGCGACCGTGACGTGCGCCGGCAGCTTCAGAGTCTTCACCATCGAATCGATGATCCGCATATTCGCCTGGTGCGGAATGAAGACGTCCAGGTCGTCCGCGCTGATCCCGGCCGCGTCCAGCGCCTGCTGGGCGACCTTGGCCATCTCGAACACGGCCCAGCGGAAGACCGCCTGGCCTTCCTGCGTGATCGCCGGAAACTTCTCCGGCCTGCCGTTGCGGTAGTCGTCCCACGGCACGGTCTGCTTGATGGTCTCGGACTTGTCGCCCTCGGAGCCCCAGACCGTCGGGCCGATCTTCGGCACGTCGGAGGGGCCGACGACGACCGCGCCCGCACCGTCGCCGAACAGGAAGGCCGTCGCGCGGTCCTCCAGGTCGGTCAGGTCGCTGAGCCGCTCGACGCCGATGACGAGCACGTACTCGGCGGAACCTTCCACCACCATGCCCTTGGCGAGCGTCAGGCCGTAGCCGAAGCCCGCGCAGCCTGCCGAGATGTCGAACGCGGCCGGCTTGTTGGCGCCGATCTTGTCCGCGATCTCGGTGGCGACGGCCGGGGTCTGCTTGAAGTGCGAGACGGTGGAGACGATCACGCCGCCGATCTGCTGCGGGGTGATCCCGGAGTCGGCGATGGCCTTGCCGGAGGCCTCGATGGACATCATGGCCACGGTCTCCTCGGGGGAGGCCCAGTGGCGGGTCGCGATGCCCGAGCGCGAGCGGATCCACTCGTCGGAGGAGTCGATCGTCTCGAGGATCACCTCGTTGGGCACGACTCGGGTGGGGCGGTAGCCGCCGACACCCATGATGCGTGCGTACGGGGCGCCCTGGCTGGGCTTGATCTTCGACATGCTCTACGGCTCCTGTCAGGAAGAGTGCTCGGCGACGAGCGTGCGGGCCGCGTCGAGGTCGTCGGGGGTCTTGAGCGCGAGCGTCCGCACACCCGGCAGGGCGCGCTTGGCGAGGCCGGTCAGCGTGCCGCCGGGGCAGACCTCGATCAGGGCCGTGACGCCCTGCTCCTTGAAGCTCTCCATGCACAGGTCCCAGCGGACCGGGTTGGCGACCTGGCCGACCAGACGGGAGATGACCTCGTCGCCGCCTGCGACGGTCCGCCCGTCCTTGTTCGAGACGTACGGCAGGGCCGGGTCGGCGACCGTGAGGCCGGCGGCGGCCTCCTGAAGGGTCGCCACCGCGGGCGCCATGTGGTGCGTGTGGAACGCGCCGGCCACCTTCAGAGCGATGACGCGTGCCTTCTCCGGCTTGTCCTCGGCGAGCGCCGCGAGCTGCTCGGCGGTGCCGGCGGCGACGATCTGACCGGCGCCGTTCACGTTCGCCGCGGTCAGACCGAGCTTCTCGAGGTGGGCGACGACCTGCTCGGGGTCGCCGCCGAGTACGGCCGACATGCCGGTCTCGGTGACCGCGGCGGCCTCGGCCATGGCCAGGCCTCGCGTGCGTACGAAACCGAGCGCGGCGGAGTCGTCGATGACACCCGCGAGAACGGCGGCCGTGATCTCGCCGACGCTGTGTCCGGCGACGGCGCCGGGCGAGACATCACCCAGCGCGGCGGCCGACAGCAGGCCGGCGGCGACGAGGAGCGGCTGCGCCACGGCGGTGTCGCGGATTTCGTCCGCGTCGGCCTTCGTGCCGTAGTGGGCAAGGTCGAGCCCGATGGCGTCGGACCAGGCCGCGATGCGGTCGGCGGCGCCGGGGAGGTCGAGCCAGGGAGTCAGGAAGCCGGGCGTCTGAGCGCCTTGGCCGGGAGCGACGAGTACGAGCACCCTCACACTCTCTCTTGTGGACGGCCCCAACCGCCCGTGGGGACAGGGACGAAGAACCGTCAGGGGAATTGTTGGTGTTCGACAAAAGTCTAGGACTGCGTATCTCCGTCGGCCAGACGCCCGAGGATGAGCGCGATCCGCAGTGTGAACGCGGAGCGAACATCGGAGGGTGACCAGCCGGTGACGTCGGTCACACGTCGCAGCCGGTAGCGCACGGTGTTGGGGTGTACGAAGAGCATGCGGGCCGCGCCCTCAAGGCTGCTCGCCTGCTCCAGATAGACACTCAGAGTCTCCAGGAGCGCCGAGCCCGCCTCCTCCAGCGGTCTGTAGATCTCCTCCACCAACTGCTCGCGCGCGGCAGGGTCCGAGGCAATCGCGCGCTCCGGCAGCAGGTCGTCCGCGAGAACCGGGCGCGGGGCGTCCTGCCAGGCGAGGCCCGCCTTGAGCCCGGCGGCGGCGGCCTGCGCGGACCGGGTCGCGGCGAGCAGGTCGGGGACGACGGGGCCCGCGACCACGGACCCTGCGGCATAGGGGCCGATCAGAGCCTTGGCGACCTGAAGCGGATTGTCGCTGCCGCCCGCGATGACGACGAGCCGGTCGCCGAGGACTCCGGTGAGGACCTGGAGCTTGGCGTGCCGGGCGGCCCGGCGGATGGCCTCGACGGTGAGTTCGCTGTCGCCGTCGGGTGCGGTGCCGAGGATGACGCAGACATGCTCGGGGGAGTTCCAGCCGAGCGCGGCGGCGCGGGAGACGGCGCCCTCGTCGGCCTCACCGGAGAGCACGGCGTTCACGACGAGGGATTCGAGCCGGGCGTCCCAGGCGCCGCGGGCCTCGGCGGCCTGCGCGTACACCTGGGCGGTGGCGAAGGCGATCTCCCGGGCGTAGACGAGCAGCGCCTCGCGCAGGACCGACTCGTCGCCGGGGGCGGCGACCTCGTCGATCGCGGTCTCCATGACCTCGATGGTGGTGCGCACCATCTCGACGGTCTGGCGCAGGGTGATGGCCCGGGTCAGCTCGCGCGGAGCCGTACCGAAGACATCGGTCGAGATCGCCTGGGGGGTCTCCGGATGCCGGAACCACTCGGTGAACGCGGCGATACCGGCCTGGGCGACCAGACCGATCCAGGACCGGTTCTCCGGGGGCATCGCCCGGTACCAGGGCAGCGTCGCGTCCATACGTGCGATGGCGTTCGCGGCGAGCCGCCCGGAGGACTGCTCCAGGCGGCGAAGAGTCGCGGAATGCGGGTGGGCGGCGTTCGCTGCAGGTTCGGGCACGGGACAAGACTGCCTTATCGGGACGGGTGTGCGGAGCGTCGGGGCGTTCCTTGTCCACGCGCCGCGTGGACCGCCCCGTCCGGTGAACCCGCCGCGTCCGGCGAACCGGGCGACTGCCGCAGGGCTACGGTGAGGCTGTGACTGACGTACGGCGCTCCGCCGACCGCTATCGCGGCGGCGACCCCGCCTCCGGCATCGAGTCCCTGCACGCCTTCTCCTTCGGGCGCTTCTACGACCCGGACAACCTCCGCTTCGGCGCCGTACTCGCCTGCAACGAGGAACGCCTCGCGCCCGGTGCCGGCTTCGACGAGCATCCGCACAGCCACACCGAGATCGTCACCTGGGTCGTCGAGGGCGAGCTCACACACCGCGACTCGCAGGGCCACGCGACGCTGGTGCGGCCCGGGGACGTCCAGCGGCTCAGCTCGGCCGGCGGCGTACGGCATGTGGAGCGCAACGACGGGGACCTGCCCCTGGTCTTCGTGCAGATGTGGCTCGCGCCGCTGTCACCGGGCGGCGATCCGTCGTACGAGATCGTGCACGGCATCGCGGACTCGACGCCGTACGCCCTCCCGCAGGCGGGCGCGATGCTCCACGTGCGCCGGCTCACCCCGGGCGAGCGCACCGCCGTACCGGACGCGGCCGCCGTGTACATCCATGTGGTGCGGGGCGAAGTCCGTCTGGGAGAAACGGAGTTGGGGCCGGGTGACTCGGTGCGGATCACAGACGCTGACGGCCTGGTGCTGGCTGCGGCGGGGACTGCCGAGGTCCTGCTCTGGGAACTCGGTTAAGGCGTGCGCGGGTTGCCACTGGCCCCGCGACGTAGAAGATCCAGGTGATTTCGCTGTCCGGACTCCTTTGTCAGAGCCATGCAGTACACCTGTTTCCATGGGGATTGACGCGTACAAGTTGAATGAGGATGAGACCTGCAAGCGGTTCGTCCTCCCCGCTCTCCGGGTAGCGGGGTGGAGCGAGAAGCAGATTCGTCCGCAGTACCGGATCAACGACGGTCGACTGGTGCCGACCCGCAGGCGCCACAAGAGGGGGGCGGCGCTTGCCGCCGACTACGTGCTGGAGTACGTCCCCGATGTGCCGATCGCCGTAGTGGAGGCCAAGCGGTACCGCCTCAGCGAGGAGAACGGGGTGGAGCAGGCGCGCCGTTACGCGCGCAAGCTGGGACTGTCTTTCGCGTATGCCACCAATGGGCGGAACATCGTGGAGATCGACTTCAGCGCCGAGAAGCCGGTCATCAGGCCCGTCGAGCGGTTCCCCTCCCCCGATGAGTTGTGGGCGCGCTTCCTGCGCGATCAGGGGGTTCGCGGTACCGAGGCGGGCGAGGAGTTGATGTCCGCAGCGTACGACTACACCCTCCGCAACACTGACAACACGGTGAAGCGCCCGCGCTACTACCAGCGGGTCGCCATTACCAGGGCACTTGCCGCCCTCGCCCGCGATGAGCGCCGAATCCTGCTGGTGCTGGCGACCGGGACGGGCAAGACCATGCTCGCCCTTCAGCTGGTCGCCCGGCTCTCCAAGGCGCCGGGGGCGTTCGGCGGACGCAAGCCCCGCGTGCTCTACCTTGCCGACCGCAACATGCTGGTCGACGATCCCAAGGACCGCTACTTCCTGCCGGTCTTCGGAGAGGACGACGTCTACAAGATCGGTGGTGGCGAGGCCAAGCGCGGCCGGAAGATCTACTTCGCGCTCTACCAGTCCCTGGAACAGGGGGACGCCCAGTCGGAGTTGTTCCGGGAGTACCCGCCGGACTACTTCGACATCGTCATCGTGGACGAGTGCCACCGGGGAAGCGCGAGCAGCAACTCGCGGTGGCGCAAGGTCCTGGAGCACTTCGAGCCTGCTGTGCAGATCGGGCTGACCGCGACGCCGGTCAGGGACGGGGGTAAACAGACCGACACGTTCGAGTACTTCGGCAACCCCGTCTACTCGTACTCGCTCAGGGACGGTATCGAGGACGGTTTCCTCTCGCCCTACCGTGTGCGCAGAGTCCGGCTGAACGTGGACGTGGAGGGCTACCTTCCCGAGCCGGGCAAGAAGGACGTCTACGGTCAGGTGATCCCTCCCGATCTCTATGGGCCCAAGGAGTTCGAGCGGGTCATGGTGATCCTGGAGCGGACCGAGACGGCGGCGCACTACCTCATCGACTACCTCCGTAAGAACGCGGAGGACGGGAGGCTGGGCAAGACGCTCGTCTTCTGCGAGGACATTGAGCACGCCGGGCGGATGCGCACCGCGCTGCACAACATCGCCTCCGAGGAGGTCAACGTACTGCCGGACTTCGTCAAGCGCATCACCAGCGCCGACCTACCTCACGTCGGTGGGTCCCTGGAGGAGTTCCGGAAGGCGGACTCCAGTCAGCCTGTCATCGCGGTCACCTCCCGACTGCTGTCGACGGGTGTGGACCTGCCCGCCGTACGGAACGTGGTGCTGTTCCGGCGGATTGTCTCCATGCCCGAGTTCAAGCAGGTCATCGGGCGTGGCACCCGGCTGTGCCCGGAGATCGGCAAAGAGTCCTTCGACATCATCGACTTTGTGGAGGCGACCCTGCTCTTCGAGGACAGGTCATTCGACGGCCCGCCGCTGAGGCTGCTCGAGGAGACGGCCGACGAGCAGGGCGCGCTGGTTGATGTCGAGGACATCACTCCGCCCGCCGAGGAGCCGGATGACTACGACGGAGATGTGGTCGCCGAGCCGCAGGCCGAGTACGAGGAGCAGGACGGCGGCTCGTTCGGCCTGGGCGGGGGCGATGGCGACACGGTGACCGACGAGGACGAGATCGATCGCATCCAGGCGCGCGGCAAGCGGTACCGGGTGAGCGGTGTCGACGTCTACAAGATGGGTGAGCGGCGCTATCAGCTCGCCGACGACGGCCTGACCATGCGGCTGGTGAGTATCGAGCAGTGGGTGCACAACCAGGTGCTCGAACTCGACCTGGATCCCGCGCAGCTGCGTACGCAGTGGGCGCGGGCCAAGAGCCGTGCCGCGCTGATGGAGGCGCTGCGGGAGGCGGACATCGATGTGGAGGAATTGCCTGAGGAGCTGGGCAAGCCCGACGTGGACCCGGTGGACCTGCTGGTCAGCGTTGCCTGGGAGGGACTAGCGGTGGTGAGCCGGGACGAGCGGCTTACGTGGTTCCGCCGGGAGCACGAGGAATTCATGGACTCCTTCGGGGAGCGGGCCCGTGAGGTGCTGGAGGCGATGCTGGTGAAGTTCGCCGAGGAGGGCTCGCCGCAGCTGAAGGTGGACACGCTGAAGGTGCCGCCCTTCGACTCGATGGGCCGTGTGGTGGACCTGGCCGGGCGGTTCGGCGGTGCCCGGCAGGCGCACGAGGCCATCGACGAGCTGGCGGCGCGGCTGCTGACGGTCGTATAACTGAAAGGTGACTTTAGTTTTACGATAAGATATGGCGCAAAACTAAAGTCGCCTATGAGTTTCACGACGATGCTAAGGTGAGACGGTGCTCAGAGACCGTACGGACAGCCGCGCAGCCCTCTGGCGGACCGCCGCCGGCCAGCGCGGCTACTTCACCGCTGCGCAGGCGATGGACGCCGGGTACTCCTACCAGGCCCAGCGCTACCACGCCCAGCACGGCAACTGGCTCGTGGTCGACCGCGCCCTCTACCGCTTCCGGGAGTTCTCCGACCTGCCGGGCGAGGGTGACGAACAGCTGGTGCGCTGGTGGCTGTGGAGCAAGGGGCGGGCGGTGGTCTCGCACGCCACCGCCCTCGCGGTCCATGACCTCGGTACGGCCAACCCGTCCCGTATCCACCTCACCGTGCCGCGCGGCTTCCGGCAGAAGTCGGACGCTGTGATCCTGCACCGCGCGGAACTGCCTGAGTCGGACGTGGAGGACCGGATGGGTTACCGGGTGACGACCCCGCTGCGGGCACTCGTGGAGTGCGCGGCCGACGACGACGACCAGGACGTCCTCGACGGGGCCGTGGCCGAGGCGCTGGAGCAGGGCATCGTGACCCGCCGGAAGCTGTTGCATGCAGCACAACTGATGGGCTCGCGCGCGGAGCTGGGCGTGGAACGAGCGCTTGGGGCAGTTTCGTGACCGGCCGCTACCGTGATGCCACCGCCCTGCGCCGTGCGCTGGAAGCCCGGCTGAAACAGGACGCCGACGAGTCCGGTACCGACCTGGGCCGTCGCCGGCGCCTCGTTGTCTTCGACCGCATGGCGGCACGTCTCGCGGAGGACGCGGCAGGCGGCTGGGTCCTCAAGGGTGGTGCGGTGATGGAGTTCCGGCTCACCGGGCGGGCCCGCACCACCAAGGACCTGGACCTGGCGCTTCGGCCCGAGGACGGTTCGGAGGCGGACGGGAGCGAGGCCCGTGAGTTGCTGATCGATGCCTTGGCTGTCGACCTCGACGGCGACGGGTTCCGCTTCCGTGTCGGTGCGCCCGTGCCGTTGGGAGCTGATACGGCCGGGCGGGGCGGCTGGCGGTTCTCCGTCGAGGCCCACCTCGCGGGGAAGCTGTTCGCGGGCGTCCGGGTGGACGTGGTGGACCGGGGCGAGGAGATCGCCCGGACAGAACGCCTCCCGCTTCCCAACACCCTTGGTTTCGCCGGGACCCCGCAGCGTGCGATAGAGGCCGTAGACCGCCGCCAGCACTTCGCGGAGAAACTTCACGCCTTCACCCGCGACTATGGCGACCGACCCAATACGCGGGTCAAGGACCTGGTGGACCTCGTACTGCTCGCCGAGGACGGCCTTGCGGGTGATGCGGCGCTCGTGGAGGTCGTGCGGCACGTCTTCGCGGTGCGCGCCACACACGAGATTCCGGACGAACTCCCGGATCCGCCGCCTCGGTGGCGCGAAAGTTACCCGGAGCTGGCGCAGGAGCTGGCCACCGAAATCCCGCCGACGCTCGACGCGGCACTCGCGCTGGTGCGCGGGCTGTGGGCGGCGGCGCTCGCCGATGAACCACGTACCTCTTCTCGACCCGAACAGAAGGACCGGCTGAGCTGACATGGCAGCGAACAAGAAGAAAACGGCGGAGAAGTCCTCCAGCACCTCACGGACACGCCTCGCGTCCCTGATCAAGTCCGCGCGCGACACGATGCGCAAGGACGCCGGGATGAACGGCGACCTGGACCGGCTGCCGCAGTTGTCCTGGCTGCTCTTCCTCAAGGCGTTCGACGAGCGCGTCGAGCAGGAGGGCGAGGCGCTGGACCCGGACGGGTACCGGCGGGCGATCGAGGAGCCGTACCGCTGGGAGGATTGGGCAACCGACCCGGACTTCAGCGGCGACGAGCTGAAGTCGTTCGTCAACGAGAAGCTCATCCCGCATCTGGCCGGGCTGGTCGGCGACGACGCGGACGACCCGCGCAACGTCATCTCGACCATCTTCAAGGACGTCGTCAACCGTATGCAGTCGGGCACGCTGCTGCGGGACTTGGTCAATATCGCCAACCAGATCCACTTCGTCTCGTCGGACGACATCCACACGATGGCGTTCGTCTATGAGTCGATCCTCAAGGAGATGCGCGACGCGGCCGGCGACTCGGGTGAGTTCTACACCCCGCGCCCGGTCAACCGCTTCATGGTCCAGCAGTCCTTCCTCAAGCTGGGTGACGCGATCCTCGACCCGGCGAGTGGCACGGGTGGCTTCCTGGTCCAGGCGTACGAGGAACTGAAGGGCCAGATCAATACGGACACCCAGCGCAGGCGACTGCACGCGGACATCAGGGGCATCGAGAAGAAGCCGCTGCCTTACCTGCTGGGCTCGATGAACCTGCTACTGCACGGCATCGATGCACCGCACGTCAGGCGCGGCAACTCGCTTCTGGAGATGCGGAACTCCAGCGCCGCCGACAAGGTGGACGTGGTCCTCACCAACCCGCCTTTCGGCGGTGAGGAGGAGTCGACGGTCGTCAAGGCATTCCCGGACGGCTTCCGGACTCAGGAGACGGCCTGGCTCTTCCTCTACTCAATCCTCGACCAGCTCAAGCTCGGCGGCCGGTGCGCGATCGTTCTGCCCAACGGCAGTCTGTTCGCGACGGGCGAGAACTCCATCGGCGCGAAGATCAAGAAGAAGCTGATGAAGGACTGCAACCTTCACACGGTCGTCCGCCTCCCGCAGGGCGTCTTTGCGCCCTACACCCAGATCCCGTCCAACATCCTCTTCTTCGAGAAGACCGGTCCGACGAAGGACGTCTGGTTCTACGAGGTCCCGCTCCCAGAAGGGCGCCGGGGCTACACCAAGACGAAGCCCATGCGGATCGAGGAGTTCGAGCCGTGCACCGAGTGGTGGGGCGGCGAGAAGCGCGAGGGCCGTGAGGTGGGCGAACAGGCGTGGGTCGTCCCGGCAGCGGACATCATCGCCTCCGGCTTCAACCTCGACATCGCCAACCCGCACGTGGGTGACGACTTGGCACACCGGACACCGGAGGAGCTGGTGGACGAGCTCGTGAAGACGGAAACGGAGATCCTGGCGTTGCTGAAGGAACTGCGCACGGGGCTGGGGGAGCAGCGATGACTCTCACTGATTACGCCGTGGACGACGTGATCACCCTGGTCCGGCGGCCAGTTCTCCCCGAGGCGGACAAGGAGTACCGCGAGATCGGTATTCGTTCCTTCGGTAACGGGATCTTTCACAAGGAACCCGTCCCTGGCCACGAGATCGCCTCCAAAAAGGTGTTCCGGGTTGAACCGAATGACCTTGTTTTCAGCAACGTCTTTGCGTGGGAGGGGGCAGTTGCGATTGCCTCCGAAGCCGAAAAGGAAATGATCGGCTCGCACCGGTTCATGACGTACCGCGTGAATGGACAGGTTGCCGACGCTCGATATCTGCTCCCGTACTTCTACGGAGGGCCGGGGCTGGAAGTGATCCGCCATGCTTCGCCGGGATCAGCGGGGCGCAACCGGACGCTCGGCATCAAGACGTTTGGTGCGAAGCGAGTGACTCTGCCCGACCTGGCTGAGCAGAGCCGCGTCGCTGACAAGCTCGTCGCTGCCATGAGCGGTCTGGATAGGGTGAACTCGCTAATGTCACATGCCGAGTTGTTGCACCCTCAAATTCTTGCCTCTCTCGTCCCTGGAGGAATCAAAGAGGTAAATCTGTCGACAGTTCTGATACGCGTGAAACGGCCTGTCGGGCTGAAGGACGATACCTCATACCGGTTCCTGGGAGTTAGGTGGTACGCGAAAGGTCCGTTCGTTCGTGAGGTGAAGCAGGGGAGGGAAGTGGCTGCTGACACCGCATACCGAGTCGAGGATGGGGATTTCATTTACAATCGCCTCTTCGGCTGGAAGGGGTCCTTCGGGTGTATTACTCCCGAGCTAGATGGTGCCCACGTATCGAACGAGTTCCCAACGTTTCGCGTAGAGGCCAGCTTGGCGTCTTTGGAGTACGTCATGCTGCTCTTTCGAGTCCCCGCGCTGTGGGAGTCCGCCCTGGCGAGAAGCAGTGGCAGTACGCCGGGAAGCCGTAACAGGCTGAAGGAACAAGAATTGCTAGCGATGAAGATCCCACTTCCATCTTTGGAGGAGCAGGCGGAGATCGTGCGTCGGGCAAACGCCATCATCGCTGCGTCAAGGCGTGCCCAATGGCTCTCGGAAACGTCTGCGGCGCTCCGTAGATCACTCCTCAATGCTGCATTCGCGGGGCAGCTGTAACCGACGTCAGTCGGTTGGCACGTGCCGCCATCCCCCGTCCGTGACCACCACGTGGTCCAGGAAGTGCAGGCCGACCGCCGCCGCACCCGCCGCGAGGCGGGTTGTTGTCCGGCGGTCGGCCTCGCTGGGGTCGGTGCGGCCCGTGGGGTGGTTGTGGGCCACGCCGAAGGACGCGCCGCCCGCCGCAAGGACCAGGGCGAGGACGTCGCGGACCGGGAGCAGGCTGCGGTCCGAGGCGCCCTCGGTGAGGACGGTCGTACGGAGGACCGTGCCCGCCCCGTCGCAGATGACCACGACCACGCGCTCATGGCGCAGGCCGCGGAGGAGGGGAACGACCGCAGCCGCCAAGTCGGCCGAGCCACCGATCCGTTGGCGGGCCTCCCGCGAAGGAGGCGCGGCCCGCCGGCCCAGTTGGAACGCCGCCGCGACCCGGGCCGCCTTCGCCGGGCCGACCCCGGCCAGGCCCGCCGCCAACTCGTGCGCGGGGAGCCGGGACAGTTCGTACAGCCCGCCGTGCCGGGTGATCAGCCGTCCGGCCAGTTCCACGGCGTCCTGACCGGGCACCCCGGCCCCCAGCAACAGCGCCAGCAGTTCACGGTCGGACAGTGCCTCGGCGCCGCGCGCCAGCAGCCGCTCGCGTGGCCGGTCCCGGGCCGGCACGTCCCGCATGCGCACCGCCCCGCACCCTCTCAGTCCACCGAGTCGCGGTCGAGAGGCTCAGAGCCGGAGTCGGCGGCTACTGGAGGGTCGGGCTCGACGTCAGGGGTCGGGACCGACGATTCCCCGCCCCCGCTGCTCCCCGACGCAGAACCGATGAGCTCAATCAGCCGCTGGTGCAGCGTCTCCGAGCGGGCACGCAGGAAACCGTCGTAATCGTCCCGCAAGGCGGCCTGATACGCGTCCTCTTCGATCAGGCAAGTGCGCAGCCGGGCCCGCAGCACGTCCTCGCCGTGCCAGTCGGCCAGGTCCTTGAGGTAGGCGGAAGGCCGGCGGTCGGAGATCCAGTTGTTGGTGATGGCGCTGAGCATGATCAGGTTGCCGCAGACATTCGCCTTTCCTGCGGTAACCCCCTGATTCTTCAGGTACGCGCGCGGGAAGAAGTGGTGGAACTGCTTCCCGTTCTGCCAGGACAGCGCGTCGGCGACGTCGATGACGCGACCCGTGTTCAGGTCGAGTGGCTTCTCGTACGACATGAGCAGGACCAGGAGTTTGCTGGGCGCGTTCTGCCGGGAGAACTGCGAGCGCTGCCACAGGACGCTGCGGGGGAGCGCGGCCCCCGTCTCGATCTCCGTCGAGCGGCCCGCCGCGAACTCCGTGACCGCCATCAGATCCGGCCCCATCTGAGACTCCCGCCAGCCCTTGAAGTACTCGCCGCTCGCCGTCAGCCAGAACCACCGGGTCACCGCGTCGTACTGTGCGGCCGTCGGCTTGGGAAGCTGCCTGAACAGCTCGACCAGGACCGCGAACTGGTTGTAGTAGGGCAGTGCCTCGGCCTGCGGGGTGCGGATTTGGGTGGAGAGGAAGTCCACGGCACATGCCGCTGCCTTGCCCGCCTCGGCGACGGCCGCCTGGAGCTGCTGCCGGTTCAGACCGCGCAACTCGTGGATGGACCTGGTGGAGAAGCCGACCCCGGCCGCGGCCGCGATCGTCCGCAGCATGGTCTTCGCATCCACCCGGCCGTACTTCTTGGCATCGAGGACCTGGAGCAGCTGCTCGATCTCGTCCTTGAGGTCGAAGTCCTCGGACCAGGTGCCCGCCCGGATCAGGTCCACGATGTCCATGGATGTGCCCGTGCTGTTGATGCGCTCGAAGATTCGGGCCGAGTCGTCGCCGGATACATCGAGGAGGGTCACGACCGGTACCTGGTAGTGCGTGAACTGATCGCTCAACGCCTCAGCGCGGCACTGGAGTTCCTCGTCCGGGTTCTCTCGCCTGATCCAGGACATCATAGCGGTTACCGAGGTGAGATGCCGTATCGGCATGATGTGTGGACCGGTCGGCGATTCCTCCGTGAGGTGCAGGAATTCCTCGCGCTCCAGGTCGTACGCGATCTCCCATATCGGTCCGGAACCGTGCAGCGCACCTACCAGGCTGGCGAGCCGCTGCTGGCCGTCGAGTACGTAGTGCACCGGGGCACCATCGTGCTGCGAGACGGTGTCCAGGCCCGCGATCTCATGCCCGCTGGCCAGCTTCGTGGTGGTGCGCCACATGAGGAGGCTGCCAATGGGGTAGTTGCGGCGCACTGAGTCAAGCAGGTACAGGACCTGCTGCGGGGTCCAGACGAACGCCCGCTGGAACTTCGGTAAAACGATGTCTCCGGCCAGGACCCGCGAGGCGAGTGAGGTGATCGGCGCAATCGTCGGCTCGGGCGCGCGTACCTGTGCCGGTGACGTCCCCATCGTTTACCACCCCTGGTCGCCGTACTCGAACAGCTGAAACAGCTATGGGAACGATCGTAGGGGGCACCACTGACAATCCGACGGGTCGGCGGTCTACCGGAGTCCATCCACGAAGGTGCGCCAGGTGTCCGCGCCGAGGATCAGGACGGGGCCGGCAGGGTTCTTGCTGTCGCGGACCGGGATGGCACCGGGGAAGCCATCGGCCACCTCGACGCAGTCGCCGCCGCTGGTGCCGCTGTATGACGACTTCCGCCACCGCGCTCCGGTCAGGTCATGACTGGTCCCCATAACGTTCCTCCATCACGCGAGCGATCAGTGCCGCCGAGTCCTCGGGGGAGAGGGCTGTGGCTTGCAGGCGAGCGTAACCGACCGAACGCTCTTTGATCACTTGCGGATTGGCGGTCATGTGGCCCTGGTCGTAGCTCTCCACGTAGAACAGGTCGGGGTCGTCGTCGAACCTGAGGAGGTTGAACGACCCCATCATTCCCGTGTGCTGGCCGACGGAGAACGGAAGCACCTGGACCTGTACCCACGGTTCGTCGCGGAAGTCCAACAAGCGTGCCAGTTGCTGACGCATGACGTCACGGCCGCCGACTTCCTGAAGCAGCGCGGCCTCGCTCAGTACGACCCACAGGGCCGGCGGCTGGTCG
This sequence comes from Streptomyces lunaelactis, assembly GCF_003054555.1. Classification (NCBI taxonomy): domain Bacteria; kingdom Bacillati; phylum Actinomycetota; class Actinomycetes; order Kitasatosporales; family Streptomycetaceae; genus Streptomyces; species Streptomyces lunaelactis. The sequence continues at coordinate 2,651,289 of NZ_CP026304.1, read as the reverse complement.
CGCTCCAGGATCCGCTGGCGGTCCAGCCGGGCCGCCACCATCTCGTCGACCATGCCGGGGTGGTCGACGCCGAGCAGCGCCCGCGCGTACTCCTCCGTCTGCAGCAGCCCGTACACCAGCTGTGCCTGGTACGTGGAGATGTACGCGGCGCGGGCCTCCATTTCCGCGTACGGCTGGAACCAGGTCGGCAGCTGGCTGCGCAGGACCAGGCCGACCAGGCGCGAGAACACCCCGTCCGTGCCGAGTGCGGCGTCCACCCGCTCGGAGAAGTCGCGGGTCGGGATCTTCTTCGTGGTCTCGATTTGGCCGACCAGGGAACCCGTGCAGAAGATGATGTCGCCGAGCTGCCCCTGCTTGAGGTCGCTGGCCTCTCTCTGGCGACGGAGCTCCCAGCCGTAGTAGTCCAGCGGGGACGCGCTGGGGTCGAGTGATTGAACATTGGCCACGGCGGGCACCTCCGGCCTGCAACGCCTCGCGGCGTTCGTTTCGGTATGTAGCCGAGCGTAACCATCTCGTCGCACGCTGGTGGCATGAATCACACAACCGATCTGCAGACGGCGGACGTTGAGACGGTATACCGCGCCGACTTCGCCGTGGGTGAGCACTTGGCGCGGCATCTGCGCCGCATCCTGCGCCTGTACCTCACCGGCTGGGACCTGCTTGATGTGGCCGACGTGGCAGAGCTGGCGCTGACCGAGCTGATCGCGAACGTCGTACGGCATGTCCCCGGCCGCCGCTGTCAGACCTGCATTCTGCCCCAGGCCGGCGGCGCGCGGACGGCGCGGCTTGAGGCTCGGTGTCTCTCAGTGCCCGGAGGCGATCTCCGCCAGCACCGCGTCCGTGAACGACGGCCACGCTTCGACCGCCCACGGCCCGAACGCCCGGTCCGCGAGCGCCACGCACGCCGCCCCCGCATCCGGGTCGATCCACAGGAACGTGCCCGACTGGCCGAAGTGGCCGAAGGTACGCGGCGAGGACGAACTGCCCGTCCAGTGAGGGGACTTGGCGTCCCGGATCTCGAAGCCGAGACCCCAGTCGTTGGACTTCTGATGGCCGTAGCCGGGCAGGATGCCGGACAGGCCGGGATGGACGACCGTCATCGCATCGAGGACCGTACGGGCATCGAGCAGCCGCGGCGCCTGCACCTCGGCGGCGAACCTCACCAGGTCATCGACCGTCGAGACGCCGTCCCTGGCGGGCGAGCCGTCCAGCGTCGTCGACGTCATCCCCAGCGGCTCAAGCACCGCCTGGTGGAGATAGTCGGCGAAGGGGATCTCCGTCGCCTTGGCGATGTGGTCGCCGAGCACCTCGAAGCCCGCGTTGGAGTACAGCCGCCGGGTGCCGGGCGCGGCGGCCACCCGGTGCTCGTCGAAGGCGAGTCCCGAGGTGTGGGCCAGCAGATGGCGGACCGTCGAGCCCTCAGGACCGGCCGGCTCGTCGAGCTCGATCGCCCCCTCCTCGTACGCCACGAGCGCCGCGTACGCCGCGAGCGGCTTGGTGACGGAGGCCAGCGGGAAACGGTGCGAGGCCGGGCCGTACGAACCGGCGACGGTTCCGTCCGCTCGTACGACGGCGGCCGCCGCGGTGGGTACCGGCCAGTTCTCGATCATCGCCAGGCTCTGCATGCGTACGAGCCTAAGGGTTCCCCGAGAGGCTCATGCGCCGGAGGCTGATCGGCGGTGGGCGAAAGATTCCATCGGTTTCCACCGGATTCGCTTGCTTCGAGTGCACTCGAAGGTTCTAGCGTTGAGGGCATGACGCTGATCGAGACCAAGCTGATCGAGACCGAGCGGCCCCGGACGGACATCTGCGTGTCGGCACCCCCGGCGCATCCGCGCCCCGACGGGCAGGACCGCTACACGATCAGCGAGGTCGTCGCCTTCACCGGGCTCACCGCGCACACCCTGCGCTGGTACGAGCGGATCGGGCTGATGCCGCACGTCGACCGCTCGAACACGGGACAGCGGCGCTTCACCAACCGCGACCTGAACTGGCTCGGCTTCGTCGGCAAGCTGCGGCTGACCGGGATGCCGGTCGCGGACATGGTCCGCTACGCCGAGCTGGTGCGGGAGGGCGAGCACACCTTCGAGGCACGGCAGGAGCTGCTGCAGCAGACGCGGCGCGACGTGCGTTCACGCATCGCGGAGCTCCAGGACACGCTCGCCGTGCTGGACCACAAGATCGACTTTTATGCGGACGCCCGGCGGGCGTCGGAGAGGCTCTGAACCTGATGTCTGAATCCTTGACGAGCGGCAGCAAGATCGCACAGGTGCGGCTCGGGACCGGCGGACCGCTGGTCGGTGTACAGGGCCTGGGCTGCATGGGCATGAGCGAGTTCTACGGAGCCACGGACGAGGCGGCGGCCAGGGACACCCTGGAGGCGGCGCTCGATGCGGGCGTCACCTTCTTCGACACCGCGGATGTGTACGGGCGGGGGGCCAACGAGGAGTTCCTCGCACCGTTCGTCGGTGCGCACCGCGACGAGATCACCCTGGCCACGAAGTTCGCCATAGAGCGGACGGATGACCCGCACTACCGGGGCATCCGCAACGACGCCGCGTACATCCGCAAGGCCGTCGAGGACAGCCTGCGGCGGCTGAGGACCGACGTCATCGACGTGTACTACATGCACCGCCGCGACCCGCTCGTGCCGTTTGCCGAGTCCGTCGGCGCGATGGCCGAACTGGTGGAGCGGGGCCTTGTCAAGCACCTGGGGCTGAGCGAGGTCACCGGAGCGGAGCTGCGCGAGGCGCACGCCGTGCACCCGATCACGGCCCTGCAGTCGGAGTGGTCGCTGTTCAGCCGGGACGTGGAGCGCAGCGCGGTGGGTGCGGCGGCGGAGCTCGGTGTCGCCTTCGTGCCGTACTCGCCGCTCGGCCGCGGCTTCCTGACCGGAGCCTTCGCGGACGCCCGCAAGGACCTGTCGGCCGACGACTTCCGTCAGTACCAGCCGCGGTTCACCGGCGACAACGCCAGGACCAACGCGGCGCTCCTCGAGCCCGTACACAAGATCGCTGCGGCGCACGGGGCGACGGCGGCGCAGGTCGCTCTCGCCTGGGTGCAGCAGCAGGCCGAAGTGCACTCGCTCGCGGCGGTGGTCCCGATCCCCGGCACCCGCAGGAGCAGCCGGCTGCTGGAGAACGTCGGGGCGACCCGGCTGACGCTGACCGAGGAGGAGCTGGCGGTGCTGGAGCCGATCGCCGGGCAGGTGGCGGGGGACCGCTACCCGGACATGTCCTCGACGTCGGCGGCGCGCGAGTAGGACGCGACCTCGTACCCCGGTACGAGGTGGGGCGCCTCATAGACTCACGCCTCAAGGACTCACAGCTCCGCGAGCAGCTGCGACTTCTTCGTACTGAACTCCTCGTCGGTCACCAGACCCGCCCGGTGCAGCTCCCCTAGGTGCCGGATCCGCTCCGCGATGTCCGCCGGGTCGCGGCGGCCCGGCCGCACGGCCGGAGCCGGCGTCGCGTCCGCGTTCCGTACGGACTCCAGCACCGCCGCCGCGAACGGCAGCGATTCGTGCACCGGCCCGTAGCCCAGCCCGAAGACCACCGCCGCCGGATCCTGGTCCGCCTGCGCGGGCTGCGGCACCGCGTCCCCCGAGTCGGGGCCCGATCCGGCGCCGCGCCCCAGCAGCCGCAGATACCCGTCGAAGACCTCGGGCGAGCGCCACTCGACGCCGCTCAGTTCCGTCACCGGGAAACTCTGGTCCCCCGCCTTCCACTTGGCGGACGACGCTCCCGTCCAGAACCAGCGGAAGGAGACGTGCGATCCGTCGAAGGACGCCTTTCCGTCGTACGCCTTGAAGTTCAGCGGCGCTTCGGGCGCGGCCACGGCGTACCGCTCGGCCGGCTTGTCGGCGTCCGGTCCGAGCAGCGCCCGCAACTCGTCGGCGTAGTACTCGGCGAGCGTCTCGCGCTCCGCGGGCAGCACCAGCCGGTACGGGTCGCAGCCCTCCTTCAGCTGTCCCGCCGCGGCCTCCATCAGCGGATCCGCGCCGGGTCTGGGCACTGCGTGCAGGACCACCGTCCCGCGCTTGCCCGGGGAGAGGGTCACCGACGTCAACGCCTCGTGGGGGATGCGGCGTTCGCGCAGCGCCGAGAAGAGCTTCGGCGTACGGATCCCCCGTTCGAAGCGGATGAGCACGGAGTCGGTTTCGAACTCCCAGGTGGCTTGAATTCCGGCCAGCACATCACCCATGTGCCTCATCGTATGCGGCGGGCGGCCGTGCGTCGCCCTTCGGCCCCGACCCCGGGCCCACGACGCTCTACGCGCGTCAGGCCGCTGCCTCGCCGGAAATACCACTGCGGCATGTGTCACCGCTGCTCGCACAGGTCACGCTGCTGTACGAACCGACGCCTATCTCGGCGAAGTTGCTGAGACTCTCCGTTCCCGGCTCGAAATAGCCCGCGTGGCCGCCCGCGCCGGCCGCCGACACGACCCGCGCCCCGAACTCCGGTGTCATCGGGTCCTCGCCGTGCCCGAGCCCGCCGACCTCCAGATGCGGAACGCCCTGGATCCAGTCGTCGCTGTCCCGCATGGCCCACACCCGCGCCCGGGAGCGCAGCCCCGCCACGCTCTCGGCCCGCATACCCGGGCTGCCCGCCACCGCGATGTCGCTCACCCGGTCCGGCAGCTGACGCGCGGCGACCCCGCAGACCACGGAGCCGTAGCTGTGGCAGATCAGCGCGACCTCGGAGCTGCCGGGCAGCGCGGAGGTGAGCGCGGTCAGCCGCACCGCACCGAGCTCGGCGAGCCTGCCTATGGCCGAGTCCATGCCGACGCCGACAGGCGCGGTGTAGTCGGCCCAGGCGATGACGGCGGTACGCGTACGGGGCGAGGCGGCCCGCTCGGCGGCGTACAGCGACTGCGCCATGCCGACGGGCGCCGAGTACTTCCGGGCGGACTTCTGGAAGGTGAGCAGATTGGTGTCGACGCCGGGGACGATCACCGAGACGCGCTGGGCGCGGTCGAGGTCGCCGAAGACCTCGGCGACCTTGCCGGGGCCCGACGGATCGAAGGCGAGGATCTGCCGGTCGGCGCTCATGAGCGCCTCGAAGCGGTTCATACGGCGCACCGCTTCCCGGTGGCCGTCCGCGGTGAGGTTGGTGTCGTTCACGCGCTTGTGCTCCAACTGGAGCGATCGCGCGAGGGTGTTGCGGTTCGCGCGGTAGCGCAGAGTCGCCGGGGCGCCGTTGAGATTGCCGACGACGAGGGGGTACCGGTCGGCGATCCGGGCCCGCTGGGCGCTGCCGAGCGAGGTGAAGAAAGCGGCGAGGCGCTGAGGCGTCGAGTCGGCGCCGGGCAGCGCGCGCGCACCGATCCGGGCTTTCGCCCAGCCGGCCAGTTCGGCCTCGAGAGCGTCGCGGGGGCCGCCCTGATGGCGTACGGCGGTCCAGCCGCTCGAGGCCAGCATGACGAACACGACCGCGAGGGCGAGCAGAGCGCGCCACACGGTCAGGGTGGGGGAGGAGTCGAAGGAAGTCACTGCGGGACACCCTAGGAGACGTGCGAGGGAGCTCGCGAAGACCGTGAGGCAGATCACGTGGTGAGGGCGAAATGAGAGGAAAGGCGTCACGTTGCGTGCGCCCGGGGCGTACGCTCCGGCGTGCTTTCGCGGTGCGTCCTGCCCCAGGGCCGGCCGGTCACCTGCATCACCCCGCTGAACCGCGCGGCCCGCATCTGACGTCAACCTCGTGCACACGACAGCCCCGCCGGGCGGTTCCGGCGGGGCTGTCGCCTATCCGGGTGATGTGCTCCCGACCCCCTTCCCGCACGCCCGGACCGCAGGTCACGATGCGGTCAAGTGATCAGTACGACACGGGGGCTGACCGACATGCGCAAGACCGTCACGGCCGGAGTCCTGGCCGCAGCAGTACTCATGCCGCTCATGGCACAGACCGCCACCGCCTCGCCGCCCCGGCTCGGGGAGTGCGCGGCGGGCGAGCTCTGCCTGTGGGAGAAGGGGAACTTCAAGGGCGCCCGCCGGACCCATGAGCTCTCCGGCACCGACATCGAGAGCTGTGTGCTGCTGCCGCCCGGCACCACGGCACAGGCCCTCGCCAACCGGACCGGCCGTCCCGTCACCACCTACCAGTCCGCCGAATGCGAAGAAACGGGCGAGTTCGAGACCTACCCGGGCGGCGGCACCTGGGTGCCCCAGTCCCCGTACCAGGTAAGGGCGTTCAAGGTCTGGGAGAGGTAACTGAGGGGTCGGGCGCGCTCTGCGCCGGTACCGGGGCGGCGGCCCCGGTACCGCCCGACAGCCGTCCGACCTCCGCCCGCAGTTCCTTGACCTCCACCATCAGCGCCTCGAGGAGCGCCGTCCGGCGGCGCTCCTCCGCGTCGTCCCGCTCGAAGCGGGAGATGAACCACGCCGCGATATTGGCGGTGACGACACCGAGCAGCGCGATTCCCGAGAGCATCAGCCCGACCGCGAGCACCCGCCCCAGACCCGTCGTCGGCGCGTGATCGCCGTACCCGACCGTCGTCATCGTCGTGAACGACCACCACACCGCGTCACCCAGCGTCTTGATGTTCCCGCCGGGTGCGTCCCGCTCCACATGGAGCACGGCCAGCGAGCCGAACATCATCAGCCCCACCACCGCGCCGCCGACATAGGTCGTCAGCGTGATCTGCGGCGCCATCCCGGCCCGCCTGCCCACCAGCAGCAGCGTGGAGACGACCCGCAGCAGCCGCAGCGGCTGCACCAGCGGCAGCAGCACCGCGACCAGATCCAGCGGATGGCTGCGTACGAAGAGCCACTTGTACGGCGCCAGCGCCAGCCGCATGAGGTAGTCGACGGCGAAGGAGCCCCACACCACCCACTCGGTGACCGTGCACGCCGTGTGCACCCAGCTGTTGGCGCCGGGCGCCACGATCGGCACTGCATACGCGACGGCGAACGCCAGGGCGAGCGCGAGCAGGGGTGTATGCATGCGCTGTTCCCACCGGACCTGCGCTGTTCGCTGCTTCATGCCGAGCATGTTAGAGACGCGTAAGGGCGGCGGCCCCCATCGGGCCCGCCGCCCTTACGCGCACGTATGAACTGCTACGCGTCTATGAACGACTACGCGTCCATCCGCGAACGACTACGCGTCGCCGCCGGCCGCACCCGGCTCGGCCGCGGCCACGTCCAGCAACTGGTAGCGGTCCACCGCCTGCTTCAGCACCGAGCGGTCGACCTTCCCGTCCCGCGCGAGCTCGGTGAGCACCGCGAGCACGATCGACTGCGCGTCGATGTGGAAGAAGCGACGGGCCGCACCACGCGTGTCCGCGAAGCCGAAGCCGTCCGCGCCCAGCGACTGGTACGTGCCGGGCACCCAGCGCGAGATCTGGTCCGGGACCGAGCGCATCCAGTCCGAGACCGCGACGAACGGGCCCTCGGCGGCGGCGAGCTTCTGCGTCACGTACGGGACGCGCTGCTCCTCCTCGGGGTGGAGCAGGTTGTGCTGCTCCACATCGACGGCCTCGCGGCGCAGCTCGTTCCAGGACGTCGCCGACCAGACATCGGCCCTGACGTTCCACTCCTCGGCGAGAATCCGCTGGGCCTCGACGGCCCACGGCACGGCGACACCCGATGCCATGATCTGCGCCGGGATCGCACCGGCCTCGCCCGCCTTGAAGCGGTGGATGCCCTTGAGGATGCCGTCGACGTCGACATCGGCCGGCTCGGCCGGGTGCTGGATCGGCTCGTTGTAGACGGTGAGGTAGTAGAAGACGTCCTCGCTGTCGGGGCCGTACATCCGGCGCAGACCGTCCTTGACGATATGCGCGATCTCGAAGCCGAAGGCCGGGTCGTACGCGACACAGCCCGGGTTGGTCGACGCGAGCAGCTGCGAGTGGCCGTCCGCGTGCTGCAGACCTTCACCGGTCAGCGTCGTACGCCCGGCGGTCGCACCCAGTACAAAGCCGCGCGCGAGCTGGTCGGCCATCTGCCAGAACTGGTCGCCGGTCCGCTGGAAACCGAACATCGAGTAGAAGACATAGACCGGGATCAGCGGCTCGCCGTGCGTGGCGTACGCGGAACCGGCGGCGATCAGCGATGCCGTACAGCCCGCCTCGGAGATGCCGTCGTGCAGCATCTGCCCGGTCGGCGACTCCTTGTACGCGAGCAGCAGCTCGCGGTCCACCGCCTCGTACTGCTGGCCCAGCGGGTTGTAGATCTTGGCGCTCGGGAAGAACGCGTCCATGCCGAAGGTGCGGTACTCGTCGGGGGCGATCAGCACGAAGCGCTTGCCGATCTCCTTGTCCCGCATGAGGTCCTTCAGGATGCGGACGAACGCCATGGTCGTGGCGATCGACTGCTGGCCCGAGCCCTTCTTGGCGGCCGCGTACGTCTTGTCCTCGGGCAGAACCAGCGGCTTCGCGCGCACCACACGGGTCGGCACATAGCCGCCGCACGCCTTGCGGTGGTCGTGCATGTACTGGATCTCTTCGGAGTTCCGGCCCGGGTGGTAGTACGGCGGCGCGCCGTTCTCCAGCTGCTGGTCCGTGATCGGGAGGTGCAGCCGGTCGCGGAAGCCCTTGAGGTCGTCGACCGTCAGCTTCTTCATCTGGTGGGTCGCGTTGCGGCCCTCGAAGTTCGGACCCAGCGTCCAGCCCTTGATGGTCTGCGCGAGGATCACGGTCGGCTGGCCCTTGTGCTCCTTGGCCGCCGTGTAGGCCGCGAAGACCTTCCTGTGGTCGTGACCGCCGCGTCCCAGGTGCAGGATCTGCTCGTCGGTCATGCCCTCGACCATCGTGCGCAGCCGCTGGTCGCCGCCGAAGAAGTGCTTGCGGATGTACCCGCCGGTCTCGGTGGCGTACGTCTGGAACTGGCCGTCCGGCGTGGTGTTCATCTTGTTGACCAGCACGCCGTCGCGGTCCTGCGCGAGCAGCGGGTCCCAGGAGCGGTCCCAGACCAGCTTGATGACGTTCCAGCCGGCGCCGCGGAACTGCGACTCCAGCTCCTGGATGATCTTGCCGTTGCCGCGTACCGGACCGTCGAGGCGCTGCAGATTGCAGTTCACGACGAAGGTGAGGTTGTCCAGGCCCTCACGGGCGGCGATGGAGAGCTGGCCGAGCGACTCGGGCTCGTCCATCTCGCCGTCGCCGAGGTAGGCCCAGACATGCGACGCGGAGGTGTCGGCGATGCCGCGGGCCTCCATGTAGCGGTTCATCCGCGCCTGGTAGATCGCGCCGAGGGGGCCAAGGCCCATCGAGACGGTCGGGAACTCCCAGAAGTCCGGCATCAGCCGCGGGTGCGGGTAGCTGGAGAGGCCGTTGGGTGCTTTGGACTTCTCCTGGCGGAAGGCGTCGAGCTGCGCCTCGCTCAGTCGGTCGAGCAGGAACGCGCGGGCGTAGATACCGGGGGACGCGTGGCCCTGGAAGAAGATCTGGTCGCCGCCGTCGCCCCCGTCCTTGCCGCGGAAGAAGTGGTTGAAGCCCACGTCGTAGAGGGACGCGGAGGAGGCGAAGGTGGCGATGTGGCCGCCGACCCCGATACCCGGGCGCTGCGCGCGGGAGACCATCACCGCGGCGTTCCAGCGGGTCGCGTTGAGGATCTTGCGCTCGATCTCCTCGTTGCCGGGGAAGAACGGCTCGTCCTTGGTGGCGATGGTGTTGACGTAGTCCGTGCTGCGCATCTCGGGCACGGCCACGCGCTTCTCGCGGGCCCGCTCGATCAGGCGGAGCATCAGGTAGCGGGCGCGCTCCCGGCCCCGCTCGTCGACGGCGGCGTCGAGGGAGTCCAGCCACTCCTGGGTCTCTTCAGGATCGAAGTCCGGGACCTGGCTGGGAAGGCCGCCAATGATGATCGGGTTGCGATCGGATCCGGAAGCCACGCTGTTCCTTCACTGTTCGGTGGTTCTGCCTCTACGGGACGTACGGAAGTACGGGATGTCTGCGCGGTGTCGCACCGCCTCCATCGTGTACCGCGAGGAGGCAAACGTCATCTCTACCGAGGGGTAACCCGGGTTCTCACGGACATCCGGCCCGAAGCCCGGTTCCGGCCCCGGTCAAATCGCAATCTTATGCCCAAGCCGCCACTGCGTTCCGTTTGACTGTTCGGTTCTGATTGACGTACCGATGGGGCAGAAAGCCGCAAAGATGGTCGAATGGTGTGGCGTCCATTATGAGAGGGGCTCGGGCATGCCTGGAGTTGCGTCGAGACGGCCGTAAACGTCACCGTTTCGGCGGTCTGGACGGCCGGGTACTTGCGCGATCCGTCCCGCCCGTGTGGACTACGGCCAACGCCGCGCGTACGCGCGCGGCTGCAGCATTTTCCGAAAACGATCAGGAGGCAAGCCGTGAGCGCGACCGCGGACCACGCGGAGGAGCGGACCAACCCAGCCGCAAGGCTGGGGTTCGAGCCCGGACAGGTGGTCCAGGAGATCGGCTACGACGATGACGTCGAGCAGGAGCTCCGTGAGGGCATCGAGGCCGTCACAGGCCAGGAAATCGTCGACGAGGACTACGACGACGTCGCTGACGTCGTGTTGCTGTGGTTCCGGGACGAGGACGGCGACCTTACGGACGCACTGGTGGACTCCATCGGTCTGATCGACGAGGGCGGAGTCGTCTGGCTGTTGACGCCCAAGACCGGCCGTGACGGGTATGTCGAACCAAGCGACATCAATGAGGCCGCCCAGACCGCGGGACTCTCCCAGACCAAGAGCATCAACGCCGGCAAGGACTGGACCGGCAGCAGGCTGGTGACTCCCAAGGCGGCGAAGTCGAAGCGCTGAGCCGCAGCAGCAGGCCCCGGGCCCCCGCCGACGCACGTCGGCGGGGGCCTTCTTTGTAGGCTGTGGCGGGCACCTTTGTAGGGTGTGGCGGGCACCCGAACGGCCCAGCGAAGGGAAGCATCGTCATGGCGATCGAGGTCGGCACCCAGGCCCCGAATTTTGAGCTGAAGGACAACCACGGCCGCACCGTGAGGCTCGCCGACTTCCGTGGCGAGAAGAACGTGGTGCTCCTCTTCTACCCCTTCGCCTTCACCGGTGTGTGCACCAGTGAGCTCCGCGCGCTCCGCGACGAGCTGCCCGCCTTCGTCAACGACGACACCCAGCTGCTCGCCGCCTCCTGCGACTCCATCCACACGCTGCGCGTCTTCGGCGAGCAGGAGGGCCTGGAGTACCCGCTGCTGTCGGACTTCTGGCCGCACGGCGAGACCTCGCGCGCGTACGGCGTCTTCGATGCGGAGAAGGGCTGCGCGGTGCGCGGAACCTTCATCATCGACAAGGAGGGCGTCATCCGCTGGACCGTCGTCAACGGTCTGCCGGACGCCCGCGACCTCAACGACTGCATCAAGGCCCTGGACGCCCTCTGATTCACTGGGCGCCCCCCGCGTGAAAGGGTGTGGGGTTTCAGGGGCAGCCCCCTGAAACAGCACAGCGCGCGGGAACCGGTCACTAGGATCGATTCGTTGATCCGATACCAACGCACTACGGGGGCGCTGCCCCTGAAACCCAATGGAGGGACTCGTGGGAGTCAGCCTCAGCAAGGGCGGCAACGTCTCGCTGACCAAGGCCGCACCCAATCTGACCGCGGTCATCGTCGGTCTGGGTTGGGACGCTCGTACCACCACCGGTGGAGACTTCGACCTCGACGCCAGCGCCCTGCTGACCAACACCGAGGGCAAGGTCGCCAACGACTCGAACTTCGTGTTCTTCAACAACCTCAAGAGCCCGGACGGCTCCGTCGAGCACACCGGTGACAACCTCACCGGTGAGGGCGAGGGCGACGACGAGCAGATCAAGGTCAATCTGGCCGGGGTCCCCGCCGACGTCGACAAGATCGTGTTCCCGGTCTCCATCTACGAGGCCGAGAGCCGCCAGCAGTCCTTCGGCCAGGTGCGCAACGCGTTCATCCGCGTCATCAACCAGGCCGACAACACCGAGCTCGCCCGCTACGACCTGAGCGAGGACGCCTCGACCGAGACCGCGATGGTCTTCGGCGAGCTCTACCGCAACGGCGCGGAGTGGAAGTTCCGTGCCATCGGCCAGGGTTACGCCTCCGGCCTGCGCGGTATCGCGCAGGACTTCGGCGTGAACGTCTGAGCCAGCAGCATCTCCGCTTCCGGCGCCGCACACTTCCGTGCGGCGCCGGTCGTGCCTTTCGCAGTACGTCACCCAGGGGAGGACCATCATGGGCGTCACGCTCGCCAAGGGAGGCAATGTCTCCCTCTCCAAGGCCGCACCGAATCTCACGCAGGTGCTGGTAGGGCTCGGCTGGGACGCGCGCTCCACCACCGGCGCACCCTTCGACCTCGATGCCAGTGCACTGCTCTGCCAGTCCGGCCGGGTGCTCGGCGACGAGTGGTTCGTCTTCTACAACAACCTCACGAGCCCCGACGGCTCCGTGGAGCACACCGGTGACAACCTCACGGGCGAGGGCGAAGGTGACGACGAGTCGCTCGTAGTGGACCTGCCCAAGGTGCCGGCTCATGTCGACAAGATCGTCTTCCCGGTCTCCATCCATGAGGCCGACAATCGTGGCCAGACGTTCGGGCAGGTCAGCAATGCCTTCATCCGGGTGGTCAACCAAGCGGACGGCCAGGAGCTCGCCCGCTACGACCTGAGCGAGGACGCCTCGACCGAGACCGCGATGATCTTCGGTGAGCTCTACCGCTACGGCGGCGAGTGGAAGTTCCGCGCCGTAGGGCAGGGGTACGCGTCGGGGCTGCGAGGCATCGCTCTAGACTTCGGGGTCAACGTTTCGTAAAGCCGCGCACTGGAATGGGGAAACCCGGACTCGGTGGGGGGCGACCCGTACTAACACGATTGGGTACCAGTGGTTCTGAAAACCTTCGGCTGGTCGTTCGCGGTCACCGCGCTCGGCCTGGTCGCAGCGGTGCTCTTCGGCGGGTGGACCGCGTTCGGGATCGTCCTGATCCTGTCCATCCTCGAGATCTCGCTGTCCTTCGACAATGCGGTGGTCAACGCCGGAATCCTGAAGAAGATGAGTGCCTTCTGGCAGAAGATCTTCCTCACGATCGGCGTACTCATCGCCGTGTTCGGTATGCGACTGGTCTTCCCTGTCGTGATCGTCGCCGTCAGCGCCAGTATGGGCCCGGTGGAGGCCGTCGACCTGGCGTTCAACGAGCCCGAGCGCTATGAACAGTTGGTCACCGACGCGCACCCGTCGATCGCGGCGTTCGGCGGTATGTTCCTGCTGATGATCTTCTTCGACTTCATCTTCGAGGACCGTGACATCAAGTGGCTGGGCTGGCTGGAGCGCCCGCTGGCCAAGCTCGGCAAGGTCGACATGCTGTCGGTCTGCCTCGCCCTGATCGTCCTGCTCGTCAGCTCGATGACCTTCGCGGTCAACGCCCACCAGCACGCCGGGCACGCGGACAAGGCCCAGACGGTGCTGGTCTCCGGTATCGCCGGTCTGATCACGTATCTGGTCGTGGGCGGGCTCTCCGGCTTCTTCGAGAACAGGCTCGAGGAGTCCGAGGAGCGCGAGCACGAGGCCGAGGAGGAGGCCAAGAAGGCCGGCAAGCCCGCCTCGGCCGCGGTGATGGTGGGCAAGGCCGCGTTCTTCATGTTCCTCTACCTCGAGGTCCTGGACGCGTCCTTCTCCTTCGACGGTGTCATCGGCGCCTTCGCCATCACCAACGACATCGTGCTGATGGCGCTCGGCCTCGGCATCGGCGCGATGTACGTCCGTTCGCTCACGGTCTACCTGGTCCGCCAGGGCACCCTGGACGACTACGTCTACCTGGAGCACGGCGCGCACTACGCGATCGGCGCGCTCGCCGTGATCCTGCTCGTCACCATCCAGTACCAGATCAGCGAGATCATCACCGGCCTGGTCGGCGTGATCCTGATCGCCTGGTCGTTCTGGTCCTCGGTGCGCCGCAACAGGGCGCTCGCCGCCCAGGGAATCGACCCACAGGAGGCTCCTCCCGGGGTGTGACCCGGCAAGGATTGAGGAACGCTCTGAGCGGGGCGGCTCCGAGGCACCGGCCTCGGCGCCGCCCCGCGGGGTTCATCGATGCATGTGGGGGTGGGGTATGGCCTTCTGGGACAGCCTGTGGCGGGGCAGGTCGGCGCAGTTCGACTCGGGGAGCGCCGCGAGCAATTCGATCGCGCTGACCAAGCGGCACCCGTCGATCTCGCTCACCAAACAGGGTGCGGCCACCGGCAATCTGCGCGTCAATCTCTCCTGGCGGATGCGTACTTCCGACATAGAGGGCAGGTCGAAGCAGAGCGGCAGGCTGCTGCGACACCCCTTCAAGCTCTTCCAGCCCGATGTGGTCCAGGCGCACACCCAGGGTGTGGTCAATGTGGACCTGGACCTGGGCTGTCTGTACGAGCTGACGGACGGCAGCAAGGGCGTGGTGCAGCCGCTGGGCAGCTTCTTCGGCGGCATCAACGAGCCGCCCTATGTGAAGCTCAGCGGCGACGACCGCTTCGGCTCTCCCTCGGGCGAGACGATCTACGTCAATCTCGACCACCGTGAGTCGATCAAGCGGCTGCTGTTCTTCGCGTACATCTACGACCAGACACCGGCCTTCGACCGTACGCACGCGCATGTGACGCTCTACCCGAGCAACGGCCCCCGGGTCGAGATAGAGCTCGACGAGCGCGCGCCACAGGCCCGTTCCTGTGCACTGTTCTCCATGGAGAACGTCAAGGGCGAGCTGATCGTGCGCCGCGAGGTGAAGTTCGTGTACGGCTTCCAGGCGGAGCTCGACCGGCTGTACGGGTGGGGCCTGCAGTGGGGGCGCGGCTACAAGAACCGGGTCTGAGGCGGGCGCGGCCGCCGGTGCCTCAGGGGCGTACGAACTGCGGGCCCATCGGCGGCAGCCGGAAGTTCGGGTCCGGAGCGTATGCGGCCGCGGCGGCCGGCTGCGGATAGCCGTACGCGGGCGGGGGCGCCGTGGCGGGCTGCGGATAGCCGTAGCCGGGCTGGGGCGCCGTGGCGGGCTGCGGATAGCCGTAGCCGGGCTGGGGCGCCGGGGCCGGCTGCGGGTACCCGTACGCGGGCCCGGCCGGCGGCTCGGACGGCTCGGGCCGCGGCTGGGCGGACGGCTCGGCGGCCGCCTCCGCCTCGTCCACCGAGATACCGAAGTCCGTGGCCAGACCGACCAGGCCGGTCGGGTAGCCCTGCGCCACCGCGCGGAATTTCCAGCCCTCTCCGCGCCGGTAGAGCTCGCCGCAGATGATCGCCGTCTCCTCGCCGGTCTCCGGCTTCACATCGAAGACGGCCAGGGGCTCGCTGTCGGCCAGGGCGGCGTCGTAGAGCAGTATCCGAAGATCTCGGACATGCTGAAAGGAGTCGCCGTCCGAGGAGGCGGCGAGTACCACCTGGTCGACCGACGGGTCGAGGGCGGCAAGATCCGCCTCGACGGTATCGGTCAGATGCTCGGCGATCCGCTTCTTGGGCAGCCGTCGCACCAGCCCTGAGGGATGGCGCGGCTGGTTGTAGAAGACGAAGTCCTCGTCGGAGCGCACACGGCCGTCCTGGCCGAGCAACAGGGCCGAGGCGTCCACATCAGGGACCCCGGCGCCCGGGGTCCAGCGCAGCACGGCCCGTACGGCCATGGCATCGAGAGGGACGTTCGAACCCTTCAGCATCGCGTGCGTCATGCCGGTCATCCTGCCTTCCCGGTGGCCGTCCGGACAACGCGGGGCCCTTGTCCTAGGGCCAGGACATGGGCATGGTGCAAGCGGGTTACCTGGAATTCATAGGCTTGGGGAACTCTTGACACACAGTCGTACGTACTATTACCGGCCACGTCAGTTGGGCCACCAAGGCAGTACGGGGGAAACAAATGCGTCACTTCGGACATCTCTCGCCTGCTGTCCGTGACAGCCTCTTCCATCGCGAGCCGTGCGAATTCAGCGCGGACTCACCGGCCCGCACACTCGCGACGGCGCTCGGCGCAACCCTCTACAGCCCCGCAACGCGGCCGAACCTCGCCGGCGATGTGCTGAAGCTGGTCGGCCGCGGAGTCGTCTCGATGGTGCTCTGCCTGGAGGATTCCATCGACGACGCGGATGTCGCCGAGGCCGAGGAGAACCTGGTCCGGCAGTTCGCCGATCTCGACGCGCTCGGCGGGGAGCTGCCGCTGCTGTTCATCCGGGTCCGTGAACCTTCGCAGATTCCGGATCTGGTGGAGCGGCTCGGACCCTCCGTCCGGCGACTGTCCGGATTCGTACTGCCGAAGTTCACGGAAGAGCGCGGATCGCTGTTCCTGGAGGCACTCGCCTCCGCGGAAACGGCGAGCGGACACCGGCTCTTCGCCATGCCGGTACTGGAATCTCCCGAGCTGCTCCACCTCGAGACCCGCACGGAGTCGCTCGCCGGGATCGCCCGCACCGTCGACAAGTACCGCGACCGGGTGCTGGCGCTGCGGCTGGGCGTCACGGACTTCTGCTCCGCCTACGGGCTGCGCAGGGCACCCGACATGACCGCGTACGACGTCCAGATCGTCGCCGCGGTCATCGCCGACGTCGTGAACGTACTGGGCCGCGCGGACGGCACGGGCTTCACGGTGACCGGTCCGGTGTGGGAGTACTTCCGGCTCCAGGAGCGCATGTTCAAGCCCCAGCTGCGCCGGAGCCCCTTCATGGAGGGCCGGGCGGAGGAGCTGCGCACCACGCTCATCGAGCACGACCTGGACGGCCTGCTCCGCGAGATCGAGCTGGACCGGGCCAACGGTCTGCAGGGCAAGACCTGCATCCACCCCTCGCATGTGCTGCCCGTGCACGCACTGTCCGTGGTCAGTCACGAGGAGTACAGCGACGCGCAGGACATCCTGCGGCCGGAGCGGGGCGGCGGAGGCGTGCTGCGTTCCGCGTATACGAACAAGATGAACGAAGTGAAGCCGCACCGCGCCTGGGCCGAGCGCACGTTGCTGCGCGCCGAGGTCTTCGGGGTGGCCAAGGAGGACGTCGGCTTCGTGGAGCTGCTCACGGCCGGGCTTCCTGCCGCATGACGAGCGAAACGACGAGCGAAACGACGAGCGAAATACCGAGCGGGATACCGAGCGGGATACCGAGCGAAACGACGAGCGAAGTGACGACGGGAGAGACAGTCGACGTGGTGTGGTCCGGAGCGTGGGTGGCTGAGCGGCTGGGCGTCGGGCTCGTCGGAGACGAGGAGCTGGACGACCTGCTGGGACTGGCCCTGCGCCGCAACCCCCGGCGGGCGCATCTGCTCGTGTCGAACGTGCTCGGCAAGCATGTGCCGCAGAGCCCGGCGGTGGTGTACGGCGCGGGGTTCGGCCTCGGTGAGCGGGTCCGCGAGCTGCTGGGCGACGCGGCGGCGGCGCGGGCGGTGGTGCTCGGTTACGCGGAGACCGCGACCGGCCTGGGCCACTCGGTGGCGGACGGGGTGGGCCTGGCGCCGTATCTCCACTCCACACGCCGCCCGGTCGAGGGTGTGGAGCGGGCGGGGGGCTTCGAGGAGTCCCACTCGCACGCGACCTCGCACCTGCTGCTGCCGGAGGACGCGGCCCTGCTGGCAGGCCGGGGCCCGCTGGTGCTGGTGGACGACGAGTTCTCCACGGGCAACACGATCCTGAACACGATCAGGAACCTGCACGAGCGGTATCCGCGAGAGCGGTACGTGATCGTGGCCCTGGTGGACATGCGCTCACCGCAGGACCGGGCCAGGCTGACGGATTTCGCGCGGGAGATCGGCGCGAGGGTCGACCTGGTGGCCCTCGCGTCGGGGACGGTGCGGCTGCCGGACGGCGTGCTGGAGAAGGGCCAGGCGCTGGTCGCGGAGTTCGAGGCGACGGGCGGTTCGGCCGCCGCCGCGCCCGCGGGCGCCGCGGAAGCGGTCGGCGGCGAGCAGGTGCGTGACCGCGCTGCGACGGACGCCGCCGCGCCCGTGCGTGTCGACCTGGGCTGGCCGGCCGGTGTGCCCGACGGCGGGCGCCACGGGTTCACGCCCGCCCACCGCGAGCAGCTGGAGGCCGCGCTGCCGCGCATGGCGGCGCGCGTGGCCGAGGCGCTCGGTGAGCGGGCCACCGCGACCCCGCCCCGCGTACTCGTCCTCGGCTTCGAGGAGTTGATGTACGCGCCCCTCCGGCTCGGCACCGCCCTTGAGCGCCTCCTCGATGCCGACGTCCGGTACTCGACCACCACCCGCTCACCCGTGCTCGCCGTCGACGACCCCGGCTACGCCATACGCAGCCGGCTCGTCTTCCCCGCTCACGACGACCCTGCCGACGGCCCCGGCGAGCGGTACGCCTACAACGTCGCGGGCGCCGGCTTCGACGCCGTCGTCGCTGTCGTCGACTCGGCCGCCGACACCCCCCGACTGCACGCCCCCGACGGCCTGTTGGCCCAGCTCGCCGCGCACATTCCGCACGTCGTCCTGGCCGTCGTGCCGAGTTACGTACCTGAAAGGGCTTTCATGCTCCCCGAGCCCCTCCGCGGCCCCGCCTTCTCCTCCTACGCCCCCGAAGACGTCGGCTGGCTGCTCCAGGACCTCTCCGAGGCCGAGCTGGAGGCCCCGACCGAGGAACGCGAGGAGGCGATACAGAGCGGTGGCGCGCACTACGCCGAGTCGCTGCCCGTCGAGTACCAGCCGAGCGCCGAGTACCAGGAGCTGTTCAAGGCCGCCCTGGACACCTCCGCCGCCCGGATCGCCCGCGCCGTCGGTACCGTCACCGAGACCGTCCTCGCCGAACGCTCCCCGCGCCCCGTGCTCGTCTCGCTGGCCCGGGCCGGCACCCCCGTGGGCGTACTGATGCGCCGCTGGGCCCAGCACCGGCACGGACTGGACCTGCCGCACTACGCCGTGTCCATCGTGCGCGGCCGCGGTATCGACAGCAATGCCCTGCGCTGGCTCCAGCAGCACCACGACCCGGCCGACGTCGTCTTCGTCGACGGCTGGACCGGCAAGGGCGCGATCACCCGCGAACTGGCAGAGGCGCTGGAGGAGTTCGCCGGCTTCAACCCCGAGATCGCGGTCCTCGCCGACCCCGGCGGCTGCGTCGGCACCTACGGCACCCGCGAGGACTTCCTCATCCCCTCCGCCTGCCTCAACTCCACTGTCTCCGGCCTGATCTCGCGTACGGTCCTGCGCGCCGATCTCGTCGGCCCGCACGACTTCCACGGCGCGAAGTTCTACCGCGAGCTCGCCGACGGCGATGTCTCGGAGTACTTCCTGGACACCGTCGCCGCCCGCTTCGACGAGGTCGTGGAAGCCGTCGACGCCGAGGTCAAGGAGCTGCTCTCGGCGGACCGCGCCCCCACCTGGGAGGGCTGGGCGGCCGTCGAGCGGATCAGCGAGGAGTACGGCATCCACGATGTGAACCTCGTCAAGCCGGGCGTCGGTGAGACCACGCGCGTACTGCTCCGCCGCGTCCCCTGGAAGATCCTCGCCAAGCGCGACGCGGGCGCCGACCTCGACCATGTCCGGCTGCTCGCCGAACAGCGCGGCGTACCGGTCGAGGAGGTCGACGAACTCCCGTACACCTGTGTCGGGTTGATCCACCCCCAGTACACCCGCGGAGCCACCGGCGCGGACGGCAAGGCGGTGTCGGCCCTGTGAGCACCACGGTGAACACGCTCGTCGCGAGCGATCTCGACCGCACGCTCATCTACTCCACCGCCGCGCTCGATCTGCGCATGCCGGACGCGGAGGCCCCCCGACTGCTCTGCGTCGAGGTGTACGAGAGCAAGCCGCTGTCGTACGTCACCGAGACCGCCGCCGGACTGCTGACGCGGCTCGCCGCCGACACCGTCTTCGTGCCGACCACGACCCGCACCCGTGAGCAGTACCACCGCATCCATCTCCCGGGCCCCGCAGCCGAGTTCGCGATCTGCGCCAACGGCGGGCACCTCCTTGTCGACGGCGTCTCCGACCCGGACTGGCAGCGGCAGGTCGCCGCCAGGCTCGCGGACGAGTGCGCTTCGCTCGACGAGGTCCGCGCCCATCTCCTCGCCGCCGCCGACCCCGCCTGGCTGCTCAAGGAGCGGATCGCCGAAGACCTCTTCGCCTATCTCGTCGTCGAGCGCACGCTGCTGCCCGAGGGCTGGGTGAAGGAGCTCGCCGAGTGGGCCGAGGGCCGCGGCTGGACCGTCTCACTGCAGGGCCGCAAGATCTACGCCGTACCGCAGCCGCTCACCAAGAGCGCGGCGGTGCGCGAAGTGGCCCGCCGCACCGGGGTGGAGCAGATCCTCGCCGCCGGCGACTCGCTCCTCGACGCGGATCTGCTGCTCGCCGCGGACCGCGCCTGGCGGCCGGGCCACGGCGAACTCGCCGACGGCGGCTGGACCGCCCCGAACACGCATGTGCTCCAGGAGACGGGAGTCGCGGCGGGCGAGGAGATCCTGCGCCGGTTCGGCCTCGCCGCGACACCGCCCGGGGCCTGAGCGGGACCGGACCCCTCAGGCGCAGCAGCCGCCTCCGCAGCAACCCCCGCCCCCGCCACCGCCGCTGCTCGGGGCGGGCGCGGACTTCGTACCGCCGACGGCGACGGCCGAGAGCAGCTTGACCGTGTCCGGGTGACCCGCCGGGCAGCTCGCCGGGTCGGAGGAACGGGCCATCGGGCGGTTCACTTCAAAGGTGTCGCCGCAGCTCCGGCAGCGGTATTCATAACGAGGCATGGCCTCAGGTTAGGCCCTGTCCGGCCGATCCTGCCGGGCGTCGCCGCCTTCCTGCTCCTTCGCCCGGTCCAGCGCCGCCCGCCGCGTAGCCGCCCGCTTGACGTTGCGCTGCTCCTTGGCGGCCTCATCGGGATGGCGGGCCTTCCAGTACGGGTTGTCGTGCGGAAGCGTCGTACTGACCCGTCCGTACATCCCGAAGAACATCAGCATGACGCCCACGACAAAGCTGAACAGCACGTTCTGGATCTTGAAGGCGAGGGGGTTGAAGGTCGTGTCCAGCAGGGCGAGGTTGATGAAGCCGCTGAGGATGAACAGGACGCCGAGGATCATGTTCAGCGACGATGCGAAGTTGCCGCCGATGACCATCCCGACGAAGAGCAGCACGCCCACGCAGATGGAGAGCACGCTGAGCGCGCCGTTCGTGTTCAGGCCGGCGACGGTGTCGCCGCCCGTGTCGAAGAAGCCGATCCTGTCGATCAGCCCGAGGATGCCGAAGGCGAGCAGCACCAGACCGGTCAGCCCGGCGCCGATGCGGTAGACCCGGCTGAGCCGGTGGTCGACGGGAAGATGCTCGTCGAGCATGGTGCGGTGGGGCTTGGGGTGCAGTACGTGTGTGGCCATGTCCGGCCTCCTTTGGACGTACTCGTACTCCCTCAGGATGCGGCGGGGCGCGGGACCGTACAAGCGCAGGCTCGACCGGTTCGGGGCGCGGGAGGTACGGCCCATGACTCGGGCGCGCGGGCTCACGGCTCGCCGGACGTGGATCGTGCTGTGGGCTCAGGAGGCGCCCGCGCCCAGGTCCTCGCGGATCTGCTCGACCACGTGCGCCACCGTGCGCCGCACCGCCTCGGTCTCCATCAGAAAATGCCAGTAGTCGGGGTGCCGGCCCTCGAGCCCCGCGACGGCCCGCTCCAGCCGGGCCACCGAGTCGTCCAGCGGCCGTGCGTGGCGGGGGTCCGGGGTGTTGCGCCCGGCCATGGCGAGGCGCTGCGCGTCGCGGATCGCGAACCGGGTGCGCTCGATCTCGTGCTGCGGGTCCTTGGCGACGGCGTTGAGCCGCTGCAGCCGGTCGCCCGCGGCCGAAACCGCCTCATCGGTGCTGTTCAGCAGGGCTCGGACCGTACTGAGCAGGGCTGTCGCATCCGCCCACCGCTGCTCGTCGCGCGCCTTGGCCGCCTCCTTGAGCCTCTCCTCGGCCTGGTGGACGCTGATCGCCGCCTGCTCGGGGACGGGCTGCAGATCCTGCCAGCAGGCGGCGGTGAAGCGGCGCCGCAGCTCGCTCAGGATCGGCTCGACGGAGCCGGCACGGTTGGTGAGGGCCTGGGCGCGCGTACGCAGCGACACCAGGCGCTTGTCGGTCTCGGTGGCGCGTTCGGGCAGCCGCTCGGCCTCGGCCCGTACGCCCTCGGCGTCCCGCAGCACCCGGTCGGCGCGCTGGAGGGTCTCGGCCACGCCGTGGCGCCCGGCGCCCTGGTTGAGCATGGTCAGCTCGGGCCCGAGGGCGGCGAGGCGGGCCGCGAGATCGTCTGCTCGCAGTCCGGAGCTCCGCGCCGAATCGAGAGCATTGCTCGCGGAAAGGAGCGCCTGTCGCGCCCGCTCCACGGCGGGCGCCAGCCGGGCGAGCTGCGTCTCCGCCTTGTCCAGCAGCGGCCCGAGCCCCTGCGTGAACCGGTCGAGCTCGCCGTTGACCCGCACGAGATCGTCCTTGGCCCGCGTCAGCTCACCGCGCGCCTGGGCGGCCACCGAGGCTTCCAGATCGTCGCGGTCGAGATCATGCGCGTCGACGGCGGTGATGTACGCGAGGCTCACCTCGTCGATCCGCCGCCCCAGCGCCGCGAAGTCGTCCACGGCCCGGCGCGCGCCCGGCGAATTGTCCACCGCCGTGATCGTCTCTATCGAGATACGGAGATCACGCTGGGCCGTGTCCAGCTCGACGAAGGCAGCGGCGGCGGCGTCCTTCGCGGCCTGCGCATCGGCCCGCTGGCTCTCACCGCGCCCGCCGAACCAGCGCCGCGTACCCCCGCCGGCGACCGCGCCCGGCAGCGCCGCGACGACCAACGGCAGAGGCAGCAGCATCAGCACCAGGACATCGCGGACGGCACTCGCACTCGCTTTCGCTCTTGCGTGCGGCTGCGCGTGTGTCGCCGTCACATCCCTCTCCCGTGCTGATTCGCCCTGCCCGGTTCATTCTCCCACCAGGTAAGGACGAACACACGGGTCGGTTAGTTCGCGCTTCGTACAGTGACTTTGCCGTTGTCACTTCGGGCGGTGACGATGTGCGCGCTGCCCCCGTCGGTCGGCACATCGACATCAACATCGCCGTTGCTGCTCTTGGCCGTCACGGCGTACGGGGCCCCGGCGCGCGGCAGCTCGATGACGACCTCCCCGTCGTCGCTGACGGTGTCGACCCGGTCGGGCACGGCGCTCAGCCTGAGCTGAACCGACCCGTTGTCCGACTGCGCGGTCACGGTCTTGGCGGTGACGCGATCGGTGACGATCTCCCCGTTGTCGCTGCGCAGCTCGAGGGGCCCGCTGGAGTCCCGTACCGTCACCTCGCCGTTGTCGGACCGGATCTTCAACGCGGTGTCGAACCCGCCGGCGGTCACGCTCCCGTTGTCGTCCTCGACGGTGACGGCGACGCCGCGCGGAACTTTCACGGTGTGCCGCGACGCGCACTCACTCGCGACGGCGTCGCACGTGACGCGGAAGGTTAGCTTCCCGTCCTTCATGTTCCAGGAGGCCTCGGGGCCGTTCCCCATGAACACCCACCCGTCGACCTGCCGGGTCACCTGCACGTCCAACACATCGGCGGGGACGAGATCGATGTCGGAGCTGTCGGAGTCGATGGTCAGCGTCTTCCCGGCCAGGGGGAAGGACCGGGATTCGACGGGCGCGTCCCCGGCATCGGCGCCCCCGCACCCGGTGAGGACGACGGCCGCGACGAGGACACCCGAACCGACGACGATCGCACGGGCGGTGCGGGTGCGGGTGTTGGTGCGGAGTGCGGCCACGGTGATCGTTCCCCCCAGGTAGTGCTGCCGATGTGCACTCACCGTATGGGGCGGCGTGACGGGGGGGCGATCCGGACGCCCACCGTCTCGGGGGTGGGGATAGCCCCCGTACCTGGGGCGCCTGCCGGGAACGGGTTTGCAGGTGGGCCCTGGATGCCATGTACGCTGTTCCCTCATCCACGGGTGCGTAGCTCAGGGGTAGAGCGCTGCTCTTACAAAGCAGATGTCGGCGGTTCGAAACCGTCCGCGCCCACCAGCAAGAAGACCCCCGACCGGTCACGGTCGGGGGTCTTTTGCATCCACATCTGACATCAACGGGAGCGGTCAGGAACGACCGGGCCGCTGCCTGAGCAGCCGGTCCATGTGCCCGATCGCCTCGCGCTGCGTGTCCTGCACGACGTGCGCGTAGACGTTCATGGTGACGGCGATCTGCGAGTGCCCGAGGATCTCCATGACGACCCGGGGCGGTACGCCGGCGGCGGTCAACAGCGTGGCCGTCCCATGCCTCGCGTCATGCAACCGAATCACCCTGAGGCCAGCGTCCTTGGCCACGCGGGTGAAGGACCGGTAGACGTTCCGCGGCTCGATGGGCCGCCCGGTCCGCGTGGTGAAGACGTACCCGGTCTCCTCCCACTTCTCCCCGGCCTTGACCCGCGCCTCCGCCTGCTTCATCCGCTGCCAGCGCAGGGGAGCGACGCAGATCCCGGGCAAGGGGAGGGTCTGCCGACGCCGCTTGCCCTTGGGGCCGTCCTCGTAGGCTTCGCCCCCAACGCGCTGCCGCTGAGTCCGGACCCGGATCTCTCGCTTATCCAAGTCCACGTTCTCCCACCGCAGGCCGACGATCTCGCCGCGCCGGAACCCGAGCGCGATAGCCAGCACGAACGCGGCGAACAGCGGGTCCTTCCGGCCGGCGGCGAGGAAGTCCAACGTCTCCTGGAGGGTCCACGGCGACAGCTCCCGATCCTCAACCTTCGGAGGCTCCACCAGCGTCACCACGTTCCGAGTGACCAACTCCTCCCGAACGGCCGCGGCGAGAGCGGTCCGCAGCACCCGATGCGACTCCTTGGCGGTCGCGGCGCTGGTCTTCTTCTGCAGCTGCACGAGGACCCGCCGAACGTCGCCCACGCTCAGCGATTCGAGCCGCTTCGACCCGAGCAGCGGCACCAGGTACAACCGGACGTGCACCTCATACTTCGCGTAAGTCGTCCGCTTCCGGTGCGGCTTGACGATGTTGTCGAGCCAGTACGGCAGCCACTCGGAGAGCTTGGCCGACCGCGTGGGCACGGGCACGCCTTGGTCCACTTTGGTGAGTAGGTCCCGACGCTTCACGTCGCACTCGGCCCATGTCTTGCCGTAGGCGAACTTCCGGGCCCGGGTCCCGTCGGGCTGGAGGACGTACACGGCGGCCTGGAAGCGGCCGTCCTTGCGCTGGGTGATGGTGCCGGCGCCGTTCGGGTTGCGCTTGCGCTGGGTGGCCATCAGGCGGCCTCTCCGATCTCGTGGTCGATGAACTCGCGGACGGCGTCGGCGGGGATGCGGCGGGCCCGGCCGATGGTGATGGAGACGAGCCGCCGCGACCGGATGAGGTCGTAGACGGTCGAGCGCCCCAGCTTGAGCCGCTCCATGACCTCAGGCACGGTCAGCAGCTCGGCGGTGGCGGTGGTCATAACGCGGCTCCTTCCAGGTCGTGTTGGTCGCGCAGGGCTTCGCGGGCGGTCTGCCGGTTGAGCTGGATGTCCCGGGCGATGGTGGCGGCCAGCACGGACTCCCCGGGGCTGTGGCCGTGGCCGGCGTACTGCCAGGAGGCGAGGGTGAGCACGGTGTCCGGCTCGGCGTCGGCGAGCCCGCGGGCTTCCCTCTCCTGGGCGGCGCGGTAGTCGGCGCGGGACTGGCGGAGGGCGCCGAGGGTGGTGGAGTACTGGCGGGACTTGGTCGAGAAGTGCCCGCGGAAGCCGAGCATGTGCGACCAGGCGGCGAGGCGGCGGTCCGGGTAGAGCGAGTCGAGATCTAAGCAGGCCCCGATCAGGCGGGCTGTGTGGTCGGGGACGTCGAGGAGGACCAGGGCTTCGCGGTTGCCGATCCGGCGGTCGAGGGTGCCAGTGTTCTCCGCAGCCTTGGTGGCGTACTTGGCCACGTACGAGGCGACGGCCTGTTCAGTGATGTCGGAGCCGTCCCCGAAGGCCTTGATCGGGCGTACGTCGAGCTGGGTGCCCCAGCGGAAGGTGCGGGCGGGCTGGTCAGCGGCGGCCGGGACGGTGATCGAGGTGTACACGTGGGCTACGGCGGCCCGGATCGAGCGGTCGAGGAGCTCCGTGCTGGCCCAGGAGGGTGGCGGGCTGAGCGGCCCGGTGGGTCCGTCGATGCGGATGACCGCGTGGAAGTGGATGGCGCCGCGCTTCTGGAACTCGGCGACCTTGCCGTAGGCGATCCGGGCTTCCTCCTTCAGCTCGCGCTGGGTCAGCCCCGAGTACGCGGCGATCTCGCGGCGCAGGCGGGTCGTGAAGCGCTGCCAGAGCTGTCCCGCGTGGTTGTTGAAGAGGACGGCGGCGGCGTAGTCGTAGGTGGACGGGTCGAGGGCGGTGCCGAGTTCGGGCGCGTCCTCCTGGTGGTGCTGGCCGCAGCGGCAGGGATGGCTGGCGGGGCGGTTGTGGACCGGGCCGAAGGACGGAGCGGTGAGGGTGGCGAAGACGCGGGGATGCTCGCGAACGGTGGCGGGGATATCGCGGCGGTCGTCTCCGGCCAGTCCTGCCCGGATGAGGTGGTAGGTGTCTCCGGCGTAGGTCCAGGCGCAGGCCGGGCAGCGGGAGGCTCGGCGGTTGCCACAGGCGATACGGAGGCGGGCACCGGGCTCGCTCTCCGTGGAGTAACGGTGCAGGATCTCGCCCGAGGTCCTGTCCTTGGTGACGGTCCAGCCGGTGATGTGGATCGGGTCGGAGCAGCCGCCCGTGCGGTGGATCTGGTCTTCCCAGCGGGCGTAACCGGGAGCCCCGGCCACCTTCAGCATGTCGCCGAGGAGGCCGGGACCCAGCTCCGCGACGGACGCGGGGTTGGTCACGCGCTCACCACCACGGAGGCCGGGGCGAAAACCGTGAAGACCTTGAGAGTGATCCGACCGAGTGGTGCAGTGAAGTGGAGTTTCCTTTCGCCCTTGTGGTCGGCGAGCTGCACGTCGTCGACTTCGGTGTGCGTAGCCAGACGCCAGGCTTCGAGGTCGGCAGGGCTGTCGAGAAGGACGCTTGCCTCGGTGGGGCTGATCTGGCTGGTGGTGATGTAGGCGCCTGGCAGTGTCGGGTGGAGCTCCGCCAACTGCGCAAAGGCCAGGAACGCAGCGGTCTGTGCGGTCAGCGGGTTCGTCATGTCGATGTCCGGCAGCATGGCGGTCACCGCCCGGCCGAAGTGATGACGAAGCGGAGGGCAAGGCGCTTGCCGGTGCCGTGGCAGGCCGGGCAGTGTGCGGTGATCGTGCGCAGGCGGCCGGAGCGGTCGCGGCCGCCGAAAGTGATGGCAACGGAGGCGTGGCCGGCGCAGTTCGCGCAGAGCTGTCCCAAAGCGTACTGAGTCATGCTTGTGGTTCCTTCCGGATCTCTTGGTTCGGGCAGGAGCGCGGCTCCGGGACGGCGGAAACTTGGCGGTTGAGGCCGTCCCGGGGCCGGTCAACGGCTCTTGAACTCCTGGCGCAGAGCGCGGACGAGGAAGAGCAGGACGACGGCGCTGACGGACAGGGCCACCGCGGTGACGGCGACGGCCAGGAGCAGCGAGACCGCGACGGAGGCCAGGGCGAGGACTCCGGCGACTCCGCCGGCGACGAGGGCGAGCGCGGTACCGGGCGAGTTCTGGACCAGGCCGCCGAGGGCGTTCGGGGCCGTGGTGGGCATCGGGGCCGGGATGGACCCTGCGTACTCGGCGGGCTCCGGGGTCGGGCGGATGGTCGCCGGGGTGTACGTGTCGGGGCTGGGGTACTTGGGCTTGAACACGGCTGTTCTCCTTCCGGGGCGGGCTACTTGTTGATCGCGGTGTCGATGGCGGGGGCGAGGAAGCTGTCCGCGAGGAGGAAGCCGCCAAGGAGGATCACGGCGACGAGCCACCAGGGCGGGCGGATGAGCTTCACGCCGAGGACTCCGACGGCGAGGAGGGCGAACCAGAGCGGTACGTCCATGACGTGGGCCTTTCGGGTCAGCTGACGCGGCAGCGGTGGGAGCGGGCGGCGAGCTGGGCGGCGGTCGACGAGCTGTAGTCGGAGGACCAGCCACAGGAGTCGGCGGTGCACACGGCGGAGTCCTTGGTGCGGCCGTACCGGTCGCGGTAGGTGCCGATCTGAACGGGGCCGATCTTCATCAGCGAGCGAAAGTTGATCCGGGCGGGCATCGGGCCTCCTCAGGCAAGCTGGGCGGCGATGGCCTCGGCCATCGGGGACGGGACGCCGAGCCGGGCGCGCAGGGTCTCGGTGTCGATGTCCGAGCCGGTACGGGTGCGGTGGTCGGCGGCGATCTTCTGGGCGTGGGCCACGAGGGCGGGCGGAGCGGTGACCGCAGGTGCGGGTACCGGTGCTGGGGCGGGAAGGGCGGGAGCTTGGGCGACCTGTACGCCGGGTTCTGTCTCCTGCTCGACCACAGGCAGGGGCGCCGGGGCAGGCTCCGGATCCGGGTCGCTGGGCGGCGTAGGCCTGTGGACCAGGAGCGTGCCGCCGAGGAAGGCGAGCGCGGGCCATCCGGCGACGAGGATGCGGAGCCAGTCCGGGACGTCGCCGAGGTCGAGGAGGCCGGCGGTGGCGACGTTCGCGCCGAGCGAGGCCGCCAGGGCGACGGCGAACCAGGACCAGGCCGACCGCGAGGGCTCCCCCGCGTCCCGCAGGGTGCGCAGGCGGTGCCAGGCGGCGACGAGGAGCAGGTCCACGCTGACCGGGTAGGCCCAGGCCTTCCAGCCGCGCTGTCCGGCGGCTTCGGCGAGGTCGTGAAGGTGGGCGAAGGACAGGGCTCCGGCGATGACGGCCTGGACGAGGACGGCGTCCGGGCGGACCAGGCGGGTCATGGTCTTCACCTCGATTCAGGCATGGGTCGGGTAGGGACGTGGCGCGAGAGGCCGCGCCAACCGGGTGGGACCACGTGCTTAGAAGGCACCTGCTGTGGCGCTCTTCGGCTGGACCTCGCCGACGAGGACGCGTACCGGGAGCGCGGGCCGGAAGCGCTCCAGCTCCGGGATGCTCGGGGTGCGGTGTGCGTGGGCGTTGCAGGTGTCCACGGCTTGGCGGAGCGTGGTGTGCGGGGCCCGGATGCGGGACCAGCCGCCGGAGGAGTCACCGGCCACGGCGGTACCGGGGCGGTCCTTGCCGATCTGGACGGCGGCGAGGACGGCGTCCGGGGAGATGTCCCCGAAGGCCATGTTCGCCGAGGTCTCGTCGTTGACGCGGTGGGCGGTGCGGCCGGTGAGCTGGGCGCGGAGCATCGTGATCCCCTTGCCGAGCTCGGAGCCGAAGCGCTGGCCGCAGATCTCCAGATAGATGCCGGCGGCGCGGCCGAGCTGCGCGAGGCGGACGAGGTCGGTGATGATCTGGTCCCGCCGGGCTTCGTCGGCCTTGACCGCGGCGAGGGCAAGCTCCGCGACTTCGTCCACCAGTAGCACGACGGGTACGGGACGGAGGTGCGCGGGAAGGTCCCAGATGTCGGCCGTGATCTCCGCATCCGGTAGGCCGACGCTGATGCGCTGTTCGGCCCGGATGACTTCGTAGACGCGGCCCATGTACTGGACGAGTGCGGCCAGCAGCTCAGCCGCTTCGACCGGGTTGTCGGCCAGGGCGGTGAACCGGGCAGCCAGCGGCGCGAGTTCGACGCCGTTCTTGCAGTCGATGCCGACCAGGGCGACATTCCGCGGTGCGAGCCCGGCGACAAGCGTGCGTTGGTAGACGGACTTCCCGGATTGGGTCGCTCCGACGTTCAGGGCGTGCGGAACTTGCCGGTAGTCACGGTGGTGGACCTCCCCGTCCTCCCGCAGGGCCACCGGCACCCGGAGCACCCCATCGGGGACGGCGGCCGGCATGCGCACCCGCTTGAGTACGTCGTATCCGGTCATCCGCAGCTCGACGACGCCGGAGCGGATCTCTCGCGAGACGACGTTGTGGAGGGCGAAGGAGTGCCGCAGCCGGTCGGAGGAGGCGGAGAAGTCGAACGCGTCCTGCCCCGGCCGGAGTTTCAGCCGCAGAACCAGGCCGGTCGAGGTGGGCCGTAGCCGCAGAATCCGCGGCGAACGGTCTTCGGGGGAAGGGCGGTTGGTGACCCGGGCGAGCGTCAGCCGCCAGCGGGCGGGCGGGACGGTGAGCCCGCAGGCGTCCATCACCGAGCGGTAGCGGATGAGGACGCGGATCGTCGCGAAGGTGACCCCGAAGGTTAACCAGTACCAGGTGGGCCGCAGCCAGCGCAGGACGAGTGCGACGGCCGAGACCACCAGCAGCGTGACCCATAAGGCGTTCACGCTCAGCCCTCCTTGGCCAGCGAGGTGACGGCGACGGCACGGAAGCTGATCCCGTGGCGCTTCTGGCCGTTGAACTCGTTCTCCCACGGGCGGGCGACCAGCCCGGTCAGCGCGACCGAGGTCCCCATCACCAAGTCACCCGTGATGCCCGGGGCCGGGACGGCGATGGAGAGGACCTCCGCCTCGCCGTTCGCGGCGAAGAGTACGTCCACCGTCATCATCTGGGCGCCGGTGTCGGCATCGGTGGCGATCTCACCGGTGCGACGGTCCTTGATCTTCACGGCCGGGGGCTGGGCCACCATCACCAGGGCGGCGGAGGTGTCAACGGGAATCTGACGCACAGCAGATCACTCCTCTATAGCGGTGGGACTCCGTCACTCATGTATAGGAGTGGCATGAAGAAGAGTGCCTGACTCCTATACATGAGTCAACCCGCCGCGAAGAGAAACTCGCAGCGGGCTGTGGAGAGTTGAGCGGGCGTCAGTCGCGCGCGGGGATCCGGTACTCAAAGACGAACTGGTCAGCGGCCATGAGGGTGTCGCAGACCTCCACCACTCGGCCTTCCTCCGTGACAGCGTCGCGAAGCAGATGCACCACCGGGGCGCCGGGGCTCAGTGACAGCTCGGTCGCCTCAGCCTTGGCGGCCGGCCGGGCCTGGAGGGTCTCCACGTACTCGGCGAAGACGTGACCGTGGTCCTCCAGCCGTGCATAGATCCCGCCAGGGCCGGGGTTCTCGGCGAACAGCTCCGGGATGTCCTTCACGACGTCCCAGGGCAGGTACGAGGTAGCCGTCTCCACCGGAGTACCGTCCCGGAAGTACAGCCGCCGCCGGGCAAGCACCTGAGTCCCCGCGGTGACCGCGAGCCGCTCCGCGATCTCCTCCGGCGCCTCCATGGGGCCGATGAACAGCACGCTCA
This sequence comes from Streptomyces lunaelactis, assembly GCF_003054555.1. Classification (NCBI taxonomy): domain Bacteria; kingdom Bacillati; phylum Actinomycetota; class Actinomycetes; order Kitasatosporales; family Streptomycetaceae; genus Streptomyces; species Streptomyces lunaelactis. The sequence continues at coordinate 2,620,335 of NZ_CP026304.1, read as the reverse complement.
CCTTGGCCTCAGCCCCGGACTGGGCGGACTCGGCGAGGTACGCAGCCCTGCCCTCCTGCCGGTGCGTGCGCCGGAAGCGGTCCGAGGACCGGTGCCGTACCGGCGGCCGGGCCTTCACGATCGAGCCCTTCCCGTGCCGGGTTTCCACGAGCCCGCTGGCCCGCACCTCCACCATCGCCTTGCGGATCGTCCCGCCTGCCACGCCGTAGCGCTCCACCAGCTCCGACTCGCTCGGCACCATGTCGCCGGGACCCAGCACCCCGGCCCGGATCTGCTGGACGATGTCGTCGGCGATCTGCACGTACCGAGGTACGGCCCTGCCACCTCCTACTGCGGTTCCCATAGTCCTTCTCTTCCTCCTATGCTCCTGTACATGAGTACGGGTTCCCCGCAGCACAAGTCAACGCCACTGCACTCCGTGTCCGTAGCCGGGGCAGTGCTGCGCGAGGACGGCCGGTTCCTGGCGATCCGTCGGGTGGACAACGGGACTTGGGAACTGCCGGGCGGAGTCCTCGAACTCACCGAGTCCCCGGAGGCCGGCGTACGCCGCGAGGTCCTGGAGGAGACGGGCATCCACGTCGAGGTGGACGAGCTGACCGGGGTCTACAAGAACACGTCCCGAGGCATCGTCGCCCTGGTCTTCCGCTGCAAGCCGTCCGGCGGAACCGAGCGCACCTCGGAGGAATCGACCGCGGTCGCCTGGCTCACCCCGGAGGAGGTATCCGAGCAGATGTCCGAGGTCTACGCGATCCGCCTCCTGGACGCCCTGGACGAAGCAGGCCCCCACGTCCGCAGCCACGACGGCCGGCAGCTCCTCACGGCGTGACACGCGACGAAGCTGTAGCCCTCGTTGCACGACTCATGGACGGCAGCATCACCGACGGGGGCGAAGCCGACGCAGCCCTCGACGCCCTCAAAGCGGGACTGGGATGTCCCCACATCAGCGACTACATCTACTGGGACTTCGACCCCGAACTAAGCGCCGAAAAGATTGTGGACCGAGCCATGGCCTACGAGCCCTTCGCGCTCTGATCCGGGCGGCGCGGTAAGAGTTTCCCTACTTCATCAAGGCACCCGCCGCGCACGCGCGGCGCGTGCGGCCCGTCGCCCGGGCCTGCGCTCCTGTCTGCGCCCCGCTCCAGCCCGGCCGCCGACCGCACGCCTACGGCTCGGGTTGATGGGCAGCCCGTGTGGGCCTACAGACACGGCAACCGTCACATGGCATGCGTGGCCGGGAGCGCTGCCGACTGCGGCCGGGACGAGGTGCCAAAAGACGGCCAGCGGCGAGGGAGGGGTGGCCTCTTACGCACGGCTGGCCGACCGCCAGGCCTGAGTCGGGCCGGGCGCCGTACCCCCGCCGTCACGGATGACGGGTGCGTGAGGCGAACGCACCACCGGGAATGGGCGGGCGGGGAGCAGCTGCTGCCGCGATGTGGTGCCGGCCGGTGTGGTCGCTCCGCGTCGGTACCGGTCTCGTCGTGGCTTGGGAGCGTGTCGTTCAGCCGAGCTTGCCGAAGGACGCGAGGATCAGGAGTCCTACCACCGGCGCGGCGATAAATACGAAAATGCCCAGCTTCTGGACCCGGCGCCTCTCGGCTGCTCTCTGATCCGCCTCGTACTGGTGCATACCCCGAGCAACTGCACGCGCTATCTGATCTTCATCCATCCCGTCCCCCTGGATCTTGTTCCTGTCGTGCCCCTACCGTGCCCGATCAGTCGGGAAGCCGCGGGGAAACACGGTATTTAGCAGTCACGTGAACGAGACGGGCCCCCGACCAGACTGGCTGGTCAGGGGCCGTTCATCTGCGGTGGGTGTGGGATTTGAACCCACGGTGACTCGCGCCACGACGGTTTTCAAGATCGAATACCCCAAGAAGGCAGCGCCGCGTCGTTCTCAGAGGTAGGGGGAGATCCTCGGATTGGCATAGACCCCTTCTACGCCCTCCGCCCCATCTCGGCCTTCGAGGCGAGCCGCAACGCGCTCTACCACCAGAAGTACATAGAGTCCCCGGTCCGCATCGAGCGGCACCAATCCGTACTCCGCATCCACCTCATCAGGCGATAGCTCCAGCCTCTCCAGGGCATCCGAGTACGTGATACCAGAGGGTAGCCTCACAGTAACGAGAAGTTGTCTGGTCTTCGACATGCTGCACCGCCACTTAGATGGACTGGAGCTGCTGGAGGGCCTCCAGAAGCCCAGGCACATTGATGGTGCCATATCCATAGTCGTCGCTGAAGCCTCGACGACTGGGATCATGGGCGGTGCGCTGGAGCAGTGCCCGCATCTCTTCGGGACTGAGATCTTTCGCGGACCATGCGGATCGCACCGCAGCGACCACACCAGCCACGACGGGGCAGGCCGTGGATGTGCCGGTGTCGGCCTTCCCCACGCCGTATGCCTGAGAGCCAAGGAAGTGTGTGTACCCACACAGGTCCGGCTTGCGGCGGGCGAGCCTACCTGGCCCCTGCGACGAGTACCCCAACCGCCCTCCCTTCGCCACGTCCACCCCTCCAATCGAGAGGGCTTGCGGATGAGAGTTAGCACCAACGATAGGTCGAACACTGTAACCACATTGGCGATCCGGACATTCCCTTCCGCAGTTCCCTGCTGCAAACAGCACATCGGCGCCGGCATTCGCCAGTTCGGCAACAGCCTGATTGAAGGGGTGCGCAAGGCTGTCCGAGTAATTACCAGGATGCCCAGGGGGGAAGTCCCAGCTCGGCGTATACGGACCCCAGCTATTACTAACGACGAGAGAGCGGTTATTCTCCGGCATCAACTCAAGCGTGGATCGCAGGTGTGCGTACGCCGCAATCGCATCGGACAGATAGCCTTCCATTACAGTCTGTTCCCTGCGCCGAGACAGCAGTACGGGCACATCAAGAAGGTGCGCGCTCGGCGCGGCGATAAGAACGTTGAACGCGCACATTGTGCCGTGATCAACGGGAAATCTTCCGGGAAGATGCGGGACACTGGACGGACTCCAGCTGCGATCTTGATCGACAGTAGCTGCAGTCACACCAGACGATCCCAGGTGCACAAGGTTGATCCCGCTGTCAACCACGGCAACGGCGACAGAACTCCCATCCAGTCCCTGCTCGTGGAGTTTGGTGACATGCAGAACGCTGGCCACGTCATTCCATGTGCCGACCGGATGATCAGGACACGTGGGTAGTGATTCAATTACCGCGTCAGCGAATACGCCCACAATGTTGGGCTGCTGCCCGGTGAGGGCTGCCAACCGCGGCCCCGACTCCTCATCTGAGATCTCCCCGCGAACCAACACGCTCGCATCGACTGGCTCCCAAGAAAAGTCCAACGGCTGCCTCATTGACAGCGGGTCGCCGTCCCCCGACTTCGGAACCGGCTTCGGCATCGCTACAGGGAGATATGACGAGTCCAGGTCGATTCCCGCGAGATCGCCGGCCACGTCAGCAGCGGTCTGCTTGCCCGGCGAGTCGATGACGGCGGCGGTAATATCCGGAGTTGGGTGAACCTGAATGAGAACGCGCATGGGCCTCACTACCTAGAGCGAAGTGAAGGTTTCACTCACAGAGTCGCCCACGGGACCAGCCCCCGCCACTTATGCAGGCCAAGCGATTGCCCCTTAGTTGCTACCTGTTATACAGCTGGAGCCGTGCGCATCAGCCATCGACAGGGGGAAACGAGAGTTACGCCCCTGACATCCGCACCCGGATCCCGCCCCAAAGGTGCTCCGCCGGCCCAGTGCCAATTTTCAACCTTAACAGTTGGCCTGCTGCAACGCCGATCTGGCCGCCTTGTATTCCTTTTGCGCGCCTTTGACATTTTTCGTGATGAACGCCGCCGCAGTGCCAGTAACGGCTGCGCCAGCCAAAGCCACGATTTGTTGAACTCCCGCCTGCCCATCCCAGATCCGCCACAGAGATCCGATCAGCAACAGAACCGTCGCTAGCGACAGGAGAGCGAGGTAGGACTGATGCAAGACCATAAACCGAAGCTGAAGTCGCACTTCGCGATTCAGGAAGGCACAGTACGCAGGATTGGCATTTTGTCCCGCTGCGAGTTCAGGAGTACCCACTGCCGCCTGCGCGTACATCATCAATTCATCACGCCAAACATTCACGTCACCGTCTGACATCGAGCCTACCCTTCCTCGATCTCGCCCCCATCTCGGCTATGGTGCATCAAAGATCTACAAGCTAATCTGAGGCCGACTCGGGACCACTCAAATTGGTGAGCATTCTATGGCAAATAGATGCATCTTCCTGAACACTCGCTTATCCCTTCGCGGGTCAACCGACTACATCCCCTGGCACTTCTCGCCGCAGCAACGCGGTCTGGTTTCGGCCCGTCACGTCACGCCGCGGATGGACACTCGGCGTGGCAGGAACACCCTGGCGGAGTCCAAAGGATTCTGGGCCGCCATGGGTGCCGACCTGACTGGCGGCTACCAGCGGCCGTCCCCCCACGCCCACATCAAAGCCGCGGCATGACCTGTACATCCCTGTGTAGCGGTAGCGGCCTATACGTGGACGGACCTGGCCGCGCAGGCCGCGCACGACCCCCTGACCTGCTGAAACGTGTGAGACGTACGGGGCCTCCGGAGCCGTGTGCCCAAGACGGCAGAGCGGCCCCAAAGGTGGCTCTGGGGCCGCTCAGTCGTTCCGTGGGGAGTGCGGCTATTGGTGGGGGGCCGCCGGGCGCGGGGCTTCGGGGTGCTCCTCGTCGGTCCCGAGGGTGGTGTGCGGGAGGCGGTGGCCGCGGCTGGTGGCCACCCGGATGGCGTCCTGGAGGGCGTTGGTCAGGTTCGCGGCAAGGAGGTGGAGTTGCTCCGGATCTGCATGCCTGCCGGCGAGTACTTCGTGTGCATGGTCCAGCAGCTCGGATCCCAATCCGAGCTGTACCGATTCGGTGTTGTCGGCGAGGCGGGACAGGTAGCCAGCGGCATCGTCGGTGCTCAGGAAGCAGGGTTTGCCGTCCTGGCCTGACCACGGCAGGAGTCGCAGTTCGTTGTGGGGTGTCATGCGTCCGCCCTCCTGGGTGCGGTCGGGTAGTGGGTGGTGAAGATGGCGTCGGCGCGGTCTCCGGGGAGGACCAGGAGGGCAACCTCAACCACGCGGCCGGTGATGGCGGTTGCCACCCGCGTGATCGAGAGGACGGCCAGGGTCGCGCTGATGCGGAGCGTCGTCGCTTCGTCCGGAGTGGGGAGGCGGGTGCTGACCGTTTCCTGGACTGTGGCCAGGGGCGGGCGCAGGTCCGCAAGGTGGGCGGCTAACGACCCTCCTGGGGTACCGGGCGGGGCCAGGTCGCGGGGGACGTAGATGCGGGTCAGGCTGTGTGGCGACTTCCCCTCATGGCTGAGACAGAGGAACTCAGTCAGGGGGCTGCGGGACCGCACCTTGAGGAGGGCGGTCAGGTGGCCGTGGGCTCGGAGGCGGGTAGTGCGAACGGTGGTGCGGAGGGCATCGTCGGCGCACGGGGTGCGACCTCCGCCGGCGTACGTGATTCTGCGGACGGGGTGGCGCACGAAGTTGCCGCTTCCGTGGATCTTCTCCACCAGGCCTTCGCCCTGGAGGAGCGCGAGGGCGTTCCGCAGAGTGGGCGTGCTGACTGCGTAGTGGGCGGCGAGTTGGGCCTCCGAGGGGAGACGCGCCCCGGCCTTCAAGAGGCCCGTCGAGATCTGGTTCCGGAGGTCCTCCGCGATGGCGTGACGGCGGGAAGGCGCGGGCTGGGTCACCAGTGCCTCCGCATCCGCAGGGCGACGAGACGGGTCCGGGCGTGCATCGTCAGCACTTCGCCCGACTCGAAGTGGAGCCGCTTTGCGCCGCCAGGGAGTTGGGTGAGGTCGGCGACGCGGCACGGCTGACCGCCGATCTGGATGACGTCGCCGCGCTGCACGCTTGTCGAGGTGATCTCGACGTTCGTGGCAAGGGCCCCACTGGGTGTCCATCCCCTCACTGGTCAACCCGCCGCGGCGTGGATCGCTGGTCCGCCGAGTGGCAGAGGCAATGGCATGCCTCGTAGATCACGGGGACGCCGATCGGTGCCGTGGCGGGGGACGAGTGAGCGCAATCGCGGTGAGTGCCGATCGCACACGAGCTGGACCGGTAGGGGGTGGTGTCCGCACCGGGTGGTGGGGCCGGCCGGAGGGGGCGCCCACTGGTGCGGGCGGTGGTGGGGGCCATACGGTTGCGCATGCTGATCAGCTCCTATCGCTGACGGCCAGGTCCCCGGACGTCGCCCGTCGCGGGGACCGTTTTGGTTACGGCGGCCCAGAGGGTGCGGCCGGTCAAGCTGCTGGCGAGGAGTCCGAACCGATCGGCCTCCGCCACCACTTCCAGGACCTCCCGCCACGATTCGGCGGGCAGCGCTTCCGGTACCTCCGCTTCGATCGATGTGTATCGGACGTGTATCGGACGTGTTCCTCCACTCGCGTGGCCAGTCCCAGGTCGGACAGCCGGGCTGCGATGCCCTGGGCCCTTGCTTCCGAAGCGGGCACAGGAGGGCCTCCGTCGCCGATCGATCACGTTGAGTGAAGCTAGTTAACTAGATTAGAGCTAGTGGACTAGATTTTCTACATGCCTGAGCAACCGCCTTATCTCCGCATCGCCGACGTACTGCGGCAGCGGATCGCGGAGCACGAGTGGACCGCCGGTGACCGGCTTCCCTCGCGAGCCCAGATCGCCGAGGAGTGTGGCGTCGGTGAGAACGTGGTGCGTCGGGCGCAGGAGCTGCTGATCTCCCAGGGCGTGTTGGAGGGCCGGGCGGGTTCGGGTACGTACGTCGCCGAGCCCCGTCAGCGCGTACGCGTGGTCCGTTCTTCGGCGCGCGAACAGCCGGGCGGCTCTCCGTTCCGCGCGGACATGCAGGCCCTGGGCAGGCAGGGAAACTGGGAGAGCCGGACCGAGGCCAAGGTTCCCGCGCCGGCTGAGATTGCCGCGCGGCTCGGGATCGGTGAAGGCGAGCTGTGCGTCCGGACTGTTTACGAGTTCCTCGCCGACGGCCGCCCGGTGCAGCTATCGACGAGTTGGGAGCCGTACGAGCTCACCGCCGGCACGTTGGTCGTCCTCCCCGAGGGCGGACCGCATGCCGGGTCCGGTGTCGTGAACCGTATGGCCGAGATCGGCATCACGGTCAGCCATGCCGTGGAACAGCCGGAGCCGCGGCAGGCGACGGCAGAGGAGGCGTCACTCCTGGGGATCCAGAAGGCGGCTTTGGTGACCCACATCCGGCGGACCTACTACAGCGACCAGGGGCAGCCCGTGGAGACAGCGGACATCGTTGTTCCCGTGGCTCTGTGCGAGATCGTCTACGAGGTCCCGATCAGTCGCTAGCGCGATGTCGGCCGAAGCGCCGGGCGACCGGTTGGGGCATGTGGTGAGCGCGGGGTCTCGTGCGTATGTGCCGGCCGTGCTCCTGTCCGCTTCATCTGCGCCTTTCGGATGGCTGTGGACGGCGAGACCATCCCGGGGTCCGGTAGTCGCTGGAGGGGAGGAGGCAGGGTGACGCAGCCCAAGTGTGGGGCGCCTACGGCCAAGGGGGGCCGGTGCGCGAAGCCCGCGATCATGAACAGTTCTCGGTGCCAGTTGCACCAGGGGGCTGGTCGAGCTACGGAGTGGCGCAGCGGAAGAAGAGGGAAGCCGAAGCGAAGATGAAGAAGCTTCGGAAGAAGAAGTGAGCTGGTCAGTGGGCAGCCGCTGACATCCATAGCCGACATCAACGTGGGTGCACGCCGACAGTTCCGAGCGGTCGGACGCGAGCCTTGTGGCCTCGGTCGTGGGCGTGCCGGGCGGGGTCTGAGCGAACTTACAAAGCAGATGTCGGCGGTTCGAAACCGTCCGCGCCCACCACGCTTGACCAGGCGAAACGTAGAGAACGGCCCCTCGGAATGATCTTCCGAGGGGCCGTTTTCATATGTGCTGGGAACGTCCTGGGAACATGGCGTCAGGCAGCTGCCTCATCGGAAATTTTCTTGGGAACACTGGTTTCGCCACTCGGCTGCCTGGCCTTGGTCTTGCGCGGCACGAGTTGGACCGGGGCCTCAGCCTGTGCCTTCTCGAACTGCGGGAGTACGGAGGTGTAGGTGTCTGCGGTGAGCTGGTACGACGAGTGCCCGAGCATCGTCTGGATCGCCTTCATGTGGACGCCGGCTGCCAGCGACAGCGTGGCAGCGCAGTGGCGCAGGTCGTGAAGGCGGATCGGGGGAAGGCCGTGCTTGGTCAGTGGTGAGCAGCGGCGGCTGGAGACCTATGTGGCAGAGCACGTGCTGGCGGAGCTGGCGAAGCCTGAGGTGCAGGCCCTTTTGGAAGCGGCGCGGGAGCAGGTGCTCGGTGAGGTCGAGCAGTTGCGCAAGGACATCGAAGCGGCCCGTACGCAGCAGAAGGAGCTCGGGGAGGACTACGCCCGGCGGGAGATTTCCAGGGAGTCCTTCAAAACGGCCGACCAGGAGCTGGCCAAGAGCATCCGGGAGGCCGAGGTGAAGGCGCGGCTCCTGGAACAGGTCAAGTACGCCCCCTTGGGGGGTGTGCCTGACCTGGTGCGCTGGTGGAAGCACGCCCCCTCGGCGGCCAAGAAGGGGCTTGTGGTGCTGCTGCTTGAACAGGTGGCTGTGTATCCGGCCGCGGCTCGCGGGTCACGCACGGTCGATAGCGACCGTGTGGCGCTGAAGTGGCGCGATTGGGCCCAGTTGGCCGCGTAGGCAAGTGGATGGCGTGTGCTGCAGGCAAAGAGTGTGGCTCCCGGTTCCACACTGGCGCCGGGAGCCTGGGAACCGACGAAATGCGGCGCGTGGGGTGACGGAATGCCCGGCGATACGGCGATGCTCAGCCCTGGGCGGTTCAAGCGGCTGCTGTCCGTTGTTCTGGACGATCTAGGCCTCACTGGCGGTGCAGGGGGGAACGGGCTCTGGTCCACGTTCTGAGGAGCTGTCACACGCTGTGCTCGCGCGTCATCTCGATGACAAGCACCAGCCGTCGGAACAGAAACGGGGCCGTCGCGATCTGGTGAACCTCCACTCCCGCTGATGGGTGATCTTGCCCTGTCGGAGATACGGGCCGGACACCCAGCGTGACAAGGTGGATCGTTCCGGCTATGCCCGATCACCCTGAGGAGAACTGATGGCCGTCGACGTGCAGAAGTGGTTCAACGAAGACTTCGGCGCCGGGCTTGGGCGCCACGCGGAGGAAGTACGCAAGGTCGGCTACAAGTACCAGGTCAACATCACTGGTTACGGCGGCGGAGAATGGTGGGTCGACACGTCGGCCCTGCGGGTCGAGCAAGGAAGCCCGGGTGGTGCCGACGTCACGATCACGATGGATTCCTCGACCTTCGCCGAGGTCTATGACAACCCGAGCCAAGCTATGACGAGGGGCTTTTTCGCCGGTCACATCAAGGTCATTGGCAGTGATAGCGGCAAGTTCGCTGACCTGCTCCAGCTCGCCAAGCAGTAGAGACGCAACGGAGGGTTGAGGAGCATCCGGGGCAGCAACGGGTTCGCCAGGCTTTGGCGCAACCCTTGTGCACGACTGTTCCTCATCCCTCCTCACCCGCTCCTCCCGTGTTCGTCCTCGCTCCGCTCGGGGCGCTCCACCTGGGCCAGCGGCCTCGCCGACGGCATGCGCGCAGCTGTCGAGGAAGGGCGCGCCGGCCGGGACGGTGACTGTCGAAGTCACGTACATCGCCCACTCGCACGAGCATGCGACCCCCGACGCGCGTCGAAACGACGTCGCTACATACGTACGGAATCACCTCACCGCATCGGTCCAGCAGCCGGTGCCGGTGATAGTGCTTTTGAACAGCGGAGGACCCCGGCGGTGTGATCGCCGAGGTCCTCGCGTCGCCCCGGGCGGAGGGATGGCGTCGGGCGGTGGGAGTCCCCGAGGTATGGCGGGCCGGTCCGGTGGGCCGCGGTGGTGCGAGCTGCGGACCCAGCGGTGGCTACACGTACAGGGCGAAGAGTTGGCCGTCGTGGGGGGCGAGGGAGGGGGCGCCGTATCCGCCGGTCTGGAGTTGGGTGGCTGACCAGGTGGATCCGTTCTGTGCGCCCACGTAGAGGGTGCCGTTGCGGTCGCGGTGGGCAAGGTGCAGCTTGTTGGTGAAGGAGGCCAGGGCGGGGGCGTCGTAGGTCATCCATCCGCTGACGGCGCTGGCCCCGCCCCAGGAGGTGCCGTTGGAGGAGGAGGCCAGGTAGATCTTGTCGTCTACGCCGCGGTGGGCGCAGTACAGCTGGCCTGCGTGGGAGGTCAGTGCCGGGGCACTCGTTGTCCCCCAGCTTTCGAACTTGACGGCGGTGCCCCAGCCGCTGCCGGTGAAGGCGGAGAGGTAGACGCTCCCGTCGATGCCGGTGTGGGCGCAGTACAGCGTGTTGTTGTGGACGGCCAGTGCCGGGCTGTGCCGGGTGCCCCAGCCGTAGAATTCGGTGGAGCTACTCCAGCCGTCGCTGGTGAGGGTGTTCCAGTACAGGCTTTTGTCGAGGCCGAGGTGCGCGCAGTACAGCTTGCCGTCGTGCACGGCCACGCCTGGCGGGACGGCAGTGCCTACACCGCGGAAGCCGGTGCCGGCATCATTCCCGTGACCGGTCCAGAGCAGCTCGTTCGTGGCTGCGTCGGCGTAGAGGATGCCGAGGTTGCCGTTGTAGGAGACACCAACGGGCGGAGCGGCGACGTTGCGCTGGTCTCCGATGGGCGCCTCCCCGTTCCAGCTCCCTGCCTGGGTCACGTACCGGTAGCGCACCGGTACCGTGACCGGGGCGACGGTGCCGTGCAGATACAGCCGGTGACGGCCCTGCTTGCCGCCGTCGAAGAGCCACGACGCCTCGCGGCCGGTGGGGGTGAAGTAGCCGCTCAATGCGTACCGGCTGAGGCCGATGGAACGCTCGCACACCAGGTCGTCGTCGTTGGTCAGCCAGCCCAGCAGGAGGTTGACGAGCCCGAGGATGATGGCGAGCAGCGCGGCCCAGCCCTCCCCGTTGTCTCCGCCGTGTTCCGGCGGGGAGTAGGTCTGCGACCTCGAGCCCTCCGCGAGCCGCTCGGCCATGGTGGCCAGGACCTCGCGCATCTTGTTGTAGAAGCCGCCCGAACTGTGGTCGGCCTCCCAGCACTCGATGTTCAGCGACAGGTGACCGCGTACCGTCGTGTCGGCCAGGGTGAAGGCATGCTGGCCGTTGAACTGACGCTCGCTGCCGGTCACCACCGACCCGAATTCCGGGGTCTTGAAGGACTTCTTGGCGTTGGAGTCCGCGCCTGCCGCCATCGCCCAGTAGATCTCGTCCTTGCCCAACTCGGTGGACCGGCGGTCACACCGGAACCAGGAGGGCTTCAGGACCACCCGCAGCGGCAGGACAGGCACTGCCGCCCGCATCTGCCGTTCCTCGGGTGTGGTCAGCACCGTGACGCCGCCGCCGTACTCGGCGAGCGCCTGGAGGAACTCCTCGCGGTCCGTCGACTCGCCGGACGTGGTCTGCGTGACGTCGACGATCTCCACGTTCGGCTGAGCCACGATCTCGGAGGTGACCTCGACCAGGTCTACCAGCAGGTCCTCCATGCTGTACCCGGTGTTCACATCGAGCTGGTTGATCGGGGCGGGGAACACCTTCACCCCGCCGCGGGCGGACCGCTGCTCGGCAAACAGCCGCCCCCAGGACCCTACTTCCGCGTCATCGTCCGCGCCGGCCCGCAGCATCTGCAGCAGCTGCTCCTCCAGCTCGGTGGGCTTCAGTCCCCGGTCCAAGCGGGCCGCAGCGTGCAGAGCGGCCCCGATCAGCAGATTCTGACCCCGGCTCAGGCCCAGCCGCCGGGCGGTCCGGGAACCAGCCCGCGCCCCCTGGAAACCCTCCAGTGTTTCGCGTACCCGCTCCAGGCGTTCTGCGGCAGTCTGGATCTGTGGCATGGGCGCGCTCGCCTTCCTTAACGGCCACGCCGACGGCACGGCCTCCGTGATCATCCAAGGACCGGCGCCCGGCGCGTACAAGGAGCCACAACCAGCGATCTGACCCGAAACGATCCTTCACTCAGAAGTGGGACCATGCGACTGCATCGGCCTCGACTGGCGAGAGCCCACTGAACGAGTGATCGAAGATCTTTCGAACCCCCGAGTGGCGAGATCTACGAGGATGCCGCGCAACTCTCGCGGAGCACGATAAGAGAGCGTCGCGGGCACCCTGGAGATTCACCGGGAACCTTCACTCTTCAGCACGGGACATCCGCACAGTCACCTGGCCCTGTGCCTTGTGGACGCTGCAGAAGTGCCGGCGAGAGAGGCTGCAGGCGTCCCGGCGATGTCGGGATGCCTCCGGTGATGAACAGGGCGATGACCAGGTCGTGGGTGCCTGCGGCACCAGCCAGGAGAGATCGTTGCAGCAGCCGTTCCGCGCTGCGGAGGCGTCCCCGGATTGTCTGCGGGTGCACCTCCAGTTCAGCCGCCGCGGAATCGGCGTTGGTGTTGTGCCCCAGCCACACCTGGAGCGTACGGCGCAGGTCTCGACGGTCCTGCTCCAGCGGGGCGAAAGTCAGGTCGGCCCACGCCTGGGCTGGGTGGGTGGACAGTAGGTCGTCGAGGCTTGGGGTGTCCCACGACGGAGGCTTGGCCTGCATGCTCGCCGCTCTTGCGTCGATCTGGAGAGCCAGGTCCAGCACCGCGCGGGCACGGACGGCTTAGGCTAACTCCGATGCCTGCGACAAACCGACGGAGCTGGACCGGTGGCGCCCGGGCCGAAACAGCAACGACCATGAACCGGCTCTCCAGCTGGTCGATCGTCGACCACAGGCGCGCCGAAATCGCCGCTGACGCACTGGGTAGCTGACTCCCATCCTGCCGGGAGGCCGGTCTTTATCAGGCGCAGCCCCTGGCACCGGGCGCCGTACTCTGACATTGGAAAGACAGGACCCGTACGCAAGAAGATGATCAGTGATGGGATTCCTGAACACGGTCAAGGAGCAGAGCGCGCTTGACCAGGCCCGGCACGCCATCGAAGCGGGCAGGACCATCCTGGTATTCAAGTTCATGGAGGCACACACCAACAGCCTGGCCACCGGCGCAATGACCGGCATAAACGACCAGATGGAGGCCATCGAATCGCTTGGCTGGCGGCTGGACAAGATGTCCGTCTGTGAAGGCAACGTCATCGGCGCACTGGGCAGCAAGCACGCGGAGCGTGTTGTCATTGTGTGTCTCTACCGTCGGACGCCGTAACCCCACAGCCCCCTGGCACTACGGTGTCAGGCGGCTTCTACCCAGCGCCACTCGGACATGAGCGGGGCAGGCGGCGCGGAACCTGTCGACGGTGTTCCCCAGCCCCAGGGCTTCGGCGTAGTCGAGTGACGCCTGGTTTGTGATCACCCGAGACCGAGAAGGGTGAGGGGGCGATGGGGGTCGCGGGCATCGCGACTGAGCCCGGCCGCGATGTTCTTCACTCCGGCTGTCCGGAGGTTGCGCCAGGTGGCCATCGCGCGGGGCGCGTTGCCGGTCCATACCTGTGAGGCGTCTTCGACGAAGGTGGAGTCGCGGACGTGGTGCAGGGCTTCGATCTTCCAGTGGTCGCGGACGAGTCGGGCGAGCTGGACCGGGGGGTGCGCGGCGCTCAGGCTGGTGACGGCGTAGACGGTCTTGAGGGTGGTCTTGCCGGTCTTGCGGTCGGTTGTCGACGGTCACGTAATTCCCCACGGTCGCGTCGCGAACGTCACGTAGTACACCCGCTCCGGGAGATATTTGGTGCACAGCGGGATTGAGAGCCATCTGTCCTGGCCGTGTGTGACATGCCGCTTTTGGCGTAATGGGCTCTGAGGGTTGGTCAGCCGCGTCACTCTGTGCGGGTTGATCACGGCCGTGTCAGGAGCCCGTGTGTACAGATCACGTGAGCGGGTCGAGCGGATCCGCCTTGACCGCCGGATGGACCCGAGCGCGTCGGGGCGGGCGCTGGATGCGCGGCACGAGGTGAGCAGGGACACGGTGGCTGCGGCTTTGAAGACGCCGGTGCAGGGGTGCGGCTATGGCAGAAGGTGAGCGGCGGCCCGACAAGGGCATGGTGGACCGGTCGGAAGGGTTCGGTGAGCGGCTGCTGGGGGTGCTGTTGGACCGGGCACACGAGATGCCGCCGCAGCTGATCGCCCCGCTGATCGCGGAGGAGGTGGCCAGGGTCGGTGGCCGCGAACTCTCGATCCTGCTGCAGGACTACGCGCAGCTGCTGCTGGTGCCGCTTCGGGGTCGGCGGTTGATGGTCGGCGAGCCTGAGCCGATCGGTGACTCGCCCGCCGGCACGGCCTTCCTGTACGCGACCACTGCCGAGGTGCCGCAGGCCGACGGCGTCCGGATGTACCTGCCGCTGCTGGACGGCAGCGACCAGGTGGGAGTGATGGCCCTCACCCTGGACACCGTCGATGACGACGACCGGCGCCTGCTGCGCAGGCTCGCCGGCCTGGTCGCTGACATGCTGGTCACCAAGCACAGCTACACCGACCAGTTCTTCCTCGCCCGGCGCCGCGAACCGATGAGCGTGGCCGCGGAGATCCAGTGGTCCCTGCTACCGCCGCTGGCGATGTCCGTCCCACAGGTCGCGGTGGCCGGAATCCTGGAGCCCGCCTACAACGTCGCAGGTGACAGCTTCGACTACGCCCTCAACGACGACATCCTGCACGTGGCCATGGTCGATGCGATGGGCCACGGTCTGGACTCCGCCACGATGGCGACCGTCGCTGTCGGGGCCTACCGGCACGCCAGACGTGCCGACATCGGTCTGTCCGAGATCTACACGTTCATGGACCGGGCCATCGCCGGGCAGTTCGGGCCCGACCACTTCGTCACCGCGCAGATGATGCGCCTGAACGTCGCAACGGGCCACCTGCAGTGGGTCAACGCCGGCCACCCTGCACCGCTGCTGATCCGCAACCACCAGGTCGTCGGGCAACTTCAGGGCCCGACCACCTTGCCGGTCGGCTTCGGCGGTGAAGATCCCCAGATCAGCCAGCAGATGCTCCAGCGCGGCGACCGAGTGCTGTGCTTCACCGACGGCCTGATCGAGGAGCACGAAGCCGGCGAAGAGCAGTTCCGCGAGGAACAGCTCATCCACTGGGTCAACCGCATCGAACACGGGGAGAAGGGAGTACGAGCGGTGGTGCGCTCACTCTCCCACGCCCTGAAGCAGCAACGGGGCGGCCGCACCAGCGACGACGCAACCCTCTTCCTGATCGAATGGCGCGGGGGCGCCGCCGACCACCTCGCCGTCCTGGAATGAGCCGACAGCCGCACCACCGCCACTGACTGTCCACCAGTGCGCCCCTGACCTGGCCACACACGGAACCGGGGTCCTCACGAGCCATGCACGGCAGAGACGCGACCCGAAGGACAGGGATACCAACCGATCGTTCCACTCCCGCCGCTGCCGCGAACTCTCTGCCGGTGAAGCCGGATCCGCGATCCCCCTGGGGCACTACGTGACGCCAGCCCTGGGGAATTACGCGACCGTCCACATCGGTACGGCGGCGCCTGATCTGGATGGCCTGGCGAGCTCCGGGCTCGGCTGCGGTGTGCAGGTCGTCTGCGGCCTCGAAGGTCTCGGCGACGAAGTGCCATGTCGCGCCGTCACGCGGGTGCAGGGCCCGCAGCTTCCGGGCCGCCCGGCGGGCTTCGATTTCGCGTCCGGCGTCCCACAGTGTGCCGATGCGGTAGACGGTCACCATGTGGGGTTCGGCGCATTCGCCGGCCAGTAGCTGCTCGTACAGCGCAAGGGCGCGGTCGTAGTCGCCGGCCTCGCACGAGGCGTCCGCCGCCTCCAGCAGGATCTCCTCGGGGTACTGGGCCGCGAGGGCTTCAGCTCCTGTGCCAATGCGGCGGCAGGCGGCGTGGTGGCGGGGGTGGTGCGGTCGCGCTGGGCGGACATACCGGCAGGCTGCCGGCGAGCCCGAGAGCGAGAGGTGCCTCTGCCCCGATCGGTGCCCGCTGTGCATGGCTTTCGTGTCGTCCGCCGCCGCCGCTCGCGTCGCTCGTTCAGGTGACACGAATCCTTCAACCGTGCGACAGCCCGCCCCCTTGGGCTCCATGCTGACCTTGCTGCACCACGACGACAGCGGGTGATCCGCCACCGTATGTACCCTCTGGAGATAGAGCACGTGTCCCAGCAAACGCCCCTGGACGCCCCCGATGTGATCGAGGGCGTCGTCGACCACCTGCTCCACATCGGCTACGACGAGCGCACGGTGCTGCGGCTGACCACCACGACCGGCGACGAGGAGAGCATCACCGCGCTCGGCAAGGCGCTCTTCGGCGTGCAGCCCGGGGAGAGCCTGCGGCTGCGCGGCACGTGGACCCATCATCCGCGTCACGGGCGGCAGTTCAAGGTTGCGTACTGCGAGCGCAGGATGCCCGCGGACGAACGGGCGATCCGCCTCTACCTCGCCTCGGGCCTGATCCGCGGCATCGGGCCGGTCCTCGCCTCCGCGATCGTGGACACCTTCGGCGAGCAGACCCTGAAGGTCATCGACGCCGAACCGCAGCGGCTGCTGGAAGTCCACAGTATTGGCGCGATCCGAGTGGGACGGATCACCGCGGCCTGGCAGGAACAGAAGGCCATCGCCGAGATCATGGTGTTCCTGCAGGGACTGGAGGTCACTCCGGCGCTCGCGGTGAAGATCTACACTGCGTACGCCGACACCGACGACGACCCGATGCACATCGTCCGCCACACCCCCTACCGGCTGTGCCGGGACGTGCACGGCGTCGGCTTCGTCAACGCCGACAAGATCGCACTCGCCGTCGGCGTACCCAAGCACAGCGACGAGCGTCTCCAGGCCGCGCTGCTGTACGAACTGGACCAGGCCGGCGGCCAGGGCCACTGCCACCTGCCAGTGCGGATCCTGATCGCCCGCACCCGCCATCTGCTGACCGACGACGACCCGGCGACCGCGGAGATTCTCGACGACGCGGTGCTGCACCACGCTCTGGAGGGGCTGCGAGGCCAGGGTGAGGTGATCACCGAAACGCTGCCGCTGCCCGTGCTGGATGGCACCGGCGCGGTGGCGGATGCCGAGATCGCGCTGCTGCCGCGCTGGTACCGCGATGAGACCCAACTCGCCTGGCATGTACGACGTCTGCTCGGCTCCGCGTCCCGGCTCGCCGAACTGGCACCCTGGGCAGAGCGCCTGGCCGCGCTGACCACAAAGGAGACGGCCGGGCTGACCGGCGAGCAGCATCAAGCGATCCTCACCGCCCTGACCAGCCCCATCTCCGTGCTGACAGGCGGTCCGGGCTGCGGCAAGACCCACACCCTGCACACGCTGGTCGAGATCGCCGACGATGCCGGTGCGGTCGTCGCGCTGGCCGCGCCAACAGGGAAGGCCGCCAAACGCCTGGAGGAGACCTGTGGCCAGTCGGCGATGACCGTGCACCGCCTCATCCGGCCACCCGACGGCGACTCCCTCTTCGACCACGCCAGTGTGCTGGAGACGGCCGACTTGGTGGTCGTCGACGAGGCCTCCATGCTCGACCTCGCCCTGGCCCGCAAGCTCACCGCCGCCGTCCGCGACGGCTGCCACCTGCTGCTGGTCGGCGACATCGACCAGCTGCCCAGCGTCGGCCCCGGCCGGGTCCACGCGGATCAGTCCGCCGTACCACCACCCCGGCCCCAGACCCCGACCGGCCAACTCGCCTGGGACTGACCGAGAGCAGAGCCCCACGAACGACGCTCGCCGCACCCCACGAATTGGTGAAGCTGAGGAAGCACCGCGAACGCCTCAAGCGGGCCCGTCAGGGGCTCGCCTGTCGGTGGCCAGTTGGTATTCCCCAGCGGCGGCCACGTGACAGTGCGTCAAGTGGCCGCCGAATTGAGCACGGAGAGTAATCGTCGAGCTCATGCTGGCTGCCGTGGCGGAGAGCTGCGGCCTCCTGGTGGCTACTGCGGTGCGGGTGTCGTGCGGCGGTGGGTGGTGAGCGCGAGGGCTGGGCCGATGGCGAGGACTGCGGCGAGGGCTGCGAAGCCGTAGGTGAGGGTGGTGAGGGTGGTGAGGGTGGCGACGGCTGCGTCGCCGAGTTCGCGGCCGAGTTCGGCCAATCCGCGGGCGAACGCGGTTAAGACGTCGATGTCGAGCTCGGCGCCGGTGGCGGTGAGGAAGTCCAGGACATTGCGGTCCAGGTGCCAGCCGAAGAGGTTGGGTGCGTACGAGGACGGCGACTGCTCCGGGTTGGTGTCGTTGAAGTGGCGGACGACTTGGAGCACAGCTCCGCCGCCGTGGTCGGCCAGGCGGGACACGTTCGATGTCGTTGAGCTCGGGGCTCCGGGGCGGCAGGTAGAACAGCTCCACCCCGATCTTCGCCAGCTGCTCGCGCCGGCCCTTGGCCGTGGTGCCGATCCCCGGCACCCGGCGGCAGCGGTACCTGGAGGAGGACCTCGCGGCCCTAGCCGTCGAGCTGTCCGCCGAGGACCTCGCCGCCATCGAGGCCGCCGCCCCGCCCGAGCATGTCGCGGGCACCCGCTACGACGCGACCAGCCTCACCTTCGTCAACGGCTGAGCCCGCCGCGGCGCTCCGTGGCCGAACCAGGTCCGGGGCGGCTCTCGACGCTACTGCGCGCTCGTGTCCTCGTCGTGGTCGTCGGTCCGCCGGGAGCGGGTGCCGATGAGGGCCAGCGCGGCGGCGGCGAGGGCCGCGAGGGAGTCGGCGAGGTGGATGAGGTCGCCGACGAGGGTGAACCAGTGATCCATGGTGGTCCGTTCCGCTTCTGAACGTAGTGGAGGGGCCGGCCGGCGTTCCCTTGTGGACACCCTCGAATGAAGCAGGGCGTCGGCCCGTTCGGCATCGGGTGCGAACAACCCCGTACACCCGGTGCATACTTCGCGCAGCTCACTGGCGTTCCGTCGCCCGCTGTACGGTGAGTGAATGGTTTCTGGCTCAACGTCACCGAACACTCCCGACCGGACGGGAAGCCCCGATCCGGAACAGATAGAAACGCTGTCCGAGCTCAAGGCCGGCCTCAACGCGTTACGGGGGGCGCGTTCGTACTCCGCCCTGGAGAAGGAGTTGCGCCCACGGCCGGGCCGGGATGGTCCGCAGCCGACCCTTCCACGTAGCACGATCACCGGTCTGCTCACCGGCGATTCGACACCGAGGCGAGAGACGGTCGTCGCGTTCCTCACCGCTTGCGGTCTCGGGGCGCGGGCGCAGGCGCCGTGGCTGAGGGCGTGGGAGCGGGTCGAGAGCGGGCATCTGCGCCGTCCGGGCAATGCCGTACGGGTCCGTGACGCCCGCCCTCTGTTGCTCGGCGTGCACCCGTCGATCCAGGTTGACGGCGAGCAGGACACGACCGACCTGCCGGTCTACGTGCCCCGGGATTTCGACGACGACCTGCGCACCGCCGTCACGACCGCGGCCCGGCAGGGCGGCTTCGTGCTGTTAATCGGCGATTCGTCGGTGGGGAAGACCCGCGCCCTGTTGGAGGCGGTCCGCACGGAACTGCCGGAGTGGTGGCTGATCCATCCCGACGCCGCCGACGTGACCGGCCTGCAGGCTCTGGCGGCCGAGCAGGTCCGGCGCACCGTCGTGTGGCTGAACGAGTTGCAGAGCCACCTCGACGGTCCGGTCCCGTTGACCGCTGCCTCCACCCGGCGCCTGATCGGGGCGGGGCTGGTGCTGGTGGGCACGCTCTGGTCCGACGAGTACACCCGCCGCATCGCGGCGCGCGTGCCCGGTCGGCCGGATCCGCACGCCGACGCCCGGAAGCTCCTGGATCTCGCCCACCTGGTGCGGGTACCGACGTCGTTCACCCCCCGCCGAGCGGTACCGCGCCGAGGCTATCTCCGCCGACAGGCGGATCCGCGTCGCGCTGGACACCCCGGACGTCGGCTTCACCCAGTTCCTGGCAGCCGCCCCGCAACTGGAGACGTGGTGGACCCAGGCACCGAACCCGTATGCCAAGGCGCTGATCACCACGGCGCTGGACACGCGCCGTCTGGGTGCGCGCGTCCCCCTGCCCCCGGAGCTGCTGGCGGCTGCCGTCCCCGGTTACCTCACGCCCACAGAGCAGGCGAGGGCCGGCCGGCACTGGCTGGAGGAGGCACTGGAGTACGCCACCACCCGGCTGCACGGGGCTGCTTCCACCTTGCGCCCGACCGGCACGATGGGCAGGACCACCGGCTACCTGGTGGCCGACTACCTGCATCAGCAGGCCAACCGCGCACGCCGTGCTGTCCCGGTACCCGAGGCGGTCTGGAAGGCCATCGTCGATCACCATCACCCGCGGGACACGCAGCGCCTTGCCGAGAGTGCACAAACGTGGGGCGAGCACCGGTTCGCCGAGGCGCTGTATCGCCAAGCTGCCGACCGCGGTGACATCTATGCGGGGATGCAGCTGGGGAAGCTGCTCCTCGCCGCAGGTCGGATCGAAGAACTGCGTACCCGCGCTGACGCGGGCGACCTGGGTGCCAACTCCGAACTTGTGAACCTTCTTGCGCGAGAGGGAAACCTGGCCGAGTTGCGCGCTCGAAGTCACGCTGGTGACCCGGTGGCCGCGCGATTGCTGGTCGCCCAGCTCCTGCAGAGGGGGCGCGTGGAGGAGGCGTTGTCCCACTTGCAGAGATGGGCCGACGCTGGTGACGAGACCGCCGCGCGCTACATCCGGAAGGTGCTCACCGAACAGGACCGCTTCCAAGAACTGAGCACCCTCGCCGACGACGGCGACGTGAACGCCGCGTTTGCGCTGGCCGAACTGCTGGTCAAGTACTGCCGGATCGAGGAGCTCCGTACCCGCGCGGACAGCGGTGACCGATACGCCGCACACACACTGGCCAAGTTTCTCGTACAGCAGGGAGAGGTCGGCGAACTGCGCACCCGCGCCGACACCGGCGACTCAGAGGCGGGTTCTGTACTGGCCGGCCTGCTCGCGGGGCAGGGCGACGTCGACGAGGCGCTGGCAATCCTCAGCGGCTTGGCCGACGCCGGCGACCAGGAAGCCGCCTGTCAACTTGCCGACCTGCTCGCCGAACACGGCGAGGTCGGAAAGGCAACGGCGATCCTCCGCCCCCTGACCGACACTGGCTTCCACGGCGCCTGGCACCGGCTGGCCAACCTGCTCGCGGAACACGGCGACGTGGAAGGAGGGATGGCGGTCCTGCTGGCCCAGCCCCATGCTGGTGGCGCCCTCGCGAACGCGTCCGGGGTGGCCGACGTGCTTGCCCGAGAAGGGCGTCTCGACGACCTGCGCACTCTGGCCGACGCAGGCAGCCTGCCCGCTGCGGAGCGGCTGGGCAACCTGCTCGCTCAGCTGGGCCACGTCGAGGAACTGCGGGCACGCGCTGACCGCGGCGGTAGCCCCGCGGCCTGGCAGCTCAACGCCCTGCTAGCCAGAAGCGGCCTCCTCGACGAATTACGGGCTCGCGCGAACGCCGGCGACTCGGCCGCCGCGTGGCACCTGGACAGCGCCCTCGCCAGGCAGAACCAGGCCGTGGAGGACGACGCATCGGACCAGGTGACGGCGTTCCTGCCACCGTGGCGCAAGATCGACGGTGACCACTCGCCGCATGCCTGAGCTCCAAGTCCGTTACTGTGGAGCTGGATGATCCGAACGAACTGGACAGCTGGGTTCTTTGCCTGTGTCCGCGCAGTTTCTGCGCCGTCTCGCTCATGCACAGCCCCTTCCAGATGTTGATCGCCAACCGGCTCTCCTCCCCGATGCCGATGTTCAACCCCGATCACCGTCCCCTCAGTTGGAGATCTCCGTGGCCGCATCGGCCACGGGCGAAGGGGCGGATTCTGTAGCGCGCCTCAAATGCACTGCAGTGGTCAAGGATTCGACACCTCCGCAGTCTGGGGCGACTTCGCCTCACGGCTTCACCCAGGTCTCGATGCCGTCCGCTGGGAACATCGTGGGAACGCAAGGAACAAGAAAGACCGATAAAGATCGCGCAACCTGGTTCGCCTACCCTGCCTATGACCAGCGAGAATGGGGCAGTCGAAGCAAGATCGGCAATGATGATCTAGCTTCTTGGACCTCTTACAAAGCAGATGTCGGCGGTTCGAAACCGTCCGCGCCCACTTGCTTGAAGCACGACGAAGGCCCAGGTCACCGGCGGCAAACCGGGAGCCTGGGCCTTGTTCTTTCCTCCGTGATGCGGGCGGGGGAGAGGCGTCGTGCCACTTACGTGCCAGAAACCTCCTCGGGACCTTAGGCAGCAGAGTCTGCCGGCCGGACCTTCTTGATCTGCTCATCGACGTGAGCGGCGATTGCATGATCCCGTCCGTTGACCAAGTGCTGATAGATCAGCGCCGCCCGAACCGACGAGTGCCCCATGCGCTGCATCATCTGGTAGCTGATCACGCGCATGGTGATCGCGGTCAGGTTCGAGGGCTGTTCGGTGGTGCGGCCGCGATGATGCCACTGGGCGAGCCGGTCGCCGGAGCGGCGGTCGCAGATCAGGGTCAGGTGGGTGACGTGCCTACGCGCTAAAGTCCCGGCCGAGGGGGCGATATGACAGACAAGGGCACGGTCGCCTGTAGCCAATTCCGGTTTCCTGACTCACCAGGTCTGTACGGGTGCCTGCGTGGCAACATGGGCTGTTTCAGGATGTGTTGTGGGCCGTGAGTCTCGGGGGCGAGTATGCACGCTGCGTTGCGGTGGCTGGTGGCGGTGGTGGGTTCGGTCGGGGCTTTTCTTGCCGTGTCGGTGCCGTGGGCGGTGCTGTCGGACGGGGGCGACGATCCGTGGGACGTGATCGGTCCGGTGGCCGGCGTCGTTGCGGCGGGGGTTCTCGCTGCTCTGGGGTGGTGGGCGTCGCAGGCCGGCGGGGCCGGGACGCGTCGGGTCCGGCAGTCGGCGCGAGGCGGGAGCAACATCAAACAGACGGGTGGCAGCCACGGCACGGGCGCCGGGTCGCCCGGTGGTGCGGTGCGCGAGGACGTGCGGCAGAGGGCGCGCAGCGACGGCAATGGTGACATCGATCAGGTCGGCGGGAACCGAGCCTGAGGCAGGGGGCCTGACGGTGGTGGAGCGTCCGGGGCAGCGCCGTACCCGGCAGCAGGCGCAGGCGCAGAGAGATGTCACCCAGGTCGCGGGGGATATGAATGTGTATCCCCCTCCGGTGCCGGGGCCGTCGGTGCAGTGGCCGGTGTGGGTGGGGAGTGTGCCGCGGCTGGCGGCGGCATTCCAACCGCGCACAGAGGTGCGGAAGAAGGCCGAGGTGGCACGTTCCGGGGACAGTGAGGTGGTGCTGTCGGGGCCCGGTGGGGTGGGCAAGAGCCAGCTCGCAGCGTCCCTGGCGCGGGACCTGCGAGACCGGGAACGTTCCGGCGAGGCGGGTCTGGATGTTCTGGTGTGGGCCAAGGCCACCGACCCCGACCAGGTCATCACCGTCTACGCGGAAGCAGCCGAACAGCTGCAGCTTCCCGGGGTCTCTTCGGGCGACAGCGCTACGGCGGCGCAGGTCTTTTTGAAGTGGCTTGAGACGACGGGGCGGCCGTGGCTGGTGGTGCTGGACGACATCACCGACCCGGAGGCCATCGAAGGGTGGTGGCCGGACGGTGGTGCCGGCAACGGCTGGGTCCTGGCCACCACCCGGCGCGACGACGCCCAGCTGAGCGGTCAGGGACGCGCCCTCATCCGACTCGGCCTCTACACGACGGAGGAGGCCCGTGCCTATCTCCGGCGTCGTCTCACCGACGCCGGCCATCCCCACCTCCACGACCCTGACAAGGCGGACGAACTCGCCGAGGAACTCGCTCACCTCCCGCTCGCACTCGGCCACGCTGCCGCCTACCTCATCAACAAGCGCCGCACGATGACTGCCTACCTCACGCTGCTACGCGACACCCGCAGCAGACTGGGCGATCTCCTCCCGCCCAACGCGGACACCGAAGGCTACGGACGGGCCGTCACCACCGCCCTGATCTCCCTTGATGCCGTCGCCGAAGCCGACAGCTCCCGCCTCGCCCAGCCCCTGCTGCACCTCGCCTCCCTCATGGACCCCGTCGGCCACCCCGCCGCCCTGTGGACCACACCCCCCGCACTCCGTCACCTGAGCACCACCCGCCCCCCGCAACGCCGCTGGCTGCGCCAGTACCACCCTCCGGTCAGTGAGGAGGAGGTCCGCAGCGCACTGGAATGCCTGCGCACCTACGCTCTCATCGCCCAGGACACCGACACTGCACCCATCCGCATGCACGCACTAACCGCCCGCGCTGTCCGCGAGACCATCCCAGCCGACACCCTGTCGGCCGTCGCCCGCACCGCTGCAGACGCGATCTTCAGTCTCTGGCCGGTCCTCGACCACGAGGACCGGGAACTGTCTGCAGCCCTGCGTGCCAACACCATCCACCTAGAACAGTGCACCCACCCAGTCCTGTGGCAGCCCACGACTCACCCGTGCATCTCCCAAGTCAGCAGCAGCCTCACAGATGCCGGCCTGTACCAACAGGCGATCGAGTACGACCAGAGAGCCCTTCGGCGCAGCAACGACATACACGGCCCCGACCATCCCGCCACCCTTGACGCCCGCATCAACCTCGCCGTCTCCTACAGCGACGCCGGGCGGGTGCAGGAGGCCCTCGACCTGGGCGAGCGGGTGCTGGCCGATTCTGAGCGGATCCTGGGCGCCGATCATGCCGCCACCCTTGACGCCCGCAGCAACCTCGCCGTCTCCTACGGCGATGCCGGGCGGGTGCAGGAGGCCCTCGACCTGGGCGAGCGGGTGCTGGCCGACCGAGAGCGGATCGTGGGCGCCGATCATCCCGACACCCTCAGCGCGCGCAACAACCTCGCCAACTCCTACGGCGATGCCGGGCGGGTGCAGGAGGCCCTCGACCTGGGCGAGCGGGTGCTGGCCGACCGAGAGCGGATCCTGGGCGCCGATCATCCCGACACCCTCAGGGCCCGCAACAACCTCGCCAACTCCTACGGCGATGCCGGGCGGGTGCAGGAGGCCCTCGACCTGCGCGAGCGGGTGCTGGCCGACCGAGAGCGGATCCTGGGCGCCGATCATCCCGACACCCTTGACGCCCGCAGCAACCTCGCCAACTCCTACGGCGATGCCGGGCGGGTGCAGGAGGCCCTCGACCTGCGCGAGCGGGTGCTGGCCGACCGAGAGCGGATCCTGGGCGCCGATCATCCCGACACCCTCAGCGCCCGCAGCAACCTCGCCAACTCCTACGGCGATGCCGGGCGGGTGCAGGAGGCCCTCGACCTGCGCGAGCGGGTGCTGGCCGACTATGAGCGGATCCTGGGCCCCGACCATCCCGACACCCTCAGAGCCCGCAACAACCTCGCCGTCTCCTACGGCGATGCCGGGCGGGTGCAGGAGGCCCTCGACCTGGGCGAGCGGGTGCTGGCCGACTCTGAGCGGATCCTGGGCCCCGACCATCCCGACACCCTCAGAGCCCGCAACAACCTCGCCACCTACGACGACGCCGCAACAGCGGTACAGCAACCAAATACAGCAACCCCAACAACCGCCCCGGACCTTCTGCCCTCGTCAGCCCCTCCCACGCAACCGCTATGACCCCTACCGGGTCTCTATAGACCTACGGATCAGAAGGCCTCTGACATCCACGGCTGACATCATCAACGACGCCCGACAGTAGCGACCTTGAGCAGTCCGGAACGGCACCAGTCCCCACGGCAGGAGGCCCCAGAGAGAGGCAGGCCGGCCGAACTTACAAGGCAGGTGTCGGCGGGGCCGCGTGCCAGATCCGTGCCAGATCGAGCAGGCAACTACGGTCAGTCGGGGTATGAGGCGGTGCAGGCAAGCGCCCTCAGGCTCAGCGCTGTCGTACGCCTGTTGACCAGCCAAGACCGGCCCGTGATCATCCACGCCAGGCTTACAAAGCAGACGTCGGCGGTTCGAAACCGTCCCCGCCCACTGTGGTAACTAGCAGGTGAGAGCCTGTTTCGGCCCCTCGGTCCAGTCCGGATCGAGGGGCCGTTTCCATGATCGAGGCCACATGGGGGCCACATCCCCACAGGATCGCTACCGCCCATCACTCAAAAGGGGGAGTTGCGTTCCGCTTACTGGCAGGAGAGTGCGCGCATGGACGGCGCAGGTGTGTCTCCCCGCACGCGCCTGACACCGCCGTCCGCGTCCTGTGACGTGAGGCGGGGAGGCCTGCGTCACGGGCGAAGGCCCCCGTACATCTCGGCGGGGGCCTTCGTGGCTACACGGTAAACCGCCCCGCCCCCAGTCGAGGACGGGGCGGGACGCCTTGACCGAGTCATGGCGTCTAACGGTGCAAACGGGTGGACACGCGCACGCCCCATGCGCCGCCAAGAAGCTGCTCCCAACAGGGGGCAGCAGCTCAGGAGTCTGCGCAGTGCAAGAGTCGCCAATGTGCCTGACCAGGTACTGACACACCGTCATGAGACAGGCCCGTCCGTCGCGACCAGGCCCAAGTTCCTTGGGATGGGAGAGCCCCGGCCTGCCCACGCGGGGGACGCCGACAGACCGGGGCCCTGGAACCCGCCGGCGGCCGGACCAATGCCACCAGCGGGGGTCTAACGGGTGCGCTGCCACACGGGCTCAAGGGCGCGTATCGCATCGCGCCGGTCCCGCACGCGGGCGAAGAACTTGGCCGGGTCATCCTCGAAGGCGGCCACCAGCTCCAGGTGCAGCTGCAGCGCGTCCTCGGAGATTTCGTATCCGCAGGCGCCGCACCGGTACCAGTCGGACCCCAGCGGGGCGAGGCGGGCGGCGCACTGCGGACACTTCACGGGACCTCTATCCGCCTATCCGGGCTGGCTGTTGCCGCAGGCGTAGCAGATGTACCAGCCGTCCTGCGTCTTTGGGTGTGGCCGCAGGACACGGCTTTGAGATGTTTGACCGAGCACCACAAGCAACCAAATCGCCTCGACCACCCCACAGTTGACGATCAGCGACGACACGTCATCCCAACCGAAACGGCGAGGCCAGTGCCTCTCGGCCAGCGCCTCTCGTTTGGATCAGGCCGGGCCGGGCCCCGCCGTCGCGGCCCGGCTGCCGCGGCGCAGGCCGATGAGCTCGGCGACCGTGTCCAGCCAGCGTGCGGCGCGCGCCTCGTCGTCCGGTGTGCCGGCGACCTGCGCGGCGGTCTCCAGCCAGTCCCGCAGGCATGCGGACGCGGCACCCGACGGCAGGGGCTCGGCCAGCCCGGCCGCGTACGCGAGGCCGCCGGCCCTGACGATCTTCGCGACGTACGCCACCGAGCGCGGCAGCACTCCGAGCCGGTCGAGGGTGACGGCGGCGGCGATCGCGCCGTCCCCGAAAAGCGCGGTCCTGAAGGTGTCGTGGCCGAGGCCGTGGCGCAGCAGCACCCCGATGTCGGTGGTGGCGAGCACCTCGTGGTCGGTGCGCGGGGAGCGGTCGTGGGTTATAGCCATGCCATTCCGTTCCGTCGTTCAGTTCCGGTCCAGGTCAGCGGACGGTGATGGTGTAGACGTAGTAGGCGACCTCGTCGTCCGACTTCGTCGGGGCCGCCGTGGTCGTGGCCGTCGGGACCGGGCTCGCGCTCACCTCCGCGGCGCTCCCGCACAGGCCGTGCGGGCAGAACAGCAGTTTCACCGTCGTCCTGCCGGCCGCGTGCGCCGCGAAGTCGAAGAACTGGGCGCCGTCACCGCTGCCGATGAGGTCTTCGTCACCCCCTTCTTCCTCCTCGCGCCTGCCCTGGTACGTGACGACGCCCTTGTCAGGGTGCGGGCTCGCCAAGTACCAGTTCTGGCCGAGGGCGGGGTTGGCCGGGACCTCGAGCGTGAACGTGTCGCCCTTGTCGACGGAGACGCTCCGCTCGCCCGGCCCGAAGGCGGCGGGCCCGGTGGAGTCGCCGCAGCCGGAAAGGGTGACCAGAGCGGCGGCCGAAGCGGCCGCCGTACGCACAATGTTTCGCATTTGCATGGTGAGTTCAGTCCTGCTGGAGGTAGACGCGGTTGACGTCGCCCTTGTGGGCCTTGGAGTAACGGTCGTCGGCGGCGGCCTCGAGATCACCGTTGATGAAATCGTCCTCGCTGATCCAGGACGTGGTACCCCACGGGTTGTAGACCTGCAGCTTGCCGTCCTCCTGCCCGATGATCATCAGGCTGTGGCCGTGGCGGTTGCCGTCCTCGTCGACGCGCGTGATGTTGATGGGCACGGGCTTGCCCTCGCCGACGGACTTCTCGATGTCGGGCAGGACGCCGCGCCGGTCGTCGGCGCTGTCCATCTCCTTCGTGTCGTACTGGTCGCCGGTGTGCGGGCCGAGTTCCTTGTTGGAGATCTCCTCCTGCCCGTCGGAGTCCATGCCGGCCGGGTGGCGGTCCCACCACCAGCCGTCGTACTCGCCGTCGCCCTCGTCGTTCATCCGGAACTGCTCGTCGTGCAGGCGCTTGCGGAAGTGGTCGGGGTCGTCGTCGGTGCCGTCGGGGCCGCCGGTGAGTTCGAGGGCGTACACCGGGTCGACGAGGGCGCGGGCGGTGACCGTCGAGGACGGGACGCAGGTCTCGTTGTCCTGGTCCCAGAGTTCGCCACCGAAATCCTGCTGCTCCTTGCCGCGGGAGACGGAATCCGTGGTGATCGGCGCCAGGTGCTCCTGGAGCCACATCGAGTCCTTGCCGTGGATCTTCCCTCCGAACTCCTCGACCTCGCCGACGTCGTAGCCCGAGGCGAGGGCCTTCATGAGGTACGCCTTCTCCTGCGGGCTCGACGCGTTCGCCAACAGCCGTTCCATACGGGCCCGTTCGGCGGGCGAGAGGTTCTCCATGGCGCGGCCGGAGCGTTCGAGGTCGTTGGCGCTGAGGATCTCGTTCAGTTCGGCGTCGCCGCCGACGTTGCTGGTGTCGGCGAGGGCGAGGCGGTCGGCGGCGGTCAACTCGTCGGTGTCCATCTGGCCGGCGCGGGCCTCGGCGGCGAACTTGTTGAGGTCGCGGGCCGCGACGCGGGCGGCGTCGTCGGCGTCGGCGGCCGCCGTGTGCAGGTCGTCGACGCCGTGGGAGGCCAGCGAGCGGGCCCGCAGACGGAGGCCCTCCTCGTCGTCGTCCTCGTGCCAGTCGTCGAAGAAGCCGTCCTTGCCGCCGAGCATGGTGCGGACGTTGCGCAGCTTGCCGCGGCCGGTGCCGTCCTTGGTCTGCGCGGTCTCCAGCGCGTCGGACAGCGCGATCAGTGCCTTGCCGCCGCCCTGGAACGCCTCGATCATCTGCTGGGCGTCGCGGGAGGCGGCGCCCACCACGTCGGAGGCGAGGACACTCGTGTCGCCGACCCAGACCTGCGGAAGACCCTTGCGGGCGATCTTGTCGATCCGGTCGCTCACCGCGTCGGCCTTGTCGGTCTGGCCGGTGTAGCGCTTACCCAGGGCCTCGATCACCTTCGGGTCGCCGACCGGTGCCGAGACGCCGAGGGCGTCCTCGATTGCGTCGATCAGGTCGTTCTTGCTGCCGGCCGAGGAGATGCGCCCGCGCAGGCCGTCGAGTTTCTGCCTGCGGTCGTTCGTGGATTCCGTCATGGACGCGGGCCCCGTCAGTAGGCGGCCAGCGCGGACGGGCGCTGGGCGTGGGCCGGCATCGTGCTGACGCCCGCGTCGGCCGCCGAGCCGACGGAGACGGCGTGGGCTCCCGTACGGACGTCGATGTCGGAACCGCGGTACGCGTGGCTGGAGAGGCGGACCTTGTCCGCGAGTTCGTGCAGGGCCGCTTCGAGGACCTTGGTCTCGGCCTCCCAGGCGGCCGCGAACGCGTTGAACGCGGGCCCGGTGTCGGAGCCGCCGAGGGCGTCCTGCGTGTAGCACATCGTGCTGGCGACGGCCTTGCGGATCTTGCCCACGTCGTCGCCGGAACCGTCCAGTTCGCCGGCCTGGCCCGACATGCCCTTGCGCCCGACCTGGTAGCCCTCCGCAGAGGTCATGGCCCTTCCCCCGTTTCCCGCGTCCCCGACCCCGACACACCTTCCGGACAGGGAAGTTGGGCCAGGTCACAACCGTCAGGAAGTTAGCAGATGACTGCCATGGACACGCCCGGCACCACAGGTTCCCCACAGGGCTCCCGCGCATGTGCCACCCGGCGACGAGCGTCGCGCCCACCGCAAAAGTGCGACGCCCCGCGACCATCGGGGGACCTGTGCCTGCGCTGCCGTCATGGCGGTGGGGTTTGGGCAACGAGACCGTTCGACCCAGTACATCGCTGTCCTCCACCTCCCGGTCCACCCGGCACGGTGGAGCCGACGCCCGAGGCTGCCGCTGGCGGTGGCCCGCCTCCCGAATCGCTCTGGCACGTCACGCCAGGCACCCCAGGTCCGCAGCGCGATGCCCCGGTCCGGCACGCGGCTGCCGCCGGCCATCGAAGACCAGCGGCAGCCGTCCTTCACGAAGCGGCTATAGCGATGCGGTCACAGCCACATTCGAGGCTTCGTCGGTCGCCTGCACTTGGGCTCCACTGATTTCGGTGAGATTTACCCGGATGCGGTGGGCGAACCTACCCTCGCTGTCACTGGTGAACGAGTCCTCACCCAGTTGGTGGGTGGTCGGCCCGCCTCCGCTGAAGACGTCGTAGCCGAGCTTCACATTCTTTCCGGGCGTGAACCCGAGACCGGAAACCTCGATGAATCGCCCCTCGCCCGACACCGTGATTGCGCGCAGTGTGATCGAGAGACGTGGCATCGGCTCGAGGCTTTCGTTCCAGAATGTGGTCCAGACACGGTTGTCGAGACCGATGACGAAGACGTCCAGTTGTCCGGGGAACCGGGAGACTGCGGCAAGTTGCTGCTTCTGGTGGTCGAACACTGCTCCGCCCGGGAGGGGGAAGAAGTCGGCATTCCAGCCGGTGTTCTCGTTCCAGAATGTGGTCCAGACACGGTTGTCGAATCCGATGACGAAGACGTCCAGTTGTCCGGGGAACCGGGAGACTGCGGCAAGTTGCTGCTTCTGGTGGTCGAACACTGCTCCGCCCGGGAGGGGGAAGAAGTCGGCATTCCAGCCGGTGTTCTCGTTCCAGAATGTGGTCCAGACACGGTTGTCGAATCCGATGACGAAGACGTCCAGTTGTCCGGGGAACCGGGAGACTGCGGCAAGTTGCTGCTTCTGGTGGTCGAACACTGCTCCGCCCGGGAGGGGGAAGAAGTCGGCATTCCAGCCGGTGTTCTCGTTCCAGAATGTGGTCCACACGCGGTTGTCGAATCCGATGACGAAGACGTCCAGTTGTCCGGGGAACCGGGACACTGCGGCAAGTTGCTGCTTCTGGTGGTCGAACACTGCTCCGCCCGGGAGGGGGAAGAAGTCGGCATTCCAGCCGGTGTTCTCGTTCCAGAATGTCGTCCACACGCGGTTGTCGAATCCGATGACGAAGACGTCCAGTTGTCCGGGGAACCGGGACACTGCGGCAAGTTGCTGCTTCTGGTGGTCGAACACTGCTCCGCCCGGGAGGGGGAAGAAGTCGGCATTCCAGCCGGTGTTCTCGTTCCAGAATGTCGTCCACACGCGGTTGTCGAATCCGATGACGAAGACGTCCAGTTGTCCGGGGAACCGGGAGACTGCGGCAAGTTGCTGCTTCTGGTGGTCGAACACTGCTCCGCCCGGGAGGGGGAAGAAGTCGGCATTCCAGCCGGTGTTCTCGTTCCAGAATGTCGTCCACACGCGGTTGTCGAAACCGATGACGAAGACGTCCAGTTGTCCGGGGAACCGGGACACTGCAGCAAGTTGCTGCTTCTCGTGGTCGAACACTGCTCCGCCCGGGAGGGGGAAGAAGTCGGCATTCCAGCCGGTGTTCTCGTTCCAGAACGTTGTCCACACGCGGTTGTCGAAACCGATGACGAAGACGTCCAGTTGTCCGGGGAACCGAGAGACTGCAGCAAGTTGCTGCTTCTCGTGGTCGAACACTGCTCCGCCCGGGAGGGGGAAGAAGTCGGCATTCCAGCCGGTGTTCTCGTTCCAGAACGTTGTCCACACGCGGTTGTCGAAACCGATGACGAAGACGTCCAGTTGTCCAGGGAACCGAGAGACTGCAGTAAGCTGCTGCTTCTGATGGTCGAAGATCGCCCCACCCGGAAGGGGGAAGAAGTCGGCATTCCAGCTGGCCATGAGACCCCTCTCATTCATTGCATGTGGAGCCGAGGTGAAACAGGTGGATGGAATCACGCGACAACTCGGAATTCACCATGGAAGACAGGCAGGTGGAACTCTTTCCAGAGTGGGCGCGTGGGGGAGATCGACAGGTCACTGCTGACGCCTGCGAAGCGAGTGCGGGTATTTCGGCCGCCGCAAAGCAGACCCGACGTTCTCGCTATCGATGCTTGCATGGCCGAACTCCTTCCGCAATTTGGGCCAGGAGAACTGGTGGTGCTTTGCGGGATCTGTCGATCACTCCTGGTCGGGGACGGGGTGGGGGTAGGAGGCCGGATAAGACTGTGTCCTATGTGGTGGGGCGGATGACGCTTGTAGCAGCACAGGGCGGCGGCGAGGCCGAGGAGGGCTAGGTAGCGGGGGGGTTGCCGCCGTCACCGGAGCCGACCTGCTGTGGCGGGTACAGGCAAGTGAGAGGCACACCGGCCTATGGTCGAGCACTCACCCGAGTTGCTTCGGGGCGAAGTGGTCGTGACGGCAGACTCTGACGGCAACGTCAGCAGTCTGGATCGGTCTCGGGCGCCTCCCCGGGTACTCACCATGCCGTGCCAGGCAGGTCCTGGACGCTGTCAGCGGCGACGGGTCTGGTACGACACGGGGGCGGGTGCCGGTCCTTGCGGTGTCGGGCACCGGCTCAGGGCGACGAGGAAGGTCAGCACGACTCCGCCTGCCACGACGAAGAGCGTGGTGCTGATCCCGTCGGCGGTGGCGATTCGAAGGTGTTCACCGGAGAGGCCATCGAGGCCGGCGGTCGCTACCAGGACGAGGATGGCGAGGCCGACAGCTGCGCCCGCGCCTAAGCCGGTGGCGGCAATGCCGGAGGCGATGCCCTGTTCTCGGTCGGAGATTCCGGTGGCGGCGGCGATGAACATGGTGGTGAAGACCACCCCGTCGCCGATGCCGAGCGCCACGAGGCCGGGGATGAGTTCGATGTATGTGCCGTTCGGCGAGATCGCGAGGCCGAGTGCGACCGCACCGAGCGCACCGACGGCGAGGGCTGCGGCCAACGTGCGCCTGAGACCGAAGCGCGTCACGAGCTGGCCTGCGGTTGTCGAACCGGCCACCACCACTGCCGTGGGGATGAGGAAGCCGGCGCCGGTCTGCAAAGCGTCGTAGCCCAGAATCTCCTGGAAGTAAATGGACAGGAAGTAGAGCACGGAGCCGAAGGTCGCCATGAACATGAACGCGATGACGGTGCCGGTGATCAGGTTGGGGTTGGAGAGCAGCCGGGGTGGCATGAGCGGGTCGTAGCTGCGCCGCTCGATGATGACGAAAGCTCCGATCAGCAGTAGGCCCGCCGCTGCGCTCAGCAGGATGCCCGGCGAAAGCCAGCCCAATCCGGGGCCCTGCACGAGGGCGAACACGATGAGTGTGACGCCGAGAGTGACGCTGAGCGCACCGGGTAGGTCGAACGTGCGGCCATTTTCGCGTTCACCGTCCCGGGGGATCAATACGAAGGCAAGCAGCAGCGCAGGGCCGGCCAGGGCGACGATGACGAGGAAGACCGCTTCCCAGCCGAACGCCTGCGTCAGAAGACCGCCCAGCAGCACACCGATGACGAGTCCTGCCGCACCCGACCCTCCCCAGATTCCCAATGCGCGGTTGCGGGCGCGGCCTTCGGCGAAGGTGGTGTTGATGAGTGCCAGGGTGGTGGGGAAGACGAGGGCTCCGCCGAGACCTTGGAATGCTCGGGCGGCGAGGAGCATTCCGGGGCCGGTCGCGAGTCCTCCCGCGAGCGCTGCCCCGGCAAAGAGTGCGAGGCCGGTGGCCAGGATGCGGCGCCGTCCGAGCAGATCGGCGGCACGCCCGCCGAACAGTAGGAAGCCGGCCGAGACTACTGCGTAGGCGCTGATGACCGACTGGAGCGTCTGCGCGGAATAGCCAAGGTCGCGTGCGATGTCGGGGAGTGCCACGACCACGATGTACTGGTCGAGCGAAACGATCAGCATGGCGAAGGACAGGAGCGCCAGCGTCGCTGTCTCACGGTTCCAACCGAGGCTGCCCGGCGCAGATGATGTCTCTATGGGGCGCACGGCAGCACTCCTGATGATCGGTCAAGTCTGCGCTTATGGGCCCGCCGGGAGAGTCCGTCTGATTCGGGGCGAGCGGGCGTGCGGGCGGGCCTCGCCGAGAAGGACGGTTGCCAAGACCCTATACAGCTCGCCCTCGCCAATCCCGTCAACGACCCACGCTCGTCGGACGGCGCTCACGCGCCCCGGTCTTCGAGGCCCTGATGTCGGCTGTTCGGAACCGTCCTGGGCGAGGCGAGGCCGTCATCGGCTCCGGAGCGTGTCACCGGCCGCCGGAGACTCGCAGGACCGTGCCCGTGGTGTACGAGGCGTCGGCCGACAGCAGCCAGGCGACGGCGGCGGCGATCTCGTCCGGCTCGCCGGGCCGCCCGAGCGGGATGTGGGCGGCGGCCTTGGCCGGGCGGTAGGGGTCCCCCATCGCGGCATGCATGTCGGTGTTGATGACACCGGGGGCGACGGCGTTGACCCTGATGCCGTCCGGGCCGAGTTCCTTGGCCAGGCCGACGGTCAGTGCGTCGGTGGCTGCCTTGGTCGCGGCGTAGTGGACGTACTCGCCGGGGCTGCCGAGGGTGGCGGCGGCGGAGGAGATGTTGACGATGGCACCGGAGCCGAGCGCCGCCATGTCCCGGGCGGCTCGTCGGCAGCACAGCAGGTAACCCAGGAGGTTCACATCGACCACCCGTCGCAGGTTCTCGGTGCGGGCATCGACGAGCCTGCCGAGCGGGCCGGTCACTCCGGCGTTGTTGACCAGGCCGGTCACCGGGCCGAGTTCCGTCACGGCGGTGTCGAACAGCCGCTCCACGTCCGCCTCTTCGGAGGTGTCCACCCGCACGGTGACGCAGCGTGCGCCTGCCGCACGCACAGCGGCCGCAACCTCCTCGGCGGCCGCGCGGTTGCTGACGTACCCGAGAGCCAGGTCGTGGCCGTCCGCCGCCAACCGGACGCACGTTGCTGCGCCGATACCTCGGCTGCCGCCTGTGACGATGGTGACCGGACGTGACACGCGCTGCCTCCTGCGATCGCTGGTGAGTGCATCCTTCGACAGCCAGTCGTACCTCCTTCACCAGGGTCCGGGCTAGTTCGCGGCGGTACCGGACTCGGCTTCGGCGCCGAACCAGCCCGGGGAAGGGTGGCCGCCCCACAGGCGGCGACGGCGGCCGATCAGGACTAATTGCCCAGATCATTTGATACTGGAGCCATGGCACGGAAAACGCCTCAGCCGCACGACCCGCCGACCCTGACCGTCAAGGGCCGGGACGTGCGGATACGCACCATCGGGATCGCGGCGCTCGCAGTGCTGGCGATCTGGTTCATCGCCGCGAACACAGCATCGGTAGCCATCAGGCTGTGGGTCCCCACCGTCACACTGCCCCTCTGGGCGGTACTGACCGTGACCCTGGCGGTCGGACTGGTCATGGGCTGGTTCATCGCGCGCCGCCGCGCGAGACGCTGACCCGGCACGCATACCTTGAGGAGAGGGCGAGGCTCAGCCTTGTACACAGCAAGGCGTACGAGTCCGGAATCCTCGTCCTGCGATACGCCTCAGGATTCCACCGCTGACCGGTGCAGGATCTGTGCCAGCTCGTGTGGCTGGGAGAACATCGGCCAGTGGCCGGTGTCCATCTCGACCAGCCGCCAGTGCTTGCTGGTCAGCAGCTCGGCCACGTCGTCGCTCGGCTCGGGGCCGTCGAGGAGGCACTTGATGTACGTCGCCGGGAGCTCGCTGAGCGGGCGGGTCAGCGCGGCGGGCTCGGTGAGCGTGGCGCCCGGGTGGGGCGTCGAGCCGCCCACGATCCGTGAGATCTGCTCGGCGGTGAGACCCTGGCTGTCGTAGTCGGCCGCGGTCAGCGGCGCCCAGAAGCCGTCGTTTCCGGCGACCGTTGCCTCGAATGTCTCCCGGCCCTGCCACCAGGCGGAGGCGAACGACTCGCCGTCGGTGGGAACCCTGGAGTCGACGAACACCACCCGGGCCAGCCGGTCGCCGATCCGCTCGGCGGCCTGACCGACCGGGATGCCCGAGTAGCTGTGGCCGACCAGGACGACGTCGCGCAGATCGTGCCGCTCCACCTCGTCGACGATGTCCTGTACATGGGTCTGCTGCCCGGCCGGCGCGCCCTGCTTGTCGGCGAGGCCGGTCAGCGTCACAGGGTGGGTGCCGTGTCCGGCCGCACGCAACTCCGGCACCACCTCGTCCCACGCCCACGATCCAAGCCACGCGCCTGCTACCAGTACGAATTCAGTCATGGTGGAAACGTAGCGCGGAGGTCCGACAACTCACCTCGGTGTCGCCGTCGCCTCCGCCCCAGCGCCCGGGGAATTCCCCGGCGAGACTATTGGTTGCCTCCCGGTGACTGTTGATGATCACTGGGGAGGGTCAATGGCTGGGTCAACGGCTGGGGCAGCGGCTGGGGCAGCGGCTGGGTCGGTGTCCGAGATCGGTGGGCACGAGATCGGTGTACGGGGGACCGTCGCGGACGGCTTCGAGGACGTACGGGAGGAGTTCGCCGCCGTACTCGCCGAGGGGATCACCGAGTCCGGCGCCCAGCTCGCCGCGTACGTGAACGGGCAGCAGGTCGTCGACCTGTGGACCGGGGGCGGGATGGTGGCCGGCTCACTAACCGGCGTCTACTCCGTTACCAAGGGCGCGTCACATCTCGTCGTCGCGCTGCTCGTCCAGGACGGCGTGCTCGATCTCGACCGCGAAGTCGCCCACTACTGGCCGGAGTTCGCGGCCGAGGGCAAGGAACGGCTCACTCTGCGGGAGCTCATCGGGCACCGTGCCGGGTTGATCGGCGTCGACGGCGGGTTCACCATCGACGAGCTCGCCGACGACCGGGTGCTGGCCGCGCGGCTCGCGGAACAGCGGCCGTACTGGGAGCCGGGTACCGCCTACG